>NZ_JBVKAK010000024.1:0-111717 GCF_055639435.1 Streptomyces sp. NPDC039430 | reverse complement strand
CCGCCTGCCTGGGCTGGCTGCACATCGTGGTCGTACGCCCGCTGCGCGAACTGGCCAAGCAGGCCGAGACGCTCGCCGACGGCGACCGCCGCACCGTCCTCTACCCGCGCCACCACGACGAGGTCGGGGCCATCGCACGCTCCCTGGAACTGCTGCGCCAGCAGCTTCAGGAGCAGCGCAGGCGCGAAGGCGCGCCGCCGGCCCTCGCCGAAAGGATCTGACCGACCGTGCTCTTCCTCTATTTCGTGCTGCTCGTGTGCAGCGCGATCCTGTTGGTCGCCGGACTCGTCGAACAGCGACGGCACTTCACCAACCTGAACCGCATCCCCACCCGGGTGCTGGTCAACGGCATCCGCGGCAAGTCCTCCATCACCCGGCTGTGCGCGGGCGCGCTGCGCGGTGGCGATCTGGTGACGGTCGCCAAGACCACCGGTACGGCGGCCCGGTTCATCCACCCGGACGCGACCGAGGAGCCCGTCTACCGCAAGTTCGGCATCGCCAACGTGGTGGAGCAGATCGGAATCGTGCGCCGGGCCGCCGCGTACAACCCGGACACCCTGGTGATCGAGTGCATGGCCGTCATGCCGGCGCTCCAGGAGATCAACCAGTCGAAGCTGATCCGGTCCACGATCGGCGTGCTGTGCAACGTACGTGAGGACCACCTCGCCGAGATGGGCCCGACGCTCGACGACGTGGCGCGCTCGCTCTCCCGCTCCATGCCGGAGGACGGCATCTGTGTCACCGCGGAGAAGGACCGGTTCGCGATCCTCCAGGAGGAGGCCGACGCCCGGAACTGCCGGCTGATCTACGCGGACCCCGAGACGGTCTCCGACGAGGAGCTGCGCGGCTTCAGCTGGTTCACGTTCAAGGAGAACGTGGCCATCGCGCTGAAGGTCGCCGAACTGCTGGGCGTGGAGCGCGAGACCGCGCTCCAGGGGATGTACGACGCGCCGCCGGACCCGGGTGTCCTCTCCGTGGAGCGCTACCTCACGCCGGACGCCAAGCGGCTGCGGTTCGCGAACGTCTTCGCGGCGAACGACCCCGAGTCGACGCTGATGAACATCAACCAGCTGCTCGACCTGGGCGCGATCAACCGTCCGCTCCACGTGGTCATCAACTGCCGTCCCGATCGCGTCGAGCGCAACGGCCAGATGGGCGAGATCATCCCCGAGCTCCAGCCGGAGAAGGTCTTCGTCATCGGCCACCCGGCCAAGAGCGCCATCGACGCGATCCCGGCCGAATGGCGCTCGCGCGCGGTCGACCTGGGCGGCGACAAGCGCGACCCCGAGGAGTTCATGCGCGAGCTGCTCGGCATGCTCGGGCCCGACTCCTCACTGGTCGCGATCGGCAACATCCACGGCCAGGGCGAGCTGCTGCTCGAACACCTCGCGGAGCTGCCGCCGGACGAGACACCGGACCCGGAGGACGGGCCCACCGACCCGCCCGCTCCCGTACGGACGGCGGAGCCCCAGATCCCGGCACAGGCGCAGGGGCGGGCACAGGGCCAGGGTCAGGGCCAGGCGTCGGACACCGTCGCCATTCCGGTCGTCTCCGCCGACGCCGCCCCCGGGACCACCCCGCAGCAGCCCCAGCAGCAGCACCCGCGTCACGACGAGACGGTGGCGCTGGCCCGCTACGCGCCGCGCCTCGACCCGTTCCAGCCCTACCCGGAGGCGTACGAGCAGCGCTACCAGCAGCGTCCCGCCGCCGGACCACCGCGCCAGCGCGGCCTGTTCGAACCGGTCCAGATGCCGGAGCAGGCACAGGCCCAGCAGCAGGACCCGTACGGCTCCGGCGATCCCGCGCGGCACGACTCCGCGCACCCCGCGCCCCACCAGCAGCCCCACCAGCAGCCGCACCACCCCGAGCAGCCGCAGCACCCGCAGCTCCCGCCCTCCCCGAACCCCTCGCACTCCGTGGCGCCGCAGAACCCAGGAGAACCCCGTTGATCCCCGCAGTCCTCACCCCCGAGATCGCCGCGATCGGCATCGGTCTGGGCCTGATGTTCTCCCTGATCTGCTATCTCACGACCAATCTCTCCCCCGGCGGCATGATCACGCCGGGCTGGCTGGCGCTGACCCTCGTCGAGGACCTCCAGCGCGCCGCCATGGTCGTCGGCGTGACCGTCCTGACGTACGTGACCACGCTGCTCGTCCAGCGCTTCGTGATCCTCTACGGAAAGCGCCTGTTCTCCGCGGTCGTCATGATCGGTGTGCTCCTCCAGGGCACCGTGATGATCGTGCTCTCGCTCGAATTCCCTCTCCTGTACGCGAACCAGACGCTCGGCTTCATCGTCCCGGGTCTGATCGCCTACCAGCTCGTACGCCAGCCCAAGGGCGCGACCATCCTCGCCACCGGCACGGTCACGCTCACGGCCTATGTAGTCCTCACCGCCGGCATCCTGCTCGGCGCCCTGCCGTCAGCCTGACCAGCCCACCCACGGGAGCCGAATCGTCATGAGTGCCAAGTCCAAGAAGCGGGGCCGCCCGGTCCTGCATGCCGCGACGGTCCTCGCGCTGCTGGCAGGCAGCGCCTATCTCACCGTCGAACTCCGCAAGGACGAGCAGGCCAAGGCGCCCGCAGTCCAGGCCATCACCGACATCCCGGCGCTGACGTCCGGGAACGGGAGCACGGCAGGCGAGCAGACCTGGGAGCGGCTGAAGAACCCGGAACGCTCGGTGCTGCGCAGCGGGGACGGCGACATCCTCGCCACCTTCACCGACGACGCGCGTACGGCGACCCTCACCGGCCCCAGCCGTACCTTCGACGAGCCGACGAACACCAAGTCCCGGGTGGTCACCGAGAACTGGGTACGGCTGATGCCGGAGACGTGGAAGAAGGGCGCCGAGAAGGAGAAGTGGTTCAAGGACTGGTTCAAGGAGTACTACGGCAGCGAGGAGGACGACCTCTTCGCGTTCGCCTTCCAGTACGTCGAGGGCGCGCCCATCAAGAAGGACGACGAGGGCGTCCCGTACGCGGGCGACGCCGCCTTCGGGCCGGTCAACCCGGAGGGCAGCGAGGGCAACGACTACCGCCTCGAACAGTCCGACTTCTACGACTACCTCGGCATCCCGTACACCTTCCGTGACGGCACCACCAAGCAGCCGCAGTCCGCGCGGTACCGCGCGATCGACTGCTCGGGCTTCATCCGGACCGTGTTCGGCTACCGGGGCCGCTATCCGCTGATGGTCTCCGACGTCGCCGGCGACGGACTGCCGCGCACCGCCAACGGCATGGCGCGCTCCGACGCGGGCGTCGACGTCATCAAGCTGTCGGGGCCCGAGCCGCGCTACGAACGGCCGAAGTCCATCAGCGTGCTCCAACCCGGCGACCTGGTCTTCTTCAAGCTCGACGCGCGGACCAAGAACCGTCTCGACCACGTCGGGATGTACATGGGCAATGACACGGACGGGCACCAGATCTTCGTGTCCAGCCGCGAAGAGGTCAACGGCCCGACGATCGGCGACAAGGGCGGTACGTCACGCCTGGACGGCAACGGGTACTACGCGGCGACGCTGCGCAGCGCCAAGCGCCTCTGAGGACGGGCGCGGGGTCCGTCCGGCCGTGAGGCCTTGACGGGACGGACGGACCCCCGGCAGGTCGTACGCGGGCTCCAGGCCGTAGCCGGGCTCAGCGCAGCTCCTCCGGGCAGGTGGTTCCGCGCGGCAGCTGGTACGGCGCGGCCAGCCGGTAGACGCCGGGGCGCGGCGCCAGCAGTTCCGTCCACTCGTCGCCCTCCACGTTCGTCTCGGCCTTCAGCAGGCATCCGTTGGGGTTCGTGTAGACCTTGGGCCCGTCCTTGTCCGCCTTGGACGCCGGGGTCTCCTCCGGGGGCGGCACGCTCGTGCCCTCCGCGTCGACGAGGCCGAGCCACGGCGAGTACGGGATCCGGATCAGCACCCGGCCCGCCGACTTCACATGGATCGTCAGCTCGCCCGCGCCCGCCCGGTCCACCGTGGCCGGCGGATCGGCCAGCGGCATCGGGTCCTTGACGGCGAAGAGCTGCCAGTTGGAGTCGCCCCAGACGTGCTTCAGATAGGGCAGCCCCTTCTGGACGAGTTCGGCCTCAAGGCCCGCGCCGGAGTCGGGCTTGCCCTTGGGCAGCACCACGTAGTGCACGGCCCAGCGGTCCAGCCAGCCGCGGTAGCTCTCGGCGGTCAGGGTGTCGTCGTAGAAGAGCGGGTTGCGCTCCATGTCCGCCTGGCGGTTCCAGCCGCGGGCGAGATTGACGTACGGGGCGAGCGCGGAGGCCTCGCGGTGGCTCCTGGCGGGGACGACCTCGACCCGGCCCTTCTCGGCGCCGGTCCGCTGCAACTGATTGACCAGCGGCGCCAGTTCACGCGTCCAGGACGCGGTGGGCGCCGTACGCACCATGTCGTCGACGCCCTTGAACCCTATCCAGACGTTGAGCCCGGCGAAGGCGACCACCAGCGCGTACCAGCGGCGTGACCGGGGGGCCGTGTACGGCAGGGCCGCGAGCAGCACCACGCCCGCGATGACCATCGCGAACCGGGACACGTTGGACCCGATCTGCGAATCGATCACATACGTCAGCAGCACCCCGACGCCGTAGACCGCCGCGGCGGCCCGGACCGTACGCCACGCCCTGGGCACGAGTACGAACACGAGCACCGCGAAGAGGAAGGGCAGCGAGGCCGTCCCCACCGACATCGGCTGCGTACCGGAGAACGGGAACAGCCAGGAGGAGAGCGCCACCACGGCGGCCGGCGCAAGACCGAGCGCATACGCCCCGGGGCGCCGCTTGTTGAGGAACAGCGCCGCCGCGACGACTCCGAGGAACAGCCCGGCCACCGGGCTCGCCGCGGTCGCGAGACCGGCGAGCGGGGCGGCGGCGATCGCCTTGGCCCAGCGCCTGGTCCGCCAGCGGTGGGGCCAGCAGAACACCGCCGCGACCGCGCCGAGCGCGAACATCACGCCGAGGCCGAAGGTCACCCGCCCCGACAGGGCGTTGCAGAGGAACGCGAAGACCCCGGCGAGCGAGCAGGCCACCGGGTTACGGACGGCCCGCACCCGCACGAGGATCAGTGAGGTGAGGGCGGCGGAGACGGTCCCGGCGATCATCATCGTCGTACGGACGCCGAGGACGGACATCAGATAGGGCGAGACCACGCTGTACGAGACCGGGTGCATCCCGCCGTACCAGGCGAGGTTGTACGCGGAGTCCGGGTGCCGGCCGACGAACTCGGCCCAGGCGTCCTGCGCGGCGATGTCGCCGCCGCTGTTGGCGAAGAAGAGGAACCACACCACGTGCGTGACGGCGGCGACGGCTGTGGTGGAAAGAACGGGATGCCGGGCCACCCACCGCCGGGGAGCCGCCCACCGCGGGGGGCCTTCGGGCGGCTCACCGCCGCCGCGCTGCGCGGGCAGTCGTATTCGCGGCCCGGCGGTGTCCCGCCGGTCGGCAGAGGTGACGCCGCCGGGCGGGGTGGCGCCGTCGGCGTGCGTCGGCTCAGTGGTGGTCACTGCGGCTCTCCACGTCTTTCCGTCTCACCGTTGTCCCACCCGGTGTGCCGACCCCCGACATTCTGCGAGACGCCGTCCCCGCGTCCGGCGGTTGCCCGGACGGCCGACCGAGCGGGTGCCTCATGCAGATAGTCCGTTTCGGGACGCTAACACGTGACGGCGGCCGGGGAGGACGCCATTTCCGGCGCCTTCCCCGGCCGCCATGCCCCACGAGGGGCCTTGAGGCGTGTGGCCGGCGGGTCAGCCGATGCGGGTGAGCTTCGCGCCGAAGCCCGGTTCCGCCAGGTCACCCTGGAGCGCCACGGGCGCGGAGACCTTGCCCGCGCCGGTGCCGACGGTGACCTCCCCGACGACCGTGCCGGAGGCGGCCGAGTGCGGCACCGTCTCCTTGCCCTCGCCGAGGTGGAGCTTCACCTGGAGCCCCGCCCAGCCGACGGCCTTCAGGTCCTTGGTGGAGACCACCGGGGTCCGGCCGCCGAGGCCGTCGTCCACGTACCCGACGACATCGCCCTTCTTGACGACCGTGGCGGAGGTGACGCCGTCCTGGGCGGCCTTGATCAGCTTGAGGCTGTTCTGGATCGACAGCTCCAGCTTGTCCCAGAGCTTGACGCCCTGCTGGGCGCCCATGACCGTGCCGATGATCCGGCGGTTCTGGCCGTCGACGATCGTGTTGGCGGACCACAGCAGATTGCCGCCGGCCGGGGTGGACGAGCCGGTCTTGATCCCGCTCACGCCGGGTTCGAGCAGGATCGAGTTGTTGTTGATGATCAGGTTGTCGATGCCCGGGATCTTGACCTGGGGCAGATTCACGATCTCGCGGAAGACATCGTTCTGCATGACCGCCTTGCCCAGCTTCATCTGGTCGGCGGCGGTGGACACGGTGGAGGACTCAAGACCGCTCGGGTCCGTGTACGTCGTGTTCGTCATGCCGAGGTCCTCGGCGGCGGCGTTCATCTTCTCGACGAACGCCGGCTCGGACTTCGCGTCCCAACGGGCCAGCAGCCGGGCCGCGTTGTTGCCCGACGGGATCATCAGCAGCTGGAGCATCTGCTTCTGGGTGTACTGCTGCCCTTCCTTTATGGGCGCGGTCGACTCGTCGGGGCGGTTGGCCTCTTCGCCCGCCTTCTTGTCGACCTCGATCTTCGGGCCCACCTGCTCGCCCGTGATCGGGTGGTCCCTGAGGATCACGTACGCGGTCATCACCTTCGCCACGCTCGCGATCGGAGCGGGCTTCTGCTGCCCGTACATGCCGATCATGCCGACGCCCTCGACCTCGACGCCGCCCTGCCCCTCATCGGGCCACGGCATGTCGAGCTTGCCGCCCTCGAAGGTGAACGTGGGGTCGGCGGAGAGCGCCAGCGTGGGCGCCGGGAGCGGCCGTACGGCCTGCACGACCGCCAGGACGACCAGGAGGAGCAGGGCGAACGGCGTGTAGATCTTGACCCGCCGGACGGCTGTGCGGACCGGAGTCTCGGGCGGGGCCGGCTTGTTGGTCAGCTCGGCCAGCAGATCGAGCGGCGGCATCGGCGGCATCGGCTGCTGCCGGGTCCGCTCGGCCGCCTCGGGAAGCACGGTGGGCGCGGTCGAGGACGGCGACGGGTACGACGCCCGGGGCGGAGCAGCGGCGGCGGGCGGCGTGTCGTCCCGGCGCAGCGGTACGAACGTACTGGTCCGCTCGGCGGCCGACTCGGCCTTCCCGGCGGGCTTCCCGGCGGCCTCGGCCTTCTCCGCGGCCCTTTCCCCCGCCTTCGACTTCTCCTCGCGCTTCCCGGGCACCTTGAGCGTGGTGGTGGGCTGATCGACGGCGGGCCGGGGCAGCGCCCTGAAGACGGCCGTGGGCTGGTCGACGGGCTCCGCGTCGGCGGCGGGGGTGTCGTCGGTGCCTGAGCCGGTGCCGGCGTCCTTGGAGCCGGTCCCCTGGGCCTTCTTGGCGCCGTCCTTGGAGTGGGGCTTGGAGTCGGGCTTGGCGTCCGCCTTGACGTCGTCCTCGGCGGTGGTGGCCCAGGAGGGGACCTTGCCCCCCTTGGGATCCTTGTCGGATTCACCGGATTCACCGGATTTGCTGGATTCGTCAGCCTTGTCGGTCTTGTCGGCCTTCGCCGCGGTAGTGCCGGCATCCGGTTCGGCGTCCGCGTCCGCGTCCGTATCGGCGTCCATATCGGTGGACACGGACTTCTCCGGGTCGCCGCCCTTCGGGGCGCTGGCGCCGTCGCCCTCCCCCTCGTCCTCGCTCTCCGCCTTCGCGGGCTCGGCCTTCCGCGGCCCGGAGGGGGGAGTTATGCGTCCACCGTCCGATTCCCGCGCGCCCTCGGCCGCCTCGGGCTCCGTGGACTCCTCTGTGCGATTTGCGATCGCGACCTTCGTCGACACCGCCGAGCCGGAGTCATCGCGCTCCGCCCGCCCCGCCGTGTCCGCCGCCACTGTCGCCGGTTCGCGGAAGACCGCGAGCCGCGGGTCCCGCTCTCCCGGAGCCGTCTCCCCCGATGACTTCCGCTGATCCGACTTGCCGGGGGACTCGCCCGCCACCGTGTCTCCTTCATGTCTCATCCGACGTACCGCACTGTCCGAAGCATCTATCAGTGTCCTGCTCTGAGACCTCGGTCAACGTGCTAGACGAGAACGACATACATAACGGTTCCCGCACAAAGCACCCAGGCACTCTCGACAGACCAATGTGAGAGGGGTCACCCTGTCATTCATCCACGCGGGGAGGCATGGATGGGCAGGAGCCGCAGAACAATTCCGGAGGAGCTTCTGTTGCTCGCTCTGGACCCGGCCACGGGTACCACAGCGCAGCCGCAGTCGCTCGACCTCGGCCTGGCCGGAGCACAGCTAGTAGAGCTGGCTCTGGCAGGACGGATAGCCCCTGACGGGGATCGTATCGCCGTGGTGATGCCACGGCCGACCGGAGATCCGACTCTGGACTCCGCACTGGAGCTGCTGCGCAGACGCGGCAGCCCGGTCCGGGCCGTCCACTGGATTGGCGGGCCCCGACTGGGGCTGCGCCAGACCTATCTCTCGCATCTGGAGCGATGCGGCATGGTGCATGCCGTGGCGGGCCAGATGTGCGGAGTGCTGCCGACGACTCGCTACCAGGCGACGGAGACGGCGATCAGCCGGGAGATCAGGACCCGGCTGGACAGTGCGATCCGCACCGGCGTACCGCCGGACCCGCGGACCGCGGCGCTCGCCGCGCTGGCCCACGCGGTCGGACTCGGCAAGCACTTGTACCCCGGTAACGAGGGGCGCTCGTCGCGCTCCCGGCTCCGGGACCTGATTCGGCATGACCCGATGGGCGGGCTCGTGGCGCACGCCGTGATGGACGTCCAGAACGGCGTGGGCGCACAGCCACGCCGTAATCCGGCCCAGGGCGCCCCCAGCGCCCCGGGCGGCGGACGGCCGCCAGGAGCCGTGCCGATGCAGCCGCACCACGGCGGCATGGCCCGCGTCCCGGCGCACTGAACGACCCGCACACCCGCATGACCCCGAACCCCCGCACGACGCGCGGGAACCGCAGGAACCGTCACACAGCAGTCCGCCGCACCGACGTCCCCAGAACCGGTTCGGGAGCCGCACACAACGCGCGGGGCAGTCAGACCACACCAGTCTGACTGCCCCGCGCGTCGCGCGTCCGGCCTCCTGATGGCTCTCTGACGGCTCGCTGACGGCTCGCCGACGACCCTCTGACGGGCCATGGCGGGCCCCTGACGGCCTGTAGGCGGCCCGGCGGGGGGATCGGGGCGGACCGGGGCCCCGGCAGGGCGGCCGGGCGGACAGGAGTCCGCCCCGGCGCGGGGGCGCTCGCACCGGCGCGCGGGGAACCGCGCAGACCGGGCCCCATGGCCTCTGTGGCCATTTTCCAGCGCAGTCACGGCATTTGGTGGCAGTCTGCTGAGCAGTAGATACGTACAGCTACGCAGCCGGAGGTGCAGTTTCCGTGGCGTCCAACGTCAATCCCACCGTCAGGCGACGCAGATTGGGCCAGGAGTTGCGCCGGCTTCGCGAGCTGAAGGGCATGACGGCGGAGGAGGTGGCGGAGCGCCTGCTGGTCTCCCAGTCGAAGATCAGCCGTCTGGAGAACGGCCGCCGTTCCATCAGCCAGCGCGATGTCCGTGACCTCTGCGGGGTGTACGAGGTCGAGGACCAGCGCATCGTGGACTCGCTGATGCAAATGGCCAAGGACTCCCGCCAGCAGGGCTGGTGGCACGCCTTCGGCGACATCCCGTACAGCGTCTACATCGGTCTGGAGACGGACGCGGCGTCCCTGCGCGTGTACGAGCCCCAGGTCGTCCCGGGGCTGCTCCAGACCCGGCCGTACGCGGAGGCGCTCATCAACGGCGCGCTGCCCGAATCCCCCGTGCTCGACGTGGAGAAGCGCGTCGGGGTCCGGCTGCGGCGGCAGGACCGCATCAACACGCCCGACGACCCGCTGCGGCTGTGGGCGGTGGTGGACGAGGCGGCGCTGCGCCGGCGCGTCGGCGACCGGCAGCTGATGCGCGAGCAGTTGGAGCACCTCGTCGAGCAGTCACAGCTGCCGCATGTGACCGTGCAGGTGCTGCCCTTCGACATGGGCGCCCATCCCGGGATCACCGGGCATTACGCGATTCTCGAATTCCCGGACGCCTCGGACTCCAGCGTGGTCTACATCGAGGGCGTGACGAGCGACCTTTATCTGGAGAAGGCGAATGACGTACAGCGCTACAGCGTGATGTACGAACATCTGCGGGCGCAGGCGCTGAATGCCGATCAGACCCGGCAGTTCATCGCGGATATCGCCAAGGAATACGCCCGCTAGCGGGCCTTCGAGCCGTATACCGGCTGCCGGTTCCCGATGACGAACGCCGGCGGCCGGTCGGCCGCTCCGGTGAGGCCCGCCACCAAGGCATTTGCACGGAATGTCGAGTACGCCGACTTTTCCGGCCAGAGGGAGGGGAAGGTACACCTCCGCTACCCGGATGCGGAAGACCCCCCGGGGATAAGCCATCAGGACGAGTGAACGCCCGTCCCGCCCTTGGAGTGGGGCTAGTAGCGTCGATCATGCCAGCAGGAAGTTGGCGCTATTTCACCCCCATTGCGGAACCGGAGCGAACATGGCAATTCTTCAGGGCGCTACGGACACGTGGATCAAGTCCTCGTACTCCGGCGGAAACGGCGCGTGCGTTGAGGTCAAGTCCCCCGTCGTCCAGACCATTGCCGTCCGGGATTCGAAGGCCCCCGAAGGGCCCTCGATCTCCTTCGTCCCCACTTCATGGAATGCCTTCGTACAGGAAATGAACAAGGGCGCTTTCGACCTCGGCTGAGGTCATTCGGCACCCTGCACCCGCAGCACTGACAGAGCCCTCTCGACCGGTCCGCCGTCCTGGCCGAGGGGGCTCGGCCGTGCCCGGCGTCCGGTATCCCCTTCCCTTTCCCTTCCGTTCCCCACCCCCTCTCCCGGCCGCATGGGACCCGCATCCCCTGCGGTCATTTCGTTGTGTGACCGAAGCCTGACGAAGTGCTCGCTCATCGTGTGGGCGCCGTCACGGCCACGACAACGCCCCCGCAGGTCAAGAACGAGTAAAATCGTTCGGCTTTCTGACTTGAGTTCACATCTATGACCGAGAAGGCCTTGACCGGCCGCCGCGCCAGGCGGTTCAATCCCCGAAGTCCCCGCTCCCGCACGGGGAAGCGCCGACCGGACGAACTGACGAAGAGCACTCGACGTTCACAAGGCGGACCCCTGGAGGGGGCACATGAACAGCCTCGACTGGATCGTGCTCATCGCATACTTCGGTGTGATGGTCGCGATCGGGCTCTGGTCGCACAAGCGCGTGGACAACGTCAGCGACTTCTTCACCGCCGGCGGCAAGATGCCCTGGTGGCTTTCCGGTATCTCGCACCACATGTCCGGCTACAGCGCGGTGATGTTCACGGGGTACGCGGGCATCGCCTATGTCTACGGCGTCACCTCGTTCGTGACCTGGTCCCTGCCGATCGCGATCGGCATCGGGATCGGAGCCAAGCTCTTCGCGCCCCGGCTCAACCGGCTGCGCTCCCGGCTCCATGTCGCGTCGCCGCTCGAATACCTCAAGAACCGCTACGACCTGAAGACTCAGCAGGCGCTCGCCTGGTCGGGGCTGCTGCTGAAGATCGTGGACGTGGGCGCCAAGTGGGCGGCCATCGCCACCCTGCTCTCCATCTTCACCGGGATGTCGCTGAACCAGGGCATCCTCATCACCGGTGTCATCACCGGTATCTACTGCACCGTCGGCGGTCTGTGGGCCGATGCCCTCACGGAGCTGGGGCAGTTCATCATCCAGCTCTTCGCCGGGATCGCGATGCTCGTCGCCGTCATGGGCAAGCTCGGCGGCTTCAGCGCGCTGTGGACGGTCTGGGACAAGCTCCCCGAGGGACACGCCAACCCGACCGCCGGGCCGTACACCGTGACGTTCCTGCTCGCCTTCCTCTTCATCAAGATGTTCGAGTACAACGGCGGCATGTGGAACCAGGCCCAGCGCTACATGGCGACGGCCAACGCCCGTGAGGCGACCCGCTCGGCCCGGCTCTCCGCCATCCTCTGGCTCGTCTGGCCGCTGGTCCTCTTCTTCCCGATGTGGTGCGCGCCGCTGCTCGTCGACGCGCAGAAGCCGGACGCGTCCGACTCGTACGCCCTGATGACCGAACAGCTGCTGCCGCACGGTCTGCTGGGCCTGGTCATCGTCGGCTTCTTCTCGCACACCATGGCCATGTGCTCCTCGGACGCCAACGCCATCGCGGCGGTCTTCACACGCGACATCGCGCCCGTCGTCTCGAAGGCGGCGCGCAACTGGTCGGAGCGGGCGGGGCTGATGGCCGCGCGGCTGTCGACGATCGCGTTCCTGGCGCTGTCGATGGCGATCGCCACGCAGGTCAACTCGCCGACGTTCAAGGACATCATCACCGTCGTGATCAAGTGGGTGGCCGGGCTGATGGGTCCGATCGCGATCCCGTTCATGCTCGGTCTGCTCAAGCCGTTCCGCAGGTCGGGGCCGACCGCGGCGCTGGTCAGCTGGGCGCTGGGACTGGTGGCCTTCTGGCTGGTCAACTACCCCATCAACTGGAGCGTCGAGGGCGGTGTGCCCCTCCAGTACCAGGTCTCCATCCCGCTCGCGGTCTCGCTGGTGCTCTACATCACGATCGGTTTCCTGAAGCCGGAGGAGTCGCCCGAGACCGAAGTGCTGCTGGCCCGGATCAACGGGGAGGGCGACGGCGACGGTTCGGGGCTGACCGCGGCCTCGCTGCGGGTGCCCGCGCCCGCGGGGCCGGGCGACGCGAAGACCACGGAATCCACGGGGACGTCGGAGACGACGACCGACAAGAAGCGCTCGGACGGCTGAGAAGGCGGCCCGCGCCGGGCATCCGGCGCGGGCCGCCTCAGCCGCGCGGATACCGGATCAGCCAGCCCGCGGCCGTGGCACCCGGGCTGTGCAGCGCCGGGCCCTGGGTCATCTCCATCGCGAAGTCGTCGGCGATCTCCAGCAGGGTGGGCCGGCCCTCCAGCTCCGCCAGCCAGGCGGGCGGCAGGGCCGTCTCCCCGTGGAGCGCGCCGAGCAGCGCGCCGCAGAGCGTGCCCGTCGCCGCCGAGGGGCCGTCGTGGTTGACGGCCAGGCGCAGCCCCTGGCGGATGTCCTCGGCGACCAGCGCGCAGTAGACCGCGACGGCGAGCGCGGATTCGGCGGTACGTCCCTCGCCGAGCGCGGCGATCCGCTCCGGGCCCGGAATCCCCTGCCGTACGGCGCCGAGCGCCTGTCGCAGGGCGTCCGAGACGGGCTGGTGTCCGGGGCGCGGGGTGAGCTGGGTGAGGGCGCGCCGCACGCCCGCGTCCAGCGTCTCGCCGCGCGCCAGCGCGTGCACGATCACCGCGAAGGCCCCCGCCGACAGATACGCGCCCGGGGAGCCGTGCGTCTGGACCGCGCACTCCACGGCGAGCTGGCACACCAACTGCGGCTCCCAGCCCACGAGCAGCCCGAACGGCGCGGACCGTACGAGGGCGCCCGAGTCGCGCGCGATGGTGTTCTTGGGCTTGTCGAGCGTGCCCATGACGGTGTCGCCCAGCCCGGTGAGACAGGAGATGGTCGGGTCGCGGCGCGCGTACAGCCATTCCTCCTGGGCGAGCCAGCCGGCGTCCTTGCGGCGCAGATCCGGCCCCCAGTCCCGCTGGGTCGCCGCCCACCGCAGATGCGCGCGGTGCACATCGGTGGGCGGATGCCAGGCGCCGGTGTCCCTGCGGACCTGGGCGCGGATCAGCCCGTCGACGGTGAACAGGGTCAGCTGCGTGGCGGCGCTCACCGCGCCGCGGCGGCCGAAGGCGGGCACGAAGTCGTTCACGGCGCCGTCCCCGTGGGCGGCCCTGATCTCGTCGAGCGTGAGCGCGGAGACCCCGGCACCGAGCGCGTCCCCGATGGCACCGCCGAGCAGACAGCCCCGCACCCGGCTGCGGAAATCCTGCTGTTCGGCACGGCCCCAGATGGCTCCGGACGGTGTGCTCACGCGCCCCTCCCTCCCCTGTGCCTCCGAGCGGCCCGCACCAACTGCGCAGCACTGTAATCGACCGGGAACAGCGGGTTGAGAGCGCGCTTCGGGATGACGGGGAAGGGTGGGGCGGTATGGGCGGCGGTCGCCCGGCAGGTCGGTTTTGGGCGGCCGGGCCCCACCGCGAAGGTTTCGTGATGGTTACGTGGTGCCCGCCGCCCTGTCCCTCCCGGAGGCCGGCATCACGCCCGTATCACGCCGGTGTCATACGGACGCCGGGGTGCGGCCGGGGCTCTCGCGCCGCCGCATGGCGGGCCGCTCCCACTGGGTGGCGGCCCGTAGCAGCCACTCGACCGGGCCCATCCGGAACCGCCGCATCCACCAGGCGCTCCACACCACTTGTACGGAGAAGATCACCACCGCGATGGCGGCGACCGGCGCGTACGGCACGCGGCCGATGAGTCCGAGGCCGATCCCCGTGAAGATCAGACCGCACAGCAGCGACTGGCTCAGATAGTTGGTCAGCGCCATCCGTCCCGGCCTGGCGAGTGCCTCGGCCAGCCGCGCGCCGCGCGCGGTCCTGAACACGCGCAGGAGCGTGGCGACATACGCGGCGGTGAGGAAGGGCGCGGTGATGAGGTGGGCGGCGTTGGCGAAGAGGTTGTCGTGGCCGCCGAAGGTGTAGAACAGCGAGCCCGCGAGCCCCACCGGGAAGCCGATGAGCTGGATGAGCCGCAGCTTCCCGGCGTGCCGCGCGGGGTCGGCGAGTACGCGCCGCTTGCCCGCGGCCAGCCCCACCAGGAAGGCGGAGAACGCCAGCGGCCCCTGGAAGAAGAAGATCAGCGGGAACGCGGTCCCCAGCGAGGATATCCGCTCGCCGATGACCGACCCGGCGCCGCCGCGCATCGCCTCCGTGCCGGCCCGTCCGTCGGCGAGCATCCTGGCCTGTTCCGAGGCGGTGGCGGTCGCGGAGGCACCGTCGATGACGGCCACGAGAACGGCCACGGTCAGGAACAGCAGCGCGATCGTGCCGGTGATGATCCCGGCCACCCACAGCGCGCGGCGCGGCGAGATGCCGCGCACCAGGAAGAGCAGCAGGCCGAGCACGGCGTACGTGACCAGGATGTCGCCGTAGAACAGCAGGACCGCGTTGGCGACACCTATCAGGAACAGCGCCCCGAGCCGGCGCAGGAAGCGGGGGCGGAAGCCGAGCCCGCGCGCGGCGGCGGAGTCGATCTGGAGGGTGAAGCTGTAGCCGAAGAGAAAGGCGAAGAGGAGGTAGAACTTCGACTCGAAGAAGAACGTGACGACGTTCTCGGTGACCTCGTCGTGCCAGGCGAGCCGGGCCGGATCGGGCAGGTCGAGCAGGGTGTAACCACTGGCGAAGAACGGGATGTTGACCATCAGGATGCCGAAGAGCGCGAAGCCGCGCAGCGCGTCGACATCGGCGAGCCGCGCGGTCGCGGACGTGCCCGAGCCGGCGGGCTCGGTCGGAGACGGTGGTGTCATAGCGTACGACGCTACGGAGGGCGGGCCGGGTACGGCATCCGACCAAAGTACGCGGCCGGTTCTCTTCGGTCTGTCCCGCGCAATCCTGCGGTCGTTCTCCGGTGGTCCCCCGCCTCACGCCCAGCGGGCGGCGAACGCGTCGCGCGCGGCGACGACGCGGGCGAGCCGGGGGCCAAGCCGGGCGGTGTCGACGCCGGGGGCGCCCAGCAGCTCTTCGAGGTCGCAGGCCATGTCCGCGAGATCGTCCCACTCGTGGTCCAGGGCGAACAGGGCGGTGAGCGAGGCGTCCAGCACCTCCCAGTCGCCCTGTACGGCCGCGCTCAGCACGGCGCCGTACGCGGGCATCTCGACCGCGACGTCCTCGGCCTCCGACAGCACGCGCTCCAGCTCCCGCCACACCGGGATCCCGGCGTCCGCGCCCTCGGCCACGGTCACCGTCATGGCCCGCCGGAGTGTGCCGTACACCGGCTCCTCGACGCTGTACCGCTCGGCCACCGCCAGCGCCTCGGCCCACTGTCCGGTACGGCGCAGCGCGTCGCAGCGGTCGTTCAGGTCGTCGTGGCCGGCGGTGGTCAGCTCGTCCAGCCACCGTAGGGCTTCCTCGGGCCTGCCCAGGAGCAGGCTCAGGGCCGCCGCGCGGCGCCGGGCGTGATCGGCGCCCGGGGCCAGGCCGAGGCACCGCGCGAGATCGGCGTACGCCTCCTCCGGGCGGCCTACGGCCTGTGCCGTCCTGCCCCGCCAGTAATAGGCCCACGAGCCGTTCGGATCGAGCTCCAGAGCCCTGTCCAGATCCGCGAAGGCGTGGGCGTAACGGCCGCGGGAGTGGTGGGCGCTGCCACGCAGGACGAGCGCCCACACGTCGTCGGGCCGCTGGTTCAGCGCCTCGGTGAAATCGGCGACCGCTTCCTCGTACTGTCCGGCGTTCAGCCGGGCCTCGCCCCGCTCCCGCCGGATCCACACGAGGTCCGGGCCGGCGTCGACGGCGCGGTCCAGATCGGCCAACGCGCCTGCGGCGTCGTCCAGTTTCCGCCGCAGCAAGGCACGGTGGACCAGTGCCCAGGCGTACTCGGGATTCAGTGCGATCGCACGGTCCAGATCGGCGCGCGCCTCGGCATCCCGCCCCAGCAGATGGCGGACATACCCCCGGCTCGCCAGGGCCGAGGCGTAATCGGCGCTGAGCTCCAGGGCGCGGGTCAACTCCCGTTCCGCGTCCTCGTTCCGGCCCGCGAGCCGGTGCGCTTCACCGCGCTCGGAGGCGACCCAGGCGTTGTCCGGCGCCAGTTCGACCGCACGGTCCAGATCCGCGAGGGACCGGTCGGGTTCCCCCATCTCGCGCAGCAAGCGGGCTCTGCGCACCAGCGCCCACAGATACTCGGAGTCCAGTTCCAGGGCGCGGCCGAGATCGGCCAGGGCGGCGGCGCGCTGCCCCAGCGCGTGCCGGGCGACGCCCCGGGAAGCCAGGGCGTACTCGGCGGTCGGGTCGAGGAGCAGGACACGGTCCAGCAGACCGACGGCCTCTTCGTCCCTGCCGACGGCCCGCAGCAACTCCCCGTACTCCGCCAGGATCCAGGTCGTGTCCGGAGCCAGTTCGTCGGCCCGGCGCAGATCGGCCAGGGCGGCCTCGTCGGCGCCGTTCAGATGATGGGTGAGGCCGCGGCCGTAGTACGCGCGGGGCTCGTCCGGGTCGAGCGCGAGCGCCCTGTCGTACTCCGCCAGCGCCTGTGCGTGTCCGCCCGCCTCGCGCAGTTCCCGTCCGCGTACGGTGTGCGCCGCCGCGCGGCCCCGGGTGTCCAGACCGGGCCGGTCGAGCAGCAGGCCGAGGGCCACCCGTACGCCTTCCTCCTCGTCGTCGAGGGCGGCCAGCAGCCGCCGTCCCCACTCCCGGGCCGCCTCGTCGTCGGTGTCCGTACCGGCCTCGGCCAGTACCCGCGCGGCGCGGCGGGCCGCCGCCGGGGACTCGCGGCAGCCTTCGACCACGTCCCGCAGCGCCCCGGGGAGCGCGCCGCGCGGGCCCGCGCACAGCGTGTGGTACGTCTCCTCGAAGCGCAGCGCGCGCCACTCGGCGCTCTCCCACACCTCGTCGGCCCGCAGGCCGTCCTCCGCCTCGGCGCGCCAGCGGGCGAAGCACGCGGCGAGCGCGGTGTGCCGCTCGCGCCAGCCGCGCGGGGAGCGGGTGCGCTGGAGGCGCAGCATGGGGGCGCGCACCACGCCGTGGTACGAGACGCCGGCGTCCTTGAGGGTGGCGAAGGGCAGTGTCCGCAGCCAGTCGTAGAGCCCCGCCGCGTCCTCGGCCACGACCGCGCGGAAGACGTCCTCGTCCAGCCGGCGCGGCAGGGCGCAGGCGAGGGCGGCGGCCCGGCGTACCGGGTCCTGCTCCCACTTGAGGAAGCGTTCGACGGCGGTCGCGCTGGGGTCGCCCACGTCGTCCGGGTCCGCGGGCTGGTTCTCCGCGAGGGTGGAGACGAGGACGGGCAGGCCGCCCGAGAGCCTGAGCACTTCCTCCACGACGGACTCGTCCGTGACCCGTTTCGCCGCGAGGAGTGTGCGTGCCTCGCCTTCCGTGAAGGGCGCGAGCGGCAGATCCGTCACGAAGTCCGCGAACTCGCCCCAGCGCGCGGCGCCGAAGGGGCGCTGGCCCGCGACCGTGACGACGACCGCGCCGGGGAACCGGCCGTAGGTGCTGGTCGTCATCAGGTCGCGCAGCCAGCTGTCCAGGAAGGGCGCGGTGCGTTCGTATGTGTCGAAGAAGAGCGCGATCCAGGGGACGGAGCGGGTGATCTCGGTCAGTTCGGTGACCAGTACGGGGGTGAGCACCTGGTCCGGTCTCAGGACGAGCTGGACATCCTCCTGGTCGCGGAAGCGTGCGCTCAGGGTGGCGCGCAGGCGGTCGGCTCCCGCCGCGAGCTGCTGGGTGTCGACCACGTCCGCGAACGCCCCGACGACCGGGACCATACGGAGCCCGATCACCCCGGCGGTGACGGCGGCGGTGGACGCGGCGGACGGGGCGGCCCCGATGGTCCCGGCGGCCCCGATGGTCCCGGCGGCTCCGGCGGCTCCGGCGGCCCCGGCGGGGATCTCCCCGCCGACCGCACCGACGCCCCCCGCGCCGGCGCCCCCCGCACCGGCGCCTGCCAGGGCCGCCGACTCGGCCTCGTGCCGCCGCTGCCGGTACGTGGCGAGCTGCCGGTCCAGTTGCTTCAGCGGATGCCCCTGCCGGCCGAGCTGTCCGGCGATCGCGGCCAGCGCCTCGGGAACGCTGCTGACGGACTCGTCCACGTACGCCGTGAGCGCGCCGCACTCCCGGGCGGTCCGCTCCATCTCCCGTACGAGAGAGGTCTTGCCGACGCCCGCGTTGCCGTGGATGTGGAAGAGGTAGCGGTGCCGCTCGTCCTCGGGCGGGCAGCCGAAGTTGTCGCGATAGGCGGTCAGTTCGGCGCTACGGCCGACGAATCTGCGGCGGCGCGCGATCAGTTCGGCCATCGACGGCTGATGCGCGTGCGCCACGTTACGTACTCCCCCGTGTCCGTTCCGTTCCAGGGCGTGTCTTCAAAGTCCCGCCTGCCCGGCGACGCTCTTCGGACGAACGGCGCTCCTTTGAAGACACGCTCCCGGCCCGCTCAGTCTGCCAGCAGCGGCAGCAGCTGCGGCAGATGTCCGTCCGACGCGGCCGCCGTCCGGACACGCTCCTCCGGGACCTCGCCGTACAGCGTCGTACGCGGCTTCGCCGGGCGGCCCGCCGCGTCCGCGATGGCGACGAGGTCCTTGACCGAGCGGTACGAACCGTAACTGGACCCGGCCATCCGGGAGATGGTCTCCTCCATCAGCGTGCCGCCCAGGTCGTTCGCGCCGGAGCGGAGCATCTCCGCCGCGCCCTCCGTGCCCAGCTTCACCCAGCTCGTCTGGATATTGGTGATGTGCGGGTGCAGAAGGAGCCTGGCCATCGCCATGACCGCGCGGTTCTCGCGGTCCGTCGGGCCGGGGCGGGCGATGCCGGCCAGATAGACCGGGGCGTTGGTGTGGATGAAGGGGAGCGTCACGAACTCCGTGAAGCCGCCCGTCTCCTGCTGGATCCGGGCGAGCGTACGGAAGTGGCCCAGCCAGTGGCGCGGCTGGTCGACATGGCCGTACATCATCGTGGAACTGGACCGGATGCCCAGCTCATGGGCGGTCCTGACGACCTCGATCCACGTCGCCGTCGGCAGCTTCCCCTTGGTGAGGATCCAGCGCACCTCGTCGTCGAGGATCTCCGCCGCCGTGCCCGGGATCGAGTCGAGTCCGGCCTCCTTCGCCGCCGTCAGCCACTCGCGGATCGACAGACCGGTGCGCGCGGCGCCGTTGACGACCTCCATCGGGGAGAAGGCGTGGACGTGCATGCCGGGGACGCGTTCCTTCACGGCGCGCGCGATGTCGAAGTACGCCGTGCCGGGGAGGTCCGGGTGGATCCCGCCCTGCATGCAGACCTCGGTGGCCCCGACCTCCCACGCCTGCTGGGCGCGGTCCGCGACCTGGTCGAGGGAGAGGGTGTACGCGTCCGCGTCCGTGCGGCGCTGCGCGAAGGCGCAGAAGCGGCAGCCGGTGTAGCAGACATTGGTGAAGTTGATGTTGCGCGTGACGATATAGGTGACGTCGTCGCCGACCACGTCCGCGCGCAGCTCGTCGGCGATCCGGGTCAGCGCGTCGAGCGCCGGGCCGTCCGCGTGGAGGAGTGCGAGCGCCTGGTCGTCCGTGAGCTTCACCGGGTCGTCGGCGGCCTGGGCGAGGGCCGACCGTACGTCCGTGTCGATACGGGAGGGCACCATGCCGGGGGCCGCGGCCTCGCGCAGCGCCTCCCAGTCGCCGTACACCTCGTCGAAGTCGTCGCGCCGGTCGGTGGTGCGGCCCTCGGTGTCGATCGTGCGGTGCAGATCCGTACGGCCGGTGGCGGTGAAACCCTCGTCGGGTTCCTGCCAGGGCAGCCCGGCCGGGCGCGTGTCCTCGCGGGCGAGGCCGGTCTCGGGGTCGGCCAGCGCCGCTACGTGCGGCATCAGCCGCGGGTCCAGCCAGGGCTCGCCGCGCGCGATGAACTCCGGGTAGATGGTGAGCCGTTCGCGCAGCTCGAAGCCGGACTCGGCGGTACGCGCGGCCAGTTCGTCGATGTGCGGCCAGGGGCGTTCCGGGTTGACATGGTCGGGGGTGAGGGGCGAGACGCCGCCCCAGTCGTCGATGCCCGCGCCGATGAGCAGCGCGTACTCCGCGTCGACCAGATTGGGCGGGGCCTGGATACGGGCGGCGGGGCCGAGGACGTGCCGGGTCACGGCGACGGCCGCGGCCAGCTCCGCCAGCTCGGCGTCCGGCATCCCGCGCATCGCGGTGTCGGGCTTGGCGCGGAAGTTCTGGACGATGACTTCCTGGATGCCGTGGTATGCCCGCTGGACGCGCCGGAGCTCGAAGAGGGCGTCGGCGCGCTCCTCGTACGATTCCCCGATCCCGATCAGCACGCCGGTGGTGAACGGGACGTTGGAGCGGCCCGCGTCCTCCAGCACCCGCAGCCGTACGGCGGGCTCCTTGTCGGGCGAGCCGTGGTGCGGGCCGCCGGGCTCGGACCACAGCCGGGTGGCCGTGGTCTCCAGCATCATGCCCATGCTGGGCGCGACGGGCTTGAGCCGCTGGAGATCGGTCCAGGAGAGGACGCCCGGGTTGAGATGGGGCAGCAGCCCGGTCTCCTCCAGGACGCGGATCGCCATGGCGCGGACGTACGCGAGGGTGTCGTCGTACCCCTCCGCCTCCAGCCACTCCCTGGCCTCGGGCCACCGGTCCTCGGGCCTGTCGCCGAGCGTGAACAGCGCTTCCTTGCAGCCGAGCGCGGCGCCCTGGCGCGCGATCTCCAGGACCTCGTCCGGGGAGAGGAACATGCCGTGCCCGGCGCGGCGCAGCTTGCCGGGGACGGTGACGAAGGTGCAGTAGTGGCACTTGTCCCGGCACAGCCGCGTGAGCGGGATGAAGACCTTGCGGGAGTACGTGATGACGCCGGGCCGCCCGGCCGCCGCCAGCCCGGCGTCCCGCACGCGCGCGGCGGACGCGGCGAGGTCGGTGAGGTCGTCGCCGCGCGCCTGGAGGAGCACGGCGGCCTCCGCGACATCCAGCGCGACCCCGTCCCGCGCCCGTTTGAGCGCACGCCGCATGGCGTTGGCGGTGGGGGCCGCCGTTCCTCCGGGCCGCGCCGCTGGTACCGGCCGGGCCGGCGTCGCCGATTCGGCCGGGGGTACGGGTGGTGCCGATGGGGCCGGTGGGGCCGGTGGGGCGGTCCGCTCTCCGGCGGGCCGGGGGGTCGTCGGTCGTCCTGTTCCGGATTCCTCAGGCACGCGCGTCATCATCCTCCGAGAATACGTTCGGTGCCGTGGCCTGCGACGACGCGGGACTTCCGACATGGTCGCCCCGTTCGCGTCCAGGTCCCTGACTCATTTCAGCCATCTGCCGACTCCCTTCCCTTGCTTCCTGGTTCACGGCTCGGTACCAGAGTTCGAACGCACGAATCGGTGGTCGCGTCTGTGACCACTTGTCCCTCTTGGCACCTCGGGAGCCGCCGGCATGTGCAAGGACCACGCAGAGACCCACGACACCCACGACACCCACGACACCCCCCACGACGCCGGGATCGCCCGGCGAGGTCTTCTGGTGACGGGAGCCGCCGCCGCGCTTACGTTGAGTACCGTGAGCTTCGCGAGCGCGACCCCTTCCGTACCCTCCGGCACGGCGGCCGGCGCGGCCGGCGCCGGGTCCGGGTCCGGCGACCAGACCAGAACCGTCCGCGGCACGCTGCCGCCCGGCTCCCCCGACTTCGTCCACCTGCCCGTCGAAGTACCGCGCGGCGTCCGCGAGATACATGTCGCCTACTCCTACGCGCGCCCCACCATGCCGGCCGGCACCCAGGGCAACGCCCTCGACATCGGCATCTTCGACGAGCGCGGCACGCGACTCGGCGGCGAGGGCTTCCGCGGCTGGTCCGGCGGCGCCCGCACCGAGTTCTTCCTGCGCGCCGACGAGGCCACCCCCGGCTACCTCCCTGGCCCGGTGAACGCGGGCACCTGGCACATCGCGCTCGGCCCGTACACCGTCGCCCCGCAGGGCCTGGCGTACGAGGTGACGATCACGCTGCGGTTCGGCGCGCCGGGCAGGACCCCCAGGCCCGTCTACCCGCCGCGGCGCGCCAAGGGGCGCGGCCGGGCGTGGTACCGCGGTGACTGCCACATCCACTCCGTCCACTCCGACGGCAAGCGGACGCCCGCCGAGATCGCCGCGCTCGCCAGGAAGGCGGGCCTCGACTTCATCAACACCAGCGAGCACAACACGCATTCCGCGCACAGCGTCTGGGACGGCCTGTGGGGTGACGACCTGCTGATCCTCACCGGCGAGGAGATCACCACCCGCAACGGGCACGTCGTGGCGCTGGGCATGGACGGCGGTACGTTCATCGACTGGCGCTACCGCGCCCGCGACAACCGCTTCGGCCACTACGCCCGCGAGGTCCGCCGGGCCGGCGGCCTGGTCGTCCCCGCCCACCCGCACGCCACCTGCATCGGCTGCAACTGGAAGTTCGGCTTCGCCGACGCCGACGCGGTGGAGGTGTGGAACGGCCCGTACACGGTCGACGACGAGGTCTCCCTCGCGGACTGGGACAACACCCTGGTCTCCGCGGCGCGTTCCGGGCGGCCCTGGACCCCGGCGATGGGCAGCAGCGACGCCCACCGCGACCCCGACCCCATCGGCACCCCGCAGACCGTCGTCCTGGCCGAGGACCTCACCCGCGACGCGATCCTCGCCGGGATCCGCGCGGGCCACAGCTATGTCGCCGAGTCCTCGTCGGTCTCCCTGACCTTCGGCGCGGCGGGCGGCCGGGGCAGGCACGCGGGCATCGGCGACCGCCTGCGCGTCGGCGCGGACGAACCGGTGACGGTACGCCTGGAGGTCACCGGCGCCCCGGGCCGCACCGCCCACTTCGTCACCGACCAGGGCACCCTGCACACGGCCACGCTCCCGACCTCCGGCACGGGCACGGTGGAATGGCGCACCACCCCCGCCTACGCCACCTACGTACGCGCGGAGATCCGCCACGCCCCGACGACACCGGGCTTCCCCGGCGCACTCGCGGCGTTCACGAACCCGGTCTTCCTCGGGGAGTGACGACAGCCCAAACGGGAAGCCCGGCCGACACCCACCACGAGCAGGTGTCGGCCGGGCCCGTGGGGAGCAGGGCCTTATCGGGTGGCGCCGTCGGGCCACAGGACGGTGACGGGTACACCCACGCGTGCCGCGTACGCCACGACATCGGCGGTGCCGCCGTATCCCCGGGCGGGAAGGCCGTCCCAAACGGCGAGGATGACGTCCGAGAGGCCGACGAGGATCTCGCTTCCCGCCTGGTGTGCCTCCGAGGTGGATTCGGTCCTTCCCGTGTGGTGGGTGTCAGAGGCGCTGGAGAACAGCGCGTCGTAATCAGCGTGATGCCAGTCAGGCAGGTCCTGGCGGTACCGCGCTGCCGGGATGACGACCTCGATGCGCCCGCCGGCGTCGAGGACGGCTTGGGCCCACCATGTGTCCGGGCCGTCGGCGATACAGCTGATCCCGACGAGGTCGTGTGCGTCGAGCGTGGCGATCTGTTCGGCGAGCATGACCTTTACTTGCTGCTCGATCTCCTTGGACAGGCCGCGATGTCCGGTGATGCCCACGCGCATGGTGTGCCCCCTACAGGTGAGCGGTGTGCGGCCGGGTATCGAATTTCGCGCGCGTGGCGCGGTTCGATGCCACCGCGTGTCATTCGTTGTTCCTCCGGGTGTCATGGGCGTACTCGTCCCACGCCTTGGAGAACGAACTGGACGGCGCGGCGGCGTGAAGCCTGACGCCGAAGTCGCCGAGCAATCTGGTGACGCGCGGGTGACGGGTGAAGGCGCCTGCGGGGATGGACTGTGCTGTGTCGATGGCGAGTTCGATGTCGCCTTGACCGAGTTGGGCGTGGGCCAGTCGTGCGGTGACGATGGCGCGGTCGCGCCGCATGCGGGACACCCGGAATTCCCGTCCGCCCAGGTGATGCCCCTCGAAAGCGCGGACTGGCTACTCAAATCCGCGGCCCGGATCGAGGCGACGTTCGACGAGCCGGATAGCGCAGCGGACTGGTACGCCGAGCAATTGGCACAGCATGCCGAGACTTTTACGGGCACCTACGCTCCGACGGCCGACCGCGACGCGTTCGTACGACGCCTGGCGGCCGGCGAGGATGCCGTGGGGGGCTGGTGGCTGACTGGTGGCCGATTCCTCTCCCTCAATCTGGTGGCGTGCAGTCCGCACCGGGTGCGCCCGGAGTACGCGTGTCCGGCGCGATAGCCGTGCGAGCCCGGGTCACGTCGGCGAAGGCCAGGAGTGCTCGGGCTCGGGGCGGCAGGCTAGACCTTCGGGGCCGGCTTCCAGTCCTCGACGAGGAGGCCGAGCAACACCTCGTCCAGGAACTCGCCCATCACCCAGGCCGCGGAGCGCAGCACGCCCTCGCGGACGAAGCCGTTGCGTTCGGCGGAGCGCAGCATCGCGGTGTTGTCCGACAGCGTTTCGATCTGCAGCCGCCGCAGGCCGCGCACGACGAAGCCGTAGTGGCAGAGCACGGCGACCACGTCGGTGCCGTAGCCCTTGCCCCGGGAGGACGGCAGCAGCCCCAGCCCGATGTGCGCGGACCGGTTGTGGTTGTCGATGTCCCACAGCACCGCGATGCCGACCAGCGTGCCGCCGTCCAGCTCCACCACGGAGAACGGGATGTGCCGCTGCTCCTCGTCGTCCACCGCGAACTTCGAGTTCTTCGAGCCGGGCGTGATCGGCCGCCACGGCCGACCATCTGCCCGCGCGTGGCCGGCGACATCGGCGTGGAGCTCGGCCTCCAGGATCGGAATGTCGTCCTCGTGACGGGCCCTGAGCCCGACCTTGCTGCCCCTTAGCATGCGAGCTTCTTATCCAACCGGGCCGACCGGAGGCAACCGAATAAGGGGGCGTTCCAGCTGATGTGACGGCCCTGGGGAGCCATACGTCTTCCGCGTCATGGGCGACACTGTTCGGGTGATTGTCGAACGCGCGTATGCCCATCTCTCCTCGTACGACAAGAACGCCTGGCCCTGGTCGGTGCCCTGCGTCCGGCAGCTGCTCGACGAGGGGCTGCGCTTCACCGCGCCCGTGACCTTTCTGGTCGGTGAGAACGGTTCGGGGAAATCGACATTGGTCGAGGCGCTGGCGGAGGGGTTCGGTCTGGACTCCTACGGCGGCTCCCACGACTGGCGCTACGCGTCCCCGCGCGGCAAGTCGGCGCTCGGCGAGCGGATGAAGTTCGACGCGGGCGCGCGCGGGCGCCGCATGGCGGCCAGCTGGTCGGCCCGCAAGGGCTTCTTCCTGCGGGCCGAGACCGCGATGGACGCCCTGGACAGGGAGGGGTTCGCGCCGGATTCGGTCAGCCATGGTGAAGGCTTTCTCGCCGCGTTCCGCGGGAAGTTCCTCCACACCGGGCTGTATGTCATGGACGAGCCGGAGGCGGCGCTCTCGTTCTCCTCGTGCCTCGAACTGATCGGCCACATCGACCGGCTGGCGAAGGAGGGCGGCCAGGTCATCTGCGCCACGCACTCCCCGCTGCTGACCGCCCTGCCGGGCGCGGACATCATCGAGGTCGGCGCGCACGGCATGCGGAAGGTCGCCTGGCGGGAGCTCGGTCTCGTGGACCACTGGCGCCGCTACCTCGCCGACCCGAACGCCTATCTGCGGCACATCGTCGAGCCGTAGTCGTAGGCGGCGCCCCTGTCGGTCGCGCCTGTCGGTCGCGCCTGACTCAGGCGGGGAACTCGCCGCGCTTGACGGCGCATACGAACGACGACCAGTCACCAGCGGAGAAAGCCAACGCCGCGCCGCGAGGGTTCTTGCTGTCACGGACGGGGACGATGCCAATGAGGCCGTCAGCGACCTCCACGCATTCGGCGCCGTCTCCGTTGCTGTAGCTGCTTTTGCGCCACGCGCTGAGGGCGGACGCGTCAGGAATCTTCTGCATTCTCATACTCTCCCAGGTATGTGCGCATCAGAGCGAGAGATTCCTTCTCGGGTAGCGCCTTCGAGCGAGCCGTGTCGAACATTTGCGTGAGCCTGAGGATCTTCTTGGGCGACTCTACCGACCCCCCGGACACGAAGCTCTCTACGTACGCGATCGTAGCCCCGTTCTGGAACGTCTGGAGGCTCAGGCCCCCGCCCAGCATGGGATGCTCACCCTGAGCGAACGGGAGCACCTGAACCGCGACATGAGGCATCCGCGCCACCTCCAGCACGGAGGAAATTTGCTCGGTCATGCACTTTGCGCCCCCCATTGGACGCTTGAGTGCCGCCTCATCCATAATCGCCCAGAAAAGTGGCGGATTACCCTTGACAAGAACGCGCCTGCGTCGCATACGCCTCTCGACGAGTTCATTCAACTGCTCCTCTGAGTCCTGGGAACGCGTTTCCCGAATGAGCGCGTAGGCGTAGTCCTCTGTTTGCAGCAGACCAGGAATGAGGCTGCTGTTGAACACCTGGATACGCGTTGCCTGTTCCTCGCTGCTGACGACCGCGCGACCGTAGTCGGGAATCGACGTGTCCTGTGCGAGCTCAAGCAGATCCACGAACAGGCCGCTCGTACCGAAGTGCGTGTCCAGCACGAGGGCCAGGGCTTCCGAGGGGAGTTGGTCCCCCAGCTCGACCCTGCCGAGATAGGAGTGCGGATAACCCACCTGCTCGGCGAGGGCACGCAGTGACAGCCCCGAGTCGCCGCGCATCCGTCGCAGCCTCCGGCCCAGCAGCGTGCGCGGGGTGGCCTTGCCGTCTTCGTCGTTGTTCAGCTCCATAGGCCGAACTTCCTTTCAGCTGGCGGGCCGTGAGGCTGCTCGGCAGCCGGGGCAGGTGCCTGGTTCCGGCGCGCGGAAAACATGGTCGCAGCGGTCGCAGTTCTGGAGGGGGACGACGCGTGGTGGGGCCAGTGCGGCGGGGAGTGGCGGGGGGTCGGGCCCGGGAAGCGGCGGGGCGGGTGACGGAGTCCGGGCCGGGGAACGGGTGTTGGCCGGGGCGGACATGGTGGCGGGAGCCGGGGCCGGGGCCGTGGTCGGCGCGGGCTTCGGCTTCGGTGCAGTCGGCTGCTGGATCAGGGCCGACGGCATGTCGTACGCGACCGTCCTCGTCACCCAGCGTCCTTGCGGGGTGCGTTCCCTCGTACGGCTCAGGTAGCCGTACGCCTCCAGCTGCCGCAGCCCCTTGGCGATCGTCACCTCGCCCTCCTCGAACCGCGCGGCGAGGCTTTTGATGCCGACATTCACCCCGTCGGGCAGAGACTGGATGTACACGCCGAGACCTAACGCGACCAGCGACATTCCCTCGTGCTGGGCGAGGTGGTTGCCGATCACGGTGAACTTCTCGGTGTGCCGGTGCCGTTGGTGGGCGACCCCGGACGGGGGAACGGTCGCCGGAATGCCGGACTGGGCGCGCGAGGGCGCGTTAAGCTGCTGCGAAGCCATCGGGAAGTGGTCTTCTTCCTGGGTGGTCAGGCCCTCGATCGGGATGCCAGTCCCGGCCGGGGGCCGAATTGGTTTTGGGTTGCGTCGCTGAGCGTAACCACACCAACACGCCACCCATGACCAGATGTTGCCATCTTCACCCGTGCGAGTGACGAGGACCGCCGGGGGGAAGAGGGTGTGGTCGGGAGGGGTTCTTACCCGGGTTCTTGAGAGCTTTTTTACGTCCCGTGCCGCCGGGTCCTCGTCCACCGGGTCCTCGTCCACCGGGTCGTGGAAACCTCGATCCGGTGGGGACGCGAGGATCCCGCCGTGACTTACGGCCGCCCGGCCCGTTGTCCTGTCCATCCCGCCCATTCCGCGAGGGCGCGGCGCAGACCCGAGGGGTCCGGGCGGTCGGCCGCCCAGGCGATGTAGCCGTCGGGCCGGATGAGCAGGGTACGCGTGGCGCTGCGCGCGGACTCGGCGTACAGCACCGGACCGTCGCCCGGCACCACCGACCGTACGCATTCGTCCCCGCGCGGCCCCACCACCACGAACCGGCCCGCGCGCAGCGCCTCGTACAGCCGTCCCGACGACAGCGCCAGATCCGGGGCGCGCCTGCCGGCCAGGGGGTGGGCGCCGCGCGGGGAGGGGTACGCGATGCCGATGCCGGTGACCACACGCATCACACGGTCCGTCAACGGGTGTGCGCGGGCGAGCAGTTAGGAGCCGGCCGACCGCAGGGCACGCAGCGGGACGGACCGGGTCAGCGCGAACCGGATGATGACCCCACTGGCACGCACCACCGTGGCGCCGACCGGGTGCCGCTCCGTCTCGTACGTGTCGAGGAGCGCGTCGCCCGCCCGTCCCCCGAGCACGACCGACAGCTTCCAGCTGAGGTTCGCGGCGTCCTGAAGACCCGTGTTCATGCCCATGCCGCCGGCCGGGGAATGGACGTGCGCGGCGTCGCCCGCGAGGAAGACCCGCCCCACGCGGTAGTGCGGCACCTGCCGTTCGTCGCTGTGGAAGCGGGAGATCCAGCGGGCGTCGTGCATGCCGTAGTCGGAGCCGAGCGCCCGCCGGGCGGCTTCCCGCACCTCGTCGAGATCGGCGGGTGCGCTGTCGGGGAGCTGCCGGGCGCGGCTCCAGCCCATGACGCGGTACCAGCCGTCGCCGAACGAGCCGATCAGCGCCAGGTGGTCGCCCTCGGCGTTGGCGGTCAGCGGCGCGGGCGGTGTCTCGGTCAGCCGGACGTCGGCCAGCACCATCGAGCGGATGACGGCGGAGCCGGGGAAGGGCAGTCCGAGGGAGCGGCGGACGGTACTGGAGGCGCCGTCCGTGCCGACGACATAGGAGGCGCGGAGCGTACGCGACCCGGGTCCGGGTCCGGATCCACGTCCGAGTCCGGCTCCGCCTCCGGGTCCGGGTCCGCCTCCGAGTCCGGGGCCGCCTCCGAGCCCGGGGCCGCCTCCCGGTCCGGATCCCCGTCCGGGTCCCGCTCCGCCTCCGAGCCCGGGGCCGCCTTCGGGCGCCGATCCGGACCCGCGCTCGGCCCCGGCCTCCGCCCCGGACTCGGCCCCGGCCTCCGCCCCGGACTCGGCCCCGCCCCCCGGCTCGGCCCCGCCCCCCGGCTCCGCCCCGGCCTCCGCCCTCGCCCCCGGCTCGGCCCGCCAGCCGCCCGCCCTCACCTCCACCCCGGCCCCGTCGCCGCTCTGCCGTACGCCCGTCACCTCGGTGTCGTACAGGAACGTGACACCCGCCTCGCGTGCGCGCCGTTCGAGCAGTCGCTCCACCTCGTACTGCCCGACGACCAGGACGTACGGGAAGCGGCTGCGCAGCCGGGTCAGATCGATCGCCGTCCGCGTGAGCAGCCGCAGTTCCCGTACCGGATGTCCGCGCGCCACCAGTTCGTCGGCGAGTCCGCGCGCGTCCAGCTGCTCCAGCGTGCGGGCGTGGACGGCGAGAGCGCGCGTGAGATTTCCGACGGCTTCCGTACGGCGTTCGACCAGGGTCACGGCGTGTCCGGCGACCGCCAGATCCCCCGCGAGCAGCAATCCGGTCGGACCGGCCCCCACCACGATCACATCGGTCATGGCCGCTGCCTCCTCGTCGTCCTTACCAGCACGGTCACCGTCATACCAATACGTATTGGTCAACTGGCGTCCGGCGCTCCGTATCACGTGCGCCAACGACGGTCCCGATCCTGTCGAGGGCTTGTGCAGACCGCTACTCACTGCTGACGCGCAGCCGCCGACAAGGCAGACTGTCGAGGGCGATACCGGCAGTGGCAGGGGCAGGGGGAGCTATGGAACGTGACGGCGGGCCGCGCGTACCGGAGCAGCGGGCTCCGGCCGTGCCGGGAGACTCCGGCGAGCTGCGCTTCAGCGTGCTCGGACCGGTACGCGCCTGGCGCGGCGGCGAGCCGGTGCCGCCCGGGTCACCGCAGCAACGCGCCCTGCTCGCGGCTCTGTTACTGCGTGACGGACGTACCGCCACGGCCGGTGAGCTCATCGACGCGCTCTGGGGCGACGAGCCGCCCTCGCAGGCGCTGGCCGCCGTACGGACCTACGCCTCGCGCCTGCGCAAGGGGCTCTCCCCCGGCGTGCTGGTCACCGAGGCCGGTGGCTACGCCCTGCGGATCCGGCCCAGCCAGCTGGACCTGAACCTGGCTCAGGAACTGGCCACGGACGCGGAGAAGGCCCGCGCCGCCGGGGACCGCAACCAGGCCCGCGCGCTGCTCAACAAGTCGCTGGGGCTGTGGGACGGCGAGGCGCTGGCGTCCGTACCCGGCCCGTACGCCGAGACACAGCGGGCCCGGCTGGAGGAGTGGCGGCTCCAGCTCACCGAGACCCGGCTCGATCTGGACCTGGAGGTCGGCTGCCACGCCGAGGCGGTCTCCGAGCTGACCGTGCTGACCGCCGCGCATCCGCTGCGCGAGCGGCTGCGCGAGCTGCTCATGCTGGCGCTCTACCGCAGCGGCCGGCAGGCGGAGGCGCTCGCCGTCTACGCGGACACCCGCCGGCTGCTCGCCGAGGAGCTGGGCGTCGACCCGCGCCCCGAACTCGCCCAGCTCCAGCAGCGCATCCTCCAGGCGGACACCGAACTGGCCGGTCCCGTCGAGGACCACGCGCCGCCGCACACCTTCATGCGCCCCGCGCAACTCCCGGCGACGGTGCCCGATTTCACCGGCCGCGTCTCCTTCGTACAGGAGCTGGGCAAGCGGCTGTCCACGATCGAGGGGTCCGTGATGGCGGTCTCCGCGCTCGCGGGCATCGGCGGCGTCGGCAAGACCACCCTGGCGGTGCATGTCGCGCACACGGCCCGGACGTCCTTCCCCGACGGCCAGCTGTACGTGGACCTCCAGGGCGCGGGCACGCGGGCCGCGGAGCCGGAGAACGTACTGGGCTCGTTCCTGCGGGCGCTCGGCACCCCCGACGCCCTGATCCCCGACTCGCTCGACGAACGCTCCGCGCTCTACCGCTCGACGCTCGACGGCCGGCGCATCCTGGTCCTGCTGGACAACGCCCGGGACGCCGCGCAGGTCCGCCCGCTGCTGCCGGGTACGGAGGGCTGCGCGGCGCTGGTCACCAGCCGGGTCAGGATGGTCGATCTGGCGGGCGCGCATCTGGTCGATCTCGATGTGATGTCACCGGAGGAGGCGCTTCAGCTCTTCACCCGGATCGTCGGCGAGGAGCGGGTCACCACCGAGCGCAAGGCGGCGCTGGATGTCGTCGCGGCGTGCGGTTTCCTTCCGCTGGCCATCCGGATCGCGGCGTCCCGCCTGGCGGCCCGCCGCACCTGGACGGTCTCGGTCCTGGCGGCGAAGCTCGCCGACGAGCGGCGCAGGCTGGACGAACTCCAGGCGGGCGACCTCGCGGTGAAGGCGACCTTCGAACTGGGCTACGGCGCCCTGGACCCGGCCCAGGCCCGCGCCTTCCGCCTGCTCGGCCTGGCCGACGGCCCCGACCTGTCGCTTGCCGCGGCGGCGGCCGTACTGGACCTGCCGCTGCACGACGCCGAGGACCTGCTGGAGTCGCTGGTCGACACCTCGCTGCTGGAATCCGCGGCGCCGGGCCGCTACCGCTACCACGACCTGGTACGTCTCTACGCGCGCGCCTGCGCCGAACGCGACGAACAGCCGCCCTCGGAGCGGGAGGCGGCGCTGTCGCGGCTGCTGGACTTCTATCTGGCGACGGCCGCGAGCGTGTACGCCCTGGAGCGCCCCGGGGACCGCCTGGTGGACCACCTGGAGCCGACGTCGTACGCGGGCCTGTCCTTCACCGACCGGCACGACGCGCAGGACTGGCTGTACGCGGAGGCCAACTGCCTGCTGGCGGCCGTACGCCAGTGCTCGGGCGCGCTGACGCTGCGCCGCGCGGTCGATCTCCTCTGGGCCAGCGTCGACCTGGCCGAGTCCGGCGCCAACTCCAAGCAGTACGAGGAAGCCGCCGCCGTCCTGCGGAAGGCCGCCCACGCGGCGGGCGATCAGCGGGCCGAGGCGCGCGCGCTGGTGATTCTGGCCAACGTCCACCAGATGGTGGGCCGCTTCGAGGAGGCGGACGAGGAGGCCGGACAGGCGCACCGGCTCGCGGAGGCGGCACAGGACCCGCTGCCCAGCTGCTGGGCGCCGAACATCCGGGGGATCATCGCGCTCTTCCAGGGCCAGCACGCCGAGGGCGAGACCAATCTGACGCGCTCCCTTGAGCGGTTCCGGGCCGTGCGGGACCGCGCCGGTGAGGCGAGCGCCCTGTGCAATCTCTCCCGTATCCGGCTGGCGACAGGACGTACGTCCAGCGCCGTCGCCCTGGCCCAGCAGGGCATAGACATATACGACGGTCTGGGGCACTCCCTGCGCGGCGCGAACGGCCGCTACGCGCTGGGGCTCGCGCTCACCCAGGCCGGGCAGCTCGACGACGCCACCCAGCGGCTCCACGAGGCGCTGAGCGTCTTCCGGGACAGCCGGCAGCGGCTGTGGGAGGGCATGACGCTCTGCCGGCTGGCCGAGGCCGATCTGGAGGGGCACAGACCGGCGCGGGCCGCGTCCAACGCCGAGATGGCGCTGACGGTCCTGCGGGGCATCGGCGGGGAGTGGCGGCGTGGGAACGTGCTGACGGTCCTGGGCCGCGCGCTGCACGGCATCGGGCAGACGGGCAGGGCGCAGGTCTGCTGGCGCGAGGCGCTGTCCCTGTACGAGGACCTCGGTTCGGCCGAAGCGGCGGAGGTGCGCGCGCTGTTGTCACCGGCCGCCGCGGCATGACCGCCGGGGTCACGCCGCGGCGTGACCCCGGCGCGACCCGGGGCAGGACCCCTGCCATGACCCGGGGCGCGGGCTCCGGCATGACCCGGGGCGTGGGCTCCGGCATGACCCGGGCCATAGGCTCCGGCGTGCCTGCTGGCGTGATCTCCCGCCCCAGTGGGGCGTTCATCGTTCGTTTATCGCCACGCGCCACTCTGGTGCACGTCGAGCCGTCGTATCGGGGGGCAGACGGAACGACACGGACCGGCGCACTACGGTGAACGGTCCCTGAGATGCCCGGCCGACGGTTTCCGGGGGAGCTGTCGGCCGGGCATCTCCCAGCCCATCACGCACATGGTGCACAACAGGGGAGATATCGATCATGGGTGACAAGAAGACGGACGAGACGGTACTGAAGCCGAAGGACGTCCACGCGACGTCCACCGGCGGCGAGAACACCGTCAAGGACGTCCACGCCACAGGCGGCGAGGCCACCACGCAGGGCGACGTCCACGCCACTGGTGAACCTGCCTGACCAGACCTCTTCGACGGGGGTGACGACCGCGGCGGCGCGGAGGGGGGGCCGTCGCGGTCGTGGCATGTCCGGATATCACCACTGGCGTGCGCGGCCGGCGCGCATACGCTTCAAGAGTCCCCGCCACAAAGGATTTGAGATGACACTCGTCAAGCGCATATTGGTCACGGCGGCTCTGGCAGCCGCGGCGGCCGCGGGTTCGGCGGCGCCGGCTCTCGCGGCCGGCAGCCACTCCATGGCCGCCCCTGAGGACCATGGCGACACTCCCGTCGTCGTCACCCCTCAGGACTCGCACGCCACCTGAGGCGGACCACACACGAAGAGGCGGGCCGGGCGATGCGCCCGGCCCGCCTCTCTCACGATCCGACACGCGCCGTCAGCGTCTGTCCCGGGTCGTCAGGTCCGGGTCGGCGGCGCACTCATCGCCGCCGTCAGGAACGTGATCGCCCATCGCCGGGCCGCCTCGCCCGCCACCGGGGACGCGCAGCCAGGGGAGGGCGGCTGGTGGACCTCAAGGCGGTCGACGACCGTCACGGCGAGGATCCCCCGTATCCGGAACCACAGCTCCTCCGGGGAGAGGCCGGGCAGTACGCGCGCGAAGGCCGCGAGGTAGCGCTCACGGACCGAGTCCTCGGCCGGGCCGGTCCAGCTGCGTGCCTCCTCGGCCGGGTCGCTGAGGATCGTCACGATCAGCCGGGACGTCCGGGCGCCGCCCTCGTCGCCGGCCGGCATCTCGTCGAACAGCGGCCCCGCGAACGCCTCCACCAGTTCGCCGACCGAGGGGTCGGGGGTCCTGGCGAGCAATGTGTCGAGCCCGGCGCACTGGGCAGCGTTGACGGGCTCGCTCACGCGGCGGGCGACCGCGGCCATCAGCTCCGCCTTCGAGCCGAAGTGGTAGCCGACGGCGGCCAGGTTCGCTCCGGCGAGTTTGGTGATCGCGCGGACCGAGGTGCCGCGGTATCCATGCTCGGCGAAGAGGTGCTCGGCCGCGTCGAGGATCTGGGTGCGGGTGTCTGGGGTCGCCACACGAGGACTCTACATATGTTTGAATGAAACGAACGTATGAGTCAAACAAACGTGTGAAAGAGGGCTGCCATGAAGCTGCTCGTGTACGGCGCCGGGGTTTGCGGCAGCCTGTTCGCCGCCCGCATGCACGAGGCCGGCCACGACGTCTCGCTCCTCGCCCGGGGCGAGCGCCTGACCGCCCTGCGCCGGCAGGGAGTGCGGCTCGCCGAGGAGAACGGTCCTGTCAAACGGGTGCCGGTACCGGTGGTCGGGCACCCGGACGGCGCGTACGACCTGATCACCGTCTTCGTCCGCACCCACCAGGTGGACGCGGTGCTCGAATCACTCGCCGGTGTCCGGGGTGACGTGCTGTTCCTGCTCAACTGGGCAGCCGGCCCGGAGACACTGGGTGCGGTGATCGGCCACGAGCGGGTGCTGCTCGGCTTCCCCTCGACCGGCGGCACGATGGACGGCGACGTGGTCCGCTACCGCAAGCTCAATCTCCTCACCCGCCGGGTCGCGATGCCGATAGGCGAGCCCGACGGCCGTACCACCCCGCGGCTGGCACGGATCGTGGAGACGTTCCGTACCGCCGGGATCAACGCCAGGGCCGAGCCGCGGATGGCCGCCTGGCTCAGGACGCACGCCGCGTTCGAGGTCCCGCTCGGTCAGGCGGTACACGCGGCGGGCGGCCCGGTGGCGCTGGCCGACGCCCCGGACGCGGTCCGCGGCATGCTCCACCTCATGCGGCAGAACCTCACCGCGATGGAGACGCCGCCGGTACCTCGCGCGTTCACCGCGTTGCGGGCTCTGCCGCAAGGGCTCCTCGTGGCAGTGCTCCGGCGCTTCCTGAAGAGCCCGACGGCCGTGCACAGCGGACTCAACGACCGCTCGCCCGCCACGGCGGCCGAACTTGAGCGGCTGGCCGAACAGCTCCGTGCCCCCGCGGGAGCCCGCTAGACAGCTCCGTCCCCTGCGGGAGCCCGCTGGGACACGCCCTGGGACCGGACAGGGTCTGAGCGATCCAGGACGGCGAGAACCTCACCACGCACACACCACCGCCAGTCCCACAGTCCTCGCATCACAGTCCTCGAACCCGGCTCCGCCGGGCTCCACGGACAGGACCTAGCTGACGGTCGCCACGCACTTCCGTACGCGCGAGACCTGCTTCGGGCTGTCCATCGGGACCTTGACCGTCGCCGTCTCCCCGCCCTCAAGCTCGACCTCCGTGTCGCCGAAGTCGACGACCGAGCCGGACGCGTCCTCGAACCTCACGTCGACCTCGTAGGAGTCCGTCGGACCGGGGTCCACCGTCACCCGCACGCTCGCGTAGGTGACTGCCTTCCGCTTGCCCTTCGCCTTGCGGACACAGCTCACGACCCGCGCCTCCCAGCCGTCTGTCGCCGTGGCCGTGGGCGTCGGGTCGCCGTACGAGCTGCCGGACGAGCCGTAGTCGTCATCGGAGCCGTAGTCCGAGTCGTCGTTCGCGTTCGACCCCGCGTACGAACCGTTGCTCTTCTTCGAGTTGGAGCAGCCGCCCCCACCGCCACTGCCGCTGCCGCCGCTCGATCCGCGGCTCTTGCCGCTCTTGCCGCCCGAGGAGGACGAGAACCCCGTCAGGGCCAGCACCACCACGACCAGTACAGCCGCGATTTTCAGACGTCGACGCATCACGATCGAACCACTCCCCCGTTGTACTCGTTCAGGTACTCAGTCAGCTGTTCAGTCAGCTGTTCACTCACCGATGGCCCAGGGGCCGCACTGCCCGTGGACCTGTCAATAGCGCGCGACACCCTAGCAGTTGGGGCATGGGTGCCTCGGCCCCGTGGCGGGTACCCGGCGGTCGCGTGGCGGGGGCCGGACACGCGGCGTAGCGTCGCGAGCGGAGCACGATCACGCACCGCGAAGGAGGGCCGGCGATGGTCCGCAACATCCTCGGCTCGCTGCTCGCCCTCATCGGAGCGGCCGCCGTCGTCCTCAGCCCCTTCCGTCCCTGGTACGACGGCCGGGAGGGCAGCGACTACCCCGTCACCGATCTGTTCAACGGCATCTCCGGCAACGGATCCAACGTCTTCGTCTCGCTGGCGCCGCCTCTCCTCTTCGTCGCCCTGGTCACGCTGTTCGCCGTGGTGCTGCGCGCGCGGACGCTCGTGGGGCTGGCGGGTCTTGTCGTGCTCGGCCTCACCGTCCTGTGGATGGTGCGCCAGGGCCAGTCGGCGGACGGTCTCGGCGTCAGCGCCAACGGTTCGGGCCTGGGCACCGGCGTCGCGTACGCCGCCGGCGGCGGGGTCGTCCTGTTGCTGGCCTCGCTGGTGATGAGCGGCCGCCGGCGCCACGTCCGGCGGACGAACCGCGAGCCCCAGTACGACTACGAGCCCCCGTACCAGCAGCAGTACCAGCCTCAGCCGTATCAGCCCCCGCAGTACCAGCCGCCGTATCAGCCCCCGTACGACGAGCGGTACCAGCCTCAGTACGAACAGCCGCGGTACGAACAGCCGCAGCCGCAGTATCAGCCTCCGTACGAGCCCTCGCAGCGTTACGAGCGATACGGAAGCGAGCGGTACGGAAGCGAGCAGTACGGAAGCGAGCAGTACGGATACGAGGCGCCCGCGTACGAGCCCGAGCCGCCGCGGTCCTCGCCCCCGGAGGAGTGGTCCCGGCACGACGGCGACACACAGTCGCTCCCCCGGATCGCCGACGAGCCGTGGAGTCCCAGCTCCACACCGCCGGAGGGTCCGCCGCCAGAAGAACCGCCCGACGCCCCCCGGCCCCGCTGACCGGCCCCGCCATCCGGCCCGTTATCTCGACGCGCGCCCCGTCGCCGTCCCCTTCACCGCGTCCAGCGCGTACACACAGCGGTCCTTGCTGCACGCGTACACCACACCCCGCCGTGCCACGGGCGAGCCCGTGATCTCGCCGCCCGTCGCCAGCTTCCAGCGCAGCTGGCCGCCGCTCGCGTCGAGCGTGTAGAGGACATGGTCGGCCGAGCCGAAGTGCAGCCGGCCGTCGGCGACGACCGGCGCGCCGATGACCTCGCCGCCCGCCGCGAAGCGCCACTTGGGCGTGCCCGTCACCGCGTCCAGCGTGTACAGCGCGCTGCCGCTGCCGACATGGATGTTGCCGTCCGCGACCAGCACCGGTTCGATCGACTGCCGGGACTCCGTCGCGATGCGCCAGCGGTCCTTGCCGGTGGTGGCGTCCAGTGCGTAGACCGTGCCCAGGTAGTCGGCGAGATAGACACCGCCGCCGGTCACGGCCGGTCCCGGCGCGAAGGCCGGCGGGGAGAGGAAGACCGCGGGCGCCTCGAAGTGCCAGCGCACATGGCCGCCGACCAGGTCGATGGAGAGCACGCGCGTACCGGCCGAGACATACAACTGGCCGTCGGCGGCGGGCCGTACCCGCACGGGCACGCCCCCGCAGGAGGCGGCGTCCCCGACCGGATACGACCACAGCTCGGTGCCCGTGCGCGCGTCCAGCGCGAGCAGCCGGGCGTCCTTCCACACGTAGACCGTGCCGCCGTGGATCACGGGCCCGGCCTCCGGCGTCTCGAAGTCCGTCTGGGCCCCGGCGGTCTCCCACAGCTTGTCGCCGTTCGACGCCTCCCACGCCTGGACACCGCCGCCTCGCGTGCCGGTGACGACCGTGCCCCGGTCGACCTTCAGGGAGTACACCCAGGCGTCCGTCTGGAGCCGCCAGCGCTCGGTGCCGTCCGCGCCGTCGAGCGCGTACAGCGTCGGCCCGTCCGAGGCGTGGATCCGGCCTCCGGCGACGGCCATCGCCCACGCCACGTCCCGGGTCTTGAACTGGCGGCGTCCGCTGGCCACGTCGAGCGCGTGCACCTCGAAGGACGTGACGTACAGCAGATCGCCGTCGACGACCGGTGTCCCCCAGACGTCGTTGGACATCCGGAACCGCCAGGGCCGCCAGTGGGCGGGAGCGCCGTCGGGGGGCTGGGCCGGCGAGGGCACCGGCGGGGCGGCCGGAGCGGGCGGGTGGCCGGTGGGCGCGTCCGCGCCGTTCAGCCCGGCGGGCGGGCGGATCCAGCCGGTGGCGGGGCCCGCGTCGGCGCCGCCGACGCCGACGCGCGTGTCCGCGACCCGGGGGCCGGGGCCGATCGGCACCGGCGAGCCGGGCAGTCTGACCGGGCCGTCCTGGGGCGCGGAGCGGGGCGCGTGCGGCAGGGCGGGCGGCGACACCGCGGGCGACGGCTCCGACCGGCCCGCGTGCTGGTTGTCGTTCCCGCCGCCGCCCCGCCGCGCACCGCCGGGCCGCCACGCGGCGTCCCAGTCGGGGGCCGCCTGCGCGGGCACCGGCGGCTCGTGCGCGGGTCTGGGCGGTACGGGGGCGACGGGACCCGCGGTCCGTACGGCGGGCGCGGGGCCCCGGCCGCCGGCCCGGCGCCGCTCGATCATCGCGGTGGCGAGATCCGGCAGCCACGCCGACGCCGTACCGCTGTCGTCGCTGCCCGAGGCGAAGAGATGCGGGGCCAGCTGGGACTGGAGATCGGCGGGCGAGGGCCGCTGCGAGGCGTCCATCTTCATGCACGCCTCGATGAGCGGGCGCAGCTCCTCCGGCAGTCCCGCCAGGTCCGGGCCCTCGCGCAGCAGCATGAAGACCGTCTCGACAGGGTTGGCGCCATGGAAGGGGGCGTGTCCCGTGGCGGCGAAGACGAGCGTCGAGCCGAGCGAGAAGACATCGCTGGCGCCCGTCACACTGCGCGAGTCGCGGGCCTGCTCGGGCGACATGTACGCGGGCGTGCCCACGGCGACATTGGTCATGGTCAGCCGGGTGTTGGAGACCCCGGAGGCGATACCGAAGTCGATGACCCGGGGCCCGTCCTCCACCACCAGGACATTCGACGGCTTCATGTCGCGGTGCACGAGGTTGGCGCCATGGATGGACTGGAGCGCCTCCGCGATCCCCGCCGCGAGCCAGCGCACCGCCTGGGCGGGCATCGGACCGCACTCATTCACTATTTCTTCCAGCGAGGGGGCGGGCACATACGCCGTCGCCAGCCAGGGCACGGCGGCCCGCGGATCGGCGTCCACGACGGCCGCGGTGTAGAACCCGCTGACGGCGCGTGCGGCCTCCACCTCTCTCGTGAAGCGGACCCGGAACAACTGGTCCTCGGCAAGCTCGGTGCGCACTGTCTTGATCGCCACCCGGCGGCCGGACGCCGAGCGCGCGAGATAGACCAGCCCCATGCCGCCGGCTCCGAGCCGCCCGAGCACCTCGAAAGGGCCGATGCGCCTCGGGTCGTGCTGCGTCAGCTGCTCCACTTGCGTGCCACCTCCCCGTACGGGCCACAACGGTACGGCCCCGTGCCCCCTGATTCTTCCTGTCGGAGGCGGCGGTTGCGAACCCGGGGGCGGATCGGGGTGTCTCACCCCGATCCGGACACTTCATGTGCTTTCCGGCTCCGCTGCCCGCTCCGGCCCGGGTCCCGCGCCCGGCTCGGCCCCCTCCGCCGCCCGCTCGCCCGCCGCTGGTCCCGCCCCTGCCACCGCCTCCGCTTCCGGCTCCCGCGGGCGCTCCGGCCCACGCTTCGGCTCGGCCAGGACGGCGAAGTACGCGCCTTGGTTGTCCAGCAGCCCCGCCATCCGTCCGTAGTCGATGTCGAACGGAGGTGCGGTGATCCGGCCGCCGAGCCGGACGACCGCCGCCGCCGTCTCGTCGCAGTCGTCGACCGAGAAATAGCTGAGGAAATGGCCGGGCAGCTCCGCCGGGAACGCGTCCGTTATCACGCTGCGCCCGCCGATCGCACTGTCCGAGCCCGGCGCGGAACCGGCTGGGGACCACAGCCGGAAGTCGACGCCGTCCCCCGGGAGGTCCGTCCCCCGGAAGCCGAAGACCTTCTCATAGAAGGGATCGACGCTTTCCTTGTCCCTCGTGTAGACCTCTGCCCAGCAGAAGGATCCCGGCAGGCCCGTCTTCTCGAAGCCGAGGTCCTCGCTCACCTGCCAGAGCCCGAAGACGGCGCCCGCCGGGTCCGCGGCCAGCGCCATCACACCGAACCGTCCGACGGCCAGCGGCTCCCGCACCATCTGGCCGCCCGTCTCCCTGATCCGTTCACTGAGCGCGTCGGCGTCCGGAGTGGCGAAATAGACGGTCCATACGGTCGGCATCCGGCCGTCCCGCTTGGCGATGAGGCCCGCGACGCGCTTCCCGCCGCTGAAGGCCACGGTGTAGTGCCCGTCCTCCATGCCCCTGGCCCGGCCGAAGGTCCAGCCGAACAACTCCCCGTAGAAGCGCTTGCCCGCTTCCAGATCGGGGAGCGACACATCCACCCAGCACGGTGTGCCTTCCGCGAATGCGTCCATGTCCCGGACTCCTTCCGTATGGATAAATAGAACAATTGATTCATTATCGCAGCGTGAACCCGCCACCACCCCGAGTTATCCACCGAAGTTGTCCACAGGCTGTTGATAACACTATTCAAGCCCGCGCCCGCGCCGCCCGCCTCCCGGATCCACGCCCGAGCCCCCGCCGACGCCCCCGCCGACGCGTGCGCCGACGCGTGCGCCGAGCCCTGCGCCGCGCCCCGCACGCGATGGCCGGTTCCCCATTTGCTTCGGCCAAATCGCGCTCGGATCACCCCTCGGTAAGCTGACTGCATGACAGGACAAGTGCGCACCGTCGACGGCCGCGTGGCTGGTCGACGCGGGCAGGCGACGCGGCAGAAGCTGCTCGACTGCCTCGGCGAGATGCTCAGCTCCTCGCCGTACCGGGACGTCAAAGTCATCGACGTCGCCCGCAAGGCGGGCACGTCACCCGCGACCTTCTACCAGTATTTCCCGGACGTCGAGGGCGCTGTCCTTGAGATCGCCGAGGAAATGGCCAAGGAGGGCACCGGGTTGACCGAGCTGGTCTCCGGCCGCTCCTGGGCCGGCAAGGCCGGCTGGCAGACGTCCGAGGAACTCGTCGACGGCTTCCTCGACTTCTGGCGCAAACACGACGCCATCCTCCGGGTGGTCGATCTGGGCGCGGCGGAGGGCGACAAGCGGTTCAACAAGATCCGTATGAAGATCCTGAACTCCGTGACCGGTTCCCTCACGGAGTCCGTGAAGGAGCTTCAGTCCAAGGGCAGGGTCGACAAGGACATCAGCCCGGCGGCGCTGGCAGGCTCACTGGTCGTGCTGCTCGCCTCGGTCGCCTCGCACCAGAAGGGCTTCCAGAGCTGGGGCGTGAAACAGGCCGAACTGCGGCCGACGCTCGCCCAGTTGGTCCACCTGGGCATCACCGGCAAGAAGCCCGCGAAGTAGCGCCCCGCCCAGCGGCACCGGCGCGAAACGCACGGCCGAACAGCGCGGCACAGCACGAACGAGCAGCACGAGCAGCTCGAACAGCTCGAACAGCACGAACAGCACGAACAGCACGAACAGCACGAACAGCTCGAACAGCGGCATCAGCCGCGACTGGCGACAAGCGACAACAGCGGCAACGCGACCGACCTGACCCGCCGAAGCGGGCCGGCGCAGGGGCCGGCGGCCACGGTACATACGTACGACGTGCCCCCTCCCCGTTCTGTCACGCCGGCGGCAGCAGCCGTTCCATCAGCGCCCCGATCGGCGCACCGGCATCCTCCGCCGGGAACACCCCCCGAAAAGCGTCAGCTGTTCCACCACCAGCCAGTTGAATGGTCCGCATGGACGACGACCGGCGGCAAGAGACCTTCCGCGCCCTGCTGCGCGCCCAGCCCGTCTGGGACACCGAACTGCCCGTGTTCGATCCGGGGGACGTGCCCGACGAGCCGCTGCCGCTGTTCCACCGCTGGTTCACCGAAGCGGTGGCCGCCGGCCAGCCGGAGCCGCACACGATGACGCTCGCGACCGTCGACGAACGGGGCAGACCCGACGTCCGGACGCTGATGCTGCACGACGCGGACGCGCACGGCTGGCACTTCGCCTCGCACGCGACCAGTCGCAAGGGCCGCCAGCTGGCCGCGCGCCCCGAGGCCGCGCTCGGCTTCTACTGGGCGGCGCAGGGGCGTGCCGTACGCCTGCGGGGCAGGGTCCGCACGGCGGGCACCGAGGAGAGCTACGCGGATCTGCGGGTCCGCTCGACGGGAGCGCTGGCGTCGGCGCTGGTCGGGCGGCAGAGCGAAGTCCTCCGTTCGGCGTCGGAGTTGGCGGAGGCGAGCGCGGCGGCGTGGGACCGGGCGCGGCGGGATCCTGACGCCGAGGCGCCGTCCTGGACCGCGTACGCGCTCGTGCCGGACGAGGCGGAGTTCTTCCAGGGCGACGCGCGCAGACAGCATGTACGGCTGCGCTACCGGCGCGAAGGGGGGCTGTGGGTACGGGAGTTGCTCTGGCCGTGAGCCTCAGTGAGCCGTAACGAGCCCCCGCGAACCGCCGGCCCCCGTTGAACTGCCTTGCGCCGCCCCACGCTTCGGGTCCGACGGGACAAGGGATGTGATCGATTCGCAACCCTTTCCTTGCCTTGACCGAGTCCCAACAAGTGAGGTTCCGGTTACGCTCAGCTCTCATGCCCGACGATTCCGACCGCGCCAACAGCCTTCCCGTATACGTCATCGGCGCGGGCCCCGGTGGGCTCGCCGTCGCGGCCGCGCTGCGCGAGCAGGGCGTACAGGCCGTCGTACTGGAGAAGTCCGATGCCGTCGCGGCCTCCTGGCGCGGCCACTACGACCGGCTGCGGCTGCACACCACGCGCCGGATGTCGGCCCTGCCCGGTCTGCGGATCCCGCGTTCCTTCGGGCGCTGGGTGCCCCGCGCGCGGCTGGTGCGCTATCTGGAGAAGTACGCGGAGTTCCACGGCCTGGACATCGTCACCCGGGTGGAGGTCACCCGGGTCGAGCGCTCCCCCGACGGGACCGGCTGGCTGCTGCGGGCGACCGGCGGCCGGGAGCTGACCGGCCGCGCCATCGTCGTGGCCACCGGCTACAACCACACGCCCAGGCTGCCGTCCTGGCCCGGCCGTGCGTCGTACGGCGGCGAGCTGCTGCACGCGGGCGAGTACCGCAACCCCCGGCCGTACGAGGGCAAGGACGTCCTGGTCGTCGGGGTGGGCAACACGGGTGCGGAGATCGCCGTGGACCTCGTCGAGGGCGGCGCGGCGCGGGTGCGCCTCGCGGTCCGTACCGTCCCGCACATCGTGCGCCGCTCCACGCTGGGCTGGCCGGCGCAGGCGACCGCCGTGCTGGTCCGCCGGCTGCCGGTCCGGCTGGTCGACCGCGCGGCGCGGGTGCTGGCCCGGATCGCGGTGCCCGACCTGTCGGCGAAGGGTCTGCCGCGCCCGGATACGGGCCTGTACTCGCGGGTGCGTGAGGGCGCGATCCCGGTGCAGGACGTGGGTCTGATCAAGGCGGTGCGCAAGGGCCGGGTCGAACCGGTGGCGGCGGTCGCGTCCTTCGAGCCCGGCAAGGTCGTGCTGGCGGACGGCTCCCGCATCGCCCCCGACGCGGTCATCGCGGCGACCGGCTACCGCCGGGCCCTGGAGGACCTGCTGGGGCATCTGGACGTACTGGACGAGCGGGGGCGGCCGGTGGCCCACGGCGGCCGGACACCGGAGCGGGCGCCTGGCCTCTACTTCACGGGCTTCACCAACCCGATCAGCGGGAACCTCCGCGAGATGGCGAGGGACGCGCGCAAGATAGCGAAGGCCCTGGCCTCCTCCCGGACCGCGTCTTCTCGTTGAAGCCTGTCGCCGTGCCCTCTCGCACGCGCGGGAGGGCACGGCGGCGGGGTCAGCGCGGGACGCTGAAGGCCGCGGCCTCGGGCACGAACGTCGTGTCCCCGTCCTCGGCCGTCGCCAGTACGGAGACGTTCCAGACGCCCTCGGGCAGCTCGGCGGCCTCCTTGGGGGTGACCTTCAGGGTGTAGGTGCACGCGGACGTCCGCGCCGAGGACTTCTCGCACGTGGCGCTCTCGGCGGTCGCCACTTCCGCGGCCGTCGGCTTGAGGTCCGAACTCTTCGGCCAGGCAAGGACCTTGAGGCTCCGGACTCCCGAGTCGTCGGTCACCTTCGCGGTGAAGGTGAGCGAGCCCGCGGCGCCGCCGGCCGGGGCGACGTAGCGGGCCGCGCCGTTCTCCACCGCCGGCTTGACGGGCGCTGCGGTGGACGCGGCGCCGGACGGACCGGCCCATGCGATGCCACCGATGGCGATACCGCCGAGTGCGACGGCACCGGCAAGTGACGGAACGACGATGCGCTTGGACATGGAGATCCTCCCCGGAACGGACATCACGTGGATAGGCGGCCGATGTGCCCGACCACCGCACGGAACGGGAAGACCCGGTGGTCGACCGCGTTCCGTGATGTGACCGAGCCTATGAGCGCGGATCCGCGCGATCCTCGGCCTCCGGGATGATCAGCTCCTCTAACCGGAGACAGAGCCGGCCACGACCGTCCTGCGCCTGATCACCAGCGCCATCAGCGCCGCCGCCGCGCACAGCGCCCCCGAGGCGTACCAGACCACGTCGTACGAGCCGAAGACGTCCCGCGCCAGACCGCCCGCGAAGGCGATCACCGCCGCGCCGACCTGGTGCGAGGCGAGGACCCAGCCGAAGACGATCGCGCTGTCGTCGCCGTAGTGCTCACGGCACAGGGCGATCGTCGGCGGAACGGTCGCGACCCAGTCCAGGCCGTAGAAGACGATGAAGAAGAGCATCGGCGGATGGACGGAAGGCGCCAGCAGCATGGGCAGGAAGAGCAGCGAGACACCGCGCAGCGCGTAGTAGACCGCCAGCAGCCTGCGGGCCTCGAAGCGGTCGGTGAACCAGCCGGAGGCGATCGTGCCGACCACATCGAAGACGCCGATCACCGCGAGCAGCGAGGCGGCGGCCGTGATCGGCATGCCGTGGTCATGCGCGGCCGGTACGAAGTGGGTCTTGACGAGACCGTTCGTCGAGGCGCCACAGATCGCGAAGGTCCCGGCGAGCAGCCAGAACGGTCCGGTACGCGCCGCCGAGACCAGCACCGAGACCGCGCGCCGCGCGGCGCCCGTCACCGGCGCGGGCTTGGGTATGAACGCCTCGGCGCCGTACGCGGGCAGGCCGACATCCGCCGGGTGGTCCCGCAGCAGCAGCCAGACGAACGGGACCACCGCGAGAGCGGCCAGCGAGACGGTGACGGCGGCCGGGCGCCAGCCGTGGTGCTCCACCAGCCAGGAGAGCAGCGGCAGGAACACCAGCTGGCCCGAGGCGCCCGCCGCGGTGAGGATGCCGGTGACCAGACCGCGCCGCGCCACGAACCAGCGGTTGGTCACCGTCGCGGCGAAGGCGAGCGCCATCGAACCGCTGCCGAGACCGACCAGAACGCCCCAGTACAGCACCAGTTGCCAGGCCGCGGTCATCCATACCGTCAGTACGGAACCGATCGAGATGACGGTGAGCGCGACGGCGACGACCCGGCGGATACCGAAGCGGTCCATCAGCGCCGCGGCGAACGGCGCGGTCAGTCCGTACAGCGCGAGGTTGACCGAGACGGCGAAGCCGATCGTGCCGCGCGACCAGTCGAACTCCGTGTGCAGCGGCTCGATCAGCAGACCGGGAAGCGAGGTGAACGCCGCCGCGCCGATGATCGTCACGAACGTGACGGCGGCGACGAACCACGCCCGGTGGACGCGCCCCGGGGCGCGGGGCGGGAGCGGCGCGGGGGGCTCAAGCGGCACGGACGGGTCGGGCGCCTCGGCGCCGTTCGAGGAGAGGTCGGTTGTCTGGGTCACGTCAGACAGCATCGGGGGGCGTCGGGCCGCCGACGAGTGGCCCGACGGTCAGCATTCGCTGGGATCGGGCCACCGCCTCGCACCGCCCTGCCGCCGCCCGCGCACCACCCCCGCACCAACCCACGACATCTCACTTCACCCTGCTCACTCCGCTCACCCAACTCACTCCGCTCACTCCACTCGCTCCACCCGCTTCAGGCCCCGGATCGCCGGTACGGCCAGCAGCACCGCACACACCCCCACATTGATCACCGCGCCGGCCACCAGCACTTCCCGTACCCCCACCGCCTCCGCGACGGGTCCGGCCAGCGCCCGCCCCACCGCCAGCATGATCAGCGAACCCGCCACGTCGTACGCGTGCAGCCGGTTGAGCGCCTCGTCGGGGATCTGCGTCTGGACCGTCGTCGACCACATGACCAGCCAGAACGCCAGCGACACACCCCCGACGAAGAAGCCCGCGGCCAGCAGCGGCACCGGCACGTCGTACGCCAGGACCAGCACGTTCGCGATCACCCCGAACAGCGAGAGCGCGCCCGCGAACAGGGGTCTGACCGGGCGCAGCCGCATCGCCAGCAGCCCGCCCGCCACGTTCCCCGCGCCATGGACGGTCATCATCAGACCGAACATCGCGGAGCTGTGCCGCTCGGTGACGACGACCGCCTCCAGCGGTGTGAGCGGGCCGAGCACCGTGATGCCGTACACCGACCAGACGGCGATGACCCCCCACAGCCAGGACCTGGCCCGGAACTCGCGCCAGCCGCCGAGGAGTTCGGCGAGCATCGACTCACCGGTCACCACGGGCGCGACCGACGCCATCCGGATCAGGAAGAGACAGATCCCGCTGATCCCGAAGGTGGCCGCGTTGACCCCGAAGATCAGGCCGGGCCCGCCGAAGCCGGCCAGCGCGCCCGCGATCGCGGGGCCCGCCATCGCGGTCAGCGACTCCGCGACCCGCAGCACCGCGTTGCCCCGCTGCACATCGGGCGCGAGCCGCGGGAGCATGCTGGCCACCCCCGGCTGGAAGATCGCGGCGCCCAGGCCGTTGAGCGCGCTGAGCGCGTAGACGAGCCAGAGCGCGGGCGCGCCCGCGGCGAAGGCGACGGCCAGCACCGCCGTGCCCACCAGCCGTACGCCGTCCGCCAGCACCATCATCCGGCGCGGGGTGAACCGGTCGGCCAGCACTCCCCCGACGATCACGAACCCGGCGAAACACGCCATCCAGGCGCCGAGCGCGAAGCTGACGGACGACGCGCCGTATCCGGCGTCGAGCAGCCCGGCGGCGAGGGCGACGGGCACCATGCCGTCCCCGAAGCGCGCGATGGTACGGGCGAGGAAGAAGAGCCGGAAGTTACGGTTCCAGAGGGTACGGACGACCCCTTCCGGCGCCGTCCCGGCCGGGGCTTCGTACGGATGGGCGGCCGGTTCGGGAATGCCCGGAGCCACCGTGCGCTTTTCTGTCACAGACGCGACTGATATCAAGGAATGGTCTGGACCACCAGAGTCCATCCGAGGAACGGACCACGAAGACCGGAGGAGAGGAGAGCCACACCATGCCGGACCGCCGCCCGCACCGGGTCGTCGTCCTCGCGCTCGACGGAGCGATCCCCTTCGAACTGGGCATCCCACAGCGGATCTTCGGCCGTGCGCGCGACTCCTCCCGCGAGCCGCTGTACGAGATCGTGACCTGCTCGGTCCGGGAACCGGGGCCGGTACGGACCGACGCCGACTTCTCGATCCTCGTCGAGAACGGCCCCGAGACGCTCGCCACCGCCGACACGGTCGTCATTCCCGCGTCCTACGAACTGGGTCCGGTCTTCGACACGGGCAGGCTCACCGACGAACTCCACGCCGCGTTCGCCCGGCTGCGGCCCGGCACGCGCATGGTCTCGATCTGCACCGGCAGCTACGTACTGGCCGCCGCCGGATATCTGGACGACCGCCCCGCCACCACCCACTGGTCCTCCGCCGCCCACTTCCAGCGGCTGTTCCCGCAGGTCAAGGTGGACGCGGACGTCCTGTTCATCGACGACGGCGACGTACTGACCTCCGCCGGGGTCGCCGCCGGGATCGATCTGTGCCTGCATATCGTCCGGCGCGATCACGGCACGGCGGTGGCCAACGAGGTCGCGCGGCGTACGGTCGTCCCGCCGTACCGGGACGGCGGCCAGGCGCAGTACATCGAACGCCCGGTCCCGGAACCGCAGCTGGCGACCACCGGGACCGCGCGCGACTGGGCCCTCACGCGTCTCCACGAACCGATACAGCTGCGCGACATGGCGGAGCGGGAGTCGATGTCCGTACGGACGTTCACGCGCCGCTTCCGCGAGGAGGCCGGGATCAGCCCGGGGCAGTGGCTGGTGCTGCAACGGGTCGAACGGGCCAGGCATCTGCTGGAGTCGACGGATCTGTCGGTCGATCAGGTGGCGCGGGACGCGGGGTTCGGCACGGCGCAGTCGATGCGCCAGCATCTCCAGTCGGCGCTGGGCGTTCCGCCGACGGTCTACCGCCGTACGTTCCGGGCGGGAGCGAAAGCGGGAACGGGAACGGGGACGGGGACGGGGACGGGAGCCCGGCCCCGGAGCGGACAGGTGAGCACGAACCGGTGAGAACGGGGCCGTTCGGGCAGGGCCGTTCAGGCGGGGCCGTTCAGGCGGGGCCGTTCAGGAGCCGGATGGCGGGCGCGCACGCGCCGCGTCGCCGTCCGCCATCCGGCTCACCCCGGCGTACGGGCTCCGAGAACCGGCGCCGGGCCGCGAACCGCACTCGCCGAGGACGCGACCCGCGCCCTCTGCGTCCCCTCGCGGCGGATCGCTCACCCCAGCGTGATCACGCCGGAGTTCCCCGTCAACGGCGATTCGGGGGATCGGCGCGTCACGCCGGCCGCGGCACAGCGCACGAGGGCTCATAGACGGCCGGGGCATATGCTTCCGGCGCTACCCCCGGCGCGCTTCTGTCGACCTCGCACCAGATGCGCTTGCCCGCGCCCTCCGGCTGCCAGCCCCACCGGTCGGCCAGACCGTCGACCAGTTCCAGACCGCGGCCGTTGGTGTCCTCGCCGTCCGCGTGGCGCGGACGCGGCGGGCAGGCGCTGGCGTCGGCGACCTCCACCCGTACGGTCCCGGCCTCGGCCGCCCCGGAGCCGAAGAGCATCCGCAGCACGGCCGGACAGCCGGTGTGCACCACGGCGTTGGTGACCAGCTCCGAGATGAGCAGGATCAGCGTCTCGGCGACCGGCTCATCGTCCTCTATGCCGGAACCGGCCAGCCTGGACCGGGCCCATCTGCGGGCCCGCCCCACCTCCGCGGGATCCGGCCCGACCTCCAACTGAACCTGAAGCACCTGCACCGCTCACACCATCCGAACCGGCGGACACATCGCCTCGCGCCTCGACAAGGTCCTCAACAGAGTCACAAGAGTCACAAGAGTCACGGAACGTGATTTCCTTGCGAGACAGCATGGTTGACGTACAGTCACCGCAACAAGCGCTTCGGGCATATTCCAGCGCGAAGGAGTACGCGTAGTGCATACTGTGCGACGCGCGTCGCGGGGAGTCGAACACGGGCGCGCACAGCGCCTATGTACCGCGCGAGCGGCGCACATTCGCGATCCCGGAGCCGCCGTACCGGCAGCACCGCGACCGTCGCGCCTCGCAACCTCTCGCACCCCACGGAGCGTACCGGAGGCCGGACACGACTCCGGCCTGTGACGGCCCGTCGCCAGGACACAACCCGGTATCGGCCCCGGACGCCGCGTTCCGGCCACGGACGGTGACGCATCAGAGCGCTGAGGCCAGAGCTTTTCCCGTCCGCGGGAAGGGAGTTAACGCGGCGAACCGCCGCGGCGAGCGCCGTGGCACGTCACCTCGACTCGTCATCACCGCGCGTCACCACCGCGCGTCACCACGACGAGTCACCTCCGCCGGGCACCTCCGCGGGTCACCGGGGCCGGCGCACCGGCCCCGGAACGCTCATCAGGGCTCGGGCGTCACGTAGTACGCCGCGAAACCGGACAGGATCTCTCCCTCGTGGATCCTGCCGTCGTGGTCCACGTCCAGCTCCGCCGCCACCCGCGTCGCCGCCTCCGGCTCGACACCGAGCACCCTCAGCGCGCGCTCGGCCGACGCCGGGGTCACCCCGCCGCCGTCCTCGTCGGCCACGGCGATCGCGGCGCGCAGGAACGGACGGGCGATCTCCGCGAACCGCTCCGGGTTGTCGCGCAGCCGCTTCACCGCGCCGGTGACGAACTCCTGCCTGCTGACCCGCTGGTCGCCGTCCACGTCCGCGATCCCGGCCATGCCCTGCCAGAACGCCTCGGCCCCGCTGTAGAGCGCCTGTCCCTTGTCGGAGCGTGCCGTCGTACCGAACTCGGCGAGCAGCGCCGCCGCCGCTCCGCTGAAGTCTTCACGGTCGATGTACCCGCTGCCGTCCTGGTCGAAGGCTGCGAACCGGGAGGCGATCTTGGCCTCGTACTCTGCGCTGTCCATCCCCGGAGCGTACGACGGCCGGGGGCCGCGATGTGTCCCGTTACGCGCGGAACCGCTACGCGGAAAGCGGCTGGACCGCGTCGTCGACGGCCGCGGGCACGTCTGGATAGACCTCGAAGAGACGGCGTACGCCGAGGGCCGCCAGAACCCGGTTGACGTGCGAACCCGCCTCGGCGCCACGGGCCGGCAGGATGACATGGAGTCTGCCGCGGCAGGAGTGGAGCAGTCTGCGCGAGGCGATCAGTACGCCGACCCCGCTGGAGTCGCAGAAGAACACCTGGGAGAGGTCGAGCACCAGCGCGTGGCGCCCGGCTGCGACCGCGTCATGGACCCGCTGGCGGACCTCCGGCGAGGTCACGATGTCCAGTTCACCGGTGATGTGCAGCACGGTCCACGGGCCCTGTTCGGAGTCCTCCATCGTGAGCGTCACGCGCCTGGACCTTTCCTCGGGTACCTGGGCTGATCCGGATGGGACCGGTCCGGAAGAGCCGGCGGAGGCTGATCCGGAAGTCGTCCTTCCTCATCCCGCCACTGCCCCGCCGCGTCCCCGTGAAACGTTGTGCAACCTCACTGCGCCACCCGCCGACGCCGCGCGCCGGCCCCACAGGAGCGCCTCGGGGGCGCACTTGGGCAAAGGGGAGTGCGTTATCGGCGACGCCCACTACATTCGAAGGAACGGTGGCCAATGGTGGCCGTCGGCGGGCTTCGACATGATGGTGGACAGGGGCACGGGAACGGACAGAGGCACAGGCAGGCGCACAGAGGAACAGGGCTGGGGGTCGCATGGCGAAGGACACACCGCCCCGGTGGGACCGCAGGATGCACCAGCGGCTGACACGGGGCGAGGCGGCGGCTCTCGGGGAGCTGTACGACCGGTACGCGTCGCTGGTGCACGGCCTGGCCCACCGGGTGCTCGACGACGACGCCGCGGCCGACCGGGTCACCCGTGAAGTCTTCGGCCATGTCTGGGAGAACCCGGACACATACGACCCCAAACAGGGCTCCATACGCTCCTGGGTGGCGAAAGTCACACAGCGGCTGGCCGTGCAGCGGCTCCGGCGTACGGAAGCGGAGGCGTACGAGGCGCGCGGTGACGGTTCGGCGGAGGAACTGGAGCAGAAGATAAGCCGGGTCTCGGTGGCCGCGCGGGCGGACTACATAGTCAGGTCGATGCCGACGCCCCTGTGGGACGCGCTGGAACTGGCGTACTTCCAGCGCAGGGACTACCGCCAGACCGCGGCGGACCTGGGTGTCACGGAGGACGAGGCGCGGCGCCGGCTGCGGCTCGGGCTGCAACTGCTCTCCACGGCCAGCACCCAGGCACAAAGCGGCTCTTCGCCGCCGGGAACCGGACGTTCCTTGTGACCGGCCCGCTGGACGGCGGCTTCCATGACGGCCGCGATCCCGACGAGTCGGCGGGTTTCCTCCGTATTCCGGGTCCGAGGACGGCGCCGGACGATGTGACGGAGGAGGCGCGACCGCGGGCGCGCGAGGCACCGGAGGCACGTGACGTACCCGAGGCGCGTGCGGCACCGGAGGCACGTGACGTACCCGAGGCGCGCGACGTGCCCCAGGGGCATGAGGGGCTCCAGGAGCGTGCGGCGCCCGAGGGGCGTGAGGCGCCGCCCGCCGCCGAGCCGCTGTCGCACAAGGTGCTCATGTCGCTGCTCGGCGCCTGGGCGCTGAGCGCCTGCTCCGCCGAGGAGACCGCGCTCGTCGAAGCGCACCTCACCGAGTGCGCCCCCTGCGCGGACGAGGCGCTCCGGCTGCGCGACGCCGTGGGGCTGCTGCACGCCGACGGGAACCTGGATCTCGACCCACTGCTGCGCTCCCGCGTGCTGGAGAACGCTCTCGGCCGCCGCCCCGCCCGTGTCCCGGTGCCCGGCTGGGCCGCTCCGTACGATGCCGAGACCGCTCGCCTCGACGCGCTCCTGCGGGACATCGGTGACGCCGAGTGGCACGCGCCCGTACGGCTCAAGTGGTACGAGGACGAGGGGACCGTCACCCGCCGGACGACCGTCGCGGGAGTGATCGGCCATCTGATGACCGTCGACGGCCTGATCGCCACCTCCCTCGGGCTCGACGACCCGCTCGGCGGCTCCGACGCCCCCGTCCACCCGACCGCGCGTACGGAGAGCTTCTGGCGGGCGGCGAAGCCCCCGCCGACCCGCACCATCCACGAGCCCTGGCGCGAGCAGAGCCACACGCTCATCAGAACGGTGTCCTTCGCCGGGCGCGGCGTCGCCGAACTCTCCGTGTCGTACGGCTTCTTCGCCCTGCCCCTGCGCGACGCGCTGCTCGACCGTGCCTTCGAGTGCTGGGTGCACGGCGCGGACATCGCGGAGGCGGTGGACTACCCGTACAAGCCGCCCAGCGGCGGCCATCTGCACGAGATGATCGATCTGGCGACCCGGCTGCTCCCCGCCGCGCTCGCCATCCGCCGCCGGAGCGGTCTCGCGGCGCCGGCCCAGGAGCTGGTGACGGCGGGCGCCCCCGGCCGGTCGCTGCATCTGGAGATCGAGGGCGCGGGCGGCGGTGACTGGTACATCGCGCTGGACTCGCCGGCGGCGGTCGGCTCCCGCGAGCGTGCCGTGGCGCAGGTCGCGCTGGACGGCGTCGAGTTCTGCCAGCTGGTGGCCGGACGGGTCTCGCCGGAGGACGCGGCGGCGGGTCAGGAGGGTGACCGTGAGGCGATCAGGGATGTGCTGTTCGCGGCGGCCACGATGAGCCGTCTCTGAAAGCGCCCCACACGGGCTGTCGACCGGGGCCGGCCGAACAGGGCCGCTAGACCAGGTCCCGTCAGCCAGGTCCCGTGGAAGACCAGGTCCCGTGGAAGAGCAGGTCCCGTCGGCCGGGGCCGGTCAGCCGAAGACGACGGTGCGGTGCCCGTTGAGCAGGATCCGGTGCTCCGCGTGCCACTTCACCGCGCGCGCCAGCGCCTGGCACTCCACGTCCCGGCCGATCGCGACCAGCTGCGCGGGCGTGACCTGGTGGCCGACCCGCTCGACCTCCTGCTCGATGATCGGACCCTCGTCAAGCTCGGCGGTCACATAGTGCGCCGTCGCGCCGATCAGTTTCACACCGCGCGCGTGCGCCTGGTGGTACGGCTTGGCGCCCTTGAAGCTCGGCAGGAAGGAGTGGTGGATATTGATGAGCCGGCCGTTCAGCTGCTTGCACAGATCGTCCGAGATGACCTGCATATAGCGGGCGAGCACGACCAGCTCCACCCGCTCCGCGCGCACCAGCTCCAGCAGTTCGGCCTCGGCCGCCGCCTTGGTGTCCCTGGTCACCGGGATGTGGTGGAACGGGATGTCGTACGAGGCGGCCAGATCGGCGAAGTCCGTATGGTTCGAGACGACCGCGGCGATGTCCACCGGCAGCGCGCCGGTGGAGGCCCGGAAGAGCAGATCGTTCAGGCAGTGGCCGAACCTGCTGACCATGAGGATGATCCGCATCCGCTCGTCCGCGCGGTGGATCGCCCACTCCATCCGGAACGAGTCACCGATGGCGGCGAAGCTCGCCCGCAGCTTCTCCACGGTCACCGGGGCGTCCGCCGAGAAGTGCACCCGCATGAAGAACAGACCCGTGTCGTGGTCCCCGAACTGCTGGCTGTCCTCGATGTTGCAGCCGGTCATGAAGAGATAGCTCGACACGGCGTGCACGATGCCCTGCTTGTCCGGGCACGACAGCGTCAGGACGTACTGATCGGAGGCGGCGGACGGCGGGGCGGCGGGTGGCGGCGTGGCGGTGGTCATGACCCCAGAGGATCCCACATCTGTCCCGCGCGCCCCGGAATCGGCCAGTACGTGGACATTGCGTACATGGACCTGACGCACGTGGACATGAAGCACGGGGACATGAAGCACGGGGACATCGCGCCGATCACTCCGGGTGACCTCACGATGCCACAGCGGCGTCAGGCGGACCGCGTCATGATCCGCAGCACATCCAGCGAGGTCGGCACCACATCCGGGTCGTCGCCGTCGCTCGTCGCCAGCCGTACGTGCGCCTCGCGGGCCGCCCGTACCGCCTCCGGCCAGCCATGATGCTCCAGATAGGCGGAGACGGGGGCGTCCGCGCCGACCTGGTGCATGATGCGCAGCACCCGGAGCACGGCGAGATCGACGAGGGCGGCCTCGCCCGAGTCGCGGAAGATCGTGCCGACGTATTTCTCGGCGGACCAGTTGTCCAGCCAGGTGTCCTCGACGAGACGGTAGACGGCGTCGGTGACGTCGCCGTACCCCTCCAGGCCGGCCAGCCAGTACTCCTGGTGAAAGACGGGATCGGAAAGCATGTGCAGCGCCGAGCGCACATTGCTGCGCCAGCGCCACCACGGCATGTCATTGAGCGGCATGCCGCCCATGGTGGGGGAGCGACGGGCACGACGGGAAGAGTTCTCGGAACCTTGCTGCACAGTCCACGACTTTACGTTCCGCCCGGGGACGTCCGGCCGGGCCCCCGTAATTCACCTCCAGGACACCGAACATTGGTCCCCGCTCACTCAGGTGTTACGCGTAAGGCGCGAGTGTGCAGGACTATGACCGGTTGGCGATGCTCCACCTCCCCCCGCCCAGTCCAGTCCAGTGCGGTCCGCGCTCTCTGTATGACGGCGGCCGGGGCTTCGCTTCTTTCCCTTCTGACCGGCTGCGGGGTGCTCCCTGGCGGCTCGGGGGGCTCCAGAGAGCCCGTCACGGTCATGACCTGGGCGCCGGTCGGCACCAACGCCACCAATCTGCCCGGTATGCCCGCCATGGCCAAGGCGTACGCCCGCTGGGTCAACGCGTCCGGCGGCATCGACGGCCATGAGCTGCGCGTCCTGACCTGCAACGAACGCAACGACACGGCGGGCGCCGCCGAGTGCGCGCGCCGGGCGGTGAAGGAGAAGGCCGTCGCGGTCGTCGGCTCGTACAGCCAGCACGGCCGCGAGTTCATGGCACCGCTGGAGGCCGCGTCGATCCCGTACCTCGGCGGATACGGCGTCACGGAGGAGGAGTTCACCAGCTTCCTCTCGTACCCCGTCAACGGCGGCCAGGCCACGCTCCTCGCGGGCAACGGCCTCCAGCTGGCCCGCAACTGCGAGAAGACCGCGCTGGTACGGCCCGACACGATCACCGGCGACGACCAACCCGAGCTGCTCAACTCCGGTCTGGCCAAGGGCGACCGCGGCCCGGCCATCGACATCCGCGCGGCGGAGGACGCCACCGACTACACCAAGGCGTCCACCCGTGCCCGCGAAGGCGCCGAGGACGGCGGCTGTGTCACCGCGGTCCTCGGCGACCGCACGGAGACCTTCTTCGACTCCTACCGCCGCCTCCCCGAGGACGGCCGCGACATCCGCGTCTCGTCGGTCCTCGGCAGCGTCGGCCAGCCGCTGATCAACCGCACGGGAGGCAAGGACGGCCCCTTCGAGGGCGCGTACCTCACCGGCTGGTACCCGGTGGCGAGCGACCCGGCGTGGAAGCCGATGCGCGACGTGATCGACAAGTACGCCTTCGGCGACAACGACATCGACCCGACCGACCCGGGCGCCCAGACCACCTGGATCGCGTACACCGCCCTCAAGGCGGTCATCGAGTCGGTCAACAGCGATGTGATCACCTCCGGCAAGATCGCGGACAGCCTGGACCGCGGCGTACGCGTCGACACGGGCGGCCTGACCCCACCACTGCGCTGGCGCTACCAGGACATGCTGGGCACGCCGGGCTTCCCCCGGATCGTGAACGGGAACGTGACGTTCCAAGTGGTGCGCGACGGAAGGCTGGTGGCGGAGACGAAGGGCTTCGCGAACGTCGGCAAAACCCTCAGCGGCACGCACTAGCCGGGCAGCACGTGGCGGACCTCAGAGACTCAGCCAAGTTCCACAGTGGCGTACGGCTGCCATTCGTACAAACGGTTGTCGCGGTGCAGCACGATCAACTCTGCTGACCCGATACGCGCGTTGACCGGTGGAACGCTGGCCGCGCCGAGGGTCTCCAGGATGGCGTCCACAGGGCCGTCGCTGTTGCTGTACGCCACTGAGACGTGGGGCCGGAACCCCTCGGGCTTCTCCGGCACTTCGGCGAGAACATCTCCGATCGCCGCCCGAATCGCATCGCGGACGGCCCGCGGCGGCTCTTCGGGCCGCACAGGGAAGAGGATCGCCTCTGGATCGACTGTCGGCGCGGAGAGCGTGATGTCGAAGGCCGGCACGGCGGCCAGGCGAACACGGGCGGCCTCGACGACGGCGTCCACATCCGCTTGATCGACCTCATCAACGAAGCCGATTCCCTGCATGGTCAGATGCAGCCACCGATCCGGAATCAGGTCCAGTCCGTCTACCCCGGCCAGCGCGGAACGGTATTGACCGGCGAATCGATGAACGTCCGGCTGCCCGTCGAAGACCAGGTGCCAGGTGTAGAAGCGCCGCCCGGTAGCCCATCCGGGACGCCACCACCAATGGTTACGCAGGTGCTCAGGTCGAGTGGTCATGACCTGAGATCCAATCAGCAGTGCCATCCCCTGACGAGAGGGCAAAGCGCCGTGGTGCTGAGTCAAGGCACCATTCGTTGAGTGCACGCCGTGCCGCGGCGGGCACAGGGCTCGTGGCTGACGGTACCGCGGCCATCAATTCACCAAGATCACGCATCCGTTCGGTGATCGGGGCGAACCGCAGCTCCGGGGGCAGGGCCAGCACCGGAGCGAGGGCCTCCATGACCGCATCCGGATGGCCGATGCCGGTCAGAGCCGTAGCCCGGCTGACGTGGATCTGCGCCGCTGTACCACCTGCGCGCGGGTAATGCGCGGCGAGGTGGCCAAGCGCTGTGTCGGCTTCGCGCAGCGCCTCGTGATAGGCACCGATCCGCAGGTGCGCGGCAGCAGCGTAGTTTTCCTGTCGGGCGGGGTTGCAGGAGAACAGGCCGCCGATCTCGTCGCTTCCCACTATGGCCTCGCGTGCCGCGGCGGCACGCCGCAGTGCGGACCGGGTCTCCTCAGCAGCGCCCAGCTTGGACCAGGCATCGGCCTCCTGGCATGCGAGGAGCGCACCCACGCTGCCCCGCGGACGGCATGCGGTCCCGCGTCGGGCGTAGTTGATGGCGTCTCGCAACCGCCCGTCCCAGAACGCGATCTTCGAGCGGGTGGACGCGACCCAGGCGCTCAGCTCACTGTGTCCGGCCATTTCTGCGCACAGCCACGCCGTGCGTCCCTGAGTGTCCGCCGCGCGCAGGTTGCCGAGGTCACTGGAGATCCAGGCGAGCAGCCCGCAAAGGTAGCCGGCGGACACGTAGAGGTCAGCTGACTGGCGTGGCGGCTGATGTCCTTCGAGGAGCGCGAAGACGCGATCACGGAGTCTCCGCGTGCGATTGAAGAGAACGACGGCGTCGCCGTTCAAGTACTGACAGGCGAGTGTCCGTACATCGGCAAAGACCTGCTCCAGGGCGATATCGCCAACGTTCGTAGCTTCGGCCCACTGCGCCCACGTGGCGGACTCGGTGGCGGCGGCAACCACTCGGTCCGATTCGGCCTCCGGCGTGATCACGGCACCATCTGTCGTCGCCGTGATCGCCTGCTCGGGAGTCCGGCTTCGAATAATCCTCAGGTCACTGTCCGGCAGGGCACGACGGTCCGCGATATCGAGAAGGTCTTCGACATCGCAGCCGTAGACGGTGGCCAGGACGACCAGAACGTGGAGTGTTGGCCGACGGCTCGACGGGCCGGGCCACTTCTCCCATTTCCCTACGAGAGAGGCGTCCGCCGCGACAGCGGAGCCGGGGCACGAGGAGATGCGCTCCGCTGTCCCCTGCAGAGTCCACCCAAGGGCATGGCGCCACGCCTCGCGAGGCCGTATCCGGAAGCGGACACGCATCTCAATGGCGATTTCTGGCGTGCTGCACCCGGCTGACGACATCTCATGACGCAAGGCATCACGATCCGCCTTTGCTCCCGGCTTCGGCGACGGAATCATCGTTCTCCCTGAGTACGCGTGGATTCACTCAAGGTAGCGATCGTTGCGCTCGCCGTAGAGCGGAACCGTAACGCGCTGGAGGCACAAGCCGTCCACTTCGCCATCCGGAAGCCGGAGTTGCCGCAGATCACAGGCCAGTGGCGGTGCCAAGAAAATTGGACACGGCTGCCCGCGACTCAGACGCCCAGAGTTGAAACCGTTGCGGCACATACCGAACCGGACCGACAGGGGAAGTTGTGGACGCCAACGCAGAGACCGAAGCGGCCATCGCCCGATGGCAGAGCAGCATCGACCAGGCTCGGCAGGTCACCTCCGGAACTCGCAGTCGCGACGAGTTGTCCGAGCTGGCCGCGGCGCTTCGCGGCCACATCGCGGAGTTGCTCCCCACCGCGCGCGTCGAGGCCGGCCGGCTGTGGCGTGGCGGCACCGACTGGTACCGGCTGACCGCCCGCCTGGACAGCATCCAGCGCCACGCCGCGCGAGGACTCGGCACCGGAGTTCTGACGGCACACGTTCACGTGCGGCTGCTCGCGCTCGACTGTCAGTGGCTGCTGGAGCACTACGCCCCGGACCCGGCCGGAGCGGACCCGACGCGGTGACCAGATGCGTCACGGGCGGGCACGACTTCCCGTACGAGGACGAGACCGGCGCCTACTGCCACGAGCACGGAGTGACTCTGCTGTGGCACGGAGATCCGGTCACGCGGGACGACCTGTCCCCGTGCCCCGCCCCCTCGACCGCGTATGTACCGCGTGACCGGCCGCTTTCTGACGTGGCCGACGACGCGCCGTAGATCGCCCGGCCCCGGCCCCCGGGGCCCGCCGGGCCACGCGGGCTACAGCTGGGTCGGGGCGCGTTCCGTCAGGTCGTATTTCGTCGCGATGCTGTTCCACAGGCCCGATGCCTTCTGCTTCGCCGCCGTGGCCTCGCCGCTCGCCTGGTTCGCCTTGGCCGCCTGCGAGGTCGTGCGGGCGCGGCCGTCCTTGCAGCCCTTCTTGCCCTTGGTCTGCTTCGCCCACTGCGCGTAGTGGTCGTCCGCCGAGGCGGAGGCCTGCCAGGCGTCGGTGAGGGCGGATATGAGCGCGGCGTGGTTCGGCAGTTTGTCGAGGGTCAGGCCCTCCAGCTGGGTCACCAGGCCCCGGCGCTGCTCGGCCGCTCCGTGGAGATCGGTGGCCGCCTGGTCCAGGCTGTCGCAGGACTTGATGTTCTCGACCGCGCTGATGACCGCCGAGCGGCTGTCGTTGCTGTCCGCGAGGAGCTTGTCGAGCGCCTCGGCCTGTCGCTTCACCGGGTCGGGGGCGGCGGCCTGGGTGGAGGGTTCGGTGCTGGGTGAACTCGCCGAGCCCACCGTCTTGCTGTCGTCCTTGGGCGCGTCGCCGCCGCTCATCAGCGCGCCCGCGCCCAGGCCGAGGACGGCGCAGCCGACGACCACGGCCGCGATCACCGGCACGCGTGACGGCTTGCGGCGTGCCGCGCCACGGCCGCCGCCCGCCGGGTCCTGCCGTGCCGGCGGCTGCTGGTACGCGGCGGCCGGCTGCTGGTAGGCGGCGGGCTGCTGACCGTACGGTCCGCGCTGCTGCTGGGGCTGCTGGGGCTGCTGCGGCGGCTGCGGCCCCCGGCCCGCGCCGATCGGGGGCATCTGCTGCGTCGACTCCGCGCCCTGTCCCCCGCCCGGCCCGTCCGTACGGAAGAGGTTGTCGAACTCCGCGGGCGGCTGGCGGTCGCCCGGGGCGCCGGGGCGGATGCCGTACGGGGCTCCGGAGGGCGCGGCCGGGGCACCCTGGGCGGGGACGGGCGCGATGAACTGCGTGGCGTCCGAGTCCGCGCCCTGCGGAGGGGGCGCGGTGGACGGCAGGTACTGCGTGGCCTCCGCGGAGTTCTCCGGCGGCAGCATGCCGGGGCCCGGCTGTCCCGGCGGGACCGGGGCGATGAACTGCGTGGCGTCCGAGTCCCCCATCGCGGGCACCGGCGGCAGATACTGCGTCGCGTCCGCGCTTCCCGGCGCGGACGCCTCCGCGAGCAGCGGCAGAGGCTGCGCGTGGGGCCGCGCCGGAGGCAGCGGCTGCGGCAAGGGCTGCGACTGGGCCGGCGGAAGCTGCTGCCCCTGCGGATACTGCGGATACTGCTGGTACGGCGCGTACGGCTGCCCCTCGGCCTGCTGTCCCGTGAACGGCTGTCCCTGGGCAGGCGGGAGCGGAGCGCCGTACGACTGACCGCCCTGCCGCGGCTCGTACGACTGCCCGTAGGTCTGTTCGTAGGTCTGTCCGTACGACTGCGGTACGCCCTGCCCCTGCGGGGCCGACGGCGCGCCGCCCCCGTACCCCGGCTGCTGGTCCTGGTGGCTGTCCTGCGGGCCCCAGGGCTGCCCCCACGGCTGCCCGCCGGCCGGCACGGCCCGGTCCTGGTCCGCGGCCGTGCCGGGAATCCAGGGCCCGCTGCCGTCGCTGGGCAGCACCACGCCTTCGTGCGCGGGGCGCGCGGCGGGGTGCTGCGGCTCATCCCCTTGTCCGCTCTGCGTCACCGGGACTCCTACGTGTGGAACGTGTGGACCTACCGAATCGTCGGTTCACGCTACCGGGTGAATCGCGACCGCTGCCACGCGCGTGGGCCCTGTAACAACTCGCCCCCTCAAGACGCTGATAACGCGTCCGAATTCGCCCATCCCGTCCCGGACTTGATCACCCTCACGCCACCCCCACGACGCCCACACAGCACCACCACGGCCCTCACCGCGCACAGGGCTCCGCCAGGTCCTGTCCGGTCGGTCCTCGTGCGTCACGAGGACCGACCGGACAGGACCTGGAAGCGCGGGGAGTGAGCGCCGTCACGCCGCCTGGATCTCCAGCCGCGCCGTGAACTCCCGCACCGCGGGCTCGTTCGCGTACGGCTCCAGCCGCTGCTGGAGATCGTCGAGATACTCCGCCCCCCGGCTGGAGCGCAGCGCGCCCAGCAGCTCCGCCGCGCGCGTGCCCGTACGGCAGGCCTCCTCGACCTCCCGCTGCTGGACCTGGGACGTGGCGAGCAGGACGAGCCCGATCGCCCGCCGTCTGGCCCGGGACTCGGGATGGCCCGCGAGCGAGTCCTCGGCGTGCCGGGCCGCCTCCTCCGGCCGGCCCAGGTCGCGGTAGCAGTGCGCCAACTCGTCGGCGAGATAGGCCTGGTCGAAATGCGCGATCCAGTCCGGGTCGTCGCCCGAGGCGTCGCCCGACTGCTCCAGCGCGGTGACCGCCCGGCCGACGGCCGCCTCGCAGGTACGGGCGTCGCCCATCAGCGCGTGGCCCCGGGCCTCGGCCGCGTAGAACATGGCCTGCGCCCTCGGCGCCACCTGCCCGCGCGCTCCCTCCTGCGCCGCGCGCGCCAACTGCGCGATCTCACGCGGATTCCCGAGCTGCGCCGCCAGATGACTCATCGACGCGGCCAGCACATAGCCGCCGTACCCGCGGTCCCCGGACGCCTGGGCCAGCCGCAGCGCCTGGATGTAGTAGCGCTGGGCGAGCCCCGGCTGACCGGTGTCGATCGCCATGTAGCCGGCCAGCTCGGTCAGTCGGGAGACCGCCGCGAAGAGCCGCCGGCCGACCGCCTCACGGTACGAACCGGAAAGCAGGCCCGACACCACGCTGTTCAGGTAGTGGACGACGACGGGACGGACATGGCCACTGCCGAAACGGTGGTCCAGGTCGATGAGGGCCGCGGTCATGGCCCGTACCGCCTCGACATCCGAATCCCCCACCCGCGCACCGGTGTTGCGTGCGACGGCCGGGTCCGCGCCGGTGATCAGCCAGTCCCTGCTGGGCTCGACGAGCGCCGAGGACGCCACCGCCGAGCCGGACAGGAAGTCACGGCGGCCGACATCACTGCGCCACAGCTCACAGGCCTGTTCGATCGCGCCCATGACGGTGGGCGAGAACTGAAGACCGACGCCCGAGGCGAGATTCTTGCCGTTCGCCATCCCGATCTCGTCGATCGTGACCGTACGGCCCAGCTTCCGCCCCAGCGCCTCGGCGATGACGCCCGGGGCCCGGCCACGCGGCTGCTGTCCGCGTAACCAGCGCGCCACCGAGGTCTTGTCGTAGCGCAAGTCCAACCCGCGCTCCGCGCCCACCATGTTGACGCGCCGGGCGAGCCCGGCGTTGGAACACCCCGCCTCCTGGATGAGCGCCTGGAGCCGTTCGTTCGGCTGGCGCGCGACGAGTGGTCTGGCTGCCAATGGATACCCCCTGTGGCCGCAGTGATCAGCTCACTGAACACTGCCCGGCACATATGCGAAGAATGCACATGTTCGGTGATAACGGAAAAATTCGAGGAATTTCAGAAAGCTTCGGTAAACACGGCGAGGCTCGTCCGCATGCCTCCCGCGTTGCCCATATGTTGTCGGACCCCCGAGGGTGGCTACCCCCTTACCGCTCCACCCCTTCCCGCGCGCCCCCACCCATGCATCCATGCGCCCCATATGCGGGGCGGGCGTTCCCCGGCGTGGCAACGGGCACCCCGTAACCCGTGGTGGTGGCGGTAGTTGTGCTGTTCGTGGAAGAGACCATCGGAGTGACGGACGCCGCGCACATCCCTCAGCAGCGGGGCGACCTGCTGCTGGACAGCGCGGTGCGGTACGTGGAAGAGCGGCACTGGGACGTGTTCCCCGGTACCTGGCTGGAGGCGGCGGACGGCCGGGAGACCTGCTCGTGCGACCGGCAGGACTGCCCGGCGCCGGGGGCGCACGCGGCCGGTCCCGACTGGGCGGCGCAGGCGACGGGCAGCGCGGTCGCGGCGCGCAGACTGTGGTCGAAACAGCCCAGGGCGTCGATCCTGCTGCCGACGGGACGCACCTTCGACGCGCTCGACGTACCGGAGTCGGCCGGCTTCCTGGCACTGGCCAGGATGGAGCGGATGGACCTGACGCTCGGGCCGGTCACCCGCACCCCGGACCGCCGGATGCTGTTCTTCGTCCTGCCGGGCGCCGCGGTCAAGGTGGACGACCTCGTACGGAAGCTGGGCTGGAGTCCCGGCGCGATCGACCTGGTCACGCGTGGCGAGGGGGACTACGTGGCGGCCCCGCCGACGCGGATCGGCGGCAGCGGCGCGGTGCAGTGGGCGCGCCGGCCCACGCGGGCCAACCGCTGGCTGCCCGATGTCGAGGAGCTGATGAGCCCCCTCGCGTACGCGTGCGGGCGGGAGGCGGCCGAGGAGCGGGCCCGCCGCGCCTAGGCCGTCCTGTCCGGCGCGGCTCCTGTCCGGCGCCCCGTACATAAGGTGGGCCCCCCGTAGATATACGGGGACATCTGTACGAGACACGAAAGGCGGTGCGCGATGCCGGACCAGGCACGGGACCAGGCACGGGATCGGACACCGGCGGAGGGGGCCGGCGGGGCCGAGGGGGCCAGTGGGGCCGAGGGGGCCGGCGGGGTACGGCCGATACCGCCGACCACCGGCGCGGAGACCACGAGCGCGGCGGCCACCGGCACGGAGATCCGCCCGCACGCCGAGCCCGCCGTTCGGGTCGAGGGGCTGTGGAAGCGGTTCGGCGAACACATCGCCGTCGCCGGTATCGACCTCGAACTGCCCGCGGGCCAGTTCATCGGCCTGGTCGGACCGAACGGCGCGGGCAAGACCACGACCCTGTCCATGGTCACCGGCCTCCTCAGGCCCGACCAGGGACGGGTACGGGTCGCCGGCCACGACGTCTGGCGGGACCCCGTCGAGGTCAAGACGCGGATCGGGGTCCTGCCGGAGGGGCTGCGCCTCTTCGAGCGGCTCTCCGGGCGGGAACTCCTCGGCTACACCGGGCGGCTGCGGGGGCTGCCGGGCGCCGAGGTCGACAAACGGGCCACCCAGCTTCTCGACGTACTGGACCTGGCGGGCGCGCAGCACAAACTCGTTGTCGACTACTCGACAGGCATGCGAAAGAAAATCGGCCTCGCGGCGGCCCTGCTCCACAACCCGCAGGTCCTCTTCCTGGACGAGCCGTTCGAGGGCGTCGACCCGGTCTCCGCGCAGACGATCCGCGGCGTCCTGGAGCGCTATACGGGCTCGGGCGCGACCGTCGTCTTCTCCAGCCATGTCATGGAACTGGTCGAGTCGCTGTGCGACTGGGTCGCCGTGATGGTGGCGGGCCGTATCCGCGCTCAGGGCACCCTCGAAGAGGTACGGGGTGACGCGCCCACCCTCCAGAGCGCCTTCCTGGAACTGGTCGGCGCCCAGGGCCACGGCGCCGGGGAGTCGCTGGACTGGCTGGGCGGCGCGCGATGAAGATGGCCGAGAACAACCCCGCCCCGACAGCGTCCGTCCCGCTCACGCCCCCCTCGCCGGGGCCCGCCCCGTCGGCGACCGCCCAGCCCCCGTCCGTCCCGCTCACGCCCGTCCTCGTACGGCTGAAGCTCTCCCTCCTGCGCAACGGGCTGCGGCAGTCGTCGGGCCGGGCGGTCGCGTACATCGCGTCGGCGGTCTTCGCGCTGCTCCTCGCGGCGGCGCAGCTCCTCGGTCTGCTCCTGCTGCGCGGAAACGCCCACGCGGGCACGCTGGTCGTGCTGCTGACCGCCCTGCTGGCGCTGGGCTGGGCCGTGATGCCGCTCTTCTTCCCCAGCGGCGACGAGACCCTCGACCCGACCCGGCTGGTGATGCTGCCGCTGCGCCCGCGCTCACTGGTCGGGGCGCTGCTCGCGGCCTCGCTGGTGGGGATCGGGCCGCTGTTCACGCTCTGTCTGGCGGTCGGCTCGGCGGCGGCGACGGCGCATGGCGCGGCGGCCGTGGCCGTCTCGGTCCTGGCCGTGGCGCTGGTCCTGCTCGTGTGCGTGGCCCTGGCGCGCGCGGTCGCGACGGCCAATATCCGGCTGCTGACCTCGCGCAAGGGACGCGACCTGGCCGTTCTGAGCGGTCTGGTGATCGCGGTGGGCATCCAGGTCGTCAACTTCGGCGTCCAGCGGCTCGGCGACGCGGGCGGGCTCTCCGCGCTCGACCCGGCGGCGCGGATCGTACGGTGGCTCCCGCCGGCGTCCGCGATGGGCGCGGTGGAGTCGGTGAGCGAGGGCGCGTACGGGCGGGCCGCGGCCCAGCTGCTGCTGACGGTGGCCGCGCTGGCGGCCCTGCTGTACGCGTGGCAGCGGTCGCTGGTGAAGCTGATGACCGCCCCGGACGGCTCGACGCTCGCGGCGTCGGAACCGGCGCGCAAGGAGTCGGTGTGGCAGCCGGGGCGGCTGCTCCCCGAGGGGCGTACGGGCACGGTGATGCTGCGCAGCCTGCGGTACGTGTGGCGCGACCCGAAGACCAAGGCGGCCTGGGTGACCTCGCTGGCCATCGGCCTGATCGTGCCGCTGCTCAACGCGCTCCAGGGCAGGGGAACGATCTACTTCGCGTGCTTCGCGGCCGGCATGCTCGGCATCCAGATGTACAACCAGTTCGGCCAGGACACCTCGGCCTTCTGGATGGTCGCGCTGACGATCTCCTCGACGCGGGACGCCTATCTCGAACTGCGCGCGCGTGCGCTGGCACTGCTGGTGATCACCCTGCCGTACTCGGCGCTGGTGACCGTGGCCACGGCGGCGCTGCTCGGCGACTGGGGGGCGCTGCCCGAGGCGCTCGGGCTGTCCTTCGCGCTGCTCGGCGCGATGCTGGCGACGGGCGCGGTCGCCTCGGCGCGCTTCCCGTACTCGATACCGCAGGACAGCGGTTACAAGAACGTCGCCCCCGGCCAGGCCGGTCTCGCCTGGATCTCGATCTTCGGCGGCATGCTCGGCGCCGCGCTGCTGTGTGCGCCGGTGCTCGCGCTGACGATCTGGATCCATGTGTCGGGCGCGGACGAATGGGCGTGGCTGCTGCTCCCGGTCGGTACGGCGTACGGCGCCCTGGCGGCGGCGGGCGGCCTCCGCCTGGCGGCCCCGCGGACGGCGGCGCGCCTGCCGGAGATCCTCGCGGCGGTCAGCAAGGGCTGACGGCCCGGCGGACAGGGCGCCCGGGAAAGCCGGGGAGCCCCCGAGGAAGCCCGGGGGAGCCCGGTCATGACGGGGCGGCCGGTCGCGTCGGGGCGGCCGGTCGCGTCAGGCATCGCATGACGTCAGGGGCTTCCGTCCCGCGCCACCGGGTCCCGTCGCGTCAGGGCGGCCCGGCGGGCGCGTCATTGGTCCCCTCGCGCCAAGGCGGCCCGGCGGGCGCGTCATTGGTCCCGGCGCGTCAGGGCGTCAGCACGCCGTCCAGGAACGGTTCGATCGCCGCCCGCCAGGCTTCCGGCTGGTCGTAGTGGGCGAGATGGCCCGCGTCCGTCACCTCCGCGTACTGGCCGCGCGGCAGCACCCGCACCATTTCCTGGGCCTCCGCACGGCCCAGCTCGCCGTCCAGGCCGCGGACCACCAGGGTGGGGCACTGGACGTGCGCCAGCTCCTCCCAGTGCGCGTCATGGACCCAGGTCTCCCGGGACGTCAGCATCTGGCGGCGTGAGAAGACCGGGCGCCAGCCGTCCGCGCTCTCCGCCATCACCTCGGCGAAGAACTCGCCCCGCGCCGGCGTGGGACGTTCCACCCAGGGGTCGTCCTCGCCGAACCACTTCCGTACGTCCGCGAGCGTGGCGAACGGGACCGGCCAGGCGTGGAACCAGTCCGCCCATTCCCGCTGGGACGCCGCCCCCAGCGCCGATGCCCGCATGTCGCAGATGATCAGGGCCCGGACCAGATCGGGCCGCTTGGCGGCGAGCTGCCAGGCGGTGAGCGCGCCCATCGAGTGACCGATGAGCGTGACGGGCGCCAGCCCGAGCTGTTCGATCGCGGCCTCGGCGTCGGACACGTACGCCTCGCGCGTGAACGGGCCTTCGGACGGCTTGTCGCTGCGGCCGTGGCCGCGCTGGTCGAGCGCGATCGCGCGGTGCCGCTCCGAGAGCCAGCGCGCCGTGGCGGCCCAGTGCGAGGCGCGGCCCATGAGGCCGTGCAGCAGTAAGACACCGGAAGCCCCCGCCGCGTCCTCCCGCCGCTTGGGCGGGTCGGCAAACTCCCAGGCAGCGAGACGTACACCGTCCGCTCCGGTCACATCGATGCGCCGCACCATGCGTCCCGGCACCCCCTTCGGTCCTGAGTGGTCGAGTCGGCTTTCGCCATGGCCCCGTTCCGATGCGTCCAGCCACGTCAGACTATCGAACTCCCATTCGAAAAACTGATTCCCGCACGCAACACCGCTCGTTCGAGTGACCACGCCCCAGGATTGCCGGACGCGGCCCTGGGGAGATCTTCTCCGGGAGGCGGGCCGCTCGGGGATGACGGTCCGAGGGGAACGACCCTGGGAGCTCGGGGCTCCGGGTCAGCGCAGGGGAGGACAGGCTCCGGTGCCGAAAGGCACCGGAGCCGCCCCCTCGCGGATCACACAGGCCTCCCGGTCCGGACAGCCGCAGGGCATACGCGCCGTACCGCAGACGCGACACACAGTGCACACCCCCGCACAGGCGCATCACCCTGCTCCCTCCCCGGACTCGGACCGACCCGGAGCCGCATCCCCGCGCCGGCACCTCAGGTCATATGCCTCTGCCACAGACTGGCACGCGAACGCCCAGCCGTCGCCCCCTCCCGCCGGAAAGCGCATACAGTCCGGCCACGTGACGTTCCCCTGAGTCACTCCGCTGTCCGGAGGTCTCAGCACACCCCGTACACACACCCCGTACGCACACGCCCTGCGCACACCCCGCACGCCCGGCCCCGTACGCACACCTCGCGGTCGCCGAAGCGCCGCCCGCCCCCCTGGGCGGACGGCGCTCCTCCGGCTACGGGCCCCGGTGCCTCAGCGCTTGGCGACGAAGACGTGCGACGCCACCTCGGACTGAAGCTCCGCCGCCTCGCCACTGCTCCCGACCAGCACCCCGCCGGGAGACTCCGTCACACTCACCACGGACCCGGGCTGAACGCCCGCGCGCCGCAGCGTGTACATCAGCTGGGCATCGGTCTGGATGGGCTCGCCGATCCGCCGCACCACGACCGTCTTGCCCTCGGCGCCCGGGTCCAGCTCGGCGAGACTCACCATCCCCACGTCCAGGAACGGATCCGCCTCGGCCTTCTCGCCCAGCTCCTCCAGGCCCGGGATCGGGTTGCCGTACGGCGACTCCGTCGGATGGCGGAGCAGTTCGAGCACGCGCCGCTCCACCGCCTCGCTCATCACGTGCTCCCAGCGGCACGCCTCCGCGTGCACCTGCTCCCACTCCAGGCCGATCACGTCGACCAGGAGACACTCGGCGAGCCTGTGCTTGCGCATGACGCGTGTCGCCAGCCGGCGTCCTTCCTCCGTCAGCTCCAGATGCCGGTCACCCGCGACCTGCACCAGTCCGTCGCGCTCCATACGGGCCACGGTCTGGCTGACCGTCGGCCCGCTCTGGTCGAGCCGCTCCGCGATCCGGGCCCGCATCGGGACCACACCTTCCTCTTCCAGCTCAAGGATGGTGCGGAGGTACATCTCCGTCGTGTCGATCAGTCCGGACATACATGCCCCTCGATAAATCGTGCGCTGGCCCTGACTCAATTCTGACGCATACCACCGACAACCGTGCCGTGCCGTGGAGAGCGGAAGGGGCGGAACCCGGATGCGGCGGGACAGCCATGTCGGGTCGCCGTATTGACAGAGCAATGGTCCAGACCTCAACGTGATCCGCGGCACAGACATTCCCGGTGCCCGCCCCGCCCGTGGTTCCAGTCCTGGTCAACCGCTGGATCCCGCCCTGATCCGCGCACGGTCCGCCCCTGTTCCAGCCCCTCGACCAGCCCTGAACCACCCTCCTGTTCCGCCCTTGATCCCCCACCCTGGAAGGGCCTCCTCGATGAGCGAGAGCAAGCTGGCCGGTCAGTTCTTCGATGCGGCGATCGGCCTGCTCCAGCGGGTACGCGACGAGGAGTCCGCCAACGTCGCCGCCGCCGGAACCGCCATCGCCGACACCGTCGCCGCCGGGGGCCGGCTCTTCGCCTTCGGCGCCGGGCACTCCTCGCTCGCCGCGCAGGACGTCGTCTACCGGGCCGGCGGCTTCGCCGTGATGAATCTGCTCACCGTGCCAGGCGTGGTCGGCGTCGACGTCATGCCGGCCACCCTCGGTTCCGCGCTGGAGCGGGTCGACGGGCTGGCGGGAGCGGTCCTGGACTCCAGCCCCGCCCGCGCCGGCGACCTGTTGGTGATCATCTCCCTCTCCGGACGCAACGCGCTGCCCGTCGAGATGGCGATGAACGCGCGGGCGCTGGGGCTGAAGGTCATCGGTGTGACGTCCGTGGCGTACGCGACGGAGACGACGTCACGCCACCTCACCGGGACCTACCTCAAGGACCACTGCGACATCGTGCTGGACAGCAAGATCGCGGTCGGTGACGCGGAACTGACGGCCGACGGCATCGAGGCGCCCTTCGCGCCCGCCTCCACCGTCGTCACCAGCGCCCTGATGCAGGCCATGATGGCCGCGGCCGCGGGAGAACTCGCCGAACGCGGAATCGAACCCCCGCTGCTGCGCTCGGGGAACGTCGACGGCGGTACCGAGTGGAACGGCCGCGTCATGACCGAGTACGGCGATCGAATCTTCTACCGGCACTAGAACGCTTCCGCGAACGGCGACGGGCTGCGGCGGCCGGGGTAAAGCGACGCGGCCGAAGACAAAAATGCGACACACGTAACAGCGGATACCGAGAGTGACATCTGGGGCCTGCGGGGCGCACTCCCGCAGGCCCCAGCACGTTTTCGCACCCGCGAACCACCACTTTGCGTCACCAAGGGGGCACTTGGCGGAATTTTGATCTTTCACAGAGAAGTAATGTTCAGGCAAAGTAGGTGAGGCTGCGGTGCGGCATCATCGGAGCTGACGACATGTCGGCGCGTACTGCCGTGCCCGCACGGCACCACGGAAAGACCGAAAGACGGAAAGGGCGAGCTGTGAGAATCCGACTGGACCGCGAGTCCACCGTCAGACGCGGGACGACCGCTTCCTGACGCCGGCCGCCCGGACCACCACACGGCAGCCGCCACGCCGGCCTCCCGAACTGCCGCGATCCGGCAGGGCGCGACGCCCGCATGGCACCCCGTGAGAGCCAGGACATCCCTGACGCTCGCCCCTTTCCCCACGGTGCGGCCCTCACGTCCACACCCTCAGTCCTCACCCTCACGATCGACCTGCACGTTCAACCCCATGCTCAACCCACACGCTCAACCCCCATGCTCGACCCACAACACGCTCAACCCTCATGGCTCGACCCGCAGTTCACGCACATCCGTTTCACCCCCCACTGACCCGACCACACCGCGCCCCGGCAAGCCCGGGAGTGCAGGAGGCAGGCCATCATGAAATCCCTCATCGACAACGCCCGTTCCTTCTCCGTGCAGGTGGCGGAACGCCCCGAAGAGTTCCGAGATCTCGCGGCAGGGCAGTCGCCGCAAGCACTCTTCATCACCTGCTCGGACTCCCGTGTCATCCCCTCCCTCATCACCGGCGCCCGCCCCGGCGAGCTGTTCGAGCTGCGTACAGCGGGCAACATCGTCCCGCCGTACGACCGGGACCGCCCCAGCGGCGAGACCGCCACGATCGAGTACGCGCTGCGCGTGCTCGACGTCCGTGACATCGTCGTCTGCGGTCACTCACACTGCGGCGCCGTCGGCGCCATGGTCCGCGGCGAGGACCTGTCGGCCGTTCCCGCCGTGCGCGGCTGGCTCGGCCTCCGCGCCTCCAAGCTTCCGGCGGCGCACGGCCTCGCCCACGCCGTACGGCACCACGCGGCGGCGCAACTCGACACCCTCCGCGGCTATCCCGCCGTACGGGAACGCCTCGCGGACGGCCGCCTCTCCTTGCACGCCTGGTACTACGAAGTGGACACGGGCGCGATCAGCGTCCACCGGCCCGAGCTGGGCGGGGAGTTCAGACCGCTGTGACAGCGGCCTCGATATCGACCTCTCCCCACCTTCCGTCCGCTCGCGGACCGCACAGCTAGGACAACCCGTCATGCTCTCCCTCCCACTTCTGAAGGACCAGCGTGTCCTTCGGCGCGAGATACTCGCGTCCCTCGTCGTCTTCCTCGTCGCCCTACCCCTCTGTGTGGGGGTGGCGGTCGCCTCCGGCGTCCCCGCCGAACTCGGTCTGGTCACCGGTATCGTCGGCGGACTCGTCGTGGGCTGTCTGCCCGGCAGCTCGCTTCAGGTGAGCGGCCCCGCAGCCGGTCTCACGGTCCTCGTATACGAAGCCGTCAAAGAATTCGGCCTCGGTACGCTCGGTGCCATCGTCCTGGTGTCCGGATTGCTGCAACTGGCCCTCGGAGCCCTCGGGTTCGGCCGCTGGTTCCGGGCCATCTCGGTCGCCGTCGTCCAGGGAATGCTGGCCGGCATCGGCCTGGTGCTCGTCCTGGGCCAGGTGTACGCCATGGCCGACACCGCGCAGCCGTCCGGCGGGGTCGGCAAGATCGCCGGACTGCCGGGACTGGCCGGCGACATCCTCACCAACGGCACGGCGCTGACCGCGTTCCTCATCGGGGCGGGGACCATCGCCGTACTGGTGCTCTGGCCCCGGCTCCCGGCCCGAGCCCGGGTGGTTCCCGGCCAGCTGGCAGCCGTGGCCCTGGCCACCGGCGCGGCCTTCCTGCTGGACCTTCCCGTCGCCAAGGTCGAGGTGCAGGGCCTGCTGGAGTCCATACGCCCGCCCGGCCTCGACGAGTTCGGGGGCCTGGCGAGCGTGGCCGCGCTCGGCACCGTTCTGGCGTTCACCCTGATCGCCTCGGCGGAGAGCCTGTTCAGCGCCGCGGCGGTGGACCGTATGCACGACGGCCCGCGCACGGACTACAACAAGGAACTCATGGCGCAGGGCGTGGGGAACACGGTCTGCGGCGCGCTCGGCGCGCTGCCGATGACCGCGGTCATCGTACGCAGCGCCGCCAACGTCCAGGCGGGCGCGCGGACCCCGCTCTCCCGGATCCTGCACGGCCTGTGGCTGCTGCTGTTCGCCGCGCTGCTGCCGGCGGCGATCGGCGTCATCCCGCTCGCGGCGCTCGCCGGTGTCCTGGTGCACGCGGGCTGCAAGCTCGTACCGGTCAAGGAACTGCGCCCGCTGTGGCGGGAGCACCGCGGCGAAGCGGTGATCCTCGCCATCACGGCGCTGGCGGTCCTGGTCACGAACCTCTTCGAGGGTGTGGTTCTCGGACTGCTGCTCGCGGTGGTCAAGACCGCGTGGGAGATCTCCCATCTCCATGTCGACGTCCATGAACTCACCGGCGGCAGGATGGTGGTGTCGGTCACCGGCAACGCGACGTTCCTGCGACTGCCGCGCATCATGGAGCAGTTGGAGGCGCTGCCGCAGGACCGTCCCATCGAGCTGGACCTGTCCGGCCTGCGCCATGTCGACCACGCGTGCCGGATCGCCCTGGAGAACTGGGCGATGCGGCACAACGACGCGGAGACGGAACCGGTCAGGATGCTGCCCCCGGAGGCGGTGTCCCTCCGGGAAGGCGGTCCGGCGACGGGCCCCAAGGCGGGCGCGTCCTGACGTTGCGTCAGTGGCGGGCGGCGCGCGGCGGCATGTGCGGGAAGCCGCCGGTGCCGCCCGTGCTGCCCGCGCTGTCCGTGTCGCCTGCCCCGTCCGTGTGGCCCGTGCGGCACGGCGTCTGTCCTCGGTGACACCGTCGGCCGTCGGGCCGTCAGTCGGACAGAACCCCGGCGAGATCCAGGGCCGCCGCCACGCGGATCGTCACATCCTCCGCGTACACCGCGTCCGGCCGTTCGAAGGCTGCCCGGCTCGCTCCCCGCAGGAACGTCACCACGCCCAGCGACCGGCCCCGGCTGCGCAGCACCGTGCACAGGGCGTGCACCGAGTCCGGCGGCCACTGCCGCGAGGTCGCCCAGGCCGGAGAGGGAACGGCCCCCGACGCGGGACCGGCCGGACCGGCCGGACCGGCCGGACCTCCGGAGGCACCGGGGGCTGCTGAACCAGAGCCCGCGGAGGCGCCGGACGTACCAGGAGCGCTCGCCCGTACCGAACCGTTGCGGTCCATCGCCTGGAGCGCCGGATGCCCGGTCATGTACCGCACCGGTATCCCGCCCGACTCGACGGTCATACTCGGCCCCGACCCGCCACCGGACGGCGTCTCCGCCACCCGCACCAGCCGTACGGGAGCCGCCGCCCCGTCCGGCCTCTCCCCCGCCACCAGATCGATCAGCGCGTGATCCGCGAAACCCGCCAGCGCGAAATCCAGATAGACCGTCGCCGCCTCCATCGGGTCCTCGCACTCCGCCGCCGCGCGCCCCGACCGGTACAGCTGGCTCGACCGGAACCGCAGCCGGTCCGCTTCCTGCGCCGCCAGCTTCGACTCGGTCACGTCCTGGAACATCCATCCCACGCCCAGCGGCACCGGCTCCTCCGCCAGCGGAGACGCCAGCCGCAAAAAGCCGCTGCGCCAGCAGCGCCGCCGCTCCCCGTCCGCCGCGTTGACCGACACCCACAGTTCGGCGGCCGACTTCGGCGCCCCTTCCGCGAGCACATGGTGGAGCGCGGCCTCCAGCTCCTCGACGCCCTGCGTGAGCAGCTCGCCCAGCGGCCGGCCCAGCACCGAACCACGCCCGGAACCGAACGCGCGCGCCGCGTAGCCGTTGACGACGGTCGGCCGCAGATCGACGTCCACGAGGACGACACCCCAGGACGCGTCGTCGAAGAGCGCCTCGCTGAGCGCGATGGACCGCTCCAGATCGATCTGCTCATGGACCTCGCTGAAGGCGCTGTAGACCCCGGCGGGCTTGCCGTCCGCCCCGCGCATCCCGGACGACTGGGTCCGAATCAGCACCCTCCCGCCGTCCTTGCGCAGCAGCGCGAACTCGTCCACCTGCCGCCCCGGCGTATCCATCACGGCCATCAGCCGCGCCTGCACCTCGTCCGCGTCGGCGGTCCGCACGGCCCATCCGGCGAAGCCCTGCCGCCCGACGGCCTCCTCGGCGGACCAGCCGAGTATCCGCTCGGCCTCGCGGTTCCAGTGGGTGATCACGCCGTGCGCGTCGAAGGCGCACAGGGCCGCGTCCATACCGTCGAGCAGCGCCGCGAGCAGATCGGCACCGGCTCCGTCCCGCTCCGCCCCGCCCCCGCCGTCCGCACCGGCGCCGACCGCGGCACCGCTCTCCGATTCGTGACCGGGCTCCGGCTCGTCCGGCCCGCGCGGATCGGTGGTCTCACTCCGAGAAGCACTCATCCTGGCACCCCCTGCAGGGCGTCTCCGCCTGTGCTGACGCACGTCCGATCATTCAACTCGAACGTGACTCAGCACACACAAGGTTCCCCGAAATCGTCGCACCCCAAAAGCAGTCCCGCACACCGGCTACCACACGCCGTGGACAAGCGATCAAGGGTTCTGACGCGGAACACGCATACGAGCGTACCCGGCTTCCTTTGAGCGCGTACCGGAAATCCTCGCCAATCTCCCTCCCTAAATTCGCTTGAGAGTCTCCGGGGGCCCTCCTAAGGTGTGACACACACTGAAAGGAGGTGATTCGGAAGTGATTTCTTTCCGGACTCGTGAGGTGGCTGCGGGCTGACGGCCCGTTGTCGCACTCAGTGCGGAGCCGGTAACCGCCGGCCCAATCCACAGCAGTCACCGCCCCGCGGGCTCGCCGGTACGTCCGGCCGGCTCCTCTTCGGAGGAACCCGAGCCCGCGGGGTTCTGCGTTTCCCAAGGGCTTTCCCCCGGGACCTACGGACCTACGGCCTACGGGCAGAGGGCCTACGGGCAGAGCCGCTCCACCCGCCAGCCGCCCCCCTCGCGTACGTAGCGCAGCCGGTCGTGAAGCCTGTTCTCGTGGCCCTGCCAGAACTCGACGGTCTCCGGCGTGACGCGGTAGCCGCCCCACCCCGGGGGCACCGGCACGCTCTCGCCCTCCGGGTAGCGGGACACCAGCTCGTCGTAGCGGTGGAGCAGTTCCTCACGGGAGGCGATCGGGCTGGACTGGTCGCTGGCCCAGGCACCCAGCTGGGAGCCGTGGGGGCGGGTGCGGAAGTACGCCGCTGTCTCGTCGCGGCCGGTGCGCGCGGCGGTGCCCGTGATGATGATCTGGCGGGCCATGGGGTGCCAGGGGAAGAGCAGTGAGACGTGGGGATTCGACTCGATCTCGCCGCTCTTGCGGGACGTGTAGTTCGTGAAGAAGACGAAGCCCCGGTCGTCGTACGCCTTCAGCAGCACCGTACGCGCCGAGGGCCGGCCGTCGGGCGTGGCCGTCGAGACGACCATCGCGTTCGGCTCGTGGAGGTCACCGGCCACGGCCTCCTTGAACCAGCGGGCGAACTGGTCGGCCGGAGCGGGCGCGAGGTCCTTCTCCAGAAGCGGAGTGGTGCGGTACTGCTCACGCATGGCGGCGGGGTCGTCAGGGTCGGCGGGATCGACGGAATCCGGGGTCTCATAGGGCACGCGGTCATCCTGCCGCAGGGGCAGTTTCCCCGGCACCGGGTGCCGCTAATCCCCCGGGGAGAAAGTCTGGCAGTGTGCCGGTTATCACGCTTCCCCGCATCGGAGGAACCCGCCAAAATCTTGAGGCAGACCACTGTGGCCTTCGTACACCAGGGGCTATCGTTCCTGCCTCCCGGACCGTCCCGTCTCCCTGACCGCTGCCTCGGGGGGCGTCCACCGGGGTGACCGAGCCGCCGAAGTCCACCCCCACCTCAGAGGAGCCGCCTGATGTCCGCTTCCGACACCTCCTTGGACCCCTCGTTCGTCCCCGGACTCGAAGGAGTCGTCGCGTTCGAGACGGAGATCGCCGAACCGGACAAGGAGGGCGGCTCGCTGCGTTACCGCGGCGTCGATATCGAGGATCTGGTCGGCCAGGTCTCCTTCGGCAATGTGTGGGGGCTGCTGGTCGACGGGGCGTTCGCGCCCGGTCTGCCGCCCGCCGAGCCGTTCCCGATCCCGGTCCACTCCGGTGACATCCGGGTCGATGTGCAGTCCGCGCTGGCCATGCTCGCGCCCGTCTGGGGGCTGAAACCGCTCCTCGACATCGATGAGCGGACGGCCCGTGACGATCTGGCGCGTGCCGCGGTGATGGCGCTCTCGTACGTCGCCCAGTCGGCCCGCGGCCAGGGGCTGCCGATGGTGCCGCAGCGGGAGATCGACAAGGCCGAGTCCGTCGTCGAGCGCTTCATGATCCGCTGGCGCGGTGAGCCCGACCCGCGGCACGTGCGCGCCGTGGACGCCTACTGGACATCGGCCGCCGAGCACGGAATGAACGCCTCCACCTTCACCGCCCGGGTCATCGCGTCCACGGGCGCCGATGTCGCGGCCGCCCTGTCGGGCGCCGTCGGCGCGATGTCGGGGCCGCTGCACGGCGGCGCGCCCTCCCGGGTCCTCGGCATGATCGAGGAGATCGAGCGCACGGGCGACGCGACGGCGTACGTCAAGCGGGCCCTGGACCAGGGCGAGCGGCTGATGGGCTTCGGGCACCGCGTCTACCGGGCCGAGGACCCGCGGGCGCGAGTGCTGCGGCGTACGGCGCGCGAGCTGGCCGCGCCGCGGTTCGAGGTGGCGGAGGCGCTGGAGAAGGCCGCGCTGGACGAGCTGCACGCGCGCAGGCCCGACCGGGTGCTGGCGACGAACGTCGAGTTCTGGGCGGCGATCGTGCTGGACTTCGCGGAGGTCCCGGCGCACATGTTCACGTCGATGTTCACCTGCGCCCGTACGGCGGGCTGGTCGGCGCACATCCTGGAGCAGAAGCGCACGGGCCGGCTGGTGCGGCCTTCGGCCCGCTATGTGGGTCCGGGGACGCGCAGCCCGCGTGAGATCGAGGGGTACGACGCGATCGCGAGCTGAGCGGAGCCGAGCTGAGCTGAGCTGAGAGCGCGACGGGCGGAACGTCCGCCTCGTCGCGATGCGGCTCCCGTCGCGTACAGCCCCGCCGGGACGGGGGGTGCACGCGGCCCTCAGCCGAGCACGCCGTCCAGGATCCGCGCCCATTGCGCCACCACCCGCTCCCGCCGCCGCGCGTCGTCCGTCAGCAGCGTCGCCAGGCCCAGGCCGCGCGCCATGTCGAGCAGCCCCTGCACGGTCTCGCGTACGCCGGGCACGGACTCGTCGGCGCCCAGCAGTTCGACCGCGGTCCGGTGGGACTCACGGCCGACCCGGGCCTCCAGTTCGGTGACGCGGGGCCGTAGTTGCTCCTCGTCGGAGGCCGCGACCCAGAGGTGCAGCGCCGCGCGGAACAGCGGGCCCGTATAGAGCGTGACGATGCCCTCGACCGCCGCGCGGCGGTGCGCGGGCCCGGCCGGGACCAGGGCGCGCAGCGCCGTCGACCGCTCCTCCGCCACGTACTCGACGGCCGCCGTGAACAGGTCCTCGCGGGTCGGGAAGTGGTGCTGCGCCGCCCCGCGCGAGACGCCCGCGCGCTCGGCGACGACGGCGACGGTGGAGCCCGCCCAGCCGTACTCGGCGAGGCAGGCAACGGCGGCCTCCAGCAGTCTGCGCCGGGTGGCACGGCTGCGGTCCTGCTTGGGGGCGGTCTTGCCGGTTCTGGGCGCGGCATCGGCGGCACCGGCGGACGCGGGAGCCGTACCGGCGGATGCGGGAGCGCCGCCGGCGGATTCGGGCGCACCGCCGGCGGATTCGGACGTGGTGCCGGCGGATGCGGACGTGGTGCCGGCGGGCCCTATCGCACCCACGAGGCGTCCCGCCGTTCGAGGAACGCGGTGATGCCCTCGCGCGCCTCCGCCGTCACGAAGAGCGAGGCGGAGCGCTGGACGAGATCCTCCGCGTACCGCTCGAAGGCGTCCAGTACGCCCACCGTCAGCAGCTTCTTGGATTCGGCGAGCCCTTGCGGCGAGGCCCTGCGCAGTCCGTCGAGTACGGGCGCGAGCGCGGCGTCCGCGTCGTCCGCGGCCTCGGTGATCACCCCCGCGGTCGCGGCGCGCTCGGCGTCGAAGCGCTCGCCGGTGAGGAAGTAGCGGGCCGCGGCGCGTGGTTCGACGCGGGGCAGGAGCGGCAGCGAGATCACGGCCGGGGCGACTCCGATCCGTACCTCCGTGAAGGCGAAGTCGGACGTACGGTCGGCGACGGCGATGTCGCACGCGCCGAGGAGCCCGATGCCGCCGGCCCTGACATGGCCGCTGACGCGCGCGACGACCGGCTTGGGCAGCTCGACGATCTGCCGCATGAGGGCGATGAAGGTGTACGGATTGGCCGGTTCCTTCAGGTCGGCGCCCGCGCTGAAGGTGGTGCCGGTGTGCGTGAGCAGCACGGCCCGTACGGAGGGATCCCCGGCGCAGGCCGTGAGGGCGTCGCCGAGCGCGTCGACGAGCCGCGCCGACAGGGCGTTGCGGTTCGCCGGTGAGTCCAGGGTCAGAGTGGTGATGCCCCGTTCGTGCGCCGTGGTGACCAGCACGGGCTTGGACGCCGGTGGCTGCGTCTGCGTCACGTGTTCTTCCTCTCGCGGTCCCGCGCTTCCCGGTCTCTCAGTTCACGTCTGAGGATCTTTCCGGAGGCGGCGCGGGGTACGCCTCCGACGAATTCGACCCGGCGGACCTTCTTGTACGGGGCGACGCGTTCGGCGACGAACGCCATGACGTCCTGCTCCGTGAGCACGTCCGCACCCGACTGGCGAACAATGTATGCCTTGGGCACCTCGTTGCCGTCCTCGTCGAGGACGCCGATCACCGCCGCGTCCGCGATGCGCTCATGGGTGAGCAGGAGCGCCTCCAGATCGGCGGGGGCGACCTGGAACCCCTTGTACTTGATCAGCTCCTTGACCCGGTCGACGACGAAGAGCCAGCCGTCGGCGTCCACCCGGCCGACATCGCCGGTGTGCACCCAGCCCGCGCCGTCGATCAGTTCGGCGGTGGCGTCGGGCCGTCCCAGATACCCCTTCATGACCTGCGGGCCGCGCAGGAGGATCTCGCCCTCGGCGCCCGGGTCGAGGTCCTTCTCCGGGTCGTCCAGGGCGACGACGCGCATCTCCGTGCTGGGCAGCAGCTTGCCGACGGCGCCCGGCGGCGGGTTCCGGGCGGTCAGCGGCACGGCGTGGGTGCCGGGTGACAGCTCCGTCATGCCGTACGCCTGGCGTACGGGCGGGAGCCCCAGCCGGGCCGAACAGGCGGCGGCGAGCCGGGCGTCCAGCGGGGCGGCGGCGCTCAGGATGTAGTCGAGCGAGGACAGGTCGTACCGGGCGACGGCCGGGTGCTTGGCCAGCGCGAGGACGATGGGCGGGGCGACGTACAGGCCGTTGATGCGGTGCTTCTCGATGGCGGCGAGGAACTGGTCGAGGTCGAAGCGGGGCAGGACGACGACCGTCGCGCCGTACCGCAGCGGCGCGTTCATCAGGGCGGTCAGCCCGTAGATGTGGAAGAACGGCAGGACGGCGAGGATGCGGTCGCCCGGCCCCATGGGCACGACCGGTTCGAGCTGCGCGAGATTGGTGGCGATCGAACGGTGGGTCAGCATGACGCCCTTGGGGACGCCGGTGGTGCCCGAGGAGTACGGCAGGGCCGCGATGTCCTCGGCCGGGTCGATGGCGATCTCGGGCTCGGGGGCCGTCGACCGCGCCAGGTCGAGGATCGAGCGGTGCCCCTCCGCCCGGTCGCAGACGAAGATCTCCTCGATGCCGCCGACGAGTTCGGCCGATCTGCGGGCCGCGTCGAGCAGCGGCGCGACGGTGACGATCCAGCGGGCGGAGCAGTCGCGCAGCTGGGTGGCGAGCTCCTCGGGCGTGGCGAGGGGATGGACGGTGGTGACGGAGGCGCCGGCGCGGGTGGCGGCGTAGAAGACGGCGGGGTACATCACGGTGTTCGGGCTGTGCAGGGCGAGGACGTCTCCCTTGCGTACCCCGGCGTCGGTGAACGCGGCGGCGATCCGCCGGTGGACGGCGTCCAGCTCGGCGTACGTCATGCTCGTGCCGGTCGCACCGTCGACGAGGGCGACGGTGTCGCCGTACTCGGCGGCGCGGCCGAGTACGGCCTCGTGGATGGGACGTTCGACGGCCGGGACATCCGCGTACTCGCTGTGGAACACCATGACGGCCCCTTCGACGCGTGGACGTACTGGACGTACTGGGAGAGACAGGATCCTCCGTGTCAGTAGGACTTGGGGAGACCCAGGGACTGATGGGATATGTAGTTCAGGATCATTTCCCGGCTGACGGGCGCGATCCGGGCCACGCGGGCGGCGGTGATGAGCGACGCCAGACCGTACTCACGGGTGAGCCCGTTGCCGCCGAGGGTGTGTACGGCCTGGTCGACGGCCCTGACGCAGGCTTCCGCCGCGGCGTACTTGGCCATGTTGGCGGCCTCGCCCGCGCCGGTGTCGTCGCCCGCGTCGTAGAGGTGGGCGGCCTTCCGCATCATGAGGCGCGCGAGTTCGAGTTCGATATGGGCCTGGGCGAGCGGGTGCGCGATCGCCTGGTGGGCGCCGATCGGCTCCTTCCACACCTGGCGGGTCCTGGCGTACTCGACGGCCCTGTCCAGCGCGTAGCGGCCCATGCCGAGGGCGAAGGCGGCGGTCATGACGCGCTCGGGGTTGAGCCCGGCGAAGAGCTGGAGCAGCCCCGCGTCCTCGTCGCCGACCAGCGCGTCGGCGGGCAGCCGTACGTCGTCGAGGACCAGCTCGAACTGCTTCTCCACGGCCTGGAGTTCCATCTCGATCGGCGAGCGGTGGAAGCCCTCCGTGTCGCGGGGGACGATGAACAGGCACGGCTTGAGGCTGCCGGTCCGCGCGTCCTCGGTACGGCCGACGATGAGCGTCGCGTCGGCGAGGTCGACACCGGAGATGAAGACCTTGCGGCCGTTCAGCACCCAGTCGTCGCCGTCCCTGCGCGCCGTGGTCGTGATCCGGTGGGAGTTGGAGCCGGCGTCGGGTTCGGTGATGCCGAAGGCCATGGTGCGGGAGCCGTCGGCGAGACCGGGCAGCCACTGCCGCTTCTGCTCGTCCGTACCGAAGCGGGAGATCACGGTGCCGCAGATGGCGGGCGAGACGACCATCAGCAGCAACGGGCAGCCGGCTGCCCCCAACTCCTCCAGTACGAGGGAGAGTTCGGCGATCCCGCCGCCTCCGCCGCCGTACTCCTCCGGGAGGTTCACGCCGAGATAGCCGAGCTTGCCGGCCTCACGCCAGAGGGTTTCGCGGTCGTATCCGCGTCCGTGGCGCCGGCCGAGGGCGGCGACGGCGGCGCGCAGTGCGGTGTGCTCTTCGCTCTCGATGATGCCGCTGTGGCCACTTCCGGTGCTTCGGCTCATGGTGAGGATTCCTCCTGGGCGTCCTGAGCGTCCTGTACAACGGCGAGCAGGGCGCCGACCTCGACCTGGCGGCCGGGGGCGGCATGGAGCGCGGTGAGCGTGCCGGAGGCGGGAGCGGTGACGCGGTGCTCCATCTTCATGGCCTCCAGCCAGATGAGCGGCTGCCCGGCGGTGACCCGGGCGCCTTCGGCCAGTCCGGCGGCGAGCCGTACGACGGTTCCGGGCATCGGCGCGAGCAGTGATCCGGGCGGGGGGCGGTGGCCGGTCTCGCTGAACCGAGGCCGGGCGATCAGCCGGTACGCGCCGCCCGCGCTGTCCACATGGACCTCGTCGCCGTACGTACGGACGTCGAAGTGCCGGACGACACCGCCGATTTCGAGGCTGACGCGGTGGGGGGAGAGGGCGACCACCCGCACCTCGTCGGCTTCCTCGCCTCCCTCGCCTCCCTTGCCTCCCTCGCCTCCCGTGCCTCCCTTGCCTCCCTTGCCTTCCACGGCTTCCACGACGAACCCGTCGCGGGTGGCCCGGTAGCGCACCTCGTGCTCCCCGTACGTCTTGCGCTGCGCGGGGGCGGCCATGTTCCGCCAGCCGCCGAGCCGCGCGGGGAGCGTGTCGCCGGTGGCACGTGCCGCCGCGTCGGCGAGCGCGGCGGCGACGGCCGCGTGCCGCTCGCCGGGGGCGGGGGCGGTGAGCGCGTCCAGATGGCGTTCGTAGAACCCGGTGTCGAACCGCCCGTCGACGACATCGGGGTGGCCGAGCGACCGTACGAGCAGCTCCCGGTTGGTGCCGGGGCCGTGCACCCGGGCGCGCCGCAGCGCGTGCCGGAGCGCGCGCAGCGCCTCGGCGCGGGTGGGGGCCCAGGCGATGACCTTGGCGAGCAGGGCGTCGTAGTGCACCCCGATGGTGTCGCCGTGCGCGTAACCGGTGTCGACGCGCAGACGTGGCGCGGAAGGGCCCACCGGTAGGAGCCCCGAAGCGGCCCCCGGCACCAGCCGCGACGTGTCCCCCGGCGCCTCGCCCCCGGCCCCCGGCACCTCCAGCGCGTGCAGCCGCCCCGTCTGGGGCGCCCACCCCGCCGCCGGGTCCTCCGCGTAGAGCCGTGCCTCCACCGCGTGCCCATGGGCGGCCGGCGGCTCCGCCGGAAGCGCCGCTCCTTCCGCGACGGCGAGTTGCAGGGCGACCAGATCCAGCCCGAACACCTCTTCCGTCACCGGGTGTTCGACCTGGAGGCGGGTGTTCATCTCCAGGAAGTACGGCCGCCCCTGCGGCGAGAGCAGGAACTCGACCGTGCCCGCGCCCCGGTAGCCGACGGCCCTCGCCGCTGCCACGGCCGCCTCGCACAGGACGGCGCGCGGCTCGTCCGGGAGGCCGGGCGCCGGGGACTCCTCGATCACCTTCTGGTGGCGGCGCTGGAGGGAGCAGTCCCGGGTGCCCAGCGCCCACACCGTGCCGTGCGCGTCCGCCAGGATCTGCACCTCCACATGCCTGCCGTGTTCCACATACGGCTCGGCGAAGACCTCCCCGTCCCCGAACGCGGACGCCGCCTCCGCCGACGCGGCCTTCAGCTCCTCGTCCAGTACGGCGAGTTCCCGCACGATCCGCATACCGCGGCCGCCGCCGCCCGCCGCCGCCTTCAGCAGCAGCGGCAGATCGGCCCCGGTGGCGGTGGCCGGATCCACCGGCGCCAGCAGCGGTACCCCCGCCGCCGCCATCAGTTCCTTGGCCCGGGTCTTGGACGCCATCGCCTCGATCGCGCCCGGCGGCGGCCCGACCCAGACGAGACCCGCGTCCAGCACGGCCCGCGCGAACTCCGCGTTCTCGGAGAGGAAGCCGTACCCGGGATGCACCGCGTCGGCGCCCGCCGCGAGCGCCGCCTTCACGATCAGGTCGCCGCGCAGATAGGTGTCGGCGGGCGCGGCCCCCGGCAGCCGTACGGCCGCGTCCGCCTCCCGTACGTGCAGCGCGCCCGCGTCGGCGTCCGAGTGGACCGCGACGGTGGCGATCCCCCGTTCGCGGCAGGTCCGGAAGACCCGGCAGGCGATCTCGCCCCGGTTGGCGACGAGCAAGGACTCGATCATCTGGACCTCAACCTCACATCCGGAAGACACCGAAGCCGCCCCGCACACCCTCGACCGGGGCGGTGTGGACGGCGGACAGGCACAGGCCGAGGACCGTACGGGTGTCGCGCGGGTCGATGACCCCGTCGTCGTACAGCCGCCCTGACAGGAACATCGGCAGCGACTCGGACTCGATCTGCCGCTCCACCATCGCGCGCAGCGCGGCGTCACCCTCCTCGTCGTACGGCTGCCCCTTCGCCGCCGCCGAGGCCCGCGCCACGATCGACAGGACCCCGGCGAGCTGCTGCGGGCCCATCACCGCCGACTTGGCGCTCGGCCAGGCGAAGAGGAAGCGCGGGTCGTACGCGCGACCGCACATGCCGTAGTGCCCGGCCCCGTACGAGGCGCCCATCAGCACGGACAAGTGCGGGACGCGGGAGTTCGAGACCGCGTTGATCATCATCGCGCCGTGCTTGATGATGCCGCCCTGTTCGTACTCCCTGCCGACCATGTAGCCGGTCGTGTTGTGCAGGAAGACGAGCGGGATGTCGCGCTGATCGGCGAGCTGGATGAACTGCGCCGCCTTCTGCGACTCGGCGGAGAACAGCACGCCCTGCGCGTTGGCGAGCACCCCCACCGGGTAGCCGTGCAGCCGCGCCCAGCCGGTCACCAGGCTCGGCCCGTACAGCGGTTTGAACTCGTCGAAGTCCGAGCCGTCCACGATCCGGGCGATGACCTCGCGCGGATCGAAGGGGATCTTCAGATCGCCGGGAACGATGCCGAGCAGTTCGTCCTCGTCGTACTTCGGCGGCTCGGCCGGGCCCGGATCGGGGTGCGCCTTGCGCCAGTTGAGCCGGGCGACGATCCGCCGCGCACGCCGGATCGCGTCCTGTTCGTCCAGCGCGTAGTGGTCCGCGAGCCCGGACGTACGGGCGTGCATCTCGGCGCCGCCGAGCGACTCGTCGTCGCTCTCCTCGCCGGTGGCCATCTTCACCAGGGGCGGTCCGCCGAGGAAGACCTTCGACCGTTCCTTGATCATGACGGTGTGGTCGGACATCCCGGGGACGTACGCGCCGCCCGCCGTGGAGTTGCCGAAGACGACCGCGACGGTGGGGATACCGGCGGCGGAGAGCCGGGTGAGGTCGCGGAAGAGCCCGCCGCCGGGGATGAAGATCTCCTTCTGGGAGGGAAGATCGGCGCCGCCCGACTCGACCAGGCTGATGACGGGCAGCCGGTTGGCGAAGGCGATCTCGTTGGCGCGCAGGGCCTTCTTCAGCGTCCAGGGGTTGGAGGCGCCGCCGCGTACGGTCGGGTCGTTGGCGGTGATCAGGCACTCGACGCCCTCGACCACGCCGATCCCGGTGACCATGGACGCGCCGACCGGATAGTCACTGCCCCAGGCGGCGAGCGGGGACAGTTCGAGGAACGGGGTGTCGGGGTCGAGCAGCAGCTCGATCCGCTCGCGCGCGAGCAGCTTGCCGCGCTTCCGGTGCCGCGCGACGTACTTCTCCCCGCCGCCCGCCAGGGCTTTGGCGTGTTCCACGGCCAGCTCGTCGAGTTTGCCGAGCATGGCGGCGCGGTGGGCGGCGTAGTCGGCGGACGCGGTGTCGAGGGCCGAGGGGAGCACGGTCACAGCAGGACCTCCGGTATGTCGGCGTGCCGGGCGCGCAGCCACTCGCCGAGCGCCTTCGCCTGGGGATCGAAGCGGGCCTGCGCGGCGACGCCCTCACCGAGCAGCCCTTCGACGGTGACGTTGACGGCGCGCAGCCGGGGCAGAAGATGGCGGACGACGGTCAGCTCCCGGCATTCCGGGATCAGTTCCCGGAACTTCTCGGTCGTCAGCGCGTGGGCGAGCCAGCGCCAGCCGTCCTCGCTCCGCGCCCAGACACCGACGTTGGCGTCGCCGCCCTTGTCGCCGCTGCGGGCGCCCACGACGAGGCCGAGGGGCGCGCGACGGGTGGGCAGGCCGGCGGGCAGCGGTGCGGGCAGCGGGGGCGCCGGGACCGGCTCATGTGCCTTGGTATGTGAGGGAGCGGGCACGGTTACGCGCCGCCCGTCGGGGAGCACGGCCGTGTGGGCGGCCTCGGACGCGTCCACGTACGCCGCCTCGAAGACCCCGTACGGCACGCCCTTGCCCGGCGGGGCGGTCACATGGAACCCGGGATAGCTGCCGAGCGCCAGCTCGACCGCCGCCCCGCTGACCGCCCGGCCCACCACCTCCGGATCGCTGTCGCGCACGACGAGGCGCAGCAGGGCGCTGGCGGTCTCCTCGGTGTCCGCGTCCGGCCGGTCCGTACGGGCCAGCTCCCAGCGGACCTCGGCGGGGCGCCGTCCGGCGAGCGCGTCCTCCACCTGACCGCGCACCAGCCGGGCCTTGGCGTCGATGTCGAGGCCGGTGAGGACGAAGACGATCTCGTTGCGCAGGCCGCCGAGCCGGTTGAGGCCGACCTTCAGGGCCGGGGGCGGCGGCTCGCCCCGTACGCCGGAGATCCTGACGCGGTCGGGGCCTTCCTGGTCGAGCCGTACGGTGTCGAGGCGCGCGGTGACGTCGGGTCCCGCGTACCGGGCGCCGCCGGTCTCGTACAGCAGCTGCGCGGTGACCGTACCGAGGTCGACCACCCCGCCCGTGCCGTCGTGCTTGGTGATGACCGCCGAGCCGTCGGCGTGGATCTCGGCGAGCGGGAAGCCCGGCCGCCGTACGTCGTGCCGGGTGAAGAAGGAGTAGTTCCCGCCGGTCGCCTGCGTACCGCACTCCAGCACATGCCCGGCGACGACCGCGCCCGCCAGCGCGTGCAGATCACCGGGGCGGTCGGGGTCGGCGGCGTCCCAGCCGAAGTGCGCGGCGGCGGGCCCGGTCACGAGCGCCGCGTCCGTCACGCGCCCGGTGACCACGACATCGGCTCCGGCGCGCAGGCAGGCGGCGATCCCGGCGCCGCCGAGGTAGGCGTTGGCGGTGAGGACGCCGTCGCCCCAGCCGCCGCGGGCGAGGAGATCGTCCCCCTCGACGTGGGCGACCCGTACCGGCACGCCCACCCGTTCCGCCAGCGCGCGTACGGCGGCGGCGAGGCCGGCCGGGTTCAGTCCGCCCGCGTTGGTGACGATCCTGACGCCCCGTTCGTGGGCGAGTCCGAGACCCTCCTCCAGCTGCCGCAGGAACGTCTTCGCATAGCCGGCGTCCGGGTTCTTCAGCCGGTCCCTGCCGAGGATGAGCATGGTCAGCTCGGCGAGATAGTCACCGGTGAGGACATCGAGCGGGCCGCCCGTGAGCATCTCGCGCAGCGCGTCGAACCGGTCGCCGTAGAAGCCGGAGGCGTTCCCGATCCGCAGTACTCGGGGCTGGGACTCGGGAGAATGAAGAGGCGCCATCAGGCCCCCCTGGGCGCGCGGCCGGGGCCCGCCGGTCCGGCGAATGCCTGCGCGATGTCCAGCCACGCGTCGGCGTCGGCGCCTTCGGCCCGTACGGCGAGATCCGCGCGGTGCGCCCGCTGGGTCGCCAGCAGACAGAAGTCGAGCGCGGGCCCGGTCACCCGCTGGGCGGCGTCCTCGGGGCCGTACGTCCACAACTCCCCGCCGGGACCGGTCAGTTCGACGCGGAAGGGTTCGGCGGGCGGGGACTCGCCCCGGACGAGATAGGCGTAGTCACGGGCCCGTACGCCGATCCACGCCACATGCCGCAGCCGCGCGGTCGGTTCGCGCCGTACGCCGAGCGCGTCCGCGATGTCCTGCCCGTGTGCCCAGGTCTCCATCAGCCGTGCGGTGGCCATGGAGGCGGCGCTCATCGGTGGCCCGTACCAGGGGAAACGCGCGCCGGGCGGCGCCCCGCGCAGGGCCTCGTGCAGCCGCGCGCGGCCGTCGCGCCATCGGGCGAGCAGTTCGGCGGGCGGGAGTAACGCGCCGGCCGCCGCACCCTCGTCGACGAAGGTGTCGGGGGCGGCGCGGGCCGTGCCGGATTCGGCGGCGAAGGCGCCCGGGTCGGTCACGGCGAGCAGCGCGGCGGCGTCGGTCCAGGCAAGATGCGCGATCTGATGGGCGAGGGACCAACCGGGTGACGGGGTCGCGAGGACCCACCGCTCAGGCCCCAGCGGGGCGACCAGCCGGTCGAGTTCCTCGCTCTCGCCGCGCAGATCGCTGAGCAGATCGCTGTACGGATCGTCGCGTGGAACGCTCGGCGGGTCGCTGGGCGGATCGTCGTGCACTGCGGCAGAGCCGGAGTCGGACACGGATGCGCTCCCCTCGGGACACGGCGGTGTGCGTGCCCCGGAGCATGGCAGCGCCCGGAGAAACAATCAAGCGTGCTTGCTTTGCTGTTACAGGGTCTCCTCCCCCGCGTCGCCCGGGGCCGACGTGGGGGTGGGCACCGGCGCGGGCTTCGGGCTCGCCTTCGGGTTCCCGCGCCCGATCTGGGTCCGTACGGCACCCATGCTCGCCATGATGACCAGCGCGATCGCCAGCGCGTCGGTGGCGGAGAGCGCCTGGTCAAGGACGAGGAACCCGGCGGTCGCCGCGATGGCCGGTTCCAGACTCATCAGCACGGCGAACGTCGGCGCGGGCAGCCGCCGCAGGGCGAGCAGTTCGAGGGTGTACGGGAGGACGGAGGACATCACCGCGACCGCGAGAGCGAGCCCGAGCGTGGAGGGCACCAGCAGTTTCGCGCCGGACTCCACGATGCCCAGCGGGAGGGCGAGCAGGGCGCCGACCGCCATCGCCAGCGCCAGCCCGTCGGCCTGCGGGAAGCGCCGTCCGGTGCGCGCGCTGAAGACTATGTACGCGGCCCACATGGCGCCCGCCCCGAGCGCGAACGCGGTGCCCAACGGGTCGAGCCGGTCGAAACCGCCGCCGCTGAGCAGCAGCACCCCGCCCAGCGCGAGCCCCGCCCACAGGAGATTGACCAGCCGCCGCGAGACGATCACGGACAGCGCGAGCGGCCCGATGACTTCCAGGGTGACGGCCGCGCCCAGCGGGATACGGTCGGCCGCCTGGTAGAAGAGGCAGTTCATGGCGGCCATGACGGCGCCGAAGGCGATCACCGTGCCCCAGTCGGCACGTGAGTGGCCGCGCAGGGCGGGGCGGCAGACCGCGAGCAGCACGATCGCGGCGAGCGCGAGCCGCAGCGAGACGACACCGAGGGCGCCGGTCCTGGGCATCAGCAGCACGGCGACGGCGGCACCGAACTGTACGGAGAGCCCGCCCGCCACGACCAGGGCGACGGGCCCGAGGGCCCGCTTGCCGCGCGCGGGGCGGCCGGATCCGGCCTCGCCGTGAGGTGCCGCCTGGACGGACCCGGTGGCCTCCGGCAGCGAGACAGCGGCGGCGGCGTCGACGACCGCGGCGTCGGCGCCCGCGGCATTGACGACCCCGGCGCCCGCGGCATTGACGGCCGCGCCATCGACGGCCGCCGCGCCGACGGCCGCGGCGGTGGCGTCGGCAGCGGTACGCGGCTCTTCCATCGGATCCCTCCCACAGTTCGCTTCAATGTACTCGCGGTCCAATGTACTGCACTTATGCGACTACCATTCGGGGTGCCTTCCGCGGTCACGCTACGAGCCCGGCGCCCACCCCGTGAAATACCGATTGGGCTGCCGTTATGCTCCGGACGCATGAGCATCGAGCTGCGTCATCTCCGCTGCTTCCTCGCCATCGCCGAGGAGTCCAGCGTGACCCGGGCGGCGGCCCGGCTGCATCTCACACAGCCCGCCGTCTCCCGCACCCTCGCCGCGCTGGAGAAGCATCTCGGCGTACGGCTCGCGGAGCGCTCCACCCACCATCTCGCCCTCACCGCCGAGGGGCGCGCCTTCCGCGAGCGGGCGGCCTCGGCCGTCGCCGCGTTCGACGACGCGCTCGACGCCGAGCGGCTGCGCCGCAGGCCGCTCAGGCTCGGCCACGCGTGGTCGGCCTTCGGCCCGTACACCACGCCGTTGCTGCGCCGCTGGGAGCGGGAGCGGCCCGGGACGCCGCTCGAACTGCTGCGGATCGACGACCGTACGGCCGGGCTGGCGCGGGGCGAGGTCGACGCGGCGCTCCTGCGCGGCCCGGTGAAGACCCCCGGGCTGGTCGCGGAACTGCTCTTCACCGAGGCCCGGATCGCGGCGGTCCCGGCCGACGGACCGCTGGCCGCGCGTACGTCCCTGACGCTCGCGGACCTGGTGGCGGAACCGCTGATCGTCAACCGGGTCTCGGGCACGACGAGTCCGGCGCTCTGGCCGCCGGGCGCGGGTCCCTCGGCCACCGTCACGGTCACCAACACCGACGACTGGCTGACGACCATCGCCGCGGCGCGCGGCATCGGCGTCACAGGCGCCTCGACGGCCGCCGTGCACCCCCACCCCGGGGTCGCCTACCGCCCCTTGCCCGACGCCCCGCCGCTCCAGGTCTTCCTGGTCCGGCGCGAGGGCGCCGCGCATCCCGCGATCCCCCATCTCGCGGCCCTGGCCCACGAACTGGCCTCGGGCGCGTGACCGAGCGCGGCCACGTCCGACCGCGTTCAACCGGGGCCTGTTCGCGCCCGCCCGTGCCCCGTTCACCCGCATGCCCGCCACCGCGCGCCCCCTCGACAGGGGGTGAACACACTGATGTCGACTCGCCCTCACCCGTTTCAGCAGAGGAGAGAGAGACATGGGCATGCCATCCACTCGCGGGCGGCGGACACGTTCGCGTCCCGGCCCGAGGAGAGGTTCACGTTCCGGCCCCCGGATACGTTCGCACCACGCGTGCGCCCTCGCCGCGATGTTCACCGCGACGGCGCTCGTCAACGCGATACCCGCCGCCGACGCAGCCGCTGCCGCCGACCACTCGGCAAGCCGCGGCGTCACCGCCGCCAAACCGACGATCGTGCTGGTGCACGGCGCCTTCGCCGACGCGTCGAGCTGGGGCGAGGTCGTCCCGAACCTCCAGAACGACGGCTACCGCGTCATGGCCCCCGCCAATCCGTTGCGGGGTCTGCACGGCGACGCGGCATACATAGCCAGCGTCCTCAGAAGCATCAAGGGCCCCATCGTCCTGGTCGCCCACTCCTACGCCGGCGCGGTGATCAGCGGCGCCGCGGTCGGCAATCCGCACGTCAAGGCGCTCGTCTACATCAACGCGCTGATGCCCGACAAGGGCGAGGTCCTCTCCGTCCTGTCGGCGAAGTTCCCGGGCAGCGAACTCGGTACGGCCACGAACTCCGTACCGTTCACACAGCCGGACGGATCCACCGCCACCGACCTCTACATCAAGCCCGAGCGGTTCAGGCCGGTGTTCGCCGCCTCGCTGCCGGAGGCCACCACAGCGGTACTGGCGGCGACGCAGCGCCCCATCGCCGCCCAGGCGTTCGCCGACACGGCCGGCCCGGCCGCCTGGAAGACCATCCCCTCCTGGGCGCTCGTCTCCACCCAGGACAAGACCATCTCCCCCGAGCTGGAGCGCTTCGAGGCCAGGCGGGCCGGGTCTCATACCGTCGAGATCAATGCCCCGCACCTCGCCATGCTCGCCAACCCCAGGGCCGTCACCGACCTGATCCTCGATGCCGCCCGGTCCCGGGCGGCGGGCGGTGAGCCCGACGGAACGCTGGCCGCCACGGGCCCCACCCCGTCAGTCGTCGTCGGGGTCGCCGGAGCCGCCGTCATCGCGGGGGCGAGCCTGGTCTCCGCGACCCGCAGGCGCCGGCCCACCGCGAGCTGACCCGCGGCGCGGGAGCGCGAGCGCGGGAGCACGGGGGCACGGGAGCACGCACAGGAGCACCGAATCCGGCCGAGGGGTCCGGTTGAGACGGGTCCGGCTGACGGGTCCGGCTGACGGGTCCGGACGGTTCACGGCGCGAAGGCGCCGTCACCGCCCCCCCGTCACCGTCACCGCCCCTCGGCCGGCCCTTCCGTCGGCTCCGCCTCCTCCAGCGCCTCCGCGAGCACCTCCGCCAGATGCCGTGCCCGGTGGCCGCCCAGCTGCGCCAGCTGGGTACGGCACGAGAAGCCGTCCGCCAGGATCTCCGTCCCCTTTCCGGCCGCCCGCACCGACGGCAGCAGCTGGTCCTCCGCGCAGGCCACCGAGACGTCGTAATGGCCGCGTTCGAAGCCGAAGTTGCCCGCCAGTCCGCAGCAGCCACCGCTCAGTTCGCCGGTCAGGCCCGCGCGTTCACGCAGCCTGCGGTCCGCCTCGTCGCCCAGGACCGCGTGCTGGTGGCAGTGCGTCTGGCCGGTGACCTGACGGTCGAGCCTGGGCGGCCGCCACCACGGCGCGCACTCCTCCAGGGCCTGGGCGAAGGTCCTTACGGACGCGGCAAGCCGCGCCGCGCGCGGGTCGTCGCCGAGCAGCTCCGGCAGGTCCGTGGTGAGCGCGCCCGCGCAGCTCGGTTCCAGGACGACGACCGGCAGGCCGGCGTCCAGCAGCGGTTCCATCAGGTCCAGCGTGCGGCGCATGACCGTACGCGCGCGGTCGAGCTGGCCCGTCGAGACATACGTCAGCCCGCAGCAGATCCGGCCCCCCTGCGGCGGCGCCACGACACCGATCCCGGCCGACTCGAACACCCGTACCGCCGCCCGGCCCACCGCCGGCGTCAGATACTCGGTGAAGGTGTCCGGCCACAGGATCGCGGAACGGCTCCGCGCGAAGACCTCCGTACGGGACTTCAGATGCCGCCCCAGCCACCGCCCGAAGGGTTCGGGCGCCAGCCGCGGAATCGTACGCTCCGGGGCGATGCCCCCCAGCCTCTTGGCGAGCGCCGCCAGCGGGTGCACCCGCGCCGCCGCGTTCAGCACCCGCGCGAACGGCGCCGCCAGCCGCAGCCAGCGCGGCAGCAGGCCCATCGCGTAGTGCGCGGCGGGCCGCATCCGGCCCGCGTAATGGTGGTGCAGGAACTCCGCCTTGTACGTGGCCATGTCCACGCCCACCGGGCAGTCGCTGCGGCAGCCCTTGCAGGACAGACAGAGGTCCAGCGCGTCCCGGACCTCCGTCGAGCGCCAGCCGTCCGTCACCACCTCGCCCGCGAGCATCTCGTGGAGCAGCCGGGCGCGCCCGCGCGTGGAGTGCTGTTCCTCGCCCGTCGCGCGGAACGACGGACACATCACCCCCGCCCCCGAACCCGATCCGGATCCCGCCGCGGAAGCCGCGCCGGAACCCGATCCGGAAGCCGCCCCCGAACCGGCAGCCGCCCCCGAACCCTGCCCGGAACCCGCAGCCGCTGCCGCTGCCGCTCCCGGACCAGGCCCGCCCACCCGGCACTTGGCCACGCCCACACACCTGCGCACGGCCGCCGAGAAGTCCCCGCCTCCCGGCCCGTCGTGCGGATAGCCGAACGCGACCTCGACGCGCTCGCGCGGCAGCACCGCGAAGCGCAGATTCCCGTCGAGCCGTGCCGGGCGGGCCAGCACGCCCGGGTTCATCCCGCCCGCCGGGTCCCACAGGTCCTTGAACCGGCCGAAGAGCCCGACCAGCTCGTCCCCGTACATCCTCGGCAGCAGCTCCGAGCGCGCCAGTCCGTCGCCGTGCTCGCCCGAGAGTGAGCCGCCGTGCGCGACGACCAGCGACGCCACCTCCTCCGAGAAGCCCCGGAAGCGCCGCACGCCGTCGTCCGTCAGCAGATCGAAGTCGATACGGACATGGATGCAGCCGTCGCCGAAGTGCCCGTAGGGCGTGCCGCGCAGGCCGTGTTCCGCGAGCAGCGCGCGGAAGTCGCGCAGATACGCGCCGAGCCGGGCGGGCGGCACCGCGCAGTCCTCCCAGCCGGGCCACGCCTCCGTGTCGTCGGGCATCCGGGTCGCGGTCCCGGCGGCGTCCTCCCGTACGCGCCACAGCGCCCGCTGTCCGGCCGGGTCGGCGACGACCGCCCCGTCCAGCGCGTCGGCCGCGCGCAGGACCGTGGCGGCGGCGGCCCGCGCCTCGCCGGGCGTCGCGCCGCCGGTCTCCACGAACAGCCAGGCCCCGCCGCGCGGCAGTCCGTGCCCGCCGTCGCCCCGTACCCGTACGAGGTCCTCGGACATGCCCTCGACCGTCAGCGGACCGTACGGGAGCAGCCCGGCGGCGGCTTCGGCCGCGGCGCTCTCGTCCGGGTAGCCGAGGACGGCCAGGGCGCGGGCCGGGGGCGACTCGACGAGCCGTACCGTCGCTTCGGTGACGACCCCGAGCGTGCCCTCGCTGCCGCAGAAGGCGCGGGCCAGATCGGGGCCGGCCTCGGGCAGCAGCGCGTCCAGCGCGTAGCCGGAGATCCGCCGGGGCAGCCCGGCGGGGAAGCCCGTGCGCAGCGGCGCGAGATTGCCCTCGACCAGCTCGCGCACCCCGGCGGGCGCGCCGTCCCAGCCCCTGCCGAGGCGCAGTGCCGCACCGCCGTAGGTGGTCACCGACAGCTCGTGGACGTTGTCGGCCGTCGTGCCCCAGGCCACCGAGTGCGCTCCGCACGAGTTGTTGCCGATCATCCCGCCGAGCGTGCACCGGCTGTGCGTGGACGGATCTGGGCCGAACGTCAGCCCATGGGGCCGTACGGCCTCGCGCAGCTCGTCCAGGACGACGCCGGGCTGGACGACCGCCGTGCGCGCCGCCGCGTCCACCGACACGATCGACCGCAGATGGCGGGTGAGGTCGAGCACCACCCCCAGGCCCGTGGCGTTCCCCGCGATCGAGGTCCCGGCACCGCGCGGCACCACCGGCACCCCGTACGTACGGCAGACCGCCAGCGCCGCCGCCACGTCCGCCGCGTCGTACGGGGCGACGACGCCGACCGGTACCCGCCGGTAGTTGGACGCGTCCATGGTCGTCAGCGCTCTGGCCGCCGCGCCGAAGTCCACCTCGCCGCGCATGGCCGCCGTCAGCGCCGCGGCCACTTCGGTGGCCGGTGCCGCGCCTCTCGTCCGTGCCGTCGCTTTTCGTGCGTTGCGTGTATCCCGCATATTCCGCGTTTTGCGCTCAGCCATGAATCCAGCATGCCCCCGTCGCACTCACCGTCCCGGTTTTTCCTGGTTCGGCGCTCCCGGAACAGCGAAGAAAGGAAACAGGAACCTCCCAAACTGATCGTCAATTCTCATATAGTGGCCACCGTTTGAGCACTATCCAACAGCGCCCGCGCCCCTCATCCCCGGACGGCCCGGGCGGCCGACCGCCTTCCCGATCCCCACATCCTGGAGCAGGTGCGCGTTGGACTCCGTAACCTCCGAACGGGCCACCGACCCGTCAACGGCCTGGCCGAACCTGGCCAGTACCGCCGACAACGGCCTGAAGATCGTCATCGTCGGCGGCTTCGGTGTCGGCAAGACGACCATGGTCCGTTCCGTCAGCGAGATCCGTCCCCTCAACACCGAGGAGGCGATGACGCGCGGGGGCCAGGACATCGGCGAACTCGCGGGGCTCGACGGGCTCCAGCGGAAGAGCACGACCACCGTCGCCTTCGACTTCGGGCGGATCTCCCTCGACGCGCGCTCGGTGCTCTATCTCTTCGGGGCCCCTGGGCAGGAACGTTTCTGGTATCTCTGGGACCGGCTCTTCTCCGGCACACTCGGCGCGGTCGTACTCGTCGACACCCGCCGTCTCTCCGACTCCTGGTACGCGATCGACCGGCTGGAGCACCACGGCATCCCTTTCATGGTGGCCTGCAACGACTTCGGCGGGCCCGTCCACACCGAAGAGGAGATCCGCGCGGCGCTCGTACTGACGCCGGACGTGCCGCTCGTGGAGTGCGACGCGCGGGACCGCTCCTCCAGCAAGTACGTACTGATCACGCTCGTCGAGTACCTCCACGCCCTGTCCGAGAAGAGAGCGGCCGAGAAGAGAGCGTCCGAGAAGAGAGCGGCGGCCCCGGAGGTGTCTCCCTGAGGACCGTCATACTCCGTACGGGTGAAGCTCCGGGGCGGGAGACCGGGGGGTGCGGCGACACGCGCGGGGCCGCCGTGACCCCCTTCCCACCGCCTCCCCGCAGCCCGCGCGGGTGTCTCACCCGACGGACACGGTTTTCGGCCGTGTGACGTAAGGGACTACGCTCCGGCCCGTGGCCGATATCCAGATTCCCGCTGACATCAAGCCCGCCGACGGCCGTTTCGGCGCAGGCCCCTCCAAGGTGCGGACGGAGGCGGTGGACGCGCTGGCCGCCACCGGTACCTCGCTCCTCGGCACGTCCCACCGCCAGGCCCCGGTCAAGAACCTGGTCGGCGCGGTGCGCGAGGGCGTACGGAGCCTCTTCGAGCTTCCCGAGGGCTACGAGGTGATCCTGGGTAACGGCGGCTCCACCGCCTTCTGGGACATCGCGACGCACGGACTGATCGAGAACAAGTCTCAGCACCTCTCCTTCGGTGAGTTCTCCTCCAAGTTCGCCAAGGCGGCGAAGCTCGCGCCGTGGCTGGCCGACCCGACCGTCATCTCCGCCGACCCCGGCTCGCACCCGGACCCGCAGGCCGAGGCGGGCGTCGACGTCTACGCGTTCACCCACAACGAGACCTCCACCGGTGTCGCGGCCCCGGTCAAGCGCGTCGCGGGCGCCGACGAAGGGTCGCTCGTCCTGGTCGACGCGACCTCCGGCGCGGGCGGCCTGCCGGTCGACATCGCCGAGACGGACGTCTACTACTTCGCCCCGCAGAAGTCCTTCGCCTCCGACGGCGGCCTGTGGATCGGCGTCTTCTCGCCGGCCGCGCTGGAGCGCGCCGCACGCGTCCACGCCTCAGGACGCCATGTCCCCGAGTTCTTCTCGCTGCCGACGGCGATCGACAACTCGCTGAAGAACCAGACGTACAACACCCCCGCGCTGGCCACCCTCTTCCTCCTCAACGAGCAGCTCACCTGGCTCAACTCCCAGGGCGGCCTTGACTGGTCGGTGCGCCGTACCGCCACCTCCTCGCGCACGCTCTACGGATGGGCCGACGCCTCCAAGTACGCGACGCCGTTCGTCGTCGACCCGGCGAAGCGCTCGCAGGTCATCGGCACGATCGACTTCGCGGACGAGATCGACGCGGCGGCCGTCGCCAAGACGCTGCGCGCCAACGGCATCGTCGACACCGAGCCCTACCGCAAGCTGGGCCGCAACCAGCTGCGCGTGGCGATGTTCCCGGCGATCGACCCGGCGGACATCACGGCGCTGACGGAGTGCATCGACTACGTGATCGAACGCCTCTGACGACCCTGCCGCCCCGGAGCCGTCCCTGAGCCGTCCCTGACGGTTCGTATCCGACGATCCGCGGCTTCGCTTCCCGGGCCCCGGCGCACGCACACCGCGCCGGGGCCCGTCGCATGCGCCCCCGGCCTCGCCTCATCCGCCCGGCCGCCGGCCCCTCCGCGTCATCTGCTCAGCCGCTGGAACCGCCGTACCGCCAGCGGTACGAACACCGCCGTCAGCGCCACCGGCCAGGCCACCGACAGCAGCAGGGCGTGCTCCTCGGGCCAGCTGCCGCCGCTCGCCACCGGATTGCCGAACAGCTCCCGCGTCGCCGTCACCGTCGACGACACCGGGTTCCACGCGGCCACGGTGCCCAGCCAGTCCGGCATCAGCGAGGGCGCCACGAAGACGCTGGAGATCATCGTGAGCGGGAAGGCGACCACGAAGAGATTCCCCGCCGCCTCCGGGCCGGGCACCAGCAGCCCCAGCCAGACCCCCACCCATATCAGCGAGAAGCGCAGGAGCAGCAGCAGTCCGAAGGCCCCGAGCGCGCCCAGGAACCCGCTGTCCCACCGCCAGCCGATCACGAACGCCGTCACGGCCAGGATCAGCAGCTCCGCGACGGCCGTGAGCAGATCGCCGACCCCCCGGCCCGTGACCACCGCCGACGGGGCCATCGGCATCGACCTGAACCGGTCGATGACCCCCTTGCTGCTGTCGGTGGCCACCGACGCCGCCGTGTTCATGAAGCCGAAGGCCATCGTCATCGCGAACATCCCGGGCATCAGGAACTCCCGGTAATCGCCCCCGCCCGGCACCTTCATGGCGCTGCCGAAGACATATCCGTACAGCAGCACGGAGACGATCGGGAAGCCCAGCTGCCAGAGGATGTAGACCGGCTGGCGCTGGTAGTGCGTGAGCCCTCGCCGTACGACGTTCCAGCAGTCGGCCACCGCCCAGTACGCGCGGCCATGGCTGTTTCCGTAGTCGCTCCCGGTCTCCAGATCCAACGCGACACTCATGCCGCCATCCCCTCCTTCACACCCGCGGCCACGTCCCGGCCCTTGTCCCCGGCCCCCTTCGCGTCGGGGCCCCCGTCCGCGTCCGTACGGCGCCCTGTCAGCCGGAGGAACACATCGTCGAGGCTCGGCCTGCGCAGCCCGATGTCCTCCACCGCCGTCCCCCGGTCCTGGAGCGTGCGCGCCACCTCCGTCAGCGCGGCCACCCGGTCGCTCACCACCGCGTGCACCCGGCGGGCCGCGTCATCCGTCTCCACCGCCGCGTCGGCCACCCGCGCCAGCACCTCGACCGCCGCCGGTATGTCCGCGGCCTCCGCCACCACGACCTCGATCCGGTCACCGCCCACGGTGTTCTTCAGCTCCGCCGGGCTGTCGTCAGCTATCGCCCGCCCCTGGTCGATGACCGTGATACGCGAGGCGAGCTTGTCCGCCTCGTCCAGATACTGCGTGGTGAGCAGTACGGTCGTACCCCCCGCCACCAGAGCCCGGACCGCGTCCCAGACCTCACCGCGGCCGCGCGGATCGAGACCCGTCGTCGGCTCGTCGAGAAAGAGGACCTGCGGGGCGAGGATCATCGACGCGGCCAGGTCCAGACGGCGCCTCATCCCGCCGCTGTACTCGCCGGCCCCCTTGCCGCCCGCCTCCACCAGATCGAACTGCTCCAGCAGCTCACCGGCGCGCAGCGCCGCCCGCCGCCCGCCCAGATGGAAGAGACGGCCGAACATCTCCAGGTTCTGCCGGCCCGTCAGGATCTCGTCGACCGCCGCGTACTGCCCGGCGAGACCCACCCTGCTCCGTACCCCCCGGGGATCACGCGCCACATCGACGCCCGCCACCTCCGCCCGCCCTCCGTCGAACCGCAGCAGGGTCGCCAGAACGCGGACCGCGGTGGTCTTGCCCGCGCCATTGGGCCCGAGCAGTCCGTGCACGGTGCCTCTGCGCACGGCGAGATCGAAGCCGTCGAGCGCGCACTTCCCTCCCCGCTCCCCGTACCTCTTCTGGATCGCCTCCGCCAACACGGCATGGTCGCTCACAGCCCCTCCAAGGCAAGCCATCGATCAATTGAGTACAGCGTACCCACAGGAGAGTACACCGTACCCATTTTCTTTCCAGGGGATTACGCTGAGCCCATGACACCGACGGAATCAACCGGCAGCGGCAATGTCACGCGCAGTCTCGAACTCCTCTGGGGATCGGGCGAACGCCCCAGCCGTGGCCCCAAACCCGGCCTCACGCTCGACCGGATAGTCACGACCGCCGTCGCGCTCGCCGACGCCGAGGGGCTCGACGCGGTCTCGATGCGCCGGCTCTCCACCGAGCTGGGCACGGGCACCATGTCCCTCTACCGGTACGTGCCGGGCAAGGCCGAGCTGATCGACCTGATGCTGAACCAGGTACAGGGCGAGACGGCCGCGCCGGCCGAAAGCCCCACCCCCGGCTCAGAGTCCGGCTCAGAGTCCGGTTCAGACACCGGCACCGTCCCCGCCTCCGCCGCCGACACCGGCTGGCGCGCCGCCACCGAGGCGATGGCGCACGCCGCGCTCGCGCTCCATCAGCGCCACCCCTGGCTGCTCTCGGTGAACCAGGCCAGGCCGGTCCTCGGCCCGAACTCGGTCAGCGGGCTGGAGCGGAAGCTCGCCGCCATCAAAGGCATGGGATTGACCGACCCGGAGCTGATCTCAGTGATCATCATGATCGAGGGCTATGTCACCGGGGTCGCCCGTTCGCACGTCCATGCCGTCGAGGCGGAGAAGAAGTCGGGCATCACCGACCCGGAGTTCTGGCAGGCGCAGGAGCCCGTTCTGTCGAAGGCCATGATCAGCGGGGTGTATCCGGTCATGGCCTCGCTGTCCGAGGAGGCGTTCGGCCCCGAGTTCGATCACTTCGCCTTCGGGCTCCAGCGGATCCTCGACGGCTTGGAGGTGCTGGTCGAGCGGCGCGCGGCAGAGTCGGGCACGACGCGGCCGGGCAGGGCGGAGCAGGGCACGGCGGGATGACGCGAACCGGGACGGCCGGCTCACACCGGCCGGCCGACGCGGGGCGGCCCGCCGATGTGCGACGACGGGCGCCGCGAGACGGCCGGCGCTCCGCCTCAGCCCTTCCGGCGCATGCGCTTGAAGGCGAAGACCAGCGCGGCCCCACCGATGACGATGATCGCGCCGAGGGTGGCATTCCCCTGCTTACCGCCGTCGCCCGCACCGCCGGCGGTCCCGCCGTCCCCTCCCCCGCCTGACGAGGAACTCCCGCCACCGGAAGACGAGTTGCCGCCGGACGCCGGGCCGTCGCCGGTGTCCTTGGCCAGCTCCACCCGCACCACCCCGCTCTGCTCGCCCTCGGTGCCGAACATCAGCGCCTTGCCGTCCGCCGTGTAGGTCACCGACTCGGCCTGCCGCTGGAACGGCGCGCTGATCCGGCGCTCCGTACCCAGCCGACCGTTCTGCCACGCGTAGGCACGCGCGCCGAAGTACGAACGCAGCACCACCTCCTTGCCGTCCGGCGAGAACGCCCCGTCCGTCACCCACGGCACGTCGTCGATCCGCCGGAAGGTGTTCGTCCCGGACGAGGTCAGCTCGGCCGGGCCCTCGTACAGGCCGCCGCCGTTCTCGTTCTTCGAGGCGATGTAGACCCGCCCTGTCCTGGGGTCGACCATCATCGACTCGGCGTCACGCGGCCCGTCGGCGTACTTCACGGTGAACTGCGTGGCGCGCACCGTCGCGTCCTTGAGCTGTTCGGGCTCGGGAAAGCGGTAGATCCACACGTGATCCCAGGTGCCGTTCAGGTTGTCGCCGATATCGCCGACATACACATTCCCATCGGGCCCCATAGAGACGGCCTCTACATCCCGGGGCTTGCCGACGCCTTCGAGGGTGAGCGTCGCGACCGTCTCACCGGTCCTGGAGTCCACGGCATAGATCTGGGGCCCATAGCCACTGTCGTTGTGTGTCCAGTAGACGCCGGGGTGGGCCCGGCTGGCGGCCAGACCGCTGGACTCGGTGATCCTCGGGTCCTTGATCGTGAAGCTCTGGTCGGGCGCCCCGTCGGCCGCCGCGGCGGGGGTGGCGGCGGGCCCGAGCACCACCGCTGAGGCCGTCGTCAGCAGTAGGGCGGCGAGGGCACCGGCGGTGGCGGCGGCACCGGAAACGCGCGGGCCGGGGTGAGGCGGAAGCGAACGCATCCACCAAGCCTGCCATCCCCGCCCGCACAGATCGGCCCGGACGGCCAGTTCGTATGACCGGTCCAAGGTGACGCCTCGAAGACGCCTCGGACCAGGCCGCGATGCGACCGAGACGTTTCCGCCGGCCGCCGTTCAGCGGGTGTGGCGGCGGACCGCGTCGAGGAGCTGGTCGATGTCGTCGGCGCTGTGCGAGAAGGCCGTGACGAACCGGACGATCCCCGGCTCCCAGCGGTCGTGATAGAAGGCGTAGCCCTCGGCGAGAAGTCCTTCGGTGACCTGCTGGGACAGGCGGCAGAAGAGAATGTTGGCCTGCGGCGTGGCCAGAAGTCCGGCGCCGGGGATGGCCTTGAGGCCGTCGCCGAGCCGGGTGGCCATCGCGTTGGCCTGGCGGGCGTTGCGCAGCCACAGGCCGTCGGTGAGGTACGCGTCGATCTGGGCCGCGTGGAAGCGCATCTTGGAGGCGAGCTGACCGGCGCGCTTGGCGCGGAAGGCGAGTTCGGTGGCGAGCGCGGGGTCGAAGGAGACGATGGCGTCGGCGGTCATCGCGCCGTTCTTGGTGGCGCCGAAGGACAGGACGTCGACGCCGGCCTTCCAGGTCATCTCGGCCGGGGTGGCGCCGAGATGGTCCAGGGCGTTCGCGAAGCGCGCACCGTCCATGTGGACACGCAGTCCCGCGTCCTTGGCGATGGCGGACAGGCCGCGGATCTCCTCCAGCGTGTAGACGCTGCCGCTCTCGGTGGCCTGGCTGACGCTCACCACGGACGGCTGCACGCTGTGCACGTCACCGGCCCGGCGGCGTACCGCCATCCGCAGCTCTTCGGGAGCGATCTTGCTGTCGGGGCCCGGGACACCGACGAGCTTGGCGCCGCCGGTGAAGAACTCCGGAGCGCCGCATTCGTCGTGGTTGATGTGGCTGTCGGGGTGGGAGAGCACGCTGCCCCACGGCGGGGTGAGGGCTGCCAGGCTCAGGCCGTTGGCGGCGGACCCCGTGGAGACCGGGAAGACATCGACGTCCCGTTCGAAGACCTCGCTCAGTCTGCGGCGGGCGCTGTCGGTGAAGGGATCGTTGCCGTACGGCGGGACCTGCCCGGTGGCCGCGTCGGTGACGGCCTGGACTATCCGCGGGGACGCCCCGGCCATGTTGTCGCTCATGAAGGAACGGCTGGCGGGGGTGATGGCGAGGGTGGCGCTCATGAGCGGTCTTCCTTGGTCTCAGGTGCTGATGGGGGACGCGAAGACAACGGTGATGTCCACTTCGCCGGCGCCGGTCCGGTAGAAGTGCGGCGCGTCCCCGGCGAAGGCGAGCATGTCTCCTGGCCCCAGATCCTGCGGGGCGTCGACCTGCGCGGCAGTGGAGTGGGGCGGCCCGGTCCCGGCTCAGCGAGCTGATGCGGGTGGGTAGTTGGGGCGCATGCCCCGCTGGTGGGGGTGGGCTTCGGCGGCGGGTGAGGACCGAGGGGTAGCCGGGCTCACCCGGTGCGCTTGATGGCGGGTGGGGGCCGCCCCTGAGGTTTCAGTGTCGCGGCTCCGGGTCGGGCGTCAAGGGCGCTCCTTTGTCGCGTCGGCAAGCCGATGGGCTGCGCCCACCCTTGACTCCCGCCCCTCCACCGCAAGTGCAGCTTTGAGGGGGGCGGCCCGGGGGAGGGGTCCCCGGGGAGGCTCCCTTGTGGCGGGGGTCCGGTTGCCGACCGCCGCTCGGTGGGCCCTGCGGGGCTGCGCAGCAGTGGTGTGGGGCGGCCCGGCCCCGGCTCAGCGAGCTGATGCGGGCGGGTAGTTGGGGCGCATGCCCCGCTGGTGACGATGTGTGGGTGGTGGGGCGGGTGTGACGGGGGAGGCGGTGAGTGGGCCTCTGAGAGACCGTGATGTGTCGTGGAGCCAGGTTAAGTGGACACAGGGCGCCTCACCGGACCAAGGAGCCTCCAAAAGGCCCGCCAAACTGGGGCATAGGGGGCGAGTGGCCCTCTCGTCCGCCTTGGGCTACAGGAGCAGCCGACAACGGGTCCTCACCAGCGGGGCATGCGCCCCCAACCACCCACTCACACTGGCTCGCTGAGCCGAGGCCGGGCCACCCCACACCACTGCCGCGCAGACCACCCACCGGCCAATAAGCCGGGAACGGTCCCCGGGAACAAGGGAGCTTCCCCGGGGACCCCTCCCCCAGTAGGTCCAACACTCTGGGACTTGCTCGGGTAGCGGACCGTTTCCGCAGGTCACAGGGGTTCTACATGCTTACAGCGGTGCGCACCGGGAAACCTTCGCTCTCCCGTAAGGGTATGGACAACGTACCGAGCACACTCGACAACCAGCCCCATGTGGACCTATTGCTCAGAAAGTCCAAGGTCGTCCGTGAGGGGGAACGGGCCCTCTCCATCCGCGCACAGGAAGAACGGGGCCGTGCATGGGCCGACGAGAACGGGTACCGGGTCCGCAAGGTGTGGAAGGAAAACCTGTCTGCCTGGTCGGACGTGAAGCGCCCGAAGTACGACGCGGCCATGGACGCCGTACTCAACGGTGAGGTTCCGGCCCTGTGGGTGTACGCGCTCGACAGGTTCAGCCGCAAGGGCGCCGAAGCGGTCGTACCGATCCTCGGCAAGGCCCGCGTCATCTTCGACTACGAACGTCTTGACTCCATGGACGAGCGGGACCGCCGATGGATCATCGACCGTGCGGAGAACGCGCGTGAGTACTCGCAGCGTCTGTCACACAACGTCCGCAGCACCAAGGCCAAGCAGCGCAACGAGGGACGCTGGCTCGCGCGGGCCCCGTTCGGCCTGGTCGCCGACCCCGCCACGCGCAAGCTCTCCCCGGACCACACCCCCTACATCTGCCTGGTCAAGAGGAAGCGGGAAATCACGCCGTGGCAGGTAGTCGTGCGCATCTACAACGGGATCGCCGAGGGCATGTCGGCGCGAGCCGTATCCCGTGCGTTCAACGCCGAAGGGATCGTGTCCGCCACGGGTAAGGCATGGACCGGTGCCACCATCCGGGCCATCCTCGTGCACCCCGTCTACGAAGGGTGGCTCACCCTCACGAACGCGGGGAAGATCCCGGCGCACTACCTCAACAGCATGGGCGAGCGGGTCCGCTGCGTCACAGACGATGTCCTGCCGCAGATGATTCCCGCCGATCTCGCCGCACGCGCCCGCCGGCTCGTGAGCGGACATCAGATGTTCAACACCGCCGAGCCCCAGACAGGGCGCCGGGTCCACCCGCTCACCGGGCTGCTGCGGTGCGCGGACTGCGGGCACGCAATGTCGTACGGCGGCGGGTCCTACGAGTGCCAGTACTACTCGGGTGGCGGAGCCTGCAACAAGCCTGCGTCTGCTTCCCGTCCCCCGTTGGAGCGGTACATCGTTGAGGCGTGGGCCGCACGTCTCCACGGCGCGGACGATGACGACGAACTGATGATCGCCGTTGCCGAACGCTGGCAGGCACTCACCCGCCCCGAAGAGACGCAGGAGATCAAGGACGCGCGGGCGGAACTCAAGGCCGCGCAAGCCAAACTCGACGCCTTCCATGCGGACGATGCCGCAGACTTCTACACCGGCCGCTCTGCGCGGTACCGCATCCCTCACAAGGTCGCTGCGGAAAAGCGCCTCGATGCTGCCGAGGAACGCATCCGCGAACTCACCGGAGACACCCGGGTCGACGTCTCGTTCGTCGTCAACGGTCACGCCTTGAAGGTGTGGGAGGCAGCTGACCCCGGTATGAGGCAAGACCTCCTGGCCCTCGCCATCGACAGCGTGACCGTGACCAAGTCCCCCAAGCAGGGTGGCAAGTTCGACGGTTACGAGCGCGTGACCATCGTGTGGGCAACCCCCGAGGGCGCCGAGCCCGACGCAGACGAGTTCGGGCAAGCCGCGTAACAGCCCTGTGCGGCCCGAGACAGCCCCGGAACGTCCCCGTGATCACCGGGGCTCTCTGCTGCCCGCAGCACGCCGTACCGGGCCCCTTGCTGGCTCGCAGTAGGACGAGGCTGCTTCACAGCGAGGAACGAAAGGGTGTTGAGGGTGTCGAACTTCGACACTTTTTAGGGAAAGCAAGAAAAACCAATAGAGAAGAGAAACCGGGGTCTCTGTCGTCACCCCGACACCCCTCGGGAAACCTTCGGTCCCCACTACTGGGGCACCAAGGAGAGACCGAGCCCCACGCGGACGAGTTCGAGCAATCCGCGTAACAGCCCTGTGCGGCCCGAGACAGCCCCGGAACGTCCCACGACCGCCCGGGGCTCTCTGCTGCTTGCCCTCCGGGCCCCGCCGGTCGCCCTCGGCCGACTGACCAACAGCGGGGCGAGAGGTGATGGAGTGACGGTTTACACCACTTTTTTAGAACACGTAGAAAAAATATAAGAGAAGAGAGACCGGGCCACCGTTCGGCACAACGCCACGGCTTAGCACTCCGGGAAACCCTCGCTCTCCCGTACAGAGTGGAAGGGGGACCAGAGACGGCCCCGCAAAGCCCCTCGGGGCTCGGGAAACCTCCGCCCTCCCTTAATACCGAGAGCGAGAACGGTCCGACCGTCCGAAAGGGCGCGGGAAACCTTCGCTCTCCACATGGACCGAGAGCGGGATTACCGCGCACCCACCCGAGGGAGACACCGGCGGACTGAGTACCCGCGCTCTCTCAGCGTTGCCCGTGCACCACGCACCCCCGTTGCTCGGGTGGCCGCTGAGGTCGTGAGGCAACGCGCGGGGACCGCACCGCCCATCAGTAACCACCCCTTGACCGGGGGCGCCGAAAGGGGTTGTCAGCGCGTGCGGTCCCCACCGTGTCCGGACCGGCCCCGTGTCGGCGAGGACGTGCAAGCCCGCTGACCCAACGGCTAGAGATGCGCGGTACCGGCCCCCTCGGGGTGATCCGTACGCACTCCGCAGAGTTCCCGAGTTCGAGTCTCGGGGCGGGCACACCACAACGACCCACCAGGGGGACGCACATGCGCTGTATCGACTGCACCGAGCCCGCAACCCATCGGGGCCGCTGCGAGGCTCACCACGGGGCGTACGAGGGGCGACCGAGTGTCCGTTCCCGACGCGCACAGGGTAGGCGAGGGGCGAACCGCCGGGACACTGCTGCGAGGCTCCGCCGGCGAGTGTAGGAACGGGGCTCGGCCTGGTGCGACTGGTGCTTGGGCGACTTCCCCGCGGACGGGGTGGGCGTGGACCACGTGCGCCCGCTCGCCCTCGGTGGCGAGGACGTAGACAGCAATGTGCAAGTGCTGTGTCACGACTGCCACCAGCTCAAGACGGGCACGGAGTTTGGGGCGACGGGCTAGCGGCTTGTCCACCAGGCGGTGCCTGCTCCGACGCTTGTTGTCACGAGCGCGACCATCCATACGGGGAAGCGCTGGATCGTCAAGTGCAGTCCGCCACAGCGGAGTTCGAACTGCGGGGGTTCTCTGGTTTCTGCGCTCTGGGCCATAGCAGTCATTCCTACAGATGCCGTGACGCGTTCGCCAGAGCACTGCCATCGGCGAACTACGGCGAATGTGCGGCGTTTTACTTTCCCGCTCGACAGAAGGTGGCCCCCATGCCACGCAAACCCCGTCCCCCTTGCAGTGTCCCCGGGTGCCCCGAGCTGACCACTGAAGGCCGGTGTGCGGCCCATGAGCGGGAAGCGACCGGCCAGCGTGTGACACCGGGGACGAGCGCGTACGGGCGCCTGTGGCCGCGTATCCGCCGCGCGTACCTGTACGCGAACCCGTGGTGTGTGCTGTGCGGTCGTGGCGCGTCCGTTGCCGACCATTTCCCACTGTCGCGAAAGCAGTTGATCGCGCAGGGAGTTGTAAATCCGGATGCTGCGAAACATCTGCGTCCGCTGTGCACGTCGTGCCATAACCGCGAGACCGCACGCAAACAACCTGGCGGATTTGCTGCGGAAGCGCGTTCCCGTCGTGAATCCGGCGAGCGGCGTCCGCCTTTCTGACCAGGGCGGGTGCCCCCTTCCCCTCCTGAGATTGCACGTGGGGGAGGCAAAAAACTCGCGCCGGAGCTGCGGCCATTTTTGGAAACGCTGAAAGACCAGAAAGAGAGATTGCATGGCCGACAGATACAGACCAAGACCCGCTATCCAGTGGGCACGCGAAGGGAATCCTTCAAAGGCAGGTATCTCGGAAGGGGTAGTTGCTCCCCACGCCATCCTGGCCGAACCGGACTGGGTTGAAGTCTTCCCATTTTCACCCGATACCGCTGTCGAATCAGCAAACGTCCGCTGCCGTGATGTGGCCTCGCAGGAATGGCGCCGCATCGTCCCCGTCCTCGAAGCGGTGGGCGCTATCGGCGAAGTGGACCACACCACGGTGAAGGACACGTGCGTCTGCGTTGCCCGTATCGACCAGGCGGAGCGAGACCTTTCGGAACGCGGGCTCATGGTGACCGCAGAGCGCGGAACGGTGAAGAACGGAGCAGCCACAATTGCGGCGCAGTACCGGACGCAGCTTGCCCGGTACATCCGGGAGTTTGGTCTTTCGCCGAGCGCGCGAGCCGCTATTACAGCACCGGAATCCGATGATGATGATTCGGATATCTGGGATTGATCACCGACTCGTCAACCACATTGAAGACAACTAGGAGAATCAATTATGGCTCTTACGCTCGCTGAATCAGCCAAGCTCACTCAGGACATGCTCAAGCTTGGCGTAATCGAAATGTTCATTCAGGAATCGCCGATCCTTGATCGGCTGCCGCTTATCGACGTTCAGGGGAGCGCGTACAGGTACAACGAAGAGTCCAAGTTGCCGGGTGTTGCCTTCCGGGCTGTGAACGAGGCATACCCGGAGAGTGTTGGCGCGGTTAATCAGCGCATTGAAACCCTTGCCATCCTCGGCGGTGATGCGGATGTCGACAAGTTCATTGTCCAGACGCGAAGCAATCTCAATGAGCAACGCGCCATTCACACGCACATGAAGATCAAGGCTGCATCAATTCACTTCTCCGATCAGTTCTTCAACGGTGACATCATGGTCAACCCGAAGGGTTTTGACGGTCTCCGAAAGAGACTGATCGGATCACAGGTGATAGACGCCGAGAGGACGTCCCCTGTGGCGGATGGATACGCCTTCTTTGATGCGCTGGATTCCCTGATCGGTCGGGTTCGCGGACTCAGCGGAGCAAACGGAGCCATCTATACCAACAGCGAGATAATCGCCAAGATCAAGTCTGGATTCCGGCGACTGGGCGGCAGTGAACTCCTCATGAGCGAGATCGGGGGAAAGCTTGCTCCCACATGGAACGGGATTCCCCTCCTGGACGCCGGCCAGAATCTCGACGGTACGGAAGTGATCCCGCTTACGACTGGTGAGGACGGTAAGGAGACCAGCGACATGTACGCCGTCCGTTTCGGCGCTTCCGAAGCGGACACCGGGGTAACCGGTCTCACCAACGGCGGGATTCAGGCAACCAATTTGGGTGAGGCTCACGAAAAGCCGGTCTATCGAACCCGGATTGATTTCTATTGTGGACTCGCCATGTTCGGCGGTAAGGCTGCCGCGCGCCTTACCGGAGTCCTGAACGGCTGACCGCTCCACAGGGCCCCCGTGCTCGTCTCCCTTGACCGGGGCGGCGGGTACGGGGGATTTCTTGGTTTTTAGGCTGTTACCGAAGCGGGGGCAACCAGGCGCGCGCGCTCATATAGGCTGCGGGCAGCCTGATTCTTGAGATATGGACGAATGTGTGCATGCATTTTGGAGATGCTTTGATCGCATTGTCCCGACTGTACTTGTGGATAGATTTCCACAGCCTTTATCCACGTTTCGCACGCGTTCTCAAGATGACCCAATTTGAGCTGGCGTTCGGCGAGCATCGAAAGATAGCGAATGCGATTCCTCTTGAAGGAGTGGTGTCGTAGTCTATCGGACTCATGCAACGCTTCGATCGAACCGCGAATATCACCTAGTTCATAGCGGACCTGTCCGGCGTGATAGGTAAGCGACGATGGATTGTAAGAGCCGAAGGTCGTCGCTTGTGACTCGGCCTTCTCCATGGCCACTTCGGCTTCCCGAAGATACGTAAGAGCGTTAGTGCGGTCTCCGACTTTCGCTGATGCATGAGCCTGTTGCCCAGCAAGGAACGCGCGCATTCGTGGACCGGCCTTCGGGGAAGCTGCTGCGGCAGCATTGGCGAGCCGCATTGCGGCCTTTCCGTGTCCTAGGTCAACAGCCTGGACGCTCATTCCGCGCAGTGTGGTGCAATAAGTGAGATGGTCCTCAGACGCTCCAGCTAGCTCTAGTGCCTTCAAATAGTACTGCTGGGCAAGCCCGTGAACCCCCTCATCAACAGCCATGTATCCCGTGAGATAACACAAGTCGGAGGCGGCCGACATCATCGCTTTGCGCACTTCCTCCGGGGCGTCGGCTTTGAGGTATGGCGCGACCGTGTTCAAGAGGAATGCCGCTGCCATCGGCCGCGCATGTCGACCTCCGAATTGGTCGTCTAGTTCGGATACGCGCTCCGTCATAGCGATAACCATTTGAACCTCGGCCATTCCTATGCGTTGCGTCTTTCCGGTCTGGGCAGCTTCCATTCGACCGACAACGTCCGGCCAGTTGGGGACGGTAAGTGCGACAGAGAATAGGGTTGCTCCGACAACGCTACGGCGGGACGGATCCACGTCATGCCTCCCCAAGTCGATCAGCCCTTCCACCGTACCCGGATGGGCGTTCGACTCTTTCGGGGGCGCGGGAAACCCTGCCTCGGCGTGTGTGATCGGGCGGAGCAGCCTCCGGGCGAACGCCTCCAAGATGATCGGTCGCGTCGCCTCCTTGGGTAACTGTCCCTTCAGCCACTGACTGACTGACGGCTGTTGGTACTTGAGAGGAGTTCCGCGTTCGGTTCCGATGCGGTTGACCTCTTGGGCGAGTTGGCGCATGCTCCACCCGCTCTCGCGGTACAGCCGTTCAAGTGCTGTGTTCGGCTCCAGTGCCCTCACTGTTCCCATCCCCTCACAGCCGGTCTTATGGCTCTTATGTCTTCGCGCCGTGACAAGCGTAGCGCTGTGAGTAGTCGTCAAGTTGCCTAGAGCGTGCCGAGCTCACTTCAGGAGGCGGGGCGGTCATGAACCACCAGGGGACACCAGTAAGGGCACCCACGAGCGTTGCCGACGAGTTGTGTGCGCTGATAGCGGTCGGCGGCTTCTGGAGGCTCGCTGCGGCATGGGCCCCGTGGTGGTTCTACGACGCCAGCGAGGTTTCCACTGCGACGGCTTGCGACAACGTTGTTGATCGCCTTGTGCCGGAGATCGGTGAGGAATGCTGAGTTCTCATGATGTACCTGAGGGCGGCAACCCGCCGATCGTGTCGGCGCTCAAGTGGCCTCCGTGTGAGTGTCCGTGGGACGCGTGCGCCGAGCGACCGCAGGTGAGAACGAGCGACCACGAGCCGGAACGTGTCGACGACAGGTCGAACAGTCCCACCATGGAACGCCTTCGTCCCCTTCTGGAGAGGCAGAATCACCAGGCCAACGGGGGACGTTGGTCGTGACCGGAAAACCTCCATTCGATCCTGTCAGAGAGTTTGCAGTAGTTGAGCGGCGCTGCGGTGCCCTGCAAACAGCTATTGAGAAGGCACTCGCAGAGCAACAGCCGTTGCATACCCGACTGCTTCTTACTGATCTTCAGAAGCTGGACGATGCGGCGTTCTACGAGAGCGTCTTCGGCTGTCCACCACCGAAAAAGGGCCGGGAAGAGTGAGCGACGGAGAGTGCGCGAAGTGCGCGGAACTAACAGCCAGGAAGAAGGCCGCCGAAGAATCTCGGGACCAGACCACAGTCACCGACTGCGTGGGATTGCTCCGCCGACACCCGCAACACGACAAGCTCCCCGTCGCAGGGCCCCTTGCCGAGCATTGGGCGTGGTGGTGAATGCCCCCGGCTACACCCCGTGAACTCCGTTCCCGCTGAAAACCGAACCAGGGCCCCAGCCCTCGCGCTTCCCGGCGGGAACGGTACAACCCCGTGCTGATCGCCCCCTTCCAACGGGGACGGACGGCGGCCAGCACGGGCGGGGGATGGAGGCGGGCTCTGCCTGAGCATCCCCGGCAGCGGCCCCGTCCGTGCGTCACCCCCGGCGCATGGGCGGGGCTTCTCATCACCATCGAACGTGAAACGCCCCGACAGACCGCTTAGGACCGGTCCGCCGGGGCTCCGACCGAACAGCTTTCTGAGGAGCTGAACGACGTATGCGCGATGTTATCGCCCGTGCCCTGGTGTGGGTGCTGCGGCTGCTGCTGCCCGCCCGTGGAAGACACACCGCCGAGCACCCCGCCCCGGTGGAGACGCCGACACCCCAGCCCGCCGTCAATCCGTGGTCTAAGACCGTGTCCTACATGGTCAGTTTGAGGAGCCGTTTGTAGCAGCAGAGAGCGGATGCAAGGCCGAGAAAGGCCAGGTAGTTGTCTGGTTTC
>NZ_JBVKAK010000023.1:0-115681 GCF_055639435.1 Streptomyces sp. NPDC039430 | reverse complement strand
TGTCCAGCCGCTCCGGCGTCAGCGAACCGACCACACCGTCATCCAGCACACCCGCCGCATGCACCACAGCGGACACCGTGTGGCGCGCCAGCAGCACCGCCAGCGCGTCACGGTCCGCGACATCGCAGGCCTCGACGTGGACTTCGGTCCCCTGCGGCTCCAGCTGGGCGACCAGTTCCTCGACTCCGTCGGCGTCCAGGCCCCGGCGGCTGACCAGCAACAGCCGGCGCACCCCGTGTTCAGCCACCAGGTGCCGCGCCACGACCGCGCCCAGACCACCCGTACCACCCGTGATCAGCACACTGCCCGCACCATCCCACACCTCATCCGCCGCACGATCCCCCACCACAGCCGCCGCACGCACCAGACGCCCGGCCAACACCTCACCACCCCGCACAATCACCTGCGGCTCATCCACACCCAACGCCGCCAACGGCAACACGACAGGCTCCCCCGGATCGAGATCAACCAGACCGAAGCACCCCGGACTCTCCGACTGCGCCGACCGGACAAGACCCCGCACCGCAGCCGCCGCCACATCACCACCCCCGACCCCACCCCGCGTCACAAAGACAAACCGCGACTCCGCGAACCGCTCCACCACCAAACGCTCCTGAAGCACCCCAAGCACCCGATGCGTCAACGCCCGCACTGAACCAGCCATCTCGGCACCGGGCTCCCCGACCACCGGAATCAGCACCACACCTGGTACCGGGGACCCATCAGCGGCCAACGCGGCCAAATCCGCGCTCAGTTCGGCGTCAGCACCTGCCACACGCAGAGCTTCCACCAGACCCAGCGTGTCCTGGCCGACCACGGCGATCGTCTGAGAGGTACCGGAGAACGACGAGACAGCCACCGGCGGTGTCCAGTCCAGCCGGAACAGCGCATCCCTCGTCAGCGCACCCTCATCATCCAGAGCCTCCGACGACAACACCCGCATCGCCAACGACTCCACCGACGCGACCGGCGCACCCGTCACATCAGCCACCGCGATCGACACCGCACCATCCACCCCACGCACCAACCGCACCCGCACCGAAGAAGCCCCCGACGCCCGCAACGACACCCCACTCCACGCGAACGGAACACCACCGGACCGCCCACCAGCACCATCAGCACCATCAGCACCAGCCGAATCCACGAACCACGCCGAGTGAAGACCGGCATCCAGCAGCGCGGGATGGAGACCGAACGCCTCCGCGTCACCTTGCACGTCCTCGGGCAGGCTCACCTCCGCGTAGATCTCGCCGTCCCGGCTCCACGCGGCCCGCAGCCCCTGGAACACCGGACCGTACGCGAACCCCTCAGCCGCCCGAGCATCATAGAAACCATCCAGCTCCACCGGCTCAGCACCCACCGGCGGCCAAACCGACGCATCAAACTCAACGACAGCCTCAGCCCCGGACCCAGCTTCTACCGCCAGCACACCCGCCGCGTGCTGCGTCCACGGCAACTCCGCCTCACCCTCAGGACGCGAATGAATCGCGACCGTACGCCGCCCCGACACATCCGCCACACCCACCCGCACCTGCGTCCGCACCGCGCCACGCTCCGGAAGCACCAGCGGCGCCGCGAGCGTCAGCTCCTCCACCCGGTCACAGCCGACCTCGTCACCGGCCCGGATCGCCAGCTCAAGCAGCGCCGTGCCCGGTACGAGAACCCTGCCCATCACCGCGTGATCAGCGAGCCAGGGGTGCGAGCGCACCGACAGCCGACCGGTGAGCAGCACGCCTTCGCCCTCGGCCAACTCCACCACGCCGTTGAGCAGCGGGTGCCCTGCCTCCACAAGCCCGATGGCCGCCGCGTCGGTGCCGCCCCGCATACCGCCGGGCCAGAACGGCTGGTGCTCGAAGGCGTACGTCGGCACATCCACCCGCGACGCCCCAGTACCGGCGAAGAACCCGGCCCAGTCCACGACGACCCCACGCACATGCAGCTGAGCCAGCGCGGTGATAGCCGACAGTTCCTCGGCGCGATCTTTACGGAGGACCGGCACGGTGAGGGCCTCGTCCGGTACCGACTCCCGCGCCATCGCGGAGAGCACGCCGTCCGGGCCCAGCTCCAGGAACGTTCCCACACCCTGTTCCACCAGCGTCCGCACACCATCCGCGAACCGGACAGCCTCCCGCACATGCCGCACCCAGTACCCGGCCGAGCACAGCTCCTCCACCGACGCCAGGGCCCCGGTCAGGTTCGATACGACACCGATCCGCGGCGCCTCGAACGACAGGCCCTCGGCCACCGCCCGGAACTCGTCCAGCATCGGGTCCATCAACGGCGAGTGGAACGCGTGCGAGACCCGGAGCCTGCTCGTCTTGCGACCCTGTTCCCCCAGCCGCGCCGCGACCTCCAGCACGGCATCCTCCGCGCCCGAAATCACCACGGACGACGAACCGTTGACAGCGGCGACCGACACCTGCCCCTGCTGCTCGACCAGCAACGGAAGGATCTCGTCCTCCGTCGCCCGCACCGCGACCATCGCACCACCCACCGGCAACGCCCGCATCAACGACGCACGCGCCACCACCAGACGACAGGCATCCTCCAGCGAGAACACCCCCGCCACACACGCCGCCGCGATCTCACCGATCGAATGCCCCGCCACGAACTCCGGCCGCACACCCCACGACTCCACCAACCGGAACAACGCCACCTCCACCGCGAACAACGCCGGCTGAGCGCACCCCGTGTCATTCAGCGAGTCGGCGTCCTCACCCCACATCACCCCACGCAACGACCCACCCAACTCCGCTTCCAGCAGCGCGAGTACGGAATCCAACGCCTCCGCGAACACCGGAAACCGCCCATACAACTCACGACCCATCCCCAACCGCTGACTGCCCTGCCCCGAGAACAGCACCGCCGTCTTCCCACCAACGACCGAACCCGACACCGCCAAAGCGTCCGGCTCGCCGACCGCCAGGCCCGCCAGCGCGCGCACCGTCTCCGCGCGCCCGCCGGCCGAGACCACCGCTCGGTGGTCGAACATCGACCGGCCCGTCGCCAGCGAGAACCCGACATCCACCGGCCGCAGTTCGGGCCGTGCCTGGATGTAGGAGAGCAGCCGTCCTGCCTGGCCGCGCAGTGCGTCCGGTGTCTTGCCGGAGAGCACCCACGGCACCACACCCGGCTCCACCGCCGGGTCATCGCCCCCGGCGACCACCGTTCCCTGGATCACCGTGGCCGGCTGCTCCAGGATGACGTGGGCGTTCGTCCCGCTGATACCGAACGACGAGACGCCCGCCCGGCGCGCGCGACCGGCCTCCGGCCACTCCACCGGCTCCGTCAGCAACTCCACCGCACCCGCCGACCAGTCGACATGCGACGACGGCTCGGTCACATTCAGCGTCCGCGGCAGCACTCCATGGCGCATCGCCATGATCATCTTGATCACACCCGCGGCTCCGGCGGCGGCTTGGGTGTGCCCCAGGTTCGACTTCACCGAGCCCAGCAGCAGCGGCCGCTGCGGGTCGCGATCGCGCCCGTACGTCGCCAGCAGCGCCTGCGCCTCGATCGGGTCACCCAGCGTCGTACCCGTACCGTGCGCCTCCACCACATCGACGTCATCGGCCGAGAGTCCGCCGCTGGCCAGCGCCTGACGGATCACCCGCTGCTGCGACGGACCGTTCGGCGCCGTCAACCCGTTCGACGCACCGTCCTGGTTGACGGCCGAGCCCCGGATCACGGCAAGGATCTCGTGGCCGTTGCGCCGCGCGTCCGACTGCCGCTCCAGCAGGAGCATGCCGATGCCCTCGGACCAGCCGACGCCGTCCGCCGACTCGGAGAACGGCTTGGACCTGCCGTCGGGTGACAGGCCCCGCTGACGGGAGAATTCCACGAAGGTGTCGGGGATCGACATCACGGTCACACCGCCGGCCAGCGCCAGCGAGCATTCACCGCTCCGCAGCGCCTGCGCGGCCAGATGCATCGCCACCAGCGACGACGAGCAGGCCGTGTCCACCGTGACGGCCGGTCCCTCGAAACCGAAGGTGTACGAGACCCGGCCCGAGGCCACGCTCAGGGCGCTGCCCTGGCCCTGGAAGCCTTCGAACTCCTTACCACTCAGAGTGGTGTTGTAGCCGCCGTACATCACACCCGCGAACACACCGGTCTGGCTGTCGCGCAGTGACACCGGGTCGATCCCGGCCCGCTCGATCGCCTCCCACGATGTTTCCAGCAGCAGCCGCTGCTGCGAGTCCGTCGCCATCGCCTCACGCGGCGACATCCCGAAGAACCCGGGGTCGAACTCGCCCGCGTCGTGCAGGAATCCGCCCTGCCGCGTGTAGGAGGTGCCCATGTGTTCCGGGTCGGGGTTGTAGAGCGCGTCGACGTCCCAGCCGCGGTTCGTCGGGAAGTCGGAGACCACCTCGGTGCCCTCGGTGACCACCCGCCACAGATCCTCCGGCGACCCGATACCGCCGGGGAAGCGGCAGCTCATGCCGACGACCACGACCGGATCGTCTTCGAGCACGGCACGGGCGAAGGCCGGCGCCGCCGTTTCGGCGTCCACGTCCGCTTCGGGGCCGACCAGTTCGTCGAGCAGGTGCTCGGCGAGCGCTTCGACCGTCGGGTAGTCGAAGACCATCGTGGCGGGCAGCCGCAGTCCGGTCGCCGTGTTGAGCCGGTTGCGCAGTTCCACCGCCGTCAGCGAGTCGAAGCCCAGGTCACGGAAGGCCCGCGCCGGGTCGACCCCGTCGCCGCTGGCGTGGCCGAGCACCAGCGCCGCCTGGCCGCGTACGAGCGTGAGCAGCGTCTCGTGCCGTTCGGCGCGCTCCAGCCTGCCGAGACGCTCGGCGAGCCCGGCGTCCGTGCCCGCTCCGGGTCCCGCGACCGCCGTACGCCGGGCGGTCGTACGGACCAGCCCCCGCAACAGCGGCGGGACGGTGCCCCGCGAGCGCAGCACCGACAGGTCCAGCCGTACGGGTGCCACCGCGGCCTGGCCTGTGGCCAGCGCGGCGTCGAAGAGCGCTACGCCCTGATCGACCGAGAGCAGGGGCATACCGGCTTCGGCGGCCCGGCGCAGATCGGCTTCACCGAGGCCGCTCGTCATGCCCGAGCCTTGGTTCCAGGCGCCCCACGCCAGCGATACTCCCGGCAGGCCCGTGGCCTGACGGTGTGTGGCGAGCGCGTCCAGGAAGGCGTTGCCCGCCGCGTAGTTGGCCTGGCCCGCGCCGCCGATCACGCCGGAGACGGAGGAGAAGACCACGAACGCGGCCAGGTCGAGATCGCGCGTCAGCTCATGGAGGTGCCACGCCGCGTCGACCTTGGGACGCAGCACACCGGCCAGGCGTTCGGGGGTCAGCGAACCGACGATGCCGTCGTCCAGCACACCCGCCGTGTGGACGACCGCCGTCAGCGGATGCTCGGCCGGGACCGCGCCCAGCAGGGCCGCCAGGGCGTCGCGGTCCGCGACATCACAGGCCTCGACGGACACCGAGGCGCCACGTGCTGTGAGTTCGGCGACGAGTTCCGTGGCTCCCTCGGCGGAGAGCCCGCGCCTGCTCGTGAGCACCAGGTGCCGTACGCCGCGCTCGGCCACCAGATGGCGGGCCAGCACACCGCCAAGACCGCCCGTACCGCCGGTGATCAGGACCGTACCCTCGGCGTTCCAGACGCGGGGCATGGTGAGCACGATCTTGCCGATATGCCGGGCCATGCTCATGAAGCGGAACGCGTCGCGCGCCCGGCGTACGTCCCACGACCGCACCGGCAGCGGCTCCAGTACGCCCTGCCCGAACAGTTCCATGACGGCGACCAGCATCTGCTGGATTCCGTCCGGTTCCACCCAGCCGAGGTCGAATGCCTGGTAGTGCACGCCGTCCGGCAGGTCGGCGGCCTCGCGGATATCGGTCTTGCCCATCTCCAGGAACCGGCCGCCGGGACCGGTAAGCCGCAGCGACGCGTCCACGAACTCACCGGCCAGCGAGTTCAGTACGACATCGACACCGTCACCACCGCTCACCCGCGCGAAGGCCGCCTCGAAGTCCGTCGTACGCGACGAGGCGAGGTGATCCTCGGCCACGCCCAGCGACCGCAGGACATCCCACTTGCCCTCGCTCGCCGTCGCGAAGACCTCGGCACCCAGATAGTTCGCCACCTGGACCGCCGCCATACCCACACCACCCGCACCGGCATGGATCAGCACCCGCTCACCACGCCGCAACCCGCCCAGCTCCACCAGCGCGTAGTACGCGGTCAGGAACACGAGCGGCATCGAGGCCGCCGTCTCCCACGACCAGCCGTCGGGCAGCCGGGTGAGGAGCCGCGCGTCGCCGACCACCAGCGAGCCGAAACCGCCGGACACCAGGCCGGTGACCGGGTCGCCGGGCCGCAGCCCGGTCACCTCGGGACCCACTTCGGTCACCACACCCGCGGCCTCGCGCCCCATGCGTCCGGCGTCGCCCGGGTACATGTCGAGGGCCTTGAGGACATCGCGGAAGTTGACCCCGGCGGCCCGTACATCGATACGGACCTCGCTGCCGGTCAGCGGTTCGAGGACCTCGGGGAACGGGGCCAGGGTCAGCCCGTCCAGGCTTCCCTGGGTCTCGCTGTCGAGCCGCCAGGGCACCCCGGCCGGCGGTACAAGACCCGTGCCCGACGCCAGCCGTGCGAGCCGGCCCGCCAGGATCGCGCCGTCACGGATCGCCACCTGAGGCTCGTCCGTGGTGAGGGACCGCGCGAGCGGCGTGGCGCCGTCGTCCGTACGGCCGAGGTCCACCAGGCCGAAGCAGCCGGGGTTCTCCGTCTGCGCGGAGCGCACCAGTCCCCACGCGGAGGCCGCCGCGACATCGCCGGCCTCCTCGTCACCGGCAGCCATGGCGCCCCTGGTGACGAACACCAACCGTGAGCCGGCGAACCGCTCCTCGGCCAGCCAGCCCTGCGCGAGCGCCAGTACGTCCGCGGTCAGCGCGTGGGCGGACTCCGCCACCCCGCTGCGGTCCCCGCCCGCGTCCCCGTCCCCGTCCCCGTCCCCGTCGCCGTCCCCGGACACGGTGACCAGCACGACGTCCGGCACCGGGGACTCCCCCGCCGCCAGTGACGCCAGATCGGCGTGTGTCTCGACGCGCGTCCCGGAATCCGCCAGTCCGCGGGCCAGCCCGAACGCGTCGGGCCCGACCAGCGCGACGGCCTCGGGCACATCCGCACCGGACCCCGCCGGCACCGGCACCCAGTCGAGGCCGAAGAGCGCGTCCCTGGTCAGCGCCGCGTCCTCGGTCAGGTCCTCGCGCGACACGGCGCGTACGAGCAGTGAATCGACCGAGGCGACCAGCTCTCCCGACAGGTCCGCGGCCGCGATCGACACCGCGTCCCGGCCGGCGGCCGGGGTGATGCGCACCCGTAGCGCGGCGGCGCCCGTGGCGTGGAGCGACGCGCCCTCCCACGAGAACGGCAGTCCTCCGCTCCCCTCCTCGCCGTCGCCCGCGAGGAGCGAGGCGTGCAGCGCGGAGTCGAGCAGCGCGGGGTGCAGACCGAACGCGGCCGCGTCACCTTCCGCGCTCTCCGGAAGGCTCACTTCGGCGAAGATCTCACCGTCACGCCGCCAGGCCGCGCGAAGGCCCCGGAATACCGGTCCGTAGGCGAACCCCAGCTCGGCGAACCGCTCGTAGCAGCCCGCCGCTTCCAGCGCCTCGGCGCCTTCCGGCGGCCACACCGTCGCGTCGAAGCCGTCGGCCGGGGTCCGGCCTCCGGCCGTCAGCACCCCCATGGCGTGCTGTGTCCACGACCGCTCGTCGGCGCCGTCGAGCCGGGAGTGCACCGTGAGGGGGCGCCGGTCCGCGTCGTCCGCGACCCCGACACGTACCTGCACCTGCACCGCGCCGCCCTCCGGCAGTACGAGTGGCGCCGCGAGTGTCAGCTCCTCGACCCGGTCGCAGCCGACCTCGTCACCGGCGCGGAACGCCAGTTCCAGCAGGGCGGTGCCCGGCAGCAGGATCCGGCCCTGCACCGCGTGATCCGCGAGCCAGGGGTGTGACTGGACGGACAGCCGCCCGGTGAACAACGCGCCTTCATTCTCGGCGAGTTCGACCGCCGCGCCCAGCAACGGGTGTCCGGCGGAGCCGAGTCCGGCGGCACGCACATCACCGGCGGCGCCGGCCTGTGAACCGGCCGGCCAGATCCACTGATGCTGGAAGGGGTACGTGGGCACATCCACCCGCGACGCGCCGGTCCCGGCGAACACGGCCGTCCAGTCCACGGGGACGCCCCGTACGTACAGTTGTGCCAGAGCGGTGAGCGCGGCGGCCTCTCCCGTCCGGTCCTTGCGGAGCAGGGGTACGGTCACGGTCCCGTCCGGCACGGACTCCTGGGCCATGGCCGACAGCACACCGTCGGGACCCAGCTCCAGGAAGACGGTCACGCCCTGCTCGCCGAGCGTCCGCACACCCTCGCCGAACCGGACGGCCTCACGGACATGCCGCACCCAGTACTCGGCCGAGCACAGCTCCCCGGCCGACGCGAGACGGCCCGTCAGGTTCGATACGACACCGATCCGCGGCGCCTCGAACGACAGGCCCTCGACCACCGCCCGGAACTCGTCCAGCATCGGGTCCATCAACGGCGAGTGGAACGCGTGCGAGACCCGGAGCCTGCTCGTCTTGCGGCCCTGCTCCTCCAGCCGCGCCGCGACCTCCAGCACGGCATCCTCCGCGCCCGAAATCACCACCGAGGAAGGGCCGTTGACAGCGGCGACCGACACCTGATCCTGCCGCTCGAACAGTAGCGGCAGGACCTCATCCTCCGTCGCCCGCACCGCCACCATCGCACCACCGGGCGGCAGCGCCCCCATCAGCCGACCACGGGCCACCACCAACGCACAGGCATCCTCCAGCGAGAACACCCCCGCCACATGCGCCGCCGCGATCTCACCGATCGAATGCCCCGCCACGAAGTCCGGCCGCACACCCCACGACTCCACCAGCCGGAACAACGCCACCTCCACCGCGAACAACGCCGGCTGAGCGCACCCCGTGTCATTCAGCGAGTCGGCGTCCTCACCCCACATCACCCCACGCAGCGACCCACCCAACTCCGCTTCCAGCAGCGCGAGTACGGAATCCAACGCCTCCGCGAACACCGGAAACCGCCCATACAGCTCACGACCCATCCCCAGCCGCTGACTGCCCTGGCCGGAGAAGAGGAAAGCGCGCTTCCCGGCCGCCACCGCGCCCGATACCGCACCCCGCACAGCGCCCGACACCGCAGCCGCGTCCGGTTCGCCGGCCGCCAGCGCCGACAGCGCGCGCTCCGTGCCGGCGGGGTCCCCCGCCAGTACCACCGCGCGGTGGTCGAACACCGAACGGCCCGTCACCAGCGAGAAGCCGACATCCACCGGACGCGCTCCCGGGCCCCTCTCGACGAGGGGCAGCAGCCGCCGCGCCTGATCCGCCAGCGCCTGGGGCGTCCTGCCCGAGAGAACCCACGGCACGACACCCGGCACCACTCCCGGATCCGCACTCGGGACCTCAGCCGGGACGTCAGCCGGGACATCGGACCCGGCGAGCACCGTTCCCCGGATGACGGCGGGCGGCTGCTCCAGGATGACGTGGGCGTTCGTCCCGCTGATACCGAACGACGAGACGCCCGCCCGGCACGCGCGACCGGCCTCCGGCCACTCCACCGGCTCCGTCAGCAACTCCACCGCGCCTGCCGACCAGTCGACATGCGTGGACGGCTCGGTCACATGGAGCGTCCGCGGCAGCACCCCGTGCCGCATCGCCATCACCATCTTGATCACACCGGCGACACCGGCGGCGGCCTGCGTATGACCGATGTTCGACTTCACCGAGCCCAGCAGCAGCGGCCGCTCCGGGTCCCGATCGCGCCCGTACGTCGCCAGCAGCGCCTGCGCCTCGATCGGGTCACCCAGCGTCGTACCCGTACCGTGCGCCTCCACCACATCGACGTCACCGGCCGCGAGTCCGCCACTGGCCAGCGCCTGACGGATCACCCGCTGCTGCGACGGACCGTTCGGCGCCGTCAAACCGTTCGACGCACCGTCCTGGTTGATCGCGCTGCCGCGCAGCAGGGCGAGCACCTGGTGGCCGTTGCGCCGCGCGTCGGAGAGCCGCTCAAGCACCAGCATGCCGACGCCCTCGGACCAGGCGACGCCGTCGGCCGACTCGGAGAACGCCTTGGACCGGCCGTCGGGGGCCAGACCGCGCGCCCGGGAGAACTCGACGAAGGTGCTCGGGGTGGACATGACGGTCACACCGCCGGCCAGCGCCAGCGAGCACTCACCGCTCCGCAGCGCCTGTGCGGCGAGATGCATGCCGACCAGGGAGGAGGAGCAGGCGGTGTCCACGGTCACCGCCGGGCCTTCGAGACCCAGCGTGTAGGAGACACGGCCGGAGGCCACACTCGGCGCGCTGCCGTTGCCGCGGAAGGCTTCGTACTCCTCGCCCGTGAGCAGCGGTCCGTAGTCGTTGTACATGACTCCGGCGAAGACACCGGTGCGGCTGTCCCGAAGCGAGACGGGGTCGATACCGGCGCGCTCGACGGCCTCCCAGGAGAGTTCGAGCAGCAGGCGCTGCTGGGAGTCGGTGGCCATCGCCTCGCGCGGTGACATCCCGAAGAAGTCCGGGTCGAACTCGCCCGCCGTGTGCAGGAACCCGCCCTCGCGGACATGGGTCCTGCCGGGCTGGTCGGGGTCCGGGTCGTAGAGGCCGTCGAGGTCCCAGCCTCGGTTGGTGGGGAAGCCGGAGATGGCGTCACCGTCCTCCGTGACGAGCCGCCAGAGGTCCTCCGGCGAGGTCACCCCGCCCGGGTAGCGGCAGGCCATGCCGACGATCGCGATGGGGTCGTCGGTGACCGGCCGCGGCGCGGCCACGGGCGCGGCCGGTGCTTCGGCGTCGGTGCCGAGCAGTTCGTCGCGCATATGGTCGGCGAGGGCGCTCGGGGTCGGATAGTCGAAGACCATGGTCGCGGGCAGCCGCAGGCCGGTCACGGTGTTGAGGCCGTTGCGCAGCTCGACCGCCGTCAGGGAGTCGAAGCCGAGGTCCTGGAACTGGCGGGACGCCTCGACCTCCGCGGCGTCGGTGTGGCCGAGCACCTGCGCGACCTGGCCGCGTACGAGGTCGAGGAGGATCTCGCGGCGTTCGGCGGCGTTCAGTCCGGTGAGCCGCTGGGCGAGGCCGCCCGCCGTTTCCGAGACCTGTGCGGCGGCGCGCCGGCCGGGGGTGCGGATGAGGCCGCGCAGCAGGGGCGGGATCTCGCCCTGGGTACGGAGGACGGGCAGGTCGAGGCGTACGGGCGCGACGGCCGGCAGGCCGGTGGCGAGGGCGGCGTCGAAGAGTGCCAGGCCCTGGTCGACGGAGAGCGGTGGCATGCCGGAGCGCGCGATGCGCTCCACGTCGATGTCGGTGAGTGTCCTGGTCATGCCGACGCTCTGGGTCCAGGGGCCCCAGGCGAGGGCGAGGCCGGGCAGTCCGCCGGCGCGCCGGTGGGCGGCGAGCGCGTCCAGGAAGGCGTTCCCGGCCGCGTAGTTGGCCTGGCCGGGGCTGCCGAGGGTGGCGGCGACGGAGGAGAAGAGCACGAACGCGGCCAGGTCGAGTCCGCTGGTCAGTTCGTGGAGGTTCCAGGCCGCGTCGGCCTTGGGGCGCAGCACGCTGTCGAGCCGCGCCGGGGTCAGTGAGCCGATGACGCCGTCGTCGACGACACCGGCGGTGTGGACGACGGCGGTGAGCGGGTGCGCGGCGGGGACGGCCGCCAGCAGTTCCGCGAGGGCGGTCCGGTCGGTGACATCGCAGGGGGCGATGGTCACCTGGGCGCCCTGTGCGGTGAGTTCGGCCTTGAGGGTCTCGGCGCCGTCGGCGGCGGGGCCGCGGCGGCTGACGAGCAGCAGGTGCCGTACGCCGCGCTCGGCGACCAGGTGCCGGGCGAGGACGCCGCCGAGTCCGCCCGTACCGCCGGTGATGAGGACGGTGCCCCCGGCTTCCCAGGCCCGCTCATCGGAGACCGGGACGGGGACGGGGACGGAGGCGGAGACGCGCGTCAGGCGGGCGGCGAGCAGTTCTCCGTCGCGCACCGCGAGGTCGGGCTCGTCGGCCGCGACCGCGAGGGCCGGGAGCAGGATGGCCGGCCCGGCCTCCGGGGGGCACGAGGCCGCGCCGGGGTCAGAGGCGGGCGGGACAGGTCCCAGGTCCAGCAGGCCGAAGCGGCCCGGGTTCTCGGTCCTGGCCGTCCGTACGAGGCCGTGGACCGAGGCGGCGGCGAGGTCGTCGCCCGTCAGCGTGCCGTGGGTGACGAACACCAGGCGCGCGCCGGCGAACCGGTCCTCGTCCAGCCAGCGCTGTACGTCTGCGAGTACGCGGGCGCCGAGGGCGTGGGTCGCCGCTACGACGCCCGCGCGCGCGCCGTCACCCGCCCCCGCGCCCTCGCTGCCGTCGTCCGCGCCCTCACTGCCGACGGCGGCGATCAGGACCACGCCGGGAACGGGTCCTTCCGAGGCCGCGAGCGCGGTCAGATCGGGGTGGACCGTGACCGGGGCGCCCGCCGTACGCGCCGCGCCTGCCAGGCCGAACGGGTCGGCGCCGATCACCGCCACCGCGTCGGGTGCGGCAGGGGCCGGGCCCCGCACCGCGGTCCACTCCACGCGGAACAGGGAGTCGCGGTGGACCGCGCCGGCGCCGTCGAGGCTCTCGGCGGGGACCGTGCGGGAGACGAGGGAGTCCACGGAGAGCACCGCGCCGCCCGCTGTGTCGTAGACCGCGATGGAGACGGTGTCGTCGCCCGCCGGGGACAGCCGGGCGCGAACCGCCGTGGCGCCGGAGGCGATGAGTGACACGCCCTCCCAGGCGAACGGCAGGCCGCCCCGGCTGATGGCGCCGAGGTCGGTGAAGGCCGCCGCGTGCTGGGCGGCGTCGAGGAGTGCGGGGTGGAGGCCGAAGGCGCTCGCGTCCGTGCCCGCGTCCTCCGGGAGGGTGACGTCGGCGTACACCTCGTCGCCGCGCCGCCAGGCGGCGCGCAGGCCCTGGAAGACGGGGCCGTAGTCGAAGCCGAGTCCGGCGAGCCGTTCGTAGCAGCCGTCGAGGTCGACGGGTTCGGCGCCCTCGGGCGGCCATACGGTGGCGTCGAAGCCGGGGTCGGGGGCGCCCGTGCCGGGGGCGACGACACCGGTGGCGTGCTGCGACCAGGGGAGGTCGAGGCCGTCCTCGACACGCGAGTAGATGCCCAGCGGGCGGCGTCCGGCGGCGTCGGCCGCTCCGACACGTACTTGGAGCTGTACGGCGCCGTGCTCGGGGAGCGCGAGCGGTGCGGCGAGGGCCAGTTCCTCGACGCGGCCGCAGTCGACCTCGTCACCGGCGCGGATGGCCAGTTCGACGAAGGCCGTGCCGGGCAGCAGGGCGCGACCGCGCACGCCGTGGTCGGCGAGCCAGGGATGGGACCGGGTGGACAGCCGGCTGGTGAACAGCGCGCCCTCGCCGTCGGCGAGTTCGACGGCCGCGCCGAGCAGCGGGTGTCCGGCGGAGCCGAGTCCGGCGGCGCGCATGTCGCCGGCCGTGCCGGGGGCGGCGGCGGGCCAGAAGCGCCGGCGCTGGAACGGATAGGTGGGCAGGTCGACGCGGCGGGCGCCGGACCCTTCGTAGAGACCGGCCCAGCGCACGGTGGCGCCCCGGACGTGCACCCGCGCGAGGGCGGTGACGGCGGCCAGTTCCTCCGGGCGGTCCTTGCGCAGCAGCGGCACCATCGCCGCCCGCTCCGTGAGCGAGTCCTGGGCCATGGCGGAGAGCACGCCGTCGGGGCCCAGTTCGAGCAGGGTGGTGACTCCGCGTCCGGTGAGGGTGCGGACGCCGTCGGCGAACCGTACGGCTTCGCGTACGTGCCGTACCCAGTAGGCGGCGGAGCACAGCTCCGCTACCTCGGCGATCCGGCCGGTCACGTTCGACACGACGGGGATGGCGGGTTCCTCGTACGTCAGGCTCTCCGCGACGGCGCGGAATTCCGTCAGCATCGGTTCCATGAGCGGCGAGTGGAAGGCGTGCGAGACGCGCAGCCGGCTGGTCTTGCGGTCCCGCGCCTCGAAGTGCGCGGCGATGTCCTGTACGGCGCTCTCGTCACCGGCGACGACCACGGACGTGGGGCCGTTGACGGCGGCGATCGACACCCGCCCGGTGACTTCGGTGAGCAGTGGGGCGACCTCGTCCTCGGTGGCCCGTACGGCGACCATGACGCCGCCGGCGGGCAGGGCCGCCATCAGCGAGGCGCGGGCGGCGACGAGGCGGCAGGCGTCCTCCAGGGAGAACACGCCCGCCACGTGGGCGGCCGCGATCTCACCGATGGAGTGGCCGCCGACGAAGTCGGGGGTGACGCCGAGCGAGGCGACGAGGCGGTAGAGGGCGACCTCGACGGCGAAGAGCGCGGGCTGTGTCCAGCGGGTCTCGTCGAGCGGGCCGGGGTCGGTTCCCCAGACGATGTCGCGCAGCGGACGGTCGAGGTGGGTGTCGAGTGCGTCGGCGGCGGCGTCGAACGCCTCGGCGAACACCGGGAATCCGGCGTGGAGTTCGCGTCCCATGCCGAGGCGCTGGGAGCCCTGCCCGGAGAAGAGCACGGCGAGCGCGCCCTCGTCGGCGACGCCTTCGGCGATCACCGTGGGGGGTTCTGTGGTGCCGGCGGGGCCGGCGAGCAGCACGGACCGGTGCTCGAAGACCGAGCGTCCCGTGGCGAGGGAGTGGCCGATGTCGGCGGGCCGGGTCCCGGGGGCGCGTTCGATGAAGGAGAGCAGCCGGGCGCGCTGGTCGGCGAGGGCGGCGGCGGTCCGGCCCGACAGGGCCCAGGGGATGACTCCGGGCGGCGCGGAGTCCCCGGGGCGGGCGTTCTCGGCGGAGGCGTCCTCGGCGGAGGCGTTCTCGGGAGTCGGCGGGGCCTGTTCGAGAATCACATGCGCGTTGGTGCCGCTGACGCCGAAGGAGGAGACGGCGGCGCGCCGGGCACGGCCCGTCTCGGGCCAGGCGAGGGGCTGGTCGAGCAGTTCGATGGAGCCGGTGGTCCAGTCCACGTCGTGGGAAGGCTCGCCCACGTGCAGGCTGCGGGGCATCAGTCCGTGCCGCATCGCCATGATCATCTTGATGACACCGGCGGCGCCCGAGGCCGCCTGGGTGTGCCCGATGTTCGACTTGACCGAGCCCAGCCGCAGCGGCCGTTCGCGGTCCTGGCCGTAGGTGGCCAGCAGGGCCTGTGCCTCGATCGGGTCGCCGAGTGTCGTCCCCGTGCCGTGCGCCTCGACGATGTCGACCTCGGCGGGTGCCAGCCGGGCGTTCTCCAGGGCGGCGCGGATGACGCGCCGCTGCGAGGGGCCGTGGGGCGCGGACAGGCCGTTGGACGCGCCGTCCTGATTGATCGCGCTGCCGCGCAGGACGGCCAGGACCGGGTGGCCGGCCCGCTGGGCGTCCGAGAGGCGTTCCAGTACGAGGACGGCGGCGCCCTCGCCCCAGCCGGTGCCGTCGGCGTCCTGCGAGAACGATTTGCAGCGGCCGTCGGCGGCCATGCCGCTCTGGGCGGTGAAGGAGACGAAGGGGCCGGGCGTCGCCATCACGGAGGCGCCGCCCGCCAGGGCCATGGAGCACTCGCCGTTGCGCAGGGACTGCGCGGCCCAGTGCAGCGCCACCAGCGAGGAGGAGCAGGCGGTGTCGACGGTGACGGCGGGGCCCTCGGCGCCGAATGTGTAGGAGAGCCGGCCGGAGATGACGCTCGCCGCGTGCCCGGTGGTCGAGTACAGCTCCGCGTCCTCGTCGGACGCCTTGATGACCGTGGCGTAGTCCTGCCCGGCCGTGCCGACGAACACGCCCGCCCGGCTGCCGCGCAGCGTGACCGGGTCGATCCCGGCGCGTTCCAGGGCCTCCCAGGCGACTTCGAGCAGCAGCCGCTGCTGGGGGTCCATGGCGACGGCCTCGCGCGGCGAGATCCCGAAGAACCCGGGGTCGAAGTCCGCCATGTCGTAGAGGAATCCGCCCTCCTGGGCGAGGCTGCGGCCGGGGCCGTCCCCGGCGAGGCGCTCCAGGTCCCAGCCGCGGTCGGCGGGGAAGCCCGCCATGACGTCGCGGCCTTCGGTGACCAGCTCCCACAGGTCCTCGGGAGACGTCACTCCGCCGGGGTAGCGGCAGCCGATCCCGACGACGGCGATGGGCTCCTCGGCAGCCGCCACCAGCCGCTGGTTCTGCTGACGGAGCCGCTCGATCTCCTTCAGGGAGGACCGCAGCGCCTCGACGTACTTGTTGGTGGACGTGCTCATCGGACTCTCCAGATCTCTTTCGGTTCGCAGGTGCCGCGCGACCGGCGACGCCCGCCCGGCACACGGCGGGCCGGACATCGCCGGGAGGTGCTACATCTCGGTGGCGAGCCGCAGCAGGCTTTCGGCGTCCATGTCGTCGAGTGAGTCCTCGCCGTCGGTGGCCGGGGCGGTCGCCTCGGCGGCGTCGGCGGTGGCGAGTTTGAGCACCATGTCGAGAAGTCCCGCTTTACGGAGTCGGCTGATGGGAACGGAGGCGAGGGCGTCGCGGATCTCCGCGTCCGGGTCGTCGGCGCGGTTCTCGCCGGCGCGCCCGGGGGCGGTTCCGAAGAGCAGCGAGCCGATGTGCCGGGCGAGGGCGGCCGGGGTCGGGTGGTCGAAGACCAGGGCCGCGGGCAGCGGCAGGCCCAGGGCGGTCCGCAGCCGGTTGCGCAGTTCGACCGCGGTCACGGAGTCGAAGCCGACGTCGCGGAAGGCGCGGGTGGCGGGGATGGCGTCGGCGGCGTCGTGGCCGAGCGTCGCGGACGCCTCCGCGCGTACCGCTTCGAGCAGCGCGCGGTCGCGTCCGGCGGTGGGCAGGGAGTCGAGCCGCTGCCTGAGCGGCGGGACGGCCGGTGCGCCGTCACCGGCGGGCGGTTCGTCCGCGGCCAGCGCCCGGCCCGCCTCCGGGATCCCGGAGAGCAGCGGGCTGGGCCGGGTCGCGGTGAAGCTGGGGGTGAACCGCTCCCAGTCCATCAGCGTCACGGTGAGCGCCGTGTCGTCGTCCTCCAGCATCCGTTGGAGCGCGGCGATGGCCGCCGCCGGTTCCATGGGCATGACGCCCTGGCGGCTCAGCCGTTCGTGGACCTCGTCGACCGTGGCCATGCCGACCTCGGCCCAGGTGCCCCAGGCGACGGACGCGGCGGTCAGGCCCTCGGCCCTGCGGTGTTCGGCGAGGGCGTCGAGGAACGCGTTGGCCGCGGCGTAGCCGGGCTGGCCGCCGCTGCCCCAGGTCGCGGCGCCCGACGAGAACAGGACGAACGCGTCCAGGTCGAGGCCGCGGGTGAGGTCGTGCAGATGCAGGGCGGCGGTCAGCTTGGACCGCATCAGCGCGTCCAGCTGGTCCAGCGTCAGCGATTCCACGGCGGCGTCGCCGTCCGCCACGCCCGCCGCGTGGAACACGGAGGCGAGCGGGAACTCCTCGGGGATCGCGGCCAGTACGCCGGCCAGCGCGTCGCGGTCGGCGGCGTCGCAGGCGGCGATGGTGACACGGGCGCCCAGCTCCTCCAGTTCGGCGCGGAGCGCCGCCGCGCCGGGCGCGTCCTCGCCGCGACGGCTGGTCAGCACCACGTGCTCGGCGCCGCGTTCGGTCATCCAGCGGGCGACCCGGCCGCCGATTCCGCCGGTGCCGCCGGTGATCAGTGCCGTACCCCGGCCACGCCAGCGGCGCTCGGGGCGGTCCGCTGTGGGGGCCGCGTGGGTCATGCGGCGGCCGTAGACCCCGGACGGGCGGATCGCGATCTGGTCCTCTCCGTCCTGGCCCGCCAGGACGGCCGTCAGCCGGGCCATGGCCCGTGCGTCGGGCGTCTCGGGGAGGTCGACGAGACCTCCCCAGCGGTCCGGGTGCTCCAGCGCGACCACCCGGCCGAGACCCCACAGGGAGCCCTGGAGGGGACGGGTGAGCCGGTCGTCCCGGCCCACGGATACGGCGCCCCGGGTGGCGCACCACAGCGGGGCGTGGAGTCCCGCGTCGCCCAGTGCCTGGACGAGGGTGAGTGTCAGGGCCAGCCCCACGGGTACGGAGACGTGGCTCCGGAGGCGCTCCTCGACGGGTGCCGGCAGGGACAGGACGCCGGTGAACTCCGTTCCGTCGGCGGTCAGTTCCGTGATCCGCTTGGCCCAGGCCGCGCGGTCGGCGCCGTCGGTGCCGTTCGCGGCCCCGTCCTCCGCCTCGAACAGGACGGTGTCCGGGCCGAGCGCGGCCAGCGCGGCGGAGATCCAGGCGTCGTCGGCGTGGCCGGCCGGGACCACCGCGAGCCAGCGGCCGGCGGTGGCGTGGGAGGTGGCGCCCGGTTCGTTCAGCCGGGTCCAGTCGACGCGGTAGCGCCAGGCGTTGACGGTGGAGCGCTCGCGTGACCTGGCGCGCCACGCCGACAGCGTGGGCAGGACGGCGCCGAGCGAGGAGCGTGCGCCGTTGGCGCCGACGCCGAGTTCGTCGGCCAGAGACTCCAGGTCCTCGCTCTCGACGAGATCCCAGAACGCCGCGTCCGCGTCCGTGCCACCGCCGCCACCGATGCCGGTCCCGGTGCTGGGCCGGGGCTCCGGCCAGTACCGGCGGCGCTGGAAGGCGTACGTGGGCAGTTCGACCGGGACGGCGCCGCCGGCCGGGAACGCCGCGCGCCAGTCCACCGCCGTGCCGTGCGTGTGCGCCTCGGCGAGGGAGGTGAGGAAGCGCCTGAGGTCGCCCTCGTCCCGGCGCAGGGTGCCGAGCACCACCGCCGCGTCGGCGACGGCCTCCGCCACGGTCTCCTGGGTCTCCTGGATGGGGGCGGCCAGCACCGGGTGCGGGCTCATCTCGATGAAGACGCGGTGCCCGTCGGCCAGCAGCGCCCGGGTCGCCTCCTCCATCCGTACGGTGCTGCGCAGGTTCGTGTACCAGTACGCGCCGTCGAACGCGGCGTCCGTCAGCCGGGCGCCGGTCACGGTCGAGTAGAACGGCACGCGCGGGGCCTCGGAGCGGACCGGTGCGAGCACGCGGCCGAGTTCGTCGCGTACGGCCTCGACGTGCGCGCCGTGCGAGGCGTAGTCCACGGACACCTTGCGGGCGCGCACGCCCTGTTGTCCGCAGGCGGCGAGCAGTTCGTCCAGTGCCCCGGCGTCGCCGGAGACGACGACCGAGGAGGGGCCGTTGACGGCCGCGACCGAGAGCTGTTCGCCCCACGGTTCCAGCAGCGCGGTCACCCGCTCGACGGGTGCGGCCACCGACATCATGCCGCCGAGGCCGGAGAGCCGGGGCAGGGCCCGGCTACGCAGGGCCACGACGGCGGCGGCGTCCTCCAGGGTCAGCGCGCCCGCCACATGGGCGGCGGCGATCTCGCCCTGCGAGTGGCCGACGACCGCCGCGGGCTCCACCCCGTACGAGCGCCACAGCGCGGTGAGCGCCACCATCATCGAGAACAGCGCGGGCTGGACGACATCCACGCGGTCGAGCAGCGCGGGGTCGCCCTCACCGGCCAGTACGTCGTGCAGGGACCAGTCGGTGTACGGGGCGAGCGCGCCGGCGCAGGCGTCCACGGTCTCCCGGAACACCGCGGAGTGCGCGAGCAGTTCGCGGCCCATGCCCCACCACTGGGAGCCCTGGCCGGGGAAGACGAACACGGGACCCGCCGGGGCTTCGCCGACGGTGCCGTGGACGACGCCGGCCGCGCTCCGCCCGGTGGCCAGCGCTTCGAGGGCGCGCAGGAAGTCGCCGCGGGTCCTGCCGAGCAGCACCGCGCGGTGGGTGAAGGCGGAGCGGGTGGTCGCCAGGGACCAGCCCACACGGGTGGGCGAGAGGCCGGGGCCGGCGTCGGCGAGGGCGAGCAGCCGGGCCGCCTGGTCGCGCAGCGCCGCCTGGGACTTGGCCGAGACCAGCCAGGGCACGACGCTCTCGTCCCCGGGCTCACCGTCCGCCGGCGTTTCCCCGGCGGCCGTCGTCGAGACCTCGGCCGTCGGCGCCTGCTCCAGGATCAGATGGGCGTTGGTGCCGCTGATCCCGAACGACGACACGCCCGCGCGCCGCGGCCGGCCGGCGTCCGGCCACTCGGTCTGTCCCGTCAGCACTTCCACCGCGCCCGACGACCAGTCGACGTGCGACGACGGGATGTCGGCGTGCAGCGTTCCGGGAAGGACTCCCCCGCGCATCGCCATCACCATCTTGATGACGCCCGCGACTCCGGCGGCGGCCTGCGTATGACCGATGTTCGACTTGAGCGAGCCCAGCCACAGAGGGTGCTCAGGGTCGCGGTCCTGGCCGTAGGTGGCCAGCAGCGCCTGCGCCTCGATCGGGTCACCGAGCCTCGTCCCCGTACCGTGCGCCTCCACCGCGTCCACGTCGGCGCCGGTCAGTCCCGCGTTGGCGAGGGCCTGGCGGATGACGCGCTGCTGGGAGGGGCCGTTGGGTGCGGTGAGCCCGTTGGACGCGCCGTCCTGGTTGATCGCCGAGCCGCGTACGACCGCGAGGACGCGGTGGCCGTTGCGGCGGGCGTCCGACAGCCGCTCCAGCAGGACGACGCCGACGCCCTCCGCGAGGGTCATGCCGTCGGCGGCCTCGGAGAACGGCTTGCAGCGGCCGTCGAGCGCGAGCGCCCGCTGCCTGCTGAAGCCCACGAAGGCGTGCGGGGTGGCCATGACGGCGGCGCCGCCCGCCAGTGCGAGGGAGCTCTCGCCGCCGCGCAGCGACTGGCAGGCCAGATGGATCGCGACCAGCGAGGACGAGCAGGCGGTGTCGACGGTGACGGCCGGGCCCTCGAACCCGTACAGATAGGACATCCGGCCGGACAGGACGCTGGCCGCCGTGCCGGTGACCATGTGTACCTCGGAGCCTTCGGTGCCGTTCTGCACGCTGGTCGAGTAGTCCTGGTAGCTGGCGCCGATGAAGGTGCCGGCGGCGCTGCCGCGCAGTGAGTCGACATCGATCCCGGCGCGCTCGAAGGCCTCCCAGGAGGTTTCGAGCAGCAGGCGCTGCTGCGGGTCCATCGACACGGCCTCACGCGGCGAGATGCCGAAGAATCCGGGGTCGAACTCCGCGGCATCGTGCAGGAATCCGCCCTGGGTGGAGTAGGTCCTGCCCTGCCGGTCGGGGTCGGGGTCGTAGAGTCCCCGGGCGTCCCAGCCGCGGTCGGCGGGGAACTCGGAGATCACGTCCGCGCCGTCCAGGGCGAGCCGGATCAGCTCCTCGGGCGAGCCCGCCCCGCCGGGGTAGCGGCAGCTCATGCCGATGATGGCGATCGGGTCGTCGTCCGTGCCGGCCCCGGCGGGCGCGGTGGGCGCCGCCACGGCCGTCTCCCGGCCGCCGCCCAGGGCGGCGGACTTCAGGTAGCCCGCCAGCGCGACGGCGTTCGGATAGTCGAAGACCATGGTCGAGGGCAGGGCCAGCCCGGTGGCCGCGACGACGCGGTTGCGCAGGTCCACGGCGGTGACCGAGTCGAAGCCGATGTCGCGGAAGGCGCGCCGCTCGGGGAAGGACTCGGCGGAGGCGTGGCCGAGGACGGCGGCGGCCTCCGTACGGACCAGGGTGAGCAGCAGCCGTTCCTGCTCGGGTCCCGGCAGATCGTGCAGCCGCGCCGCGAGCTCGCTCGACTCCGGCCGCGCGCCGGTCTGTTCGGCGGCGGAGGTGAGCTGGCGGGCGACCTCGGGCACCTCGTCGAAGAGGCGGGTGGGCCGGCCCGCGGTGAAGACCGGGTAGTACGTGTCCCAGTCGATGTCCGTGAGCCCGATGACGGTCTCGTCGTCGTCCAGGACCGTGCCGAGTCCGTCCAGCGCGAGCCGCGGGTCGAGGTATTCGAGACCGCTGCGGCGGATGTGGTGCGGGTCGGCCAGCTCGCGTTCGATGTCGTCGGGCCACTTGCCCCAGTGCACCGAGGTGGTGCGCAGGCCACGGGCGCGGCGGCTGACGGCGAGCGCGGAGAGATAGGCGTTGCCCGCGACGTAGGCCGCGTGGTGGCCGCTCCCCCACATGCCGGCGGTGGACGAGTAGAGGACGAAGTCGTCGAGTTCCTCGTCGTCGAGCAGTTCGTCCAGGTGCTGGGCGCCGGTGACCTTGGCGTGCACGACGTCGGAGAAGGACTCCATCGTGGTCTCGGCCAGGGTGTACAGCTCGATGACGGCGGCGGTGTGGACGACCGTGCGTACGGTACGGCCCTGGGCCCTGAGGTCCGCGAGGAGCGCGGCGACGGCGTCGCGGTCGGTGACGTCGCAGGCGACGGCGGAGGCTTCGGTGCCCGACGCGGCCAGTTCCGCGACCAGTTCGGCGGCGCCCGGGGCGTCCACGCCCCGGCGGCTGGCGAGGACCACATGGTCCGCGCCCCGGTCCGCGAGCCAGCGGGCGAGGTCGGGGGCGAGGGTGCCCGAGCCGCCGGTGACCAGTGTCGTACCGCGCGGTGTCCAGGTACGGGAGGCGTCCTGGCCGCCGGCTCCGGCGCGGACGATACGGCGGGTGAAGACACCGGAGGGGCGGACGGCGAGCTGGTCCTCGTCGCCCAGCGCGCCCGCGAGGGCGGAGACCACGCGTCCCGCGGTGCGCCGGTCCAGCGCCGGCGGCAGGTCGATGACGCCGCCCCACCGCCGGGGGTGTTCCAGCGCGGCGGTCCAGCCGACACCGGCGACCTGGGCCTGTACCGGGTGTGTGAGCGCGTCGGTGCGGCCGGTGGAGACCGCGCCCCGGGTGAGGAACCACAGCGGCGCCTCGATTCCGGCGTCGCCCAGGGCCTGGACGAGCGAGACGGTCAGCGCGAGGCCGAGGGTGAGGCCCGGGAAGCGCGCGCCGCGCTCCTCGGCGGCGGCGAGCGTCGAGACGACCCCGGCGAACTCGCCCATGCCGGACAGCCGTTCGGCGAGCACGGCGCGGTCCACGTACTGCTCGTCCAGGGCCAGCCGGGTCACCTCGGCTCCGGCGTCCTCCAGCAGGCCGACGGTCTCGCTGTCGTCGGTGCCCGCGGCGGAGACGACGAGCCAGCCGCCGGTCAGCGACCGTGCCGGGACGGTGCCCACCGGCGACCAGGTCACGCGGTAGCGCCAGGAGTCGACGGTGGAGCGGTCGTTGCGGGACCTGCGCCAGGAGGAGAGCGCGGGCAGGACGGCGGCCACGGAATTCTCGTCCGTGCGCAGCGCCGTGGTGAGCGCGGAGAGGTCTTCCCGCTCCACGGCGGCCCAGAACTCCGCGTCCAGCGGATCGACGGCGTCGACCTGGTCCAGGACGGCGGGGATGTTCCAGAAGCGCTCGTGCTGGAAGGCGTAGGTGGGCAGATCGATCCGGCGGACGTCTGTGCCGGCGAAGAGCCCGGCCCAGTCGACGTCGACGCCGCGTACGAACACCTCGGCGGCGGAGACCAGGAAGCGCGCGAGGCCGCCCCGGTCGCGCCGCAGCGTGCCGGTGGCGACAGCCGGTTCGCCGTACGCCTCGGTCATGTCCTGTACCGGCATGGTCAGTACGGGGTGCGAGCTGACCTCGATGAACACACGGTGTTCGTCGGCCAGCAGCTCGCCGACCGCTTCCGCGAACCGCACGCGCTGTCGCAGATTGCGGAACCAGTACCCCGCGTCCATCTCCTCGGTGTCCAGCCAGTCGCCGGTCACCGTGGAGAAGAACGGGACGTCGGAGGCGCGCGGGCGGACCGGCGCCAGGGCGTCGAGGAGTGCGTCGCGCAGGTCCTCGACCTGCGCGGAGTGCGAGGCGTAGTCCACGGCGACCCGGCGGACCCGTACGTCCTCGGCGGTCAGTTCGGCCGACAGCTCGTCCAGCGCGCCGGGCTCGCCCGAGACGACGACCGAGCGCGGCCCGTTGACGGCGGCCACCGACACCCGGCCCCGCCAGGCCTCCAGCCGGCCGTCGACCTCGTCGGCGGGCAGTGGGACGGACATCATCCCGCCGTGGCCGGCCAGGGTGCGGCCGATCGCCTGGCTGCGCAGCGCGACCACCCGCGCGCCGTCCTCCAGCGAGAGCGCCCCGGCGACGACTGCCGCCGCGATCTCGCCCTGTGAGTGGCCCACGACCGCCGCGGGCTCCACGCCGTACGAGCGCCACAGGGCGGCGAGGGAGACCATCACCGCGAAGGACGCGGGCTGTACGACATCGACCCGCTCCAGCGACGGGGCGTCCGGCGCCCCGCGCAGTACGTCCTCCAGCGACCAGTCCACGAACTCGCCCAGCGCGGTGGCGCATTCGGCGATACGCCGGGCGAAGACCGGTGACTCCGCGAGCAGTCCGGCGCCCATCCCGGCCCACTGCGAGCCCTGTCCGGGGAAGACGAACACCGTCCTGCCCTCGACATCGGCCACGCCCGAGACGAGATCCGGCCAGGACTGGCCGGTGCTGAGCGCCCGTGTTCCGTCGAGGAGCCCGGCACGGTCCGCGCCGGCCACGACCGCGCGGTTCTCGAACACCGAGCGCGTCGAGAGGAGGGAGTGGCCGACGTCGGCGGGCCGCGCCGACGGGTCGTTCTCCAGGCGGGCCACGAGCGCGCGCGCCTGATCGCGTACGGCGGCCTCACCGCGTCCGGAGACGACCCACGGCACGGCGGGGCCCGCGAAGGGGGCCGTCGCGTCGTCCTCGCCGTCCGCCGCCGTCTCCGCCGGGACCGGGGCCTGCTCCAGCAGGGCGTGGGCGTTGGTGCCGCTGATACCGAACGACGACACCGCGCACCGGCGCGGCCGTCCGGTCTCCGGCCACCGGACGGCCTCCGTGAGCAGCCGTACCGCGCCGGAGGACCAGTCGACGTGCGACGAGGGGGTGTCCGCGTGCAGTGTTCTGGGCAGTACGCCGTGGCGCAGCGCCATCACCATCTTGATGACGCCCGCGACTCCGGCGGCGGCCTGCGTATGGCCGATGTTCGACTTGAGCGAGCCCAGCCACAGAGGGTGCTCCGGGTCGCGGTCCTGGCCGTAGGTGGCCAGCAGCGCCTGCGCCTCGATCGGGTCACCGAGCCGCGTCCCCGTACCGTGCGCCTCCACCGCGTCCACGTCGGACGGGGAGAGTCCGGCCGTCGTCAGGACCTGGCGGACCACCCGTTCCTGGGAAGGGCCGTTGGGGGCGGTGAGCCCGTTGGACGCGCCGTCCTGGTTGACCGCCGAGCCGCGCAGTACGGCGAGGACCTGGTGGCCGTTGCGGCGGGCGTCCGAGAGGCGTTCCGCGATGAGGACGCCGACGCCCTCGCCCCAGCCCGTGCCGTCCGCGTCGTCGGAGAACGCCTTGCAGCGTCCGTCGGGGGCCAGTCCGCCCTGCTTGCTGAACTCCACGAAGACGGAGGGCTCGGTGAGGACGGTGACACCGCCGATGACGGCGAGCGAGGACTCGCCGTTGCGCAGCGACTGCGCCGCCACGTGCAGGGCGACCAGTGAGGACGAGCAGGCGGTGTCGACCGTGAGGGCGGGGCCTTCGAGCCCGAGGGTGTAGGCGAGCCGTCCCGACAGCACGCTGGCGGCGGTGCCGGTCAGCGCGTGTCCCTGGAGCCCACCGGCCGCGGTGGCCGAGGGCGCTCCCCAGTGGTAGGCGCCGACGAACACGCCGGCCTGGCTGCCGCGCAGCGCGGTCGGGGCGATCCCGGCGCGCTCCAGGGCCTCCCAGGTCACTTCGAGCAGCAGCCGCTGCTGGGGATCCATGGCGATCGCCTCGCGCGGCGAGATCCCGAAGAAGTCCGCGTCGAATTCGGCCGCCTCGTAGAGAAAGCCGCCCTCGTGGGTGGCGCTGTTTCCTTCGCCGGTCCCGGTGAGCCGGTCGAGATCCCAGCCGCGGTCCGCGGGAAATACCGATATGGCGTCGCCACCGGACTCGACGAGTTCCCAGAGGGCTTCCGGGGAACGTACGCCTCCCGGCAGCCGGCAGCTCATTCCGACAAGGGCGATGGGCTCATTGTTCTTGAGCTCCAGTTCGCCGATGCGCTGCCGTGCGCGGCGGAGATCGGAAGTGACCCGCCTCAAGTAGTCGACGACTTTGTCCTGCTGATCTTCTGGCACCGGTCCGTCCTCATCATCGGGTCGCGAACGAAAGCAGCAATTCTCTATGTGGTTTCGAACTCTTCATCGATGATGTCGAGCAGTCTGTCGACCGACACCGTCTCGATGTCCTCACCGGAAGTGCGCAGTGCGGAGGGCGTGGATTGCCGAAGGGTGGAGATGATTTTCTCCAGGCGGTCGGCGATCACCTGACGTTCACACCCGTCCGGCGACACCGAGTGGATGACCGCCTCGAATCTGGTGAGTTCGTCGTCCGCCGAGCCCGTCGCGGGGGCGGCGGGCGTGGTGAGGAGCGCCGCGAGGTGATCGGCGATCCGAACGGGCGTCGGGAAGTTGAAGACGAGCGTGCTGGGCAGCGCCCTGCCGGTGAGCACGCCGAGCCGGTCGCGGAGTTCGACGCCCGCGAGCGAGTCGAAGCCCATCTCCTTGAAGGCGTGCCGGGCGCCGATGGCGTCCGCGCCGCCGTGGCCGAGTACGGCGGCGGCCTCGGTCCGTACGAGATCGAGCAGATAGCGTGCCCGCTTGGCCTCGGGCATCTCCGCCAGCCGCCTGAGCAGGGTGGGGGCGTCTCCGTCCCGTACGCCGGGCCTGGCGGCCGGCGGCCGGGTGGTGCGGGCGCCGGCGTGCTCCCGTCGGGCTCCGTTCCGGGGCGTCGCGGGGGCGGGCAGCAACTCCCGTGCGGTCAGCGGCCGTACGCGCAGCGACTCGGCCGTGAACACCGGGTTCCCGGAGAAGTCCGCGGCCGTCAGCTCCAGCACGCGGGCGCCGCCGCCGTCACCACCGCCGCCGTCGTCACCGCCTCGCGGGGCGAGTCGTACGCGCAGTGCGGAGGCCCCGAAGGCGTGCAGGGACACGCCGCGCCAGCGGTCGGGAAGACCGGCCTCGTCCGTCATGACGGCGTGCCGCGCCGCGTCCAGCAGGGCGGGGTGGAGTCCGTACGCCTCCGCGTCGGCCACCTCGGCGGGCAGGGCGATCTCGGCGAAGGTCTCGGCGCCGCGCCGCCACAGCGCCCGCAGGCCCTGGAAGACCGGGCCGTAGTCGAAACCGCGGTCGGCGAGGCGTTCGTAGTGTTCCGCCACGTCCACCGGCTCGGCGCCCTCCGGCGGCCAGACGCCCGTGCCGAAGCCGAGGTCGGCGGCGGTGCGCGGCTCGCCGGGGACGGGGGTCAGGACACCGGACGCGTGCTGGGTCCACGACGCGTGGACGGCGCCCTCCGGCCTGGAGTGGACGGTGACGGCGCGCCAGCCGATGCCGTCCGGCGTGCTGAGGCGCACGTGCAGCCGTACGGAGCCGTGCTCGGGCAGGACGAGCGGTTCGGTGAGGGTCAGTTCCTCTATCCGGTCGCAGCCCGCCTCGTCACCGGCCCGGATCGCCAGCTCCAGCAGGGCGCTTCCGGGCAGCGTGATCCGTCCGGCGATCGCGTGCTGGGCCAGCCAGGGGTGGGTGCGGGTGGAGAGCCGTCCGGTGAACACCAGGCCCTCGTCGCCCGCGAGTTCCACGGTGACGCCGAGCAGGGGGTGTCCGGTGGCGCCCGCGCCCTCGTCGCCCGCGCCGGCCGGTGGCGGGGCCGGCCAGTAGCGCTCGCGCTGGAAGGCGTAGGTGGGCAGATCGACCCGGCGGGCGGCGGTGTCCGCGAAGAAGACCCGCCAGTCGACCGGGGCTCCGGCGGTGTGCAGCCGGCCCAGCGCGGTGACCAGGGCGGCTTCCTCCGTACGGTCCTTGCGCAGCGCGGGTACGACGGTCATGTGCCGGGCTGCCTCACCGAGGCTCTCCTTGGCCATCGCGGAGAGCACGCTTCCGGGCCCCAGCTCCAGCAGCACGTCCACCCGCTCGGCGCGCAGCGCCCGCACCCCGTCGGCGAAGCGCACGGTCCGGCGTACATGCCGCACCCAGTAATCGGGGGTGCACAGCAGCCGCGCGCCGGCCGGTTCGCCGGTGAGGTTCGAGACGACCGGTACGGCCGGCTCGTGGAAGGTGAGCGTGTCCACGACGCGCCGGAAGGCGGCGAGCATCGGGTCCATCAGCGGCGAGTGGAAGGCGTGGGACACCGACAGGCGGTTCGTCTTGCGGCCCTGGGCGGTGAAGTGCGCGGCGATCTCCAGTACGGCGCTCTCCTCGCCCGCGACGACGACGGACGCGGGTCCGTTGACGGCGGCGAGGGAGACCCGGTCCGCGCGGTCCGCGAGCAGCGGAAGGACCTCGTCCGCGGCGGCCTGTACGGCGATCATGGCGCCGCCCGGCGGCAGCGCCTGCATCAGGGCGCCGCGCGCGGCGACCAGCCGGCAGGCGTCGGCGAGGGAGAACACGCCCGCGACATGGGCCGCCGCGATCTCACCGATCGAGTGGCCGCCGACCACGGCGGGGCGCACGCCCAGGGATTCCACCAGCCGGAACAGCGCCGTCTCGACGGCGAACAGCGCGGGCTGGGTCCAGGCGGTGCGGTTCAGCGTCTCCGGGTCGTCGCCCCACATGACCGTACGCAGCGGCCGGTCGAGATGTCCGTCCAGCTCGGCCAGCACCTCGTCGAGGGCGCGGGCGAAGACCGGGAAGCGCGCGTACAGTTCGCGCCCCATGCCCAGGCGCTGGCTGCCCTGGCCGGGGAAGAGGATCGCGGTGGTGCCGTCGCCCGCCTCGCCCCGGGCGGCCTCGGTGACGCCCCGGCCGTCCGCGAGCAGTACGGCCCGGTGCCGCAGCGCGGCCCGGCCGGCCGCCAGGGAGTACCCGATGTCGGCCGGTGCGAGGCCGGGCGCGCCCGCCACGAAGTCCGTGAGCCGGGCCAGCTGGTCCTCCAGCGCCGCTTCCGTCCTGGCCGAGACCAGCCACGGCAGCACGGCGGGCGTGGTGTCCGGAACGGGAGCGGACGGGGCCGGTTCACCCGCACCCGGGGCCTGTCCGCCCGCGCTCAGGGCCGTTCCGCCCGCACCCGTGGCCTGTTCGGCCGTGTCCGGGGCCTGTTCGACGATCAGATGCGCGTTGGTGCCGCTGATCCCGAACGACGACACGCCCGCGCGCCGGGGCCGGCCGTCCGCGTTCCACGGGACCGGCTCGGTCAGCAGCTCGACGGCGCCGCCCGACCAGTCCACCTGGCTGGTCGGCCGGTTCACGTGCAGGGTGCGCGGCATCACTCCGTGCCGCAGGGCCATCACCGTCTTGATGAAGCCCGCGACCCCGGCCGCCGCCTGGGCGTGCCCGATGTTCGACTTGAGGGAGCCGAGCCGCAGCGGGCGCCCGGGGGCGCGGTCGCGGCCGTAGGTGGCGAGCAGCGCCTGCGCCTCGATCGGGTCACCCAGCTTCGTACCGGTGCCGTGTGCCTCGACGAGATCGACATCGCCTCCGGAGAGGCCCGCGTCGGCGAGCGCCCGGCGGATGACGTCCTCCTGTGCCCGGCCGCTCGGGGAGGTCAGGCCGTTGGAGGCGCCGTCCTGGTTGGTGGCGCTGCCGCGGATGACGGCGAGTACGGGGTGCCCGTGGGCGCGGGCACCGGAGAGGCGTTCCAGCACGACGATGCCGACGCCCTCGGCCCAGGCGGTGCCGTCCGCGTCGTCGGAGAACACCTTGCAGCGGCCGTCGGGGGCCAGTCCGCCCTGCCGGGAGTAGCCGACGAACCCCACGGGGGTGGACATCACCGTGACGCCGCCGGCCAGCGCCATCGAGCACTCCCCCGCGCGCAGGGAGCGCGCCGCCCAGTGCAGGGCGACCAGCGAGGAGGAGGACGCGGTGTCGACGGTGACCGCCGGTCCTTCGAGACCCAGGGTGTAGGCGAGCCGTCCGGACACGACGCTGGGTGAGAGCCCGGTCATGGCGTGGCCGGCCAGGTCCTCCCCCGACCGCTGGGTGACGGTGGCGTAGTCCTGGCCGTTGGTGCCGACGAACACGCCGGTGCGGCTGCCGTTCAGCGCGTACGGGTCGATCCCGGCCCGTTCGACGGCCTCCCAGGCGGTTTCGAGCACCAGCCGCTGCTGCGGGTCCGTGGACACCGCCTCGCGGGGTGACATGCCGAAGAACCCGGCGTCGAAGTCGGCGGCGTCGTACAGGAACCCGCCGTGCCGGGTCACACTGCGGCCCGGTCCTTCGCCTGCCAGCGCGTCCAGGTCCCAGCCGCGGTCCGCCGGGAAGCCGGAGATCGCGTCACGGCCCGTCAGGACCAGGTCCCACAGCTCCTCGGGGGAACGCACCCCTCCAGGACAGCGGCATGCCATCCCGACGACCACTACCGGGTCTTCGTCGGCTCCGATCGTCATGACGTTGCACACCCCTAGGGAAAGTCGGGCCTCGGACACCTCTCCGTGCCGGATCGTATGGGTGTCAAGGCTGTACTTTTCCCTAAGGAATTCGGCGGTTCCGCGCCGGAGACCGCGGAAGACTAGGGATTCTCCGGAACGTGGTGTGAGACCAAGTAACTGTTCCGCTTCCTCGCGCGGCGCGGCCACCCGGCGACCGGCCGTGTGGGTACCTGTGGCACCGAACGCTCCGGCTGCCACTTCCGAAGGGTGTTGTCCATGGGCTCGATTCGGCGGCCGATCCTGTTCGTCAGCTATGCCGAAAGCGGTCTTCTGAACCCGCTGCTCGTACTGGCGGAGGAATTGTCCCGCCGAGGGGTGGAGGATCTGTGGTTCGCGACCGACGAAAAGGGGCGCTCCGATATCGGCGCGGCCAAAGCGGGAACGCCCGTGGAGTTCGCGTCACTGGGTGATGTGGTGTCGCAGATGTCGGCCGTCACCTGGGACGACGAAACGTACCGGGAGGTGACCCAGCGCTCCCGGTTCAAGGCGCATCGCGCGGTCATCAAGCACTCCTTCGCGCCGGAGTCGCGGGTGGAGAAGTACAAGCGCCTCGAAGCCGTCGTCGACGAGGTGAAGCCGGCGCTGATGGTCATCGAGTCGATGTGTCAGTTCGGGTACGAGCTGGCCATCACGAAGAAGATCCCCTTCGTGCTGGGCGTGCCGTTCGTGCCGAGCAATGTCCTCACCTCGCACGTGCCGTTCGCCACGTCCTACACGCCGCGCGGCTTCCCGGTGCCGCACTCGGGGCTGCCGCTGGACATGACGTTCGCGCAGCGGGTGGAGAACCAGCTGTTCCGGCTGCGGACGCTGGGGATGTTCATGACGTCCTCGGTGCGCAAGGTGGTCGAGGAGGACAACCGGATCCGCGCGGAGCTGGGGATCGCGCCCGAGGCGCGCCAGATGATGGCCAGGATCGACCATGCCGAGATGGTCCTCTGCTACTCGGTGCCCGAGCTGGACTATCCGTTCCCGATGCCGGAGAAGATGCGGCTGGTCGGCGCGATGGTGCCGCCGCTGCCGCAGGCTCCGGACGACGACGGGCTCTCCGAGTGGCTCGACGCCCAGAAGTCCGTCGTCTACATGGGGTTCGGCACCATCACCCGGCTGACCGGCGAACAGGTCGGGGCGCTGGTGGACGTCACGCGGCGGCTGGCGGGCAAGCACGCGGTCCTGTGGAAACTCCCCAAGGAACAGCAGGAGTTGCTGCCTTCCCGGGACGAACTGCCGGACAATCTGCGGATCGAGAGCTGGGTCCCGTCCCAGCTCGATGTGCTGGCCCATCCGAACATCAAGGTCTTCTTCACCCACGCCGGCGGCAACGGCTACCACGAAGGGCTGTACTTCGGTAAGCCGCTGGTGGTGCGTCCTCTCTGGGTCGACTGCGACGACCAGGCCATCCGCGGCCAGGACTTCGGCGTCAGTCTGACCCTCGACCGTCCGGAGACCGTCGATCCGGACGATGTGTTCGACAAGCTCACCAGGGTGCTCGACGACAGCGCGTTCCGGGAGCGTGCCGAGCACTTCGCGGAGCTGCTGCACGCCGCGGGCGGACGCGCCGCCGCCGCGGATCTGCTGCTGGGCCTTCCGGCGCTCACCGGCGCGGCCCCCGCCGGTCCGGCCCCCACCGATCCGGTCCTTGCCGACCTGGGCGTTTCCGGTCCGGCCCTTTCCGACCCGGCTTCCGCCACCGACTGATCGAGGCTGCCATGTCCTACACCCATCCTGTGTCCAAGCCCTGGCTCGGCGGGCGTGAGCTCGACTATGTGACGGACGCCGTCAGCGGCGGCTGGATCTCCTCGCAGGGGCCGTACGTCCGCAAGTTCGAGAGCGCGTTCGCCGACTACAACGGGATCGCGCACGGCGTCGCCTGCTCGTCCGGTACGACGGCGCTCACGCTGGCCCTGCGCGCCCTCGGGGTCGGCCCCGGCGACGAGGTGATCGTCCCCGAGTTCACGATGATCGCGACGGCGTGGGCGGTGACGTACACCGGTGCCACGCCCGTCTTCGTGGACTGCGGGGACGATCTCAACATCGATGTCACGCTGATCGAGGAGAAGATCACCCCCCGCACCAAGGTGATCATGCCGGTGCACATCTACGGCCGCCGGTGCGACATGGACACGATCATGGATCTGGCCCATGAGTACAACCTGCGGGTCGTGGAGGACTCCGCCGAGGCGCACGGGGTGCGGCCGGTCGCCGACATCGCCTGCTTCTCGCTGTTCGCCAACAAGATCATCACCGCCGGTGAGGGCGGTATCTGTCTCACCGACGACAAGCGTCTCGCCGATCAGATGGCGCATCTGCGGGCGATGGCCTTCACCAAGGACCACAGCTTCCTGCACAAGAAGCTGGCCTACAACTTCCGTATGACGAGCATGCAGGCGGCCGTCGCCCTGGCGCAGACCGAGCGGCTCGACGCCATCCTGGAGACCCGCCGGGAGATCGAGCGGCGCTACGACGAGGGCCTGAGCGGTATCGACGGGATCACGCTGATGCCACCGCGCGATGTGCTGTGGATGTACGACCTGCGCGCCGAACGCCGGGAGGAGCTGCGGGACTTCCTCGCCGACGAGGGCGTCGAGACACGGCTCTTCTTCAAACCGATGAGCCGGCAGCCCGGATACCTCCACCCCGACTGGCCCTCGCTGAAGGCCAGCCGCTTCAGCGAGGACGGGTTCTACCTCCCGACCCACACCGGGCTCACCGCGGAGGACCAGGAGTTCATCACGGGGAAGGTCCGCAAGTTCTACGGCGCCTAGGGCGTGTTGCGAAAGCAGCGCCGTCCGCCCGAAGGGCGGGGCCCGCGGCGTCCGGTGCACTACGCTCGCCGCGCTCTCTCCGTCTCGGCGCCTGACTCCTCCTTTGGATGCCGAGCGGCGATCGCAAGGCGGAGGGCCGCCCCGGTACTGGACGTACTGGGGTGATCCCGACAACGCCGCGAGCGTGCGTGCTGGGCGTCGCGGGCCAGGCGGGACTTTCGCAACACGCCCTAGGCCCCGCGACCTGTGACCCGCGACCTGTGACCCGCGACCTGTGACCCGTGACCCGTGACGTTCCGATCCCCAGGGGAATTGAGAAGATGACAACTACCGACAGGTGCCCGGTCGCCTTCCCGCTGCGGCGGCCGGGCCAGTCGTTTCCGCCGCCGGAGTACCGGGACTTCCGCGAACAGGACGGGCTGGTGCGTACGACGCTGCCCTCCGGGGTCGGGGTGTGGCTGGTGACGCGGCACGAAGACGTACGTACGGTCCTCACCGATCCGCGGATCAGCTCCAACCCCTCGCACCCGGGCTTCCCCCGCGCGGCGAAGACCGGCGGCGTCCCCTCCCAGGACGAGGTGCCCGGCTGGTTCGTGGCGCTGGACCCGCCGGAGCACGGCCGGTTCCGCAAGACGCTGATTCCCGAGTTCACCGTCCGCAAGGTCAGGGAGATGCGGCCGGCCATCCAGCAGATCGTCGACGAGCGCGTCGACGCGATGCTCGCGGCCGGCAACACCGCCGATCTGATCGCCGACTTCGCGCTGTCCGTACCGTCCCTGGTCATCTCCAGTCTGCTCGGGGTACCCAACGCCGACCGGGACTTCTTCGAGACCAGGACCCGGGTGCTGGTGACGCTCACCTCCACGGACGAGCAGCGGCAGGCCGCGTCCCTGGCGCTGCTGCGCTATCTCAACCGGCTGATCACCATCAAGCAGAAGCGGCCGGGTGACGATCTGATCAGTCAGCTGCTGGCCGAGGGGACGCTGAGCAAGCAGGAGCTGTCCGGTGTCTCGATGCTGCTGCTGATCGCCGGACACGAGACGACGGCGAACAACATCGGGCTCGGGGTCGTCACCCTGCTGTCCAACCCGCGGTGGATCGGTGACGAACGGGCGGTCGAGGAACTGCTGCGCTACTACTCGGTCGCCGATCTGGTCGCCTTCCGGGTGGCCGTCGAGGACGTGGAGATCGGCGGACAGCTCATCAGGGCGGGCGAGGGCATCATCCCGCTGGTCGCCGCGGCCAACCACGACGGGACCGTCTTCGACCGCCCCGACGAGTTCGACCCGGGCAGGTCCGCGCGCTCGCATGTGGCGTTCGGTTACGGCGTGCACCAGTGCCTGGGCCAGAACCTGGTCCGGGTCGAGATGGACATCGCCTACCGGACCCTGTTCGAGCGGATCCCGACCCTGGAACTGGCCGTGCCGGTCGAGGAGTTGCCGCTCAAGTACGACGGAGTGCTGTACGGGCTGCACGCCCTGCCCGTCCGCTGGTAGACCGGCCGGAGCGGGCGAAGGAAGACGCACGACCGCAGGCAAATCGACGGAGGAATGATGGTGCGCATCAGCGTGGACACCGAACGCTGTGTGGGGGCGGGGCAGTGTGTGCTGTCCGCTCCCGATGTCTTCGACCAGGACGACTCCGGGATCGTCATGGTCCTGGAGGAACCCGGGGACGAGCCGGGGCGGGAGGCCGCGCGGCAGGCGGGGCTGATCTGCCCGTCCCAGGCGATCACCGTCACGGAGAACTGAGCGGGGCGCCGCACACACGTCACGGGCTCTGCCCCCACCGGCGGTGGGGGCAGAGCCCGTGGTGATGTCCCGCCGGGACCGGGGCAGTGCTACCAGGTGACCGGCAGTTCGGTGAGGCCGGCCGAGAGCTGGCCGCCCAGCACCTGGAGCTCCTCCGCCGGTTGGGCCAGTCGCAGTCCCGGCAGGCGGGTGAAGAGCAGGGTGTACGCCGTCTTCAGCTGCATCCGGGCCAGCGGGGCGCCGATGCAGTGCCACATCCCGTGCCCGAACGTCAGATGCGGGTTGGGCGAGCGGGTGATGTCGAACAGCTCGGGGTCGTCGAAGACCTGGGTGTCGAAGTTGGAGAGGGTGAAGTCGAGCAGGACCAGCTCACCGAACCGTATGGTGACCTCGCCGATCTCGACGTCCTCGGTGGCGTACCGCGGCAGCACCGACCCGCCCGCTTTCGCCGAGCGCAGGATCTCCTCCACGGCCCCCGACATCAGCTTCGGGTCCTTCAGCGCCGCGTCGCGCTGCTCGGGGTAGAGGGCGAACAGCACGACACCGAGGTCGATATGGCTGGCGACGGCCTCCAGGCCGGCGAAGAGCACACCGGCCGCTATCGGCCCGATACGCTCGTCCGAGGGCTCGTTCACGCACAGCCGGGAGATCACGTCGTCGCCGGGCTCGGCCCTCTTGCGGCCCGCCAGCTCCACCAGATAGCCGAAGAGGTCCTGCTGTCCGTCCTGGACGGTGTCCGGGTCGTCGAGACCGCCCATCCGGGACAGCAGGGTGACGAGCAGGCCGCGGTCCTCGGCGGGTACGCCGATGAGTTCACCGAGCACGGCCAGCGAGAACGGCAGGGAGAACCCGCCGTGCAGATCGGCGGGCGGGCCCTGGGCGATGAAGCTCTCCAGCAGGCCCTCCGCGATGGCCTCGACCTTCGGCATCAGATTGAGCACGCGCCGGGCCGCGAAGTTCGGGGTGAGCATCGCGCGGGTCTCGGAGTGCAGCTTCCGTGCCAGCTCGGCGTCATCGCTGACGAGCATGTCCAGGAACGGGTTCTGGACGTAGCGCGGAGCGTTCGCCGGGTCGGGGTGCGCGCGTGCCAGCCGCTCGTCACGGAGCAGTTCCTTGAGTTCGGCGTGGCGGGTCACCAGCCATCCCTCGTCGCCTGCGGGGGTCCGCACCCTGCAGACGGGGCTCCGGGTCTGGAGGTCGCGCAGCAGCGGGCTCAGCCGCAGCACGGTGGGCGGCACGCCCCTGAGCGACGGCAGCTCGCGGGATGTGGTCATGGGGTCTCTCTCCTCTGGACGGTCGGTCGGTGGTGCGCAGGTGCCAGGTCCTGTCCGGTGCCCGCTGCCTGGGGGGCGGGGGGGGGGGGGGGGGGGGGGGGGGGGGGGGGGGGGGTGGCGCCCCCCCCCCCCCCCCCACCCCCCCCCCCCCCCCCCCCCCCCCCCCCCCCCCCCCCCCCCCCCCCCCGTCCCCCCCCCCCCCCCCCCCCCCCCCCCCCCCCCCCCCCCCCCCCCGCCGGGGGTCATGCCTCGCCTGCGGGCAGGCCGCCGAGCCACTCCTCGATCGTCCGCGCCGTCAGCGCGGAGTGCTCCTTGGCGAGGGACAGATGGTTGGCCCGGATCTCACGGATGTCGTCAGCGGGGACGCCCGCGGTGTCGAACAGGAAGCCGTCCAGCGACTCCACGCACCGCACGAGCATCGTCGGCGCGGTGGTGGGCACCGTCTCGATATCGGTCATCGCCATGAACCAGTGCGCCATCGCGGAGAGCCTGGCGCTGTTCAGCGTCACCGACGGCGAGTCGATGTCGGCCAGGTAGTACCGGGTGGTCCTGTCGAGGTCCTTGCCCTCGCCCGGCTGGTACCGGATGCTCGCGGTGTCCAGCAGGATCACCGCTTCGGGGCGGATGCCCCAGGTCTCCTCCAGCACGCCCGCCGCCAGATAGGCGAGCGAGCCGCCCGTCGAGTGGCCGACCAGGACGAAGGGTTCGCCGTCGCTGGCGTGCAGGGCGCTCTCCGCCACGATACGGGCCGCGGCCTCGCTCGTGGCCGGCAGCAGCTCACCGGGGGCGAACCCCATGAGCGGCAGCGCGGAGACGTGCCGCCTGCCGCGGAAGTGCGCCGCGATGCGCGCGTACTGGTGTACGCCGCCGGTGGCGCCGGGGGCGCTGACGAACACCAGCCGGGGGTTGCTCGGACCGTCCGCCAGGACGACGGGCGCCGACAGCTCCTCCAGGTCGGCGGGGGTCTCGAAGGTCGGCCGGGTGTTGGCGACCGCCTTCAGCATGCGCATGCCCTCGACCATCTTTCCGGCCTTCACCGCCGCGTAGAACAGGCCCTCCAGCGTCTCGTCCCGGTTCTGGGTGCCGCGCGCGGCGGCGGGGGCGGCGGTGCCCGTGGTGCCGGCGGCCAGCTGCCCGGCCAGCTCCGCGTGGAGCCGGCGGGCGAGCTTCACGGGCGTCGCGTTGTCGAAGACCACCGAGCTGGGCAGCCGCAGCCCGAGCGCCTCCGCGAGCTGGTTGCGCAGTCCGACGGAGACCAGCGAGTCGAACCCCAGCTCCAGGAAGCCTCGTTCGGGGTCGACACCGCTCGGGTCGGGGTGGCCGAGGAGCGCGGCGGAGTAGCCCACCACCAGTTCGGTGAGCAGGCCCTCCTGCTCGGCCGGGGCCAGCAGCCGCAGCCGCTCGCGCAGGGTGACGGGCGAGCGGTCGGCCGCGGCGGCTGAGCGGCGGGTACGGGGCACCAGCTCCCGCCACAGCGCGGGCAGGGCCTGCTGCTCCTGGAGTCCGGCGACATTGATCCGGGTCGGGACCACCGTGGCCAGGTCCCGGGCGAGCGCGGCGTCGAAGAGCGCCAGACCCTCGTCGATGGCCAGCGGAGGCATGCCGCCCCGCGCCATCCGCTCCAGGTCGGCGGCGCTGACGTGACTGGTCATGCCGCTGCCCCGGCCCCAGGGACCCCAGGCGAGGGATACCGCGGGCAGATCCTGGCTCCTGCGGTGCCGGGCGAGGGCGTCCAGGAAGGCGTTGGCCGCCGCGTAGTTGCCCTGGCCGGGGGCGCCCAGCACACCGGAGACGGAGGAGTAGAGCACGAAGGCTGCCAGATCGAGGCCGCGGGTCGCCTCGTGCAGATACCAGGCGGCGTCCGCCTTCGGCCGCAGGACGCGCTCCAGCAGCTCCGGCGTCAGCGAGCCGGTCAGCGCGTCGCCCAGTACACCGGCGGTGTGGACGACGGCGGTGAGCGGGCGTTCCGCGGGCACACCGGCGATCAGCGCGGCCACCGACTCGCGGTCGCCCAGGTCGCAGGAGACCACGGAGGCTTCGGCGCCCCGCGCGGCCAGGGCGTCGAGCAGTTCCGGCACGCCCGGGGCGTCCTGGCCGCTCCTGCTGGCCAGCAGGAGATGCCGTACGCCGTGCTCGGCGACCAGATGGCGTGCCAGCTCCTTGCCGAGGCCGCCGGTTCCGCCGGTGATCAGGACGGTGCCCTCGGGGTCCCAGGGGCGGGCAGCGCCGCGGACCGCGGGGGTCTCGGCGTGCTCGGGCAGCCGGGTGAGGCGGCCGGCCCTGACCGTGTGGGAGCGCACGACCAGCTGCTGTTCGTCGAGGCCGAGCAGACCGGGCAGGACCCCCGCCGACAGGAACGTGTCGTCCATGTCGACCAGCAGGAAGCTGCCGGGGTTCTCGGTCTGCGCGGACCGTACGAGGCCCCAGACCGCGGCGGCGGCCACGTCCCTGACGTCCTCGCCGTCGACGGCGACGGCGCCCTGGGTGACGAAGACCAGCCGTGCGCGCGCCAGCGCCGGTTCGTCCAGCCACTCCTGGAGGAGGCCGAGGACGAAAGTGGTGAGGGCGCGTACGGACCCGGGTCCTGCCGCCGCCGGGTCGCCGACCACGGGCACCAGGAAGACATCGGGGGCGACACCGCTGTCGCCGACCGCGCCGGTCAGGGACTCCGCGTACGCGCTGACGGTCTCGTCGGCGCGGTGCATCGCGTAGCCCAGGTCGAGTTCGTCGGCGCCGACGACCGCCCAGCGGGTGCCGGTGACGGCCACCGGCTCGGGGACGGGCACCCAGTCGAGGGTGAGGAGCGAGCCGCGCTCGGTGCCGCCGGCGGCGGGGGCCTGCCGGGGCTCGCCGGAGGGCGGGCCAAGGACGAGCGAGTCGGCCGAGAGCACCGGAGCGCCCGTCGCGTCGACCGCGCTCAGCGCCACCTCGTCCGGGCCGGTCGCGGTGAGCCGTACGCGCAGGGCGGAGGCCGCGGCGGCGTGCAGGGTCAGTCCCCTCCAGGACACCGGGACGGCGGCGGACGCGCCGTCGGGGCCGAGGCAGCCCGCCGCGCGGACGGCCGCGTCCAGCAGCGCCGGGTGGATCCCGAACGCGCCGGCGTCCTCGGCCGCCGGGGGCAGCGCCACCTCCGCGTAGATCTCGCCCTCGCGCCGCCAGATTCCCGACAGCCCCTGGAACACGGGCCCGAGTTCCAGGCCGGCGCCGGTGAGCCGTTCGTCCAGCGCGTCCGGGGAGACCGGTTCGGCGTCGCGCGGCGGCCATACGGAGGTGTCGAACCCGCCGGTCTCCTCGGCCTGCCCGGCGGCCGTGAGCACACCCCGGGCGTGCGGCGTCCAGCCGTCCGTGTCGCGGTCGGCGGGGCGGGAGTGCACCGTCAGCGCGCGGTCGCCGGAGCCGTCCGGCGCGCCCACCCGCACCTGCACGGTGACCGCGTCGCGCCCGGCCAGTACGAGGGGCGCGGACAGCGTCAGTTCCGCGACCCGGTCCAGGCCCGCCTGGTCGCCGGCCCGGATCGCCAGCTCGGCGAAGGCCGCGCCGGGCAGCACGGTCGTGCCGGAGATCCGGTGGCCGCCGAGCCACGGATGCGACTGCGCCGACAGCCTGCCGGTCAGCACGATCTCGTCCGAGTCGGCGATCGTGACCGCGGCGCCGAGCAGCGGATGCGCGGCGGCCACCAGACCGAGCCCCGAGGCGTCGCCGCCGGCCGCGCGGAGCGTGGGCCAGTACCGCTCGCTCCGGAAGGCGTACGTCGGCAGCTCCACCCGGCGCGCGCCGGTGCCCGCGAACAGCCCGGTCCAGTCCACCGCGACACCGCGCGTGTACAGCGCGGCGAGCGCGGTGACGGCCGCGGTCTCCTCGGACCGGTCCTCGCGCAGGAACGGCAGCGCCGTGACGGCCGGGTCCTGGAGGGATTCGGGTACGAGGGCGGAGAGCACCGCGGCCGGGCCCAGTTCCAGGAAGGTCCGTACGCCGCGTCCGGCGAGCGTGCGCGCCCCGTCGCCGAACCGCACGGCCTCGCGGACATGACGGACCCAGTAGCCGGGGTCGGTGAGTTCACCGGTGGTGGCCACCTCGCCGGTCAGGTTCGAGACGACCGGCAGATCCGGCTCCTGGGCGGACAGGCCCGCCACCACCTCGCGGAACGCGTCGAGCATGGGCTCCATCAGCGGCGAGTGGAACGCGTGACTGACCGCGAGCCGGGTGGTCTTGCGGCCGTCGGCCGCCAGCCGGGCCGTGAGGCCGAGCACCGCGGTCTCGTCACCGGAGACGACCACCGCGTCGGGGCCGTTGACCGCGGCGACCGACACCCGGTCGGTCAGCAGCGGCGTGATCTCGTCCTCGGTGGCCCGTACGGCGGCCATCGCGCCGCCGGCGGGCAGCGCCCGCATCAGCCGGGCCCGCGCGGCGACCAGCCGGCAGGCGTCCGCCAGCGAGAACACTCCGGCGACATGCGCGGCCGTGATCTCGCCGACGGAGTGCCCGGCCAGGAAGTCCGGTACGACGCCCCAGGAACGGACCAGCCGGTACAGGGCGACCTCGACGGCGAACAGGGCGGGCTGGGCGCAGCCGGTGTCGTTCAGCGCGTCCGCGTCGTCGCCCCAGATGACCTCGCGCAGCGGACGGTCCAACTCGCCGTCCAGCCGGTCCAGTACGGCGTCCAGGGCCTCCGCGAAGACAGGGAAGCGGGCGTACAGCTCCCGGCCCATTCCGATGCGCTGTGAGCCCTGCCCGGAGAAGAGCACGGCGAGCGGGCCCTTGCCGGACGTCCCGCGCGCCACCTCGACGGGCGCCCCGGCGCCGGTGCCGGTGGTGGCGAGCAGTACCGCGCGGTGTTCGAAGGCGGTGCGGGTCGTGGCGAGGGAGAAGCCGATGTCGAGCGGGTCGCCGCCGCGCGCGTCCGCGAAGGCGCGGATCCGGTCCAGCTGCGCGTCGAGCGCCGCCCCGCCGCGGCCGGACACGGGCCAGGGCACGGCCTTCGGCGTGACGGCCGGCTCCGGCGCGGGCTCGTCCGCCGCGTCGGCGGGCGGCGCCTGCTCGATGACGACATGCGCGTTGGTGCCGCTGATGCCGAACGACGACACCCCGGCGCGGCGCACGCGGTCGCCCTCCGGCCACTCCACCGGCTCGGTCAGCAGCCGTACGTCACCGGCCGTCCAGTCCACGTGCGAGGAGGGCGCGTCCACGTGCAGCGTCCTCGGCAGCAGGCCGTGGCGGAGCGCGAGCACGATCTTCATCACACCCGCGACGCCCGCCGCCGCCTGGGTGTGTCCGATGTTCGACTTGACCGCGCCGAGCCACAGTGGGCGCTCCGGCTCGCGGTCCTGGCCGTAGGTGGCGAGCAGGGCGCCCGCCTCGATCGGATCGCCCAGGGTGGTGCCCGTTCCGTGCGCCTCGACCGCGTCCACGTCGGACGGGGAGAGTCCGGCGCCGGCCAGCGCCTGGCGGATCACCCGTTGCTGGGCAGGGCCGTTGGGCGCGCTGAGTCCGTTGGACGCGCCGTCCTGGTTGACCGCGCTGCCGCGCAGGACCGCGAGGACGGGGTGTCCGTTGCGCTGGGCGTCGGAGAGCCGCTCGACGACCAGCAGGCCGGCGCCCTCGGACCAGGCGGTGCCGTCCGCCGCGTCCGAGAAGGCCTTGCAGCGGCCGTCGGCGGCCAGCCCGCCCTGGACGCTGAACCCGGCGAAGCTGGCGGAGGTCGCCATCACGGTGACCCCGCCGGCCAGTGCCAGCGAGCATTCGCCGTTGCGTACGGCCTGCGCGGCGAGGTGCAGGGTCACCAGCGAGGACGAGCACGCGGTGTCGAGCGTGACCGCGGGGCCTTCGAGTCCGAGGACGAAGGAGAGCCGGCCGGACAGAACGCTCGCCGCGAGGCCGTTGCCCGCGTAGCCGCCCATGTCGTCGCGCGCGGCGAGCACCAGGTGCGCGTAGTCCTGGGAGTTGGTGCCGACGAACACGCCGGTCCTGCTGCCGCGCAGGGTGGCCGGGTCGATGCCGGAGCGCTCGACGGCCTCCCAGGCCACCTCCAGGAGCAGCCGCTGCTGCGGGTCCATGGCGAGGGCCTCGCGCGGCGAGATGTCGAAGAAGCCCGGGTCGAAGCGCGGCGCGTCGTGGACGAAGCCGCCCTCCTGGGTGGCGCTGCGTCCTTCTCCGTCACCGGCGAGTACGTCCAGGTCCCAGCCGCGGTCGTCGGGGAATCCGGAGATGGCGCTCCGGCCGTCGGCGAGCAGCGCCCACAGGTCCTCGGGGGACCGGACCCCGCCCGGGAACCTGCATCCCATCCCGACGATCGCGACCGGTTCGTGACGGCCGGATTCGGCCTCTTCGAGTCGTTGGCGGGTCTGGTGCAGATCCGTCGTGACCCACTTCAGGTATTCGACGAGTTTCTTTTCGTCCGGCATCGTCCGTGAACCTTCCTCAGATGTATCGCGTGCGAAGGGAGTGGGCCCCTGTCAGGAATCCGTCGACCTGCCGAGCTCGTTGTCGATGAAGGCGAGGATCTCGTCGGCGCTCGCGGCCTCGATCCGTTCGGTGACCACGGCTCCGCCGGTCTCCGGGGCGGCCGCGTCGCACCGCGCGAGGAGCCGGCGCAGCCGTCCGGCGACTCCGGTCGTGGTGACCTCGTCGAGTGCGCCGTCGGTGAGCGCCGCCTCCAGCAGGCCGAGCGCGGCGAGCGGCGAGCCGTCCGGGCCGGAGGTGTCCGCGCCGAACAGCGCCGGCGTCAGATGCGCGGCGACGGCGAGCGGTGTGGGGTGGTCGAACACGAGCGTGGCGGAGAGCCGTACCCCCGTGGCCGCGGTCAGCCTGGTGCGCAGTTCCACCGCCATCAGCGAGTCGAAGCCCAGCCGGCTGAAGTCCCGGTCGGCGGGGACGTCGTCCGGGGTGGCGTGGCCCAGTACGGCGGCGGTCTCGGTCCGCACCAGCTCCACCAGGGCCGCTTCCCGCTCCCGCGCGTTCAGCTCTGCCAGGCGCCGCGTCAGACCGCCGGCACGGCTCCTGGCGGCGGCCGTACGGCGCTTGGCGCGGGTCAGGCCGCGCAGGATCGCGGGGACCTCGGCCGTCGCGGGGGTCGTCTCCTGGTCCGCGCCGGTGGCGATCCGTACCGGCACGGCCAGTACGTCGTCGCGGGCGCTCGCCGCGTCGAAGAGCGCGAGGCCCTGTGCCACCGGGAGCGGGGCGAGGTCGGAGCGGGACAGCCGGCGCAGCTGGGTGCCGTTCAGGGTGCCCGTCATCCCGGTGTCCGAGGTCCAGGGGCCCCAGGCGAGCGACAGTGCGGGCAGACCGAGGGCGGCGCGGTGCCCGGCCAGCGCGTCCAGGAACGTGTTGGCGGCGGCGTAGTTGCCCTGTCCCCGGCCGCCGGTGATCCCGGCGATCGAGGAGTACAGGATGAACCCGGCCAGATCGGGGACGAGTGCGCGGGTCGCCTCGTGCAGCTCCCAGGCCCCGTCCGCCTTCGGACGCAGTATCCGGTCGACCAGCGCGGGGGTGAGCGAGCCGATGGTGGCGTCGCCGAGCACGCCCGCGGTGTGCACCACGGCGGTCAGCGGGTGTGCGGCCGGTACGGCGGCCAGCAGCGCGTCGAGCGCCGTACGGTCGGCGACGTCGCAGGCGGCGATGGTGATCTCGGCGCCGTGTGCGGTCAGTTCGGCCCGCAGTTCCTCGGCGCCGGGCGCGTTGGGGCCGCTCCGGCCGGCCAGCAGCAGGTGCCTCATGCCGTGCGCGGTCACCAGATGCCTGGCGAGTGCGCTGCCGAGGCCGCCGGTGCCGCCGGTGATCAGGACCGTGCCGTCGCGGTCCCAGGACCTGACCCGGCCGGGCGGCGCGGTGACGCCGTTCTCGGGCAGCCGGGCGAGCCGGGCGACCCGCAGGGCGCCGTCGCGCAGCGCCGTCTGGGTCTCACCGGCCGCCAGGAGGCCGGGCAGGGCGGTGAGGGCCGCGCCCAGGACGTCGGCGCCGTCGCGGTCGTCGAGGTCGAGCAGCGGGAAGGAGCCGGGCTCCTCCGACTGGGCGGAGCGGACCAGGCCCCATACGGGGGCGGCGGCCAGGTCCCGTACGTCCTCGGTGCCGACGCCGACCGCGCGCCGGGTGACGAACACCAGCCGCGACCCCGCGGTCCGCTCATCGGCGGACCAGGCGCGCAGCAGGTCGAGGGCGGTGGCCGTCGTGGTCCGCATGGCTGCGGCCATGTGCCCGGCGCCGGACGCGTCCCCGATGACCGGTGCCAGCACGACGTCGGGCAACGGCCCTTCGGAGCCGAGGAGTTCGGCCAGGGATCCGGTGCGTACGACGGGCACCGCCTCCGCCGTACGCGCCATGTCCAGCGCGGTCGCCAGGCCCACCGGGTCCGCGCCGACGACCGCCCAGCGGAGACCGGCGGAGGACGCGGGGACCGCCGGGGCGGGCGCCGGCTCCCAGACCACGCCGAGCAGCGCGGCCGCCTCTCCGCCGGCTCCCGCCGCGACGGGAGCCGCGACGGTGGCCGGGCGGAGAGCGAGCGAGCGTACGGAGACCACCGGCGCGCCGTCCACGTCGACGGCCGCCAGCGACACGGTGTCCCGGCCGGTGGCGGTCAGCCGTACCCGCAGCGCCGTGGCGGCGCCCGCGTGCAGGGTCAGCCCGTGCCAGGCGAACGCTTCGGCGTCCCCGGCCGTGGTGACGTCGTCCAGCAGCCCCGCCGCGCGCACGGCGGCGTCCAGCAGGGTCGGATGGATCGTGAACGCGCCGTCCCGGCCCGCCTCTTCGTCCAGCGCGACTTCCGCGAACACCGCGCCGTCCCGCCGCCAGGCGGTGCGCGGACCGGCGTCGTCCCCCTCGCACTCGACGGCCCTGGCACCGGCCGGCGGCCAGAGGGCGGTGTCGAACTCCGGGTCCGGTGTCGCCGCTCCGTCCTCGGCGGCCAGCACGCCGGTGGCGTGCCGGATCCACGGCAGATCCGCTCCCGCCTCCGGGCGGGCGTGCACGTCCAGGGTGCGGCGGCCGGTCTCGTCGGCGGCGCCCACCCGCACCTGGATCCGTACCGCGCCCTCCTCGGGCACGAACAGGCCGGTCTCCACGGTCAGTTCCTCGATCAGCGCGCGGCCCACCTCGTCACCGGCGCGTACGGCCAGTTCGGCGAAGGCCGCGGCGGGCAGCGGTACGGGCCCGCCGGAGATCCGGTGGGCCTCCAGCCAGGGGAGCGCTGCGAGCGAGAGCCGGCCCGTCAGCACCACGTCGTCGGAGCCGGCCACGGTCGTCGCCGCGCCCAGCAGCGGATGACCCGCGGCCACCAGGCCGAGGCCGGTGGCGTCGCCCGCCGCCGCCCGCGCCACCGAGGGCCAGTAGCGCGCGTGCTGGAAGGCGTAGGTCGGCAGCTCCACCCGGCGCGCGCCCGTGCCGGCGAAGATCCCCGCCCAGTCGGTGGTGACACCGTGCGCGTGCAACTGGGCGAGCGCGGTGACGGCGGTCAGTTCCTCGGACCTGTCCTCGCGCAGGACGGGCACGACGACCGCGTCGTCCGGTACGGACGCGCGGACCAGGGCGGAGAGCACGCCGTCCGGGCCCAGCTCCAGGAACGTGCCGACGCCCCGGCCGGCGAGGGTCCGTACCCCGTCGGCGAAGCGGACCGGCTCGCGGACGTGCCGTACCCAGTAGTCGGCGCGGGAGAGTTCACCGGCCGTGGCCGGTTCGCCGGTCAGGTTCGAGACGACCGGGATACGGGGCTCCTCGAAGGTGAGCTTCTCGGCGACCGTACGGAATCCGTCCAGCATCGGGTCCATCAGGGGCGAGTGGAACGCGTGGCTCACCGGGAGCCTGGTCGTCCTGCGTCCGGTGTCCGCCAGGCGTTCCGCGGTCTTCAGGACCTGGTCCTCGGCGCCGGAGACGACCACCGCCATGGGGCCGTTGACGGCGGCGACCGCGACCTCGGCGCGGAGCAGCGGCCGTACCTCGTCCTCGGTGGCCTCCACCGCGACCATGGCTCCGCCCTCGGGCAGCGCCTCCATCAGCCGGGCGCGGGCCGCGACCAGCCGGGCCGCGTCCGCCAGCGAGAACACCCCGGCCACATGCGCGGCGGCGATCTCACCGACCGAGTGGCCCGCCACGAAATCCGGGGCCACGCCCCACGACTCCACCAGCCGGAACAGCGCCACCTCGATCGCGAACAGCGCGGGCTGGGTGTACGCGGTGCGGTTCAGCGTGGCGGCGTCGTCCCCCCAGATCACCTCGCGCAGCGGGCGGGGCAACTCCCCTTCCAGATGGGCGAGTACGGAGTCGAGCGCGTCGGCGAAGACCGGGAAGCGCTCATAGAGCTCACGGCCCATTCCCAGCCGCTGGCTGCCCTGGCCGGAGAAGAGGACCGCCGTCGGCCGTTCCACGGCCACTCCCCTGGCGACCTGCGGCGCGGACGCGTCCGCGGCCGCGCCGAGGCCCGGGGCGATGAGCACGGCACGGTGGTCGAAGGACGACCGGCTCCCTGCCAGCGAGAGACCGAGGTCGAGCGGGGAGAGCCCGGGGCGGTCCGCCACGAAGGAGCGCAGCCGGTCCAGCTGTGCGTCCAGCGCGGCTTCGCTCCTGGCCGAGACGGGCCACGGCACGGCGGCCGGTGTCACCCCGGGAGCCGGGGACGGTGCCACCGGCTCGGCGCGCGGGGCCTGTTCGAGGACCACGTGCGCGTTGGTGCCGCTGATCCCGAAGGACGACACACCGGCCCTGCGGGCGCGCCCGGTCTCCGGCCACTCCCGACGCTCGGTGAGCAGTTCCACCGCGCCCGACGACCAGTCGACCCGGGTCGAGGGCTCGCTGACATGCAGCGTCCTGGGCAGCTCGCCGTGCCGGAGCGCCAGCACCGTCTTCAGTACACCGGCGACGCCCGCGGCGGCCTGGGTGTGGCCGAGGTTCGACTTCACGGAGCCGAGCAGCAGGGGCCGCCCGGGGTCGCGGTCACGTCCGTATGTCGCGAGGAGGGCGCCCGCCTCGATGGGGTCGCCCAGGGTGGTGCCGGTGCCATGGGCCTCGACGGCGTCCACGTCCGAGGGTGTGAGCCCGCCGGCGGCGAGGGCCTGGCGGATCACCCGCTGCTGGGAGGGGCCGTTGGGGGCGGTCAGCCCGTTCGACGCGCCGTCCTGGTTGACGGCGGAACCGCGCAGCACGGCCAGGATCTCGTGGCCGCCTCGCCGGGCGTCGGACAGCCGCTCGACGACCAGCACGCCGACGCCCTCCGACCAGCCGGTGCCGTCGGCCGAGTCGGAGAACGCCTTGCAGCGTCCGTCCGGGGCCAGACCGCCCTGGCGGGTGAACCCGGCGAAGCTGGTCGAGGTCGACATGACGGTGACGCCGCCGACCAGCGCCATGGAGCACTCCCCGGCGCGCAGGGCCTGGGCGGCCCAGTGCAGCGCGACCAGGGAGGAGGAGCAGGCGGTGTCCACGGTGACGGCGGGGCCCTCGAAGCCGAAGGCGTAGGAGAGCCTGCCGGAGATGACACTGGCGGCCAGGCCGGTGCCCGCGTGCGCCTCGACGTCCTCGTTCGCCCGGAGGATCAGGTTGGCGTAGTCCTGGCCGTTGGTGCCGACGAACACCCCGGTCTGGCTGCCGCGCAGCGAGGCCGGGTCGGTCCCGGTGCGCTCGAACGCCTCCCACGCGGTCTCCAGCAGCAGTCGCTGCTGGGGGTCCATGGCGAGGGCCTCGCGCGGTGAGATGCCGAAGAAGTCCGGGTCGAAGTCGGCGGCCTCGTAGAGGAATCCGCCCTCGCGCGTGGCGCTGCGGCCCTGGCCGTCGCCCGCGAGGACATCGAGGTTCCAGCCGCGGTCCGTGGGGAACTCCGCGATGCCGTCCCGGCCTTCGGTGAGCAGCTGCCACAGGTCCTCGGGCGAGCGCACGCCGCCGGGGAAGCGGCAGGCCATGCCGACGATGACGACCGGGTCGTCGGTGACCTCGGCGGACGGGGCGGGAACCGTGCCCGGGGCGTCGGGTCCTGTCCGCTCCCCCGCCTCCTCGCCGAGCAGTTCGGTGAGGAGATGGCCGGCGAGCGCGTGCGGGTTCGGATAGTCGAAGACCAGCCCGGCGGGGAGGGCGAGACCGGTCGTCTCGGCGAGGCGGTTGCTCAGTTCGACGGCGGTCAGCGAGTCGAAGCCGAGGTCGCGGAAGGCCTTGTCGCCCCTGATCGCGTCGGCTCCGGTGTGTCCCAGTACGGCCGCCGCCTGGGTACGGACGGCGGTGAGCAGTACGGCGGTCCGGTCGGCCCCGGTCGCGGCGCGCAGCCGCTCGCGGAGTCCTGACGCGGCCGATTCGCTCTCGCGCCGCGCGTCCCGTACCGCTGTCAGCGCCGTGCGCGCCTCGGGCAGATCGGCGAGCAGCGGGCTGGGGCGCAGGCTCAGCAGCGCGCTCAGCAGCCGTGGTTGCTGGAGGTCGGCGAGGACCACGGTCGGCTCGGGCTCCACCACGACACGGAGCAGCGCGGAGACGGCGAGGGCCGGGTCGAGCGCGCCGGCTCCTGCCGTCGGAGCGGCGGCGTCCGCCTGGTGGGCGGCCATGCCGAGGTGGGTGCCCCGCGCGGCCATGCCGTCGCCGTCCCACGCGCCCCAGGCGATCGAGGTCGCCGGCAGCCCGAGCGACCTTCGCCGCTCGGCCAGCGCGTCGAGGACGGTGTTGGCGGCGGCGTAGTTGGCCTGGCCCGGGTTGCCCACGGCGCCCGCCACCGAGGAGAACAGCGCGAACACCGTCAGATCGAGATCCCGGGTCAGTTCGTCGAGCAGCAGCGCCGGAGCGGCCTTCGCGCGGAACACCGTCTCGAACCGTTCGGCCGTCAGCCCTGCCAGCACCCCGTCGTCCAGGACACCCGCCGTGTGCACCACGCCCGTCAGCGGGCTGTCCTCGGGGACCGCGGCGAGGACCCGCGTCAGCTGCTCCCTGTCGGCGGCGTCGCAGGCGGTGAGGGTGACCCGCGCGCCGAGAGCGGTCAGTTCCGCCCGCAGTTCCTCGGCGCCTGGCGCGTCGGGGCCGCGGCGGCTCAGCAGGACGAGATGCCGGACGCCGTCGCCCGCCAGCCGGCGTGCGACGCGGGCGCCGAGCGCGCCCGTACCGCCGGTGATGAGCACGGTGCCGGACGGCCGCCACCGCTCCTCGGCGGACCCGGCGCTCCCGGTGCCGGGCGCGGGCACCATCCTGCGGCCGAACACGCCCGAGGCGCGGACGGCCACCTGGTCCTCGCCGTCCCGGCCGCCCAGGACGGCGAGGAACCGCCGTACGGACCGCTCGTCCAGCTCCTCGGGCAGATCGGCCAGCCCGCCCCACTGACGGGGGTGTTCGAGCGCCGCGACCCGGCCGAGGCCCCAGACGGCGGCCTGCGCCAGGCCGGCCGGCGGCTCGGAGCGTACGGGTGAGACGGCGCCGCGGGTGACGGCCCAGAGGGGGGCCGCGATGCCCGCGTCGCCGAGCGCGCGCGGGAGCGCGGCGGTGGCGATCAGCCCGGCGGGCACCCCGGCGGGGCCGGCCGTCTCGTCCAGGGCGAGCAGCGACACCACACCCGTGATCTCAGCCGGGGCGCCCGCGGCGGCCTCTGCCAGCCGGGCTGCCAGGCCGCCGCCGGACGCGTCGATGCCGAGCGCGCCGCTGCCGGATGCCTCGATGTCCGATGCCTCGATGTCGACCCGGACGGCCGCCGGGCCGAGCCCGTCGATCAGCGCGGTCACCCACGCGTCGGCGACCGGTGCCGGGGGTGCCAGTACCAGCCAGGTCCCGGCCGGGGTGGCCGTGGAGCCGCTGACGGTCAGGGGCTTCCAGCTCTCGCGGTAGCGCCACGCGTTCACGGTGGAACGGGCCTTGCGCCGGGTACGCCACGACGACAGCGCGGGCAGTACGGCCCCGAGCGAGTCGCCGTCCACGTCGAGGCCGGCCGCGAGGGAGTCCAGGTCCTCGCGCTCCACCGCGGCCCAGAACTCCGCGTCAGCCGGGTCCGTACCGTCGGCGGGCGCGGCCTCCACCACCTCGGGCCAGAACCGTTCGCGCTGGAAGGCGTAGGTCGGCAGATCGACCTGCCGGGCCCCGGTGCCCGCGAGGATCCCGGTCCAGTCGACGGAGACGCCCGCGACATGCAGCCGGGCCACGGCGGTGACCAGCGCGGCTTCTTCGTCGCGGTCCTTGCGCAGCGCCGGGACCACCACGGCGGTGGCGGGCAGGGACTCACGTGCCATCGCGGAGAGCACCCCGTCCGGGCCCAGCTCAAGGAACGTACCGACGCCGCGGTCGGCGAGCGCGCGCACCCCGTCGGCGAAGCGCACGGCCTCGCGGGCATGGCGTACCCAGTACTCGGCCGAGCACAGCTCGCCCGCCGACGCGGGGCCGCCCGTCAGGTTGGACACGACGGGAAGGGACGGTTCGGCGTACGCCAGGCCCTCCGCGACGGTGCGGAACTCGTCCAGCATCGGGTCCATCAGCGGCGAGTGGAACGCGTGCGAGACCCGGAGCCCGCTCGTCCTGCGTCCCCGCGCCTCCAGTCGGGCCGTCACCTCGCGCACGGTGTCCTGCGCGCCGGAGATCACCACCGACGAGGGGCCGTTGACGGCGGCGACCGACACCTCGGCCGACAGCAGCGGCAGCACCTCCTCCTCGGTGGCCCGGACGGCGGCCATCGCGCCGCCGGCCGGCAGCGCCGCCATCAGCCGGGCACGGGCCGCCACCAGACGGGCCGCGTCGGACAGCGAGAACACCCCCGCCACATGCGCCGCCGCGATCTCGCCGATCGAGTGACCGGCGACGACGTCGGGCCGCACGCCCCAGGACTCCACGAGCCGGAACAGCGCCACCTCGACCGCGAACAGCGCGGGCTGCGCGAAGCCGGTGTCATCGAGCGCCTCCGCGTCGTCGCCCCAGATGACCTCGCGCGGCGAACGACCGGGCCCGGACCCCGACTCGGCGTCCAGCGCGGCCAGTACGGAGTCGAGCGCCTCGGCGAAGACGGGGAACCGGCCGTACAGCTCACGGCCCATGCCCGGCCGCTGCGAGCCCTGCCCGGAGAACAGCACCGCCAGTGACGGCTCGGTGGCGAGGCCACGGGCGACGTCCGAGACGCCCTCGTCGGTCGCCAGCAGTACCGCGCGGTGCTCGAAGACCGAACGGCCCGTCGCCAGCGAGTGGCCGACGTCCACGGCGGAGCACTCGGGGTGCTCCCGCGCGAAGGCCCTGAGCCGGTCGATCTGTCCGTCCAGCGCCGCTTCGCTCGTGGCCGACACGAGCCACGGCACGGCGCGCGGGACGGCCACGGGCGTGGCCGGCGCGCGGTCGGCGCCGGCCCGGTCCGGCTCCGGGCCGGCCTGCCGCTCCGCGGCCACAGGCTGCTCCGTGTCCGCAAGCTGCTCCGTGTCCGCCTGCTCCAGCACCACATGCGCGTTCGTGCCGCTGATCCCGAAGGACGAGACGCCCGCCCTGCGGGCGCGTCCGGTCTCCGGCCACGCGGTGGTGTCGGCGAGCAGTTCCACGGCCCCCGCCGACCAGTCGACATGGCTCGACGGCTCGGTCAGGTGCAGCGTCCTCGGGAGCGTCCCGTGGCGCAGCGCCATCACCATCTTCACCAGTCCGGCGGCGCCCGCGGCGGCCTGGGTGTGGCCGATGTTGGACTTCACGGAGCCCAGCAGCAGCGGCAGGTCCCGGTCGCGGTCCTGGCCGTAGGTGGCCAGCAGCGCCTGTGCCTCGATCGGGTCGCCGAGCGGTGTGCCGGTGCCGTGTGCCTCCACCGCGTCGACCTCGGCCGGGGAGAGCCCGGCGTTGGCGAGCGCCTGCCGGATCACCCGCTGCTGCGCGGGCCCGTTGGGGGCCGTCAGACCGTTCGAGGCGCCGTCCTGGTTGACGGCGCTGCCCCGTACGACCGCGAGCACCCGGTGTCCGTTGCGCCGCGCGTCCGACAGCCGCTCCAGCACCAGCACGGCCGCGCCCTCGGACCAGCCGGTGCCGTCGGCCGACTCGGAGAACGCCTTGCAGCGGCCGTCCCCGGCCAGTCCGCCCATCCGGGAGAAGCCGGCGAAGTTCGCGGAGGTGGTCATCACCGTCACGCCGCCCGCGAGGGCGAGCGAGCACTCACCGCCGCGCAGTGCCTGGGTGGCGAGGTGCAGCGAGACGAGGGACGACGAGCAGGCCGTGTCGACCGACATCGCCGGGCCTTCCAGCCCCAGCGCGTAGGCGAGCCGGCCGGAGACGACGCTGACCGCGAGGCCGGTGGTGGCGTGGCCCGCCATGTCGTCCTTCGACCGCATGACGAGACCGGCGTAGTCCTGGCCGCTGACGCCGACGAAGACGCCGGTGCGGCTGCCGCGCAGGGTGGCCGGGGCGATGCCCGCCCGTTCCGCGGCCTCCCAGGCGACTTCGAGCAGGACGCGCTGCTGCGGGTCCATGGCGAGGGCCTCGCGCGGCGAGATACCGAAGAATCCGGCGTCGAAGTCGGCGACGTTCCGCAGGAATCCGCCCTGGCCCTCGACCGCGCCGATGGACGCGTCGGCCTCCCAGCCCCGGTCGTCGGGGAAGCCGGAGATGGCGTCGCCGCCGGAGAGCACCAGCTCCCAGAGTCCTTCGGGGGACTCCACGCCGCCGGGGAAGCGGCAGCTCATGCCGACGATCGCGATCGGATCGCCGGTGGCGTCGGCGCTGTCGCGCGACTCGCGCGTGGTGACGGCCGCGACGTCGTCCTCGCCGACCAGTTCATCGAGGAGGTACGCGGCGAGCCTGGCCGGGGTCGGGTAGTCGAAGATGAGGGTGGCGGGCAGGGTCAGTCCGGTGGCGGACGCCAGCCGGTTGCGCAGTTCGACGGCCGTCAGGGAGTCGAAGCCGAGCTGCCTGAACTCCCGTTCCACGGAAATGGCCTCGGGCGAGGAGTGCGCCAGCACCACCGCCGCCTCGGCGCGGACGAGATCGGTCAGCAGCCGGGGCCGCTCGTTCTCGCGCAGCGCGGCCAGCCGCTCGACGAGGCCCGCGCGGGACACTCCGGCGGCTCCGCTCTTCGCGGCGCGGCGGCCGGTCCGTACGAGTCCGCGCAGGAGGGCCGGGACGCCGGCCGCCGAGGGGATCGCGCCGCCGCCGAGGGAGAGCGGGACGATCAGCGCCTCGTCGCTCGCGGTGGCGGCGTCGAACAGCGCCAGGCCCTGTTCCACCGGGAGCAGCGGCATTCCGGAGCCGCCGCCGACCCGGCGTACGTCCTGGTCCTCCAGCGTGCTGGTCATGCCCACGCCCTGCTCCCAGGCGCCCCAGGCCAGCGAGAGCGCGGGCAGCCCCTGGGCGCGGCGGTGCGCGGCCAGGGCGTCCAGGAAGGTGTTGCCTCCCGCGTAGTTGGCCTGTCCGGGGCTGCCCATGACGCCGGCGGTGGACGAGTACAGCACGAACGCGGCCAGGTCGAGATCGCGGGTCAGCTCGTGGAGGTGCCACGCCGCGTCGACCTTGGGACGCAGCACACCGGCCAGGCGTTCGGGGGTCAGCGAGCCGACGATGCCGTCGTCCAGCACACCCGCCGTGTGCACCACGGCCGTCAGCGGGTGCGCGGCGGGCACGGACGCCAGCAGTCCGGCCAGCGCGGCCCGGTCCGCCACGTCGCAGGCGGCGACCGACACCTCGGCCCCCCGGGTCCGCAGCTCCGCGGCCAGTTCGGCGGCTCCGGGGGCCTCCGCGCCGCGCCTGCTGGTGAGGATCAGGTGCCGTACGCCGCGCTCGGCCACCAGATGGCGGGCCAGCACACCGCCAAGACCGCCCGTGCCACCGGTGATCAGGACCGTACCCTCGGCGTTCCATACCGGCGGCATGGTCAGCACGATCTTCCCGATGTGCTTGGCCATGCTCATGAAACGGAACGCGTCACGCGCCCGGCGTACGTCCCACGACCGCACCGGCAGCGGCTCCAGTACGCCGCGTTCGAACAGCTCGCCCAGCGTGAGCAGCATCCGCTGGATGCCGTCCGGTTCCACCCAGCCGAGGTCGAACGCCTGGTAGTGCACGCCGTCCGGCAGATCGGCGGCCTCGCGGATATCGGTCTTGCCCATCTCCAGGAACCGGCCGCCGGGACCGGTCAGCCGCAGCGACGCGTCCACGAACTCACCGGCCAGCGAGTTCAGTACGACATCGACACCGTCACCACCGCTCACCCGCGCGAAGGCCGCCTCGAAGTCCGTCGTACGCGACGAGGCGAGGTGATCCTCGGCCACGCCCAGCGACCGCAGGACATCCCACTTGCCCTCGCTCGCCGTCGCGAAGACCTCGGCACCCAGATGGTTCGCCACCTGGACCGCCGCCATACCCACACCACCCGCACCGGCATGGATCAGCACCCGCTCACCACACCGCAACCCGCCCAGCTCCACCAGCGCGTAGTACGCGGTCAGGAACACGAGCGGCATCGAGGCCGCCGTCTCCCACGACCAGGTGTCCGGTACGCGGGTCATCATGTGCTCGTGGCCCACCACATGGGTGCCGAAGCCGCCGAAGAGCATGCCCATGACCCGGTCGCCGACCCGCAGACCGGTCACCTCGGGTCCGGTCCCGACCACGACACCGGCCGCCTCGGAGCCGAACAGCCCGGCGTCGCCCGGGTACATGCCCAGGGCGTTGAGGACATCGCGGAAGTTCACTCCGGCCGCGCGGACCTCGACGCGTACGTCGTGGCCGGTCAGCGGTTCGAGGACCTCGGGGAACGGGGCCAGGGTCAGCCCGTCGAGACTTCCCTTCGCCCTGCTGCCCAGCCGCCATGGCCCTCCGGCCGGCGGCACGAGGCCCGTACCCGACTCCAGCCGGGCGAGCCGGCCGACGCGCAGCGCGCCCGCGCGGACCACGGCCTGCGGCTCGCCGGCGGCCACCAGCCCCGGCAGCGTGGGCAGTACGGCCGCCGAGTCGGCGGTGTCGTCGGCGTCCACCAGCAGGAACCGGCCGGGGTTCTCGGCCTGCGCCGAGCGCACCAGACCCCATACGGGGGCGGCGGCGACATCGGTGACGTCCGTGGCGCCGTCCTCGACCGCGCCCCGGGTGACGAACACCAGCCGCGAGTCCGCGAAGCGCTCCTCGGCCAGCCATTCGCGCACCAACGTCAGCGCGTAGTGGGCGAGTTCGTGCGCGGACTCGGCGCCGCGCGCGCTGTCGCCCCGGAGCGGTACGAGCACGGTCCCCGGCACCGACGCCTCGTCGCGGGCGGTCAGCTCGGCGAGCGTACGCGCCGGTGCGCCGAGCCGGGTCGCGCCGGTCGAGGCGAGGGCGGCCGTCAGGCCCAGTGGGTCCGCGCCGAGCACCACCCATCCGGTGTCCTCGGTGACCTTCTCCGGGGTGCCGGGCACCCAGTCGACGCGGAAGAGAGAGTTCAGTTCGTCCCGGCGTCCGCTGTCGGCCGCCTGGGGGCCCGCCGCCCGCAGGAGCAGCGAGTCCACCGAGATGACGGGTTCGCCCTGGACGTCGACGGCGGCCAGTTGGACGGAGTCCTGGCCGTTGCCGGTGATCCGGACGCGCAGCGCCGACGCTCCGGAGGCGTGCAGGGAAACGCCGTTCCAGGCGAAGGGCAGCAGGCTGCGGTCGTCGCCGTCCGCGCTGGCGAACACGGTGCTGTGCAGGACGGAGTCGAGCAGTGCCGGGTGCATGCCGAAGTCGGTGGCGTCGCCGACCGCCCGGTCGAGGGCGACCTCGGCGAAGATCTCCTCGCCCCGGCGCCAGACCGCGCGCAGGCCGCGGAAGACCGGTCCGTAGTCGAGTCCGTTGCCCGCGTAACGGTCGTACAGCCCCTCGATGTCCACCACGGTCGCGCCCTTGGGCGGCCATACGGACCCGTCGAAGCCGAGGATCCGCTCGCCGCTCCCGATCCGGCCGGAGGCGTGCAGGGTCCACTCGTCGTCGGGCGCGGCGGCGGGGCGGGTGTAGAAGCGCAGCTCGCGGCGGCCCTCGTCGTCCGCGCCGCCGACGGAGATCTGCACCTGGACGGCGCCGGTGCGGGGCAGGATGAGCGGGGCGGCGAGCATCAGTTCCTCGACGCGGTCGCAGCCCGCCTGGTCGGCGGCCCTGATCGCGAGTTCGAGGAATCCGGTGCCGGGGAAGAAGACCATTCCGCTGACGACATGGTCGGCCAGCCACGGATGGGTGGCGAGCGAGAGGGTGCCGGTCAGCAGGAGTTCGTCGGAGCCGGCCACGGACATGGCGGCGCCCAGCAGCGGGTGGTCGGCGGAGGCCAGTCCGAGACCGGTCGCGTCGGCCGGCCGGAAGGTCGTCTTCGGCCAGAAGCGCTCGTGCTGGAAGGCGTAGGTCGGCAGATCCACCAGCCGGGCGCCGGTGCCCGCGAAGAACGCCGGCCATGCCACGCGTACGCCGTGGACGTGCAGGCGGGCGAGGGCCCCGACGGCCGAGGTCTCCTCGGGGTGGTCCTTGCGGAGCACCGGTACGGTCACGGCGCCGTCCGGCACGGACTCCTGGGCCATGGCCGACAGCACACCGTCGGGACCCAGCTCCAGGAAGACGGTCACGCCCTGCTCGGCCAGCGTCCGCACACCGTCGCCGAACCGGACGGCCTCGCGGACATGCCGCACCCAGTACTCGGCGGAGCACAGCTCCCCGGCCGACGCGAGACGGCCCGTCAGGTTCGATACGACGGGGATGACGGGCTCCGCGTAGGCGAGGCCCCGCGCGACGGCGCGGAACTCGTCCAGCATCGGGTCCATCAACGGCGAGTGGAACGCGTGCGAGACCCGGAGCCTGCTCGTCCTGCGGCCCTGCTCCCCCAGCCGCGCGGCGGCCTTGAGGACGGCGTCCTCGCCGCCGGAGATCACCAGGGAGGCCGGGCCGTTGACGGCGGCGACCGACACCTCGCCGGACAGCAGCGGCAGCACCTCGTCCTCGGTGGCCCGGACGGCGACCATCGCGCCGCCCGGGGGCAGCGCCCGCATCAGCCGCGCCCGCGCGGCCACGAGCGCGCAGGCGTCCGTCAGCGAGAACACCCCCGCCACATGGGCCGCCGCGATCTCACCGATCGAATGCCCCGCCACGAAGTCCGGGACCACCCCCCATGACTCCACCAGCCGGAACAGCGCCACCTCGATCGCGAACAGCGCGGGCTGGGTGAAGCCGGTGTCGTCGAGCGCCTCCGTGTCGTCGCCCCAGATGACCTCGCGCAGCGGACGGTCCAACTCGCCGTCCAGCTGTGCCAGTACGGTGTCCAGCGCCTCGGCGAACACCGGGAAGCTCTCGTACAGTTCGCGGCCCATCCCGAGCCGCTGGCTGCCCTGGCCGGAGAACAGCACCGCGCTCTTCGCGCGTGCCGCGACCGTGCCCTCGACGGCGCCGGCCGTCGCGCCGTTCTCGATCCAGCTCGCCAGCGCCGCGCGTCCCGCCCCGCCGTCCTCGTCCGTGACGACGGCGAGACGGTGTTCCAGGCTCGCCCTGGAGGTCGCGAGCGAGAGCGCGGTGTCCAGCGCGCGCGTACCGGGCTCGGCCTCCAGCCTGCTCAGCAGCGCGGCCGCCTGGTCGCGCAGCGCCTCGGCGGTCCGACCCGAGATGACCCACGGGAGCGCGGTCGCGCGGCGGCCGGGAGCGGTCTCGTCCCGCGGGGCCGTGGGCTCCCCGGCGTCCGGCGCCTGCTCGATGATCACATGCGCGTTGGTGCCGCTGACCCCGAACGAGGAGACGCCCGTACGGCGCGGACGGCCCGCGTCCGGCCAGGGGCGCGCCTCGGTGAGCAGTTCGACTTTGCCCGACGACCAGTCGACGTGCGACGACGGTTCGTCGGCGTGCAGCGTCTTCGGCACCACGCCGTGCCGCATCGCCATGACCATCTTGATGACGCCCGCGACGCCCGAAGCGGCCTGGGTGTGACCGATGTTGGACTTGACCGAGCCGAGCAGCAGCGGATGTTCCCGGTCCTGGCCATAGCTCGCGAGCAGGCTCTGCGCCTCGATGGGGTCGCCCAGCGGGGTGCCCGTCCCGTGTGCCTCCACGGCGTCCACGTCGGCCGGGGTGAGTCCGGCGTTGGCGAGGGCCTGCCGGATCACCCGCTGCTGCGAGGGGCCGTTGGGCGCGGTGAAGCCGTTGGAGGCACCGTCCTGGTTGACGGCGGAGCCCCGGATGACGGCGAGGACCGGGTGCCCTTCGCGCCGCGCGTCGGAGAGCCGCTCCAGCATCAGGACGCCCGCGCCCTCGGACCAGCCGGTGCCGTCGGCCGACTCGGAGAACGCCTTGCAGCGGCCGTCCCTGGCGAGCCCGCCCTGCCGGCTGAACTCGATGAGCGAGCCGGGGGTGGACATCACATTGACGCCGCCCGCGAGCGCGAGTCCGCATTCGCCGTTGCGCAGCGACTGCACGGCGAGGTGGAGGGCGACCAGGGAGGACGAGCAGGCGGTGTCGACGGTGATGGCCGGGCCTTCGAGCCCGAGGGTGTACGAGAGCCGGCCGGACACGGCGCTGGCCGCGATGCCGGTGCCGACGTCGCCTGTCGCGTCGTCCAGCGACCTGACCAGCAGATAGGCGTAGTCCTGGCCGTTGGTGCCGATGAACGCGCCGGTGCGGGTGCCGCGCAGCCGGGTGGCGTCGATCCCGGACCGCTCGATGGCCTCCCAGGTGGTCTCCAGCAGCAGCCGCTGCTGCGGGTCCATGGTGACGGCCTCGCGGGGCGAGATCCCGAAGAAGCCCGGGTCGAAGTCGGCGACGGTGCTGAGGAATCCGCCCTGCTGGCTGACGGAGGTGTCGCGCGCGTCGGTGGTGCTGTCGCGCAGCGCGTCCAGGTCCCAGCGCCGGTCGGCGGGGAATCCGGAGATGGCGTCGGTGCCGGAGGCGACGAGGTCCCAGAGTCCTTCGGGGGAATGCGCGCCGCCGGGGAACCGGCAGCTCATTCCGACGATGGCGATGGGTTCCCTGGCCGCGGCGACGAACATGCGGTTCTGCCGCCGCAGCCGCTCCGCCTCCTTCATCGCGGCGCGGAGCGCTTCCACGACGTTGGCGTCGGGGGCTTTCTCGGTGGGGGCGTTCATGGTCTGCTCCATCACTCTCTCGCGCTACGCGTCGGACTGGCCGTTGAGCGCGGCCCGCACCAGGTCTGCCACTGCCATCGCGTCGATGGACTCGTCGGTGTCGTCGGTCTCCTCGTCCGGCTCGGGGGCCGTCCCGCCCCGTCCCGCCAGTTGGAGGAGCGGTTCCAGCACGCCGATGTCCCGCAGCCGCGCGAGCGGTACGGACGCCAGCAGGGCCCGGATCTCCGCTTCCTCGCCGTCGGCCCCGGCCCCGTCCGCCTCGTCGGGGATCAGCTCGCCGAGCAGGCGGCCGGCGAGGGCCGTGGGCGTCGGGTGGTCGAAGACGAGCGTCGCGGACAGGCTCAGGCCGGTCGCCGTGCTGAGCTGGTTGCGCAGTTCGACGGCTCCGAGCGAGTCCACCCCGAGGTCGCGGAAGGACCGTTCGGCGCCGACGGCGTCCGTGTCCGGGTAGCCGAGCACCTGCGCCGCCCGGGTGCGGACGAGCTCCACGACCGTCTCCAGCCGCCGGTTCGCCGGGAGGCCCGTGAGCCGCTCCCGCAGACCGCTCTCGGCCGCGCCGCCGCCGGGCGCCGCCGTGGCGGCCACCCTCTCGTCGTAGCCGGGGAGTTCGCGGAGCAGCGCACTCGGCCTGGCCGCGCCGAAGGCTCCGACGAACCGGTCCAGGGCGACGTCGGCGACGACCGCGGTCGGCTCGGACTCCATGACCAGCCGGAGCAGCGCCTCGCAGGCCAGGTCCGGGTCCATGGCGCCGATCCCGGCGCGCGCGGCGGCCTCGTCGGCCCCGGCGCCGCCGGCCATTCCGCCGCCGCCCCAGGCGCCCCAGGCGATGGAGGTGGCGGGCAGGTCCTGTGCGCGGCGCCGTTCGGCCAGGGCGTCCAGGATCGCGTTGGCGGCGGCGTAGTTGGCCTGGCCGGGGTTGCCCACGGCCGCGGAGGCGGAGGAGAAGAGCACGAACGCCGCGAGGTCCCGTCCACGGGTCAGTTCGTCGAGCAGGAGGGCCGAGGTGACCTTCGCGCGGAAGACCGCCTCGAACCGCTCGGGGGTGAGCCGGTCGAGCACTCCGTCGTCCAGGACACCGGCCGCGTGGACCACGCCGGTGAGCGGGTGCTCCGCCGGGATGCCGTCCAGTACGGCGGCCAGTTGGGCGCGGTCGGCGACATCGCAGGCCGTGATCGTGACGGCCGTGCCGAGGGCGTCGAGTTCGGCGCGCAGGGCGTCGGCGCCCGGTGCCCCGGGGCCGCTCCGGCTGAGCAGCACCAGGCGCTGGGCGCCGTCCCCGGCGAGCCGGCGGGCGACCTGGCCGCCGAGGGCGCCGGTGCCGCCGGTGATCAGGACGGTGCCGTCCGGGTCCCAGGCGCGGGCGGGCCGCTTGCCGGGCGCCCGTACGAGGCGCCGGGCGAGGACCGCGGAAGTACGTACCGCCACCTGGTCCTCGCCGTCGAGGCCCGCGAGCACCGCGGCGAAGCCGGCGGCGGCGCGCTCGTCGAGTGTCCCGGGGAGGTCGACCAGACCGCCCCAGCGCTCCGGGTACTCCAGCGCGGCGACCCGGCCGAGGCCCCATACCGCGGCCTGGAGCGGGCGGTGCGCGCCGTCGGCGCGGTTCACGGACACGGCACCCCGGGTGGCGCACCACAGCGGCGCGTCGATCCCGGCGTCGCCGAGTGCCTGGAGCAGTACGGCGGTGAGGGCGGTTCCCCCGGGCACGCTGCCCGTGAGGGTCTCGCGCAGTGCCAGGAGCGAGAGGACACCGGCGAAGCGCGTGCCGTCCTCGGCGTGCGCGCTCGCGGCGGCGTCGCGCAGTTCCCCGGCCAGTGCGGCCCGGTCGGGGGCGTCCGCGGCCAGCCGTACGACCGTGGTGCCGAGCGCGTCGAGCGCGCCGGACACCCAGGCGTCGCCGGTCAGTTCGGCGGGGACCACGGCGAGCCAGGTGCCCGTCAGCGGCTTGCGGTGGGCGAGGGACGCGCCGGCCAGTGCCTTCCAGACGATCCGGTGGCGCCAGCCGTCGACGACCGATTCGTCGTTCCGCTGCCTGCGCCAGTCCATCAGGGCGGGGAGCACCTTCGACAGGGCGTCGCTCTCGACGTCCAGCGCGGATTCCAGCGAGGCGAAGTCCTCCTGCTCCACGGCGTCCCAGAACGCGCGGTCCGTGGTCTCCGTCTCCCGCGCGGCGGCGTCGGTGGCGGCGGCGCCCGGCATGACGTCCGGCCAGAACCGGCCGTGCTGGAAGGCGTACGTGGGCAGGTCCAGCCACTGGGCCCCGGTGCCCGCGAAGAACGCGGGCCAGCGGGGGCTCACCCCGTGGACATGCAGCCGGGCGAGCGCGGTGACGAGCGTGATCTCCTCACCCCGGCCCTTGCGCAGGACCGGTACGGCCACGGCGTCGCGCGGCGCCGTCTCCTGGGCGAGCGCGGCGAGGATGCCGTCCGGGCCCAGCTCCAGGAACGTGGTCACGCCGCGCTCCGCCATGGTCCGTACGCCGTCGGCGAAGCGGACGGCCTCGCGGACGTGGCGCACCCAGTACTCGGCCGAGCACAGCTCCTCGGCCGACGCGAGACGGCCCGTCAGGTTCGATACGACGGGGACACGAGGCGCCCGGAGCGACAGCCCGGCGACCACGGCGCGGAACTCGTCCAGCATCGGGTCCATCAGCGGCGAGTGGAAAGCGTGCGAGACGCGCAGCCTGTTCGTCTTGCGGCCCTGGGCCTCCAGCCGGGCCGCGACCTCCAGGACCGCGTCCTCGGCACCGGAGATCACCAGAGACGTGGGGCCGTTGACCGCCGCCACGGAGACCCGATCCGACAGCAGCGGCAGGACCTCCTCCTCGGTGGCCTGGACGGCGGCCATCGCGCCACCGGCCGGCAGGGCCCGCATCAGCCGGGCCCGCGCGACCACCAGCCGGGCCGCGTCCTCCAGCGAGAACACCCCAGCCACATGTGCCGCGGCGATCTCACCGATCGAGTGGCCGGCGACGAAGTCCGGCCTCAGGTCCCAGGACTCCATCAGCCGGAAGAGCGCCACCTCGACGGCGAACAGCGCGGGCTGGGCGGCGCCCGTCTCGTTCAGCGCCTCGGCGTCCTCGCCCCACATCACCGCACGCGGTGAACGCGCCGGCTCGGCGTCCAGCGCGGTCAGTACGGTGTCGAGCGCCTCGGCGAACACCGGGAACGCCTCGTACAGTTCGCGGCCCATGCCGATCCGCTGCGAGCCCTGTCCGGAGAAGAGGAACGCGCTCTTTCCGGCCCGCTCCACCTGGTGCTCGACCAGGTCCGAGGCGGTGGCGCCGTCGGCCAGCGCGGCGAGTCCCGCGAGCAGTCCGTCCCGGCCGGTGACCGTCAGCGCGGCGCGGTGGTCGAGGACCGTGCGGGTCGTCGCGAGCGAGTACGCCAGGTCGGTCAGCGGGGTGCCGGGCCGCGCCGTCACCTGGGCGAGCAGCCTGCGCGCCTGGGCCCGCAGCGCGTTGGCGGACTTGCCGGAGAGCAGGACCGGCAGCGTCCGCGCCTCGCGGTCGGGCGCTCCGGGCGCGGTGGGTGCCGGGGCGGCCCCGGCGGGCGCCTGTTCCAGGACGACGTGGGCGTTGGTGCCGCTGGCGCCGAACGAGGAGACGCCGGCGCGGCGCGGGCGGTCCGACTCGGGCCAGGCGACCGGTTCGGTGAGCAGCCGGGCGGCGCCCGCCGTCCAGTCCACGTGCGAGGTCGGGGTCTCGGTGTGGAGCGACTTCGGCAGGGTGCCGTGCCGCATCGCCATCACCATCTTGATCACGCCGCCGACTCCGGAGGCGGCCTGGGTGTGGCCGATGTTGGACTTCAGCGAGCCGAGCAGCACCGGGCGCCCCGGCTCGCGGTCCTGGCCGTAGGTCGCCAGCAGCGCCTGCGCCTCGATCGGGTCGCCGAGCCTGGTGCCGGTGCCGTGGGCCTCGACGGCGTCCACCTCGGCGCCGGTGAGGCCGGAGTTGGCGAGCGCCTGCCGGATCACCCGCTGCTGGGCGGGTCCGCTGGGCGCGGTCAGTCCGTTGGAGGCGCCGTCCTGGTTGATGGCGGAGCCGCGCAGGACCGCCAGGACGTGGTGGCCGTTGCGCCGGGCGTCGGAGAGCCGCTCGACGACGAGCATGCCCACGCCCTCGGACCAGCCGGTGCCGTCCGCGTCCTCGGAGAACGCCTTGCAGCGGCCGTCGGGCGACAGCGCGCCCTGGGCGCTGAATTCGACGAAGCCCGCCGGGGTGGCCATCACGGTCACCCCGCCGGCCAGCGCGAGGGAGCACTCTCCCGAGCGCAGTGCCTGCGCCGCCAGATGCAGGGCGACCAGCGACGAGGAGCAGGCGGTGTCGACGGAGACCGTCGGTCCCTGGAGACCGAAGGAGTACGCGAGCCGGCCGGACAGGAGGCTCGCCGACTGGGCCGTCTCCCACTGGCCCGCCTCGGCCGGCGGCCGGTAGTCGCCGCTGCCGCCGCCGACATAGACGCCGGTGGTGCTGCCCCGCAGGGTCGCCGCGTCGATGCCCGACCGCTCCAGCGCCTCCCAGGCCGCTTCGAGCACGATGCGCTGCTGCGGGTCCATCACGATGGCCTCGCGCGGCGAGATGCCGAAGACTCCGGGGTCGAAGTCGGCGGCGTCGTAGAGGAAGCCGCCGTTTCCGGTGGTGCTGCGTCCGCGTCCGCCCTCGGGCGGGCCGCCGAGCAGCGTGTCGAGGTCCCAGCCGCGGTCGGTGGGGAACTCGCCCACGGCGTCGGTCTCGTCCATGACGAGCTGCCACAGGTCCTCGGGCGAGCCGACACCGCCGGGGTAGCGGCAGGCCATGCCGACGATGACGACGGGGTCGTCGCCGCTCCGGGCCGAGGCCGCCACGGGGGCCTCTGCGTCGGGCAGTTCGCCGAGCAGCAGGCCGCGCAGACGGCCCGCCAGTTCGGCCGGGGTCGGGTGGTCGAAGACCAGGGTGGCGGGCAGGGTGACGCCGGTGCTCGCCGTGAGCTGGTTGCGCAGGTCGACGGCGGTCAGCGAGTCGAACCCGAGGTCGCGGAAGGGCAGATCGGGCTCGACGACCGCGGTGTCCGGATGTCCGAGTACCACGGCGACCTTGTCGGTGACCAGGGTGAGCAGGGCGTCGGCACGCTCCGCCTCGGGCAGTTCCAGCAGCCGCTGCCGGTAGGCGCCGGCGGCGGGCGCCTCGTCACCGCGGTCGCGTGCGGCCGGCGCGAGGGCCTCGCGCGCTTCGGGCAGGTCCGCCAGCAGGGCGCTCGGGCGCGCCGCGGTGTGGGCCGGCGCGAAGGTCTCCCAGCGCACATCGGCCACGGTCACGGCGGCCTCGCCGTCCGCGACGGCCCTGCCGAGCGCGGCGAGCGCCGCGTCGGCGTCCAGGACGGGCAGTCCGTTCATCCGCAGGTGCGCGGCCATGGTGGTGTCGACCACGTCCGACCAGGCGCTCCAGGAGACGGAGAGCGCGGTGGCTCCCCGGGCGCGGCGCCGCCGGGCGAAGGCGTCGAGGTACGCGCCGAGCGCGGCCTCGTCCGCCCGGCCACGGACGCCCCAGACCCCGGCGACCGTGCCGAAGAGGACGAACGCGTCGAGCGGCCGGTCGCCGAGGACGGTGTCGAGCCGGCCGAGTCCGGCCGCCGCGGCGGCGAGGCCGGCGGTGCCGGTGGCGGGTGCCTCCTCCGCGTGGATCACCGCGGTCAGCGGCGCGTCCTCGGGAAGCGCGGCGAGCAGTGCGCTCAGCGCCGCGTGGCCGGAGGGGTCCGAGGGGCCGGAGGGGTCCGAGAGGTCGCAGACAGCGAAGGTGACGGTGGCGCCGAGCCGCTTCAGTTCCGCTTCCAGCGCGTCGGCCCCGGCGAGGTCGGCGGCGTGACGGCCGGTCAGCAGGAGATGCCTGGCGCCCTCGCGGGCCAGCCTGCGGGCGGCCCGGCCGCCCATCGTTCCCGTACCGCCGGTGATGAGGACGGAGCCGGTGGGCCGCCAGGAGGCGCCGGACGGGTTGGCCGGCGAGGTGGTCGTACGGACCAGCCTGCGTCCGAGGGCTCCGTCGGCGCGGACCGCGATCTGGTCCTCTCCGTCGCCTTCCTGACGGTGCGTCAGAATCGTGGCGAAGATCTCGGCCGTCCGGTCGTCGACCGTACCGGGGAGGTCGATCAGGCCGCCCCAGCGGTCCGGGTGCTCCAGGGCGGTGACCCGGCCCCGGCCCCAGACGGCGGCCTGTCCGGCGCTGAGCGGTGGTTCGGAGGGGGCCACGGAGACGGCGCCACGGGTGGCGCACCACAGCGGCGCGTCGATCCCCGCCTCGGTCAGCGCGGTCAGCAGCGCGTCGGGCCAGGCGGCGTCCGCCGGCAGGTCCCCGGCGTCGGTCGCGGCCGTGTCCGCGGCGGCGAGCAGGGAGACGACGCCGGCGTAGCGGGCCCCGTCCCGGTCCGCGCGCGCCGCGGCCAGCCGTTGCGCCAGTCCGCTCGGGCCGGCGGGGTCGGCCGCGACCGTGTCCAGCCGTGCCGTGCCCGTGCGCAGCGCCCCGACGGCGGCGGAGAGCCATGGCGATTCGTCGCCCTCCGCCACGATCACCAGCCAGTCGCCGGCCGGCGCGGTCGCGGCCGGTACGGCGAGCGGTGTCCAGGTCTCGTGGTAGCGCCAGTTGGCACCGGCGGACAGCTCGCCACGGCGGCGGCGCCAGGCGGAGAGCGCGGGCACCATCGTGGTGACGGTGTCGCCGTCCAGGTCCAGCGAGGCGGCCAGCGACTCCAGGTCCGCGCGCTCCACCGCCGACCAGAACTCGGCGTCCGCCGGGTCGGGCGCGCCGGCGGCGGCGAGCGCGGCGGGCTCGGGCCAGTACCGCTCGCGCTGGAAGGCGTACGTCGGCAGCTCGACCCGGCGCGCGCCCAGGCCCTCGAAGAAGGCGGCCCAGCGCGGTCCCGTGCCGTGCGTGTGCAGTGCGGCCAGCGCGGCGGCCACGGCCGCCTCCTCGCCCTGGTCCTTGCGCAGGAGAGGCACCACCGCGGGCGCGGGTTCGACACCGTCCAGGCTCTGCTGGGCCATCGCGGCGAGCACACCGTCGGGGCCCAGTTCCACGAACGTGCCGACCCCGGCGTCGCGCAGGGTGCGCACGCCGTCGGCGAACCGTACGGCTTCGCGTACGTGCCGTACCCAGTAGGCGGGCGAGCGCAGTTCGTCCGCCGTCGCCAGGGCGCCGGTCAGGTTGGAGACCACCGGGATACGGGGCTCGTCGTAGGTGAGCGACTCGGTGACCCGGGCGAAGTCCGCGAGCATCGGGTCCATCAGCGGCGAGTGGAAGGCGTGCGAGACCCGCAGCCGCCTGGTGCGGCGGCCGTCGGAGGCGAACACCTCGGCGATCTCCAGCACGGCGTCCTCCGCACCGGCGACGACCAGCGCGCGCGGGCCGTTGACGGCCGCGATGGAGACGTCGCCGTCCAGCAGCGGGGCGACCTCGTCCTCGGTGGCCTGGAGGGCGACCATCGCGCCGCCCTGCGGGAGCGCCTGCATGAGCGTGGCGCGGGCCGCGACCAGCCGGCAGGCGTCCGCCAGGGGGAACACCCCCGCCACGTGCGCGGCGGCGATCTCGCCGATGGAGTGTCCGGCCACGAAGTCCGGGGTGAGGTCCCAGGATTCGGCGAGCCGGAACAGCGCGACCTCGACCGCGAACAGCGCGGGCTGGGTCCATCCCGTCTCGTCGAGCAGCTCCGCCTCGAAGGTGCCCGGGTCGGCGAACAGCACTTCCCTGAGCGGGAATTCCAGCTCCGTGTCCAGATGGGCGAGGACCGCGTCGAGGGCCTCGGCGAAGACCGGGAACCGCTCGTACAGCTCGCGGCCCATGGCGCCGCGCTGGCTGCCCTGGCCGGAGAAGAGGAACGCGGTGGTGCCGGGGGCGCGGCCCGCGACGCCGCGCGCGCTCTCCCGTACGCCGTCGGGGCCGGCCAGCAGTACCGCGCGGTGCGGGAAGAGCGTGCGGTCCGTGGCGAGCGAGCGGCCGATGTCCAGCGCGGACAGGCCGCCGTGCGCCGCGGCGAAGGAGGTGACCCGGTCGATCTGGGCCCGGAGCGCCTCGCGGGTCCTGCCGGAGACGATCCACGGCACGAGGGCCGGGGTGACGGCGGGTTCGGCGGCGGGTTCGGCGGTCCCCTCCACCGGTGCCTCGGTGGCCGGTGCCTCGCTGGCCGGTGCCTCGCTGGCCGGTCCCGCGACGGCCGGTGCCTCGCTGGCCGGTGCCTCGCTGGCCGGTGCCTGCTCGACGATGACATGCGCGTTCGTACCGCTGACGCCGAACGCGGAGACCCCGGCGCGGCGCGGGCGGCCGGTCTCGGGCCATGCCTCCGGCTCGGTGAGCAGCCGTACGTCGCCCGCCGTCCAGTCCACATGCGCGGAGGGGGCGGCGATGTGCAGCGACTTGGGCAGGGTGCCGTGCCGCATCGCCAGCAGCATCTTGATGACGCCCGCGGCACCGGCGGCGGCCTGGGTGTGCCCGATGTTGGACTTGACGGTGCCGAGGAGCAGCGGGCGCTCCCGGTCCTGTCCGTAGGTGGTCAGCAGGGCCTGGGCCTCGATCGGGTCGCCCAGGGTGGTGCCGGTGCCATGGGCCTCGACGGCGTCGATGTCGGCGGCGGTCAGTCCGGCGTCGGCGAGGGCCTGCCGGATGACCCGTTGCTGCGAGGGGCCGTTGGGGGCGGTGAGTCCGTTGGAGGCGCCGTCCTGGTTGACGGCGGTGGAGCGGATGATGCCGCGGACCTCGTGTCCGTTGCGTACGGCGTCGGAGAGCCGTTCCAGGACCAGGATGCCGACGCCCTCGGACCAGGCGGTGCCGTCGGCGGAGTCGGAGAACGCCTTGCAGCGGCCGTCGGGGGCCAGTCCGCCCTGGGTGGAGAACTCGACGAAGGAGTCGGGGCTCGACATCACGGAGACGCCGCCGGCGACTGCCAGCGAGCACTCACCGGCGCTCAGTGCCTTGCCCGCCCAGTGCAGCGCGACCAGCGAGGAGGAGCAGGCGGTGTCGATGGTGACCGCCGGGCCCTCCAGGCCGAGGGCGTAGGAGAGCCGGCCGGACATGACACTGGCGGTGTTGCCGGTGGCCACGTACCCCTGGACGTCGGAGGCGGACCGGCGCAGCAGGTGGGGGTAGTCCTGGCCGTTGGTGCCGACGAAGACGCCGGTGGTGGAGCCGCGCAGCGTGGACGGGTCGATCCCGGTCCGCTCCAGCGCCTCCCAGGTGGCCTCCAGCAGCAGGCGCTGCTGCGGGTCCATCGCCAGCGCCTCCCGCGGCGAGATGCCGAAGAAGCGGGCGTCGAAGTCGGCGACCCCGGTGAGGAATCCGCCTTCGAGGGTGTCGGAGGCGCCCGCGCCGAGGGCCTCGATGTCCCAGCCCCGGTCGTCAGGGAAGCGGGTGATGCCGTCCCGGCCCTCGTCGAGCAGCTGCCACAGCTCCTCGGGCGAGGAGACCCCGCCGGGGAAGCGGCAGCCGATGCCGACGACGGCGATCGGGTCGTCGTCGAGGGGGCGTCCCGTCGCCACCGGCGCGGCGGCGGCCGGTTCCGGCAGTGAGCCGAGGAGTTCGGCGAGCAGGAAGTCGGCCATCTCGCGTGGGGTCGGCCGGTCGTAGACGAGGGAGACGGGGAGGCTGAGCCCGGTGGCGGCGGCGAGCCCGTTGCGCAGTTCGAGTGTGGTCAGTGAGTCGAAGCCGAGGTCGCGGAAGGCCCGGTCGTCCTCGATGGCGCCGGCGTCGGAGTGCCCGAGGACGGCGGCCACCTGGCCGCGCAGCAGGTCCCGTACGTATGCGCCGCGCTCCGCCTCGGGGAGTTCCGCGAGCCGCTGCCGCAGCTCCGGCTGCTCGCCGGTGGCGCCGGACGGGGCGGTGGCGGACTGCCGTACCTCGGGCAGGTCGCCGACGAGCGGCAGGGGGCGGGTCGCCGCGAAGGCGCGGAGGAAGCGGGTCCAGTCGACGCGGACGAGCGCGAGGGCGGTGTCGTCCTGCTCGATGGCCCGGAGGAGGGCGCGGACGGCGGGTTCCGGGGCGAGCGGCTCGAATCCGCCGCGCCGTACGCGGGCCTCGATCCCGGCCGCGTCGGCGACCATGCCGGATCCGGCCCAGGGGCCCCAGGCGACCGAGAGCGCGGTCTGTCCGTGCGCGCGCCGGTATTCGGCGAGGGCGTCCAGATAGGCGTTGGCCGCCGCGTAGTTGCCCTGTCCCGCGGCGCCGAAGACGCCTGCCGTGGAGGAGAAGAGGACGAACGCGGACAGCGGCAGCCGTGCGGTCAGTTCGTGCAGATTGCGCGCGGAGGCGACCTTCGCGTCCAGGACGGTCCTGAAGCCGTCCTGGGTCAGCGCGTCCACCACGCTGTCCTCCACGACACCGGCCGTGTGGATGACCGCGCTGAGCGGGGTGTCCTCGGGGACGGAGCCGAGCAGGGCGGCCAGCGCCTCGCGGTCGGCGACGTCGCAGGCGGCGAGGGTGACCCGGGCGCCGAGTGCGGTCAGTTCGGCGCGCAGCGCCTCCGCGCCGGGGGCGTCCTCGCCGCGCCGGCTGACGAGCAGCAGGTGTCCGGCGCCGGCGCGGGCGAGACCGCGGGCGACATGTCCGCCGAGCCCGCCGGTGCCGCCTGTGATCAGGACGGTGCCCGACGGGTCGAAGGGGCGCCCGTCGGTCCGCGCGGCGGGGCTGTGGGCGAGCCGGCGTACGAAGACGCCGGAGGCGCGTACGGCCGACTCGCTCTCGCCGCCGGTGCCGGCCAGGACGCCGCGCAGCCTGCGCGCGGTGTGGGTGTCGAGCCGCTCCGGCAGGTCGACGCAGCCGCCCCAGCGGTCGGGGTGTTCGAGCGCGATGACACGGCCGAGGCCCCAGACGGCGGCCTGGTCGAGTCCCACGACCGGCTCGGAGCGGCCCACGGAGACCGCGCCTCGGGTGACGGTCCACAGCGGGGCGCCGATCCCGGCGTCGCCGAGCGCCTGTACGGCGACGGTGGTCAGGAGGAGGGAATCCGGTACGCCGGTGCGGGCGACGCTCTCGCAGCCGGCGAGGCCGAGCAGCGACAGGACTCCGGCGAACTCCCCGTGCTCGGCGTGGAGTCCGGCCAGCCGTGCGGCGAGCGCGGTCCGGTCGGCGCCGGTGACCTCGCACAGCACGGTCCGGGTGGCGAGGGCGCGGACGACCTCGGCGGACCACTCGGCGTCCTCGGTACGGGACGGCGCGAGGACGAGCCAGCGGCCGGTGAGCGCGGTCGGCGCGGTGGATCCGGTCCGGGGTTTCCAGGTGACCCGGTAGCGCCAGGCGTCCGCCTCGGACTGCTCGTCGCGGCGGCGGCGCCAGGCGGTGAGCGCCGGGACCATCGCGGTGACGGTCGCGTCGTCGAGGCCGAGCGAGGCGGCGAGCGAGCCGATGTCGTCGCGCTCCACGGCCGACCAGAACTCGGCGTCCACCGCGCCGCCCGCGCTCTCCCCCGGAGGCGCGACGGCGAGCGTGTCGGGCCAGTACCGCTCGCGCTGGAAGGCGTAGGTCGGCAGTTCGATCCGGCGTGCGCCGGTGTCCGCGAAGTACGCGGCCCAGTCGACGTCCGCACCGTGGGCGTACGCCCCGGCCAGCGCGGTGACGACCGTCTGTTCCTCGGGCCGGCCGGCCCGCAGCAGCGGCAGCAGTCCGGTGCGCGGCGCGTCGGTGAGGTTCTCCCTGGCCAGGCCGCAGAGCACGCCGTCGGGGCCGGTCTCCAGGAAGGTGCGGACGCCGCCCTGTGCCGAGAGCCAGTTGATCCCGTCGGCGAAGCGGACGGCCTGCCGCACGTGCGTGACCCAGTACTCCGGGGTGCTCAGCTGGTCGTCGGTGGCGAGCGAACCGGTGACGTTGGAGACGAGGGGGATCACCGGCGGGTGGTACGTGACGCTCCGCGCGACCCGTGCGAAGTCGTCGAGCATGGCGTCCATGAGCGGCGAGTGGAAGGCATGGCTCACCCGCAGGCGCCTGGTCGTGCGCCCGTCGGCCCCGAGCGTCGCGGCGATGTCGAGGACGGCCTCCTCGGCGCCCGCGATCACGAGCGACGCCGGGCCGTTGACGGCGGCGACGGACACCTGGTCCTCGCGTCCGGCGAGCAGTGGCAGGACCTCGTCCTCGGCGGCCCGGACGGAGAGCATCGCGCCGCCCTCGGGCAGCGCCTGCATCAGCCGGCCGCGCGCCACCACCAGGGCGCACGCGTCCTCCAGCGAGAACACCCCGGCGACGTGTGCCGCGGCGAGTTCGCCGATGGAGTGCCCGGCGAGGTAGTCCGGGGTGACGCCCCAGGACGTGGCCAGCCGGAACAGCGCGACCTCAAGGGCGAAGAGCGCGGGCTGCGCGTACGCGGTCCGGTCGAGCAGGGCCGCCTCGGGCGAGTCCTCGGCGGCGAAGAGGATCTCGCGCAGCGGCCGGTCCAGGGCGCCGTCGACCTGTGCGAGTACGGCGTCGAGCGCGTCGGCGAAGACGGGGTACCGCTCGTACAGTTCCCGGCCCATGCCGGGGCGCTGGCTGCCCTGGCCGGTGAAGAGGAACGCCGTACGGCCGCGGCCCGTACCGCCCTGGATGACGCCGGGGCCGGGCAGTCCGTCGCGCAGAGCCAGCAGACCCCGCAGCAGTCCGTCGCGCTCCCCCGCCACCACGGCGGCGCGGCGCTCAAGGCCGGCCCGGGAGGTGGCCAGGGAGAAGGCGAGGTCGGTGAGGCGCGCGTCGGGGCGCTCCTCCACCAGTGAGAGCAGCCGTCCCGCCTGGGCGCGCAGCGCGGCCTCGCTCCTGGCGGAGACCACCAGCGGCAGGGTGGCGTGGCGGGCCCCGCCGTCGGGTGCCGGCTGCCCGGCGGGCTCTTCGGCCGGCTCGTCCGCCGGGGCCTGTTCGAGGATGGTGTGCACGTTGGTGCCGCTGAGTCCGAAGGAGGAGACGGCGCCGCGGCGCGGGCGGCCGGTCTCGGGCCAGTCGGCCCGCTCGGTCAGCAGACCGATGGCGCCGGAGGACCAGTCCACGTGCGAGGACGGGGTGTCGATGTGCAGGGTCTTCGGTACGACGCCCCGCTGGAGCGCGTGCACCATCTTGATCACGCTGGCGACGCCGGAGGCCATCTGGGTGTGGCCGATGTTGCTCTTCACCGAGCCGAGGAGCAGGGGCCGTCCGGTGTCCCGGTCCTGTCCGTAGGTGGTGAGCAGGGCCTGGGCCTCGATGGGGTCGCCCAGCGCGGTGCCGGTGCCGTGGCCCTCGATGACGTCGACGTCGCGGGACGCGAGTCCGGCGTTGGCCAGGGCCTGGCGGATGACGCGCTGCTGCGAGGGGCCGTTGGGGGCGGTGAGTCCGTTGGAGGCGCCGTCCTGGTTGACGGCGGAGCCGCGTACGACCGCGAGGACGGTGTGGCCGTTGCGCCGGGCGTCGGAGAGACGCTCCAGCAGGACCAGCCCGACGCCCTCGGCGAGCGTCATGCCGTCGGCGGCCTCGGCGTACGCCTTGCAGCGGCCGTCGGCCGCGAGTGCCCGCTGCCGGCTGAAACCGACGAAGGCGCTGGGGGTGGACATGATGCTGACGCCGCCGGCGAGCGCGAGGGAGCTCTCGCCGTTGCGCAGCGACTGGCAGGCCAGATGCAGCGCGACCAGCGAGGAGGAGCAGGCGGTGTCGAGGGTGACGGCGGGTCCCTCGAAGCCGAAGAGGTAGGACACCCGGCCCGACAGCACGCTGGAGAGCGTGCCGGTGATCATGTGGCCCTCGGAGCCCTCGGCGGAGTTGGCCACGCTGGACGCGTAGTCCTGGTAGCTGGCGCCGATGAAGGTGCCGGTGAGGCTGGAGCGCTGGGCGACGATGTCGATCCCCGCGTGCTCGAAGGCTTCCCACGCCGTCTCCAGCAGCAGGCGCTGCTGCGGGTCCATCGACATCGCCTCACGTGGCGAGATGCCGAAGAAGCCGGGGTCGAAGTCGGCGACGTCCCGCAGGAATCCGCCCTGGACGGAGTAGGTCCTGCCGGAGCGGTCCGGGTCCGGGTCGTAGAGTCCCTCGGCGTCCCAGCCGCGGTCGGCGGGGAAGCCGGAGATGGCGTCCGTACCGTTCAGGACGAGCTGCCACAGCTCCTCGGGTGAGGTGACCCCGCCGGGGTAGCGGCAGCTCATGCCGACGATGGCGATCGGGTCGTCGGCGGCGGCGGGGGACGCGGTGCCAACGGCCGTGCCGGGGGCGCTCCGCGCGCCGGCCAGTTCCGAGCGGAGGAAGCCGGCGAGCGCGGCGGGGCTCGGGTAGTCGAAGACCATGGTCGTCGGCAGCGTCAGGCCGGTGACGGACGCGAGACGGTTGCGCAGTCCGACGGCGGTGAGCGAGTCGAAGCCGACGTCGCGGAAGGCGCGCTGGTCGGGCAGGGCGTCGGGGGACGAGAGGCCCAGGACGGCCATGGCTTCGGTACGGACGACCTCCAGCACCAGCCGTTCCTGCTCGGCGGCGGACAGCGCGCGCAGCCTGGCCGTGAACTCGCCTTCCACGACGGTGCCGGTGGTCTGTTCCGCGGCCTCGGTGAGCGCGCGGACCTCGGGGACCTCCGTGAAGAGTGCCGTGGGGCGGCTGGAGGTGTAGACGGGGTAGTACGTGTCCCAGTCGACGTGGGCGACGGCGATGACGGTCTCGTCGTCGTCCAGGGCCCGCTTCAGTCCGGTCAGCGCGAGCCGCGGGTCCATGAACTCCAGTCCGCTGCCGCGGATCGTCTTCGGGTCGACGCGGCCTGCCTTGAGGTCGTCGGCCCAGATGCCCCAGGACAGGGAGGTGGCGCGCAGACCGCGGGCGCGCCGGTGGGCGGCGAGCGCGGCGAGATAGGCGTTGCCCGCCACATAGGCGGCGTGCGCTCCGCTGCCCCACAGGCCTGCGGTGGACGAGTACAGGATCAGGTCGTCCAGGTCGTCGTTGTCGAGGAGTTCGTCCAGGACCTGCGCGCCGGTCACCTTCGCGTGCAGGACGCGGGAGAAGGCGTCGAGGGTGGTCTCGGCCAGTGAGTACAGCTCGATGAGCGCGGCGGTGTGGACGACCGTGCGTACGGTACGGCCCTGGGCCCTGAGGTCCGCGAGGAGCGCGGCGACGGCGTCGCGGTCGGTGACGTCGCAGGCGACGGCGGTGGCTTCGGTGCCCGACGCGGCCAGTTCCGCGACCAGTTCGGCGGCGCCCGGGGCGTCCATGCCCCGGCGGCTCATCAGCACCAGGTGCTCGGCGCCCTGTTCGGCCAGCCAGCGGGCGAGATGCGGGGCGAGGGTGCCCGAGCCGCCGGTGACGAGCGTGGTGCCGCGCGGCGTCCAGTCGCGGGAGACCTCCTGCTCACGGGCTCCGGCGCGGACGATACGGCGGGTGAGGACACCGGAGGAACGGATGGCGAGCTGGTCCTCCTCGCCGAGCGCGCCGGAGAGCACGGAGGCGAGCCGTCCGGCCGCCCGCCGGTCGAGCGTGTCCGGCAGGTCGATGACGCCGCCCCAGCGCTGCGGGTGTTCCAGCGCGGCGGTCCAGCCGACGCCGGACACCAGCGCCTGGGCGGGCGAGGTGACGTCGTCGGAGCGGCCGGTGGAGACCGCGCCCCGGGTGAGGAACCACAGCGGCGCCTCGATTCCGGCGTCGCCCAGGGCCTGGACGAGCGAGACGGTCAGCGCGAGGCCGAGCGTCAGCCCGGGGTTGAGCTCGCCGGGCTCCTCGGCGGCGGCGAGCGTCGAGACGACCCCGGCGAACTCGCCCATGCCGGACAGCCGTCCGGCGAGCACGGCGCGGTCGGCGCAGGACTCGTCCAGCACCAGCCGGATCACCTCGGTGCCCTGGCCCGCGAGCGCGTCGGCCACCTCACCGGTGTCGTGCCCGGCGGCGGAGACGACGAGCCAGCCGCCGGCCGGCGACCGCCGCGGGACGGTGCCCACCGGTGTCCAGGACACCCGGTAGCGCCACGAGTCGACGGTGTCGCGGTCCTTGCGGGACCTGCGCCACGACGACAGCGCGGGCAGTACGGCGGCCACGGAGTCCTCGTCCGTGCCCAGGGCGGACGTCAGCGCGGAGAGGTCCTCCCGCTCGACCGCCGTCCAGAACTCCTCGTCGGCGGGGTCGGCGGCGACCGCGTGCTCGGGGGCGGGCGGTACGGCCCAGAGCCTCTCGTGCTGGAAGGCGTAGGTCGGCAGCTCGACCCGGCGGGCGTCCGTACCGGCGAAGAGTCCGGCCCAGTCGGCCTCGACGCCGCGTACGTACGCCTCGGCGACCGAGAGCAGGAAGCGGGAGACGCCGCCCTGGTCACGGCGCAGCGTGCCGGTGGCGACGGCCGGTTCGGCCGTCTCGTCGATCATGTCCTGCACCGACATGGTCAGTACGGGATGCGAGCTGACCTCGATGAAGGCGTGGTGCCCGGCGCCCAGCAGCGCGCGTACGGCGTCGGCGAAGAGGACCCGGCGGCGCAGATTGCGGAACCAGTAGTCGGCGTCCATCTCCGCGGTGTCCAGCCAGTCGCCGGTCATCGTCGAGAAGAACGGGACGCCGGAGGTGCGCGGGGCGACCGGCGCGAGCGCGTCGAGGAGTTCGCCGCGGAGGTTCTCGACCTGCGCGGAGTGGGAGGCGTAGTCCACCGCGACCCGGCGGACCCGTACGTCCTCGGCCGTCAGCTCCGCCGACAGTTCGTCCAGGGCGTCCGGTTCGCCGGAGACGACGACCGAGCGCGGCCCGTTGACGGCGGCCACCGACACCCGGCCGTGCCAGGTCTCCAGCCGGCTCTCCAACTGGTCGACCGGCAGTGCCACGGACATCATTCCGCCGTGGCCGGCCAGGGTGCGGCCGATCGCCTGGCTGCGCAGGGCCACGACCCGCGCGCCGTCCCGCAGCGACAGCGCGCCGGACACGACGGCCGCCGCGATCTCGCCCTGCGAGTGGCCCACGACCGCCGCGGGCTCCACGCCCCGCGAGCGCCAGAGGGCCGCGAGCGACACCATGACCGCGAACGAGGCGGGCTGGACGACATCGACGCGGTCCAGCGTGGGCGCGCCCTCCGTCTGCCGCAGCACATCGATGAGGGACCAGTCCACGAACTCACCGAGCGCGGCGGCGCATTCACCGATCCGTTCGGCGAAGACCGGCGACTCCTCCAGCAGCCGGGCGCCCATTCCGGCCCACTGCGAGCCCTGTCCCGGGAAGACGAAGACCGTCCTGCCCTCGACATCGGCCACGCCCCGGGCCACCACGGCCGACGGTCCGTCGGCCGCGACGGCGCGCAGGGCCTCCAGCGGGTCGCTGTCCTCGGTGGGCACCACCACGGCGCGGTGCTCGAAGACGGAGCGGGACGCGACGAGCGAGAAACCCAGATCGAGCGGGCGCGGCGCGGGGTCCGCGCTCTCGACGTACGAGACCAGCCGGGCCGCCTGCTCGCGCAGCGCCGCTCCGGTCCTGGCCGAGACGGCCCACGGGACGACGCCGCCCGCGACGGGCACCGGCGGGAGCGCGGGGCCGGCCTCCTCGGGCTCGTCGGCCGCGGGCGCCTGCTCCAGCAGTGTGTGGGCGTTGGTGCCGCTGATACCGAACGACGAGACGGCGGCACGGCGCGGGCGGCCCGTCTCGGGCCACGCCACGGCCTCGTGCAGCAGCCGCACCGCGCCGGTGGACCAGTCCACGTGCGAGGACGGGTTCTCGGCGTGCAGCGTCCTGGGCAGGACGCCGTGGCGCAGGGCCATCACCATCTTGATGACGCTCGCCACCCCGGCGGCGGACTGGGTGTGCCCGATGTTGGACTTGACCGAGCCGAGCAGCAGGGAGCGCTCCGGGTCGCGGTCCCGGCCGTAGGTCGCCAGCAGCGCCTGCGCCTCGATCGGGTCGCCGAGCGGCGTACCGGTTCCGTGCGCCTCCAGGGCGTCGATGTCGGAGGGGGCGAGGCGCGCGTTGGCCAGCGCCTGGCGCATCACCCGCTGCTGCGAGGGGCCGTTGGGGGCGGTGAGGCCGTTGGACGCGCCGTCCTGGTTGATCGCCGAGCCGCGGATCACCGCGAGGACCGGGTGCCCGTTGCGCCGCGCGTCGGAGAGCCGCTCGACGAGCAGGATGCCGACGCCCTCGGCGAGTGTCATCCCGTCCGCGTCGTCGGAGAACGCCTTGCAGCGGCCGTCCTGCGCGAGGGCCCGCTGCCGGCTGAACGCGACGAAGGGGGCGGGCGTGGTCATGATCGTGGCGCCGCCCGCGACGGCGAGCGTGGACTCGCCGTTGCGCAGCGACTGGCAGGCCAGGTGGAGCGCGACCAGCGAGGACGAGCAGGCCGTGTCGACGGTGACGGCGGGGCCTTCGAGCCCGAAGACGTACGCGATGCGTCCGGACAGGACGCTCGGGCTGCTGCCGGTGACCATATGGCCCTCGGCGCCGTCGCCCGCGCCGAGTCCGTAGTCCTGGTAGCTGGAGCCGATGAAGGTGCCGGTCAGACTGCCGCGCGCCTCGGCGGGGCTGATCCCGGCGCGCTCGAAGGTCTCCCAGGTGGTCTCCAGCAGCAGCCGCTGCTGGGGGTCCATCACCAGCGCCTCGCGCGGGGAGATGCCGAAGAACGTGGGGTCGAACGCGTCCGCCTCGTGCAGGAATCCGCCCTGGGTGGAGTAGGTCCTGCCCGGCCGGTCGGGGTCGGGGTCGAAGAGCCCCTGGGCGTCCCAGCCGCGGTTGACGGGGAATTCCGTCACCGCGTCCACGCCATGGGTGACCAGGTCCCAGAGCTGTTCCGGGGAGTCCGCGCCGCCGGGGAAGCGGCAGCTCATACCGATGATGGCGAGGGGTTCGTCGTCGGCCGCGCCGGTGGCGACCGGGCCCGCCACCTCCAGGACGGAGCCGAGGATCTCGGCCCGCAGATACCGCGCCAGCTCCACCGGGGTCGGATAGTCGAAGACCATGGTGCTGGGCAGGGCGAGACCGGTGACACCGGAGAGCCGCTTGCGCAGTTCGACGGCGGTCAGCGAGTCGAAGCCGATGTCGCGGAAGGCGCGTCCTTCCGGGACGCCGTCGGCGGAGCTGTGGCCGAGGACCGCCGCGGCCTCGCTCCGTACGAGGTCGGAGAGGAGCCGGTCCTGCTCGGGCTCGTCCAGGGCGCGTACGCGCGTGACGAACTCGGGGGCGCCGCCGGCGCCGTCCTGTTCGGCTGCGCTCGCGAGCGCCCGTACCTCGGGCAGGCCGGAGAGCAGCGCGCTGGGGCGTACGGAGGTGAAGACCGGCGCGTACCGCTCCCAGTCGACATCGGCGACGGTGACGGTGGCGTCCCGCCGGACGACGGCGCGGCGCAGTTCGGTCATGGCCGGGCCCGGCTCCAGGAAGCCGAGTCCCTGGCGCTCCAGGGCGCCGGAGACCGCCTCGTCGGTGGCCATGCCCGCCGCGGCCCAGGGGCCCCAGGCGACGGAGGTGGCGGTCAGTCCCCGGGCGCGCCGGTTCTCGGCGAGGGCGTCGAGATAGGCGTTGGCGGCGCCGTAGGCGCTCTGGCCGCCGCTGCCCCAGACACCGGCGATGGAGCCGAAGAGGACGAAGAGGTCGAGTTCGCGGTCGCCGAGCAGGGCGTCGAGATGGGCGGCGCCCGCCAGCTTCGCGGAGGTCAGTCCGGCGAACTCGGCGGGGGTCAGCCCGGCCAGGGGGCTGTACTGGCCGACGCCCGCGGTGTGGACGACGCCGGTCAGCGGCAGTTCGGCCGGGATGCCGGCGAGTACGGCGGCGAGCGCGTCGCGGTCGGCGGCGTCGCAGGCGACGATCTCGACCCGCGCGCCCAGCTCCTCCAGCTCGGCGCGGAGTTCGGCGGCGCCGGGGGCGTCCGGGCCGCGCCGGGAGGTGAGGACGAGGTTCTCGGCGCCGGAACGGGCCAGCCAGCGGCCGGCCTCGGCGCCGAGGCCACCGGTGCCGCCGGTGACCAGTACGGTGCCGCGGGCGGTGAACTCCTCGGCGGCGGGCAGCGCGTCGACGGTGTACCGGACGAGCCGGCGGCCGGAGACGCCGGAGGCGCGCAGCGCGACCTGGTCCTCGCCGTCGGGGGCGTCCTTCGTGGCGAGCACGCCCGCGAGGCGCTGCGCGGCCCGCTCGTCGAGTGTGCCGGGCAGGTCGATCAATCCGCCCCAGAGCCGCGGGTGCTCCAGGGCCACGGTCCTGCCGAGGCCCCAGACGGCGGCCTGGGCGGGGCGGGTGACCGGGTCGGCGGGGCCGGTGGACACGGCGCCCCGGGTGGCCGTCCACAGCCGTCCCCGGGATCCGGTGTCGTCGAGTGCCTGGACGAGCGCGAGCGTCAGGGTGAGGCCGTGGGTGAGCGGCGCGTGGCCGTCGCTCGGGCGCTCGTCGAGCGGGAGCAGGGAGAGGACGTGGGCGGTGCTGTCGGAATCGTCGGTGGACGCGGTGGCGTGGAGCCGTGCGGCCAGCACGTGCCGGTCGGCGCACGAGGGGTCCAGGACGAGGCGGCGTACCCGCGCGCCGTGGGCGCTGAGCGCGCCCGCCAGCTGCTCGGTGAGATCTCCACCGTCCGTATCAGCGCCTTCGGCGTCGCTCGTGACGAGCAGCCAGGTGCCGTCCAGGACCGGGGCGGCCGGCTTGCTGAGCGCCGTCCATTCGACGCGGTAGCGCAGCGAGTCCAGCAGGGTCTTCTCCCGCGTGCCGCGGCGCCAGGAGGTCAGCGCGGGCAGCAGGGAGCCGAGGGAGTCGTGTTCCTGTTCGCCCAGGCCGAGGAGGGCGGCCAGCTCGTCGGCGTCGCCGCGCTCCACGGCGGCCCACAGCCGCTGGTCCCCCGGGTCGGTGCCCGGCGCGGCGGCGGCCGTGGGCAGCTCGGGCCAGTAGAACGTGTGCTGGAAGGCGTAGGTGGGCAGATCGACGCGGCGGGCGCCGCCCGCGAAGTAGGCCGCCCAGTCGACCGTGACGCCCTGTACCTGGAGCCGGGCCAGCGCGGTGGTGACGGCCGTCTCCTCGTCGCGGTCGGCGCGGCAGAGCGGGACGAGTTCGGCGTCGTGGGTGTCGCCCAGGGTGTCCTGGACCATGGCGGAGAGCGGTGCGTCGGGGCCCAGTTCCAGGAAGGTGGTCGTGCCGGCGTCGCGCAGGGTGCGTACGCAGTCGGCGAAGCGGACCGCGTCGCGGACATGCGCGACCCAGTACTCCGCCGAGCACAGCTGCTCGTCGGTGGCGAGGGCGCCGGTCAGATGGGAGACCAGCGGGATGCGCGGCGCGTGGTAGGTGAGTCCCTCGGCGACGGTGCGGAACGCGTCGAGCATCCCGGCCATGCGCGGCGAGTGGAAGGCATGGCTCACCCGCAGCCGCCTGGTCTTGCGCCCGCGCGCGTCGAACGTGGCGGCGATCTCCAGGACCGCGTCCTCGTCGCCGGAGACGACCACCGAGGCGGGCCCGTTGACCGCGGCGATCGAGACGGTGTCCTCGCGTCCGGCCAGCAGCGGGGTGACCTCGTCCTCGGCGGCCTGTACGGCGGCCATCGCGCCGCCCCCGGGCAGCGCCTGCATCAGCCGGCCGCGGGCCGCGACCAGCGCGCAGGCGTCCGCCAGCGACAGCACGCCCGCGACATGGGCCGCCGCGAGTTCACCGACCGAGTGGCCGGCCACGAAGTCCGGGGTGACGCCCCAGGACCGTACGAGACGGAACAGCGCGACCTCGAACGCGAACAGCGCGGGCTGGGTCCAGCCGGTCTGGTCCAGCAGCGCGGCCCCGGCCGTGCCTTCGCCCGCGAACAGCACCTCGCGCAGCGGGCGGTCGAGCAGCGGGTCCAGCTCGGCGAGCACCGCGTCCAGCGCCTCGGCGAACGCCGGGAACCGCTCGTACAGTTCACGGCCCATGGCGGGCCGCTGGCTGCCCTGGCCGGTGAAGAGCACGGCGGTCCTGCCCCGCCGCGCCGCCTCCCCCTCGATCAGTCCGGCGTCGGGCCGGTCGGTGGCCAGCGCGGTGAGGGAGCGCAGCAGCGCCGTACGGTCCCCCGCGACCACGGCGGCGCGCTGCTCGAAGCGGGTACGGGTGGTGGCGAGCGAGAACGCCGCGTCCACCAGGTCGAGTCCGGGCCTCGCCTGTACGTAGGAGAGCAGCCGGGCGGCCTGGCCGCGCAGGGCGTCCCGGGTCCGGCCCGAGATCAGCCAGGGGACGGCTCCCGGCTCGCGGCGCGGGGCGGTGGGCGCGGGGAGCGTGGTGGGCGGGGCCTGTTCGATGATGGTGTGGACGTTGGTGCCGCTGATGCCGAACGAGGAGACACCGGCCCGGCGCGGGCGGCCGGTCTCGGGCCAGGAGGTCTGCTCGGTGAGCAGTTCCACCGCTCCCTCGGACCAGTCCACATGCGAGGACGGGGCGTCGACGTGCAGCGTCCTGGGCAGCACCCCGTGCCGCATCGCCATGATCATCTTGATCACACCGGCGACACCGGCGGCGGCCTGCGTATGACCGATGTTCGACTTCACCGAGCCCAGCAGCAGCGGACGCCCGGGGTCGCGGTCCCGGCCGTACGCGGCGAGCAGGGCCTGTGCCTCGATCGGGTCGCCCAGCGTCGTGCCCGTGCCGTGCGCCTCGACCACGTCGACGTCACCGGCGGCGAGCCCGCCGCTGGCCAGTGCCTGGCGGATCACGCGCTGCTGCGAGGGGCCGTTGGGGGCGGTGAGGCCGTTCGACGCGCCGTCCTGGTTGACGGCGGAGCCCCGGACCACGGCGAGGATCTCGTGCCCGTTGCGCCGCGCGTCCGAGAGACGTTCGAGGACCAGCATGCCGACGCCCTCGGACCACCCGACGCCGTCCGCCGAGTCGGAGAACGCCTTGCAGCGGCCGTCGGGTGACAGGCCGCGCTGGCGGGCGAAGTCCACGAACACCGAGGGGGTCGACATCACCGTCACACCGCCGGCCAGTGCCAGCGAGCATTCGCCGCTGCGCAGCGCCTGCATGGCCCAGTGCATCGCGACGAGCGACGACGAGCAGGCGGTGTCCACCGTCACGGCCGGGCCCTCCAGGCCCAGCGTGTAGGAGACCCGGCCGGAGGCCAGGCTCGCCGAGCTGCCGCCGCCCCGGAAGCCCTCGAACTCCGGGCTGGCCAGCACCGTGCCGTAGTCGCTGTACATCACCCCGGCGAACACCCCGGTCGCGCTGCCGCGCAGCGTCGTCGGGTCCATGCCGGCCCGCTCCACGGCCTCCCAGGAGGCTTCGAGCAGCAGTCGCTGCTGGGAGTCGGTGGCGAGCGCCTCGCGGGGGCTCATCCCGAAGAACGCCGGGTCGAACTCGCCCGCCTCGTGCAGGAATCCGCCCGAGCGGGTGTACGCCGTACCGGGGTGGTCCGGGTCCGGGTGGTAGAGCGACTCGACGTCCCAGCCGCGGTTGGCGGGAAAGCCGGAGATGGCGTCCGCGCCCTCGGTGACCAGCCGCCACAGATCCTCCGGCGAGGCCACCCCGCCCGGATAGCGGCAGCTCATCCCGACGACCACGATCGGATCGTCTGCCACCGCGGCGGTCCGCGTGGCGGCCGGCCCGGCCACCGCCGCGTCGGAGCCCAGCAGTTCGTCGAGGAGGTGGGCGGCCAGGGCGCGCACGGTCGGGTAGTCGAAGACCAGGGTGGCGGGCAGCCGCAGTCCGGTGACGGTGCTCAGCCGGTTGCGCAGTTCCACCGCCGTCAGCGAGTCGAAGCCCAGCTCGCGGAAGGCGCGCCCGGCGTCGATGTCCGCGCCACCGGCGTGCCCCAGGACGAGGGCGACCTGTCCGCGTACGAGATCGAGCAGCAGCTCGGCACGCTCGGCCGCCTCCAGCCTGGTCAGCCGCTGGACGAGATCGCCGGCCGTACCCGATCCCGCGACGGACGACGCGCGGCGGACGCGGGTGCGGATCAACGACCGCAGCAGCGGCGGTACGTCACCCTGGGCGCGGAGGACCGGCAGATCCAGCCGTACGGGCACGACGGCGGCCTCGCCGGTGGTCAGCGCCGCGTCGAACAGCGCCACGCCCTGCTCGACGGGGAGCGCGGGCACCCCGGAGCGCGCGTGCCGTTCCGCCTCGGCCTCCGCCAGGGAGCCCGTCATACCTCCGGTACGGTCCCAGGGACCCCAGGCCAGGGACACGCCCGGCAGGCCCTCGGACCTGCGGCGCTCCATCAGCGCGTCCAGGAAGGCGTTCCCGGCCGCGTAGTTGCCCTGTCCCGCGCTGCCGATGACTCCGGCGACCGAGGAGAAGACCACGAACGCGGTCAGGTCCTGACCGCGTGTCAGCTCGTGCAGGTGCCAGGCCGCGTCCGCCTTGGGACGCAGGACCGTGTCCAGCCGTTCCCGAGTGAGCGAGCCGACCAGTCCGTCGTCCAGCACACCGGCCGTGTGGATCACGGCGGAGACGGGGTGGCGGGCCAGCAGCCCGGCCAGCGCGTCGCGGTCGGCGGCGTCGCACGCCTCGACCGTGACCTCGGCGCCCAGCTCCGTCAGCTCGTGCGCCAGCGCTTCCGCGCCCTCGGCGCCCAGTCCCCTGCGGCTCACCAGCAGCAGCCGGCGCACGCCGTGCTCCGCCACCAGATGCCGTGCCGTGACCGCGCCCAGACCGCCCGTGCCACCGGTGATCAGCACACTGCCCTCGGTGTCCCAGAGCGGCCCGGCCCCGGTCTCGCCGAGCGCCCTGCGGACCAGCCGTCCGGCCCTGATCTCACCGTCCCTGACGATCAGTTGCGGCTCGTCGCCACCCAGCGCCCGGAGCGGGAGAGCGACGGGCGCCGCCGGGTCCAGGTCGACCAGTCCGAAGCTGCCGGGGTTCTCCGACTGCGCGGAGCGAACCAGGCCCCACGCCGCGGCCGCCGCCACATCGGCGCCGCCCACCGCGCCGCGCGTCACGAACACCAGCCGTGATCCGGCGAACCGCTCCTCCGCGAGCCAGGCCCGTGCCGACGCCAGGACCTCTGCGGTCAGAGCGTGGGCGGAGCGTGCCGCGTCCGCGTCGGCCGTACCGCCTGCCGTCACCAGGACGACGGCCGGCACCGGCTCCTCGCCCGCCGCCAGCGCCGCCAGATCCTGATGGATCCCGGCCGTGTCCGCCAGGGCTTCGCTCCCGGCGAGTCCCAACGGGTCGGGGCCCACCAGGGCAACGGATCCGGGGGCGTCGGTGCCCTGCCGTACGGGGACCCAGTCCAGGCCGAACAGCGCGTCGCGGGCGGCCGTGGCGGCGCCGCCCCACTGCCGCTCCGCGACCGCGCGCAGCACCAGCGACTCGACGGAGACGACCGGTTCGCCCGAGGTGTCGGCGACGGTGATCGAGACCGCGTCCTCGGCGGCCGGGGAGAGCCGTACGCGCAGCGCCGTGGCGCCGGCCGCGTGCAGCGACACGCCCTCCCACGAGAAGGGCAGTCCGCCGCGGCTGTCCGCGCCGAGGTCGGCGAAGGGCGCCGCGTGCAGCGCCGCGTCCAGCAGCGCCGGGTGCAGACCGAACGCGTCGGCGTCGGCCTCGCCGCCCTCGGGCAGCACGACCTCGGCGTACACGTCGCCGTCGCGCCGCCAGGCGGCCCGCAGGCCCTGGAAGACCGGGCCGTAGGCCAGGCCGTCGCCGGCCGGCCGGTCGTAGACGCCGTCGACGGCGACGGGCTCGGCCCCGGCGGGGGGCCACACCGTGGCGTCGAACCCGGCGCCCCGCTCCCCGGCCCGCTCGTCGACGGCCAGTACGCCGGTGGCGTGCCGCGTCCAGGCCGTCTCGTCGCTTCCCTCGGGGCGCGAGTAGACGTTGACGGTGCGGCGGCCCGAGTCGTCGGGGTTGCCGATCCACAGCTGGACCTGGATACCGGCCCGCTCGGGGAGGATCAGCGGCGCGGCCAGGGTCAGTTCCTCGACCAGGTCGCAGCCGACCTCGTCGCCGGCGCGGAGGGCCAGTTCCAGGAAGGCGGTGCCGGGCAGCAGTGTGGTGCCGCGCATCGCGTGGTCGGCGAGCCACGGGTGGGACGGGAGCGAGAGCCGGCCGGTGAGGAGCACGCCCTCGGAGTCGGCGAGGGAGACGGCGGCGGAGAGCAGCGGGTGGTGGGCCGCGCCGAGCCCGGCGGCCCGCAGGTCGGCCGACTGGTTCTGGGCGCCGCCCCTGGGCCAGTACCTGCGGCGCTGGAAGGCGTAGGTCGGCAGGTCGCGACGGCGCGCGCCGGTGCCCGCGAAGTACTCCGCCCAGCGGACGGTGACACCGCGTACGTACAGTCCGGCCAGGGCGGTGGTGAGGGTGTCGGTCTCGGGGCGGCCGGCCCGCAGCGCGGGCAGCGCGGCGTGGCCCTCGGTGTCCGTCGCGTCGAGGCAGTCCTCGGCCATCGCGGACAGGACGCTGTCGGGGCCGAGTTCGAGGAACGTGGTGACGCCGTGGCCGGCGAGCCAGCCGACGCCGTCGGCGAACCGTACGGCCCGGCGCACATGGTCCACCCAGTAGTCGGCGGAGGTGACCTGCGCGACCGTGGCGGGCTCACCGGTGACGTTGGAGACGAACGGCAGCAGCGGTGCCTGGAGCGACAGACCGGCCACCACGGCGCGGAACTCGTCGAGCATCGGCTCCATGAGCGGCGAGTGGAAGGCGTGCGAGACCGTCAGCCGCTTGGTCTTGCGTCCCTCGTCCGCCAGCCGGGCGGCGACCGCGGCGACCGCGCTCTCCTCACCGGCGAGGACGAGCGCGGAGGGGCCGTTGACCGCGGCGACCGACACCGCGTCCTCGTGGCCGGCCAGCAGCGGGGCGACCTCGTCCTCGGTGGCCTGTACGGCGATCATCGCGCCGCCCTCGGGCAGCGCCTGCATCAGCCGGCCGCGGGCGGCGACCAGGGCCGCCGCGTCGCTCAGCGACAGCACTCCGGCGACATGGGCGGCGGTGATCTCGCCGATCGAATGCCCGGTCAGATAGTCGGGCTTGACGCCCCAGGACTCGACCAGGCGGTAGAGGGCGACCTCGACGGCGAACAGCGCGGGCTGCGCGTACTCGGTGCGGTTCAGCGCGTCGGGGTCCTCGCCCCAGAGCACGTCACGCAGCGGCCGGCCGAGCAGCGGGTCGAGCGCGGCGAAGGCGGCGTCCAGCGCCTGGGCGAACACCGGGAACCTGGCGTGGAGTTCCCGGCCCGCGCCGAGGCGCTGGGAGCCCTGGCCGGTGAAGAGGAACGCCAGCTTCCCGTCACTCTGGACAGCGCCCTGGACAGCGCCCCGCACCTGGCCCGCCGTCTCCTCGTCCCCGGCCAGCGCTGTCAGCGCGGCGAGCGCGCCGTCGCGGTCGGCGGCCATGAGCACGGCGCGGTGCTCGAAGCCGGCGCGGGTGGTGGCCAGTGAGCAGGCGGTGTCGAGTACGGTCGCGGCGGGGTCGGCCTCCAGCGCGGCCAGCAGCCCCGCGGCCTGGGCGCGCAGCGCCTCACGGGTCCGTCCGGAGACCAGCAGCGGTACGGTGCCCGGCTCGATGCCGGCGCCGTCCCCGGGGGCGTCGGCAGCGTCGGCGTCACCTTCGGGACCGGGCGCGGCCGGGGCCTCCTCGATGATGGTGTGCGCGTTGGTGCCGCTGATGCCGAACGAGGAGACACCCGCGCGCCGGGGCGCGCCGGTCCCGGGCCAGGGGGCGTTCTCGGTGAGGACGCGGACCGCGCCCCGCGACCAGTCGACATGGGACGAGGGCTCGTCGGCCAGCAGGGTCCGCGGGAGCACTCCATGGCGCATCGCCATGACCATCTTGATGACACCGGCGACCCCGGCGGCGGCCTGCGTGTGGCTGATGTTCGACTTGACGGAGCCCAGCAGCAGCGGCCGGTTCTCGTCGCGGCCCTGGCCGTAGGTGGCGAGCAGCGCCTGGGCCTCGACCGGGTCACCGAGCGTGGTGCCGGTGCCGTGTGCCTCGACGGCGTCGATCTCGGCGGCCGACAGCCGGGAGTTGATCAGGGCCTGCTGGATGACCTCCTGCTGGGAGGGGCCGTTGGGGGCCGTCAGTCCGTTGGAGGCGCCGTCCTGGTTGACGGCGGTGCCGCGTACCACGGCGAGGATCTCGTGGCCGTTGCGGCGGGCGTCGGAGAGCCGTTCCAGGACGAGGATGCCGACGCCCTCGGCCCAGCCGGTGCCGTCGGCGGTGTCTCCGAAGGAGCGGCAGCGGCCGTCCGCGGAGAGGCCGCCCTGACGGCCCATCTCGATGAAGGTGCCGGGGCTCGACATGACGGTGACGCCGCCGGCGAGCGCGAGGGCGCACTCCCCGGTGCGCAGCGCCTGGGTGGCGAGATGGACGGCGACGAGCGAGGAGGAGCAGGCGGTGTCCACGGTGACCGCGGGGCCGACCGTGCCGAAGGTGTAGGAGATGCGTCCGGACAGGACACTGCCGGTGTTGCCGGTGAGCTGGAACCCCTCGGCGCCGTCGGCGGGGCCGACCCGGTAGTCCTGGGCCATCGCGCCCATGAACACCCCGGTCTGGCTGCCCTTGACCGAGGTCGGGTCGATGCCCGCGCGTTCGAACGCCTCCCAGGCGGACTCCAGCGCGACGCGCTGCTGCGGGTCCATCGCCACGGCCTCGCGCGGCGAGATGCCGAAGAAGTCGGCGTCGAAGTCGGGGGCGTCGTGGAGGAATCCGCCGGACGAGGTGCTGGACGAGGCGAGCGCCTCGGCGTCCCAGCCGCGGTCGGCGGGGAACGCCGTGATGCCGTTCTCACCGGCCTCGACCAGCCGCCAGAGGTCTTCCGGGCTGCTGACACCGCCGGGGTAGCGGCAGGTCATTCCGATGATGGCGATCGGCTCCTGGGCCGCCGTCTCCAGTTCGCTGACCCGCTGCCGCGTCCGTCGGAGATCGGCGGTCGCAAGCTTGAGGTAGTCCCGGAGCTTCTGTTCGTTGTCCATCTCAACTCAACCCATCTCGACAGCCGACGGCCGAACATGAATCACGCGGGGCATCTCGCGTTCGCCGTGCAATGCGATAAAGAGAAAGCCACATGGCTTCGCAGCCGTTCAGCGGGAAGCCATGTGGCGAGTGTCGTACGGACCGCTACGGGAATTCCCTAGTCCTCCGCGGTCTTCGTTCCGCTACCAGTTGGAGGCCAGCAGAAGGTCCCCGTATTCGTGTTCCCGGGAGACCTGATTCAGGTCGGCGTCGACCATCATGTGCATCAGTTCGGGGAAGTCGACACTGGGCTTCCAGCCCAGCTTGGTCCGGGCGTGCTCGCTGTCCGCGCAGAGGATCTCCACCTCGGCGGGGCGGACCAGCTCGGGGTCGATGACGACGTAGTCCTGCCAGTCCAGGCCCACGTGTTCGAAGGCGATGCGCACCGCGTCCCGTACCGAGTGCATGGTGCCGCTGCCCACCACGTAGTCGTCCGGCTCGTCGGGCTGGAGCATGAGGTGCATGGCGCGCACGTAGTCGCCGGCGAAGCCCCAGTCGCGTACCGCGTCGAGGTTTCCGAGGTGCAGCTTGTCCTGGAGTCCGAGTTTGATCCGGGCGACGGCGAGTGAGATCTTCCGGGTCACGAACTCCGAGCCGCGGCGCGGGGACTCGTGGTTGAAGAGCATGCCCGACACGGCGTACATCCCGAAGGACTCGCGGTAGTTGCGGGTGATGAAGTGCCCGTACGCCTTGGCTGCGCCGTAGGGGCTGCGCGGGTGGAACAGCGTCGTCTCTCGCTGCGGGGTCTCGGCGGCCTTGCCGAACATCTCCGAGGACGACGCCTGGTAGAAGCGGATCTGGCCGGCTCCCGCGGTGCGCGAGCCGTTCAGGCCGCTCACCATCCGGATCGCCTCCAGGACGCGGAGCACGCCCATGCCGTTGACCTCGGTGACGAGTTCGGCCTGCTGCCAGGACATCGGCACGAACGAGATCGCGCCGAGGTTGTACACCTCGTCCGGCTGCACGGTGTCGACGGCGGAGACCAGGCTGCCCTGGTCCATCAGGTCGCCGTCCACGAACGAGAGTTCGGAGACGAGCCGGCTGACCCGGGACTTTCGCGGGTTGGCCTGTCCTCGGATCAATCCCCAAACCTGGTAGCCCTGTGACAGGAGATGCTCGGCCAGATAGGAACCGTCCTGCCCGGTAATTCCGGTGATCAGCGCACGCTTGGTCATACCAACCCCTTCTCGACCACGGAGAGACCGCCCAAACGCAGAGCTCGGTCGACGACCTTGCATCGAATACGCTTCTGTCCGGACGATAGACATCGGCACGCTCGCAAGCCGCCGACCACGGTGTCAAGAAATCCCGTGCTTACTAGGGAATTCACGAGTCGGAGCGGATCGGGGAAGGCACGAAGAGGCGGAACACTAGTAATTTTCGGGACCGTGATGCGGTGCACTGTGTGCGTCGGCGTTCGGGCCGGCTCTGTCAACCGGAGCGTCTTTCCGTGCTGTTCAGACTTCTGCGTACCCATGTGCGCCCGTACCGGCGCGCCGCCGCCCTGCTGGTCCTCCTGCAACTGATCCAGATCCTCGGCACGCTGCTGCTGCCGACGCTCGGCGCCGCCCTGATCGACAACGGCGTCGTCGCGCGGGACAGCGGCTACATCTCACGCCTCGGGGCGGTCATGGTCGCCCTGGCCCTGGTCCAGGTCGCCGCGGCGACGGGCGCGGTGTCCCTGGCCTCCCGTACGGCCATGGCGATGGGACGCGACATCCGCTCCGTCGTCTTCCGCCGGGTGCTGGACTTCTCCGCCCGTGAGGTGGGGCGCTTCGGTACGCCGTCGCTGCTGACCCGGACGGTCAACGATGTGCAGCAGGTGCAGACGCTGACGCAGTCGGGCTTCGGGATCGTGGTGGCCGCGCCCCTGATGTGTCTGGGAAGCGTGGTGCTGGCGCTTCAGCAGGACGTTCCGCTGGCGCTGATCCTGGTGGTCCTCGTCGTGGTCGTCGCCGTCGCGTTCGGACTGCTGCTGGCCCGGATGGGTGCGTTCTACGAGCGGATGCAGACGTATCTCGACCGGCTCGGCCGGCTGCTGCGCGAGCAGATCACCGGCGTGCGCGTGGTGCGTTCCTTCGTACGGGACGGCTACGAGCGCGAGCGGTTCGCCCGTACGAGTACGGAACTGTTCGAGGTCTCGCGGCGGGTCGGCCGGCTCATCGCGTCGATGCTGCCGGTGGTCCTGCTGCTCATGAACGGGTTCATGGTCGCCGTCCTCTGGGCCGGTGCCTACCGGATCGACAGCGGGGCGATGCGGATCGGCGCGCTCAGCGCCTTCCTCAGCTATCTCTCGCTGATCCTCATGTCGGTCGTGATGGTCGCGTTCGTATTCCTGTCGGTGCCGCGCGCGAAGGTCTCCGCCGGGCGTATCCAGGAGATCCTGGCCACGCCGACGAGTGTCACCCCGCCGTCCGAGCCGGTGGGGGCCGCGCCGGACGCCGTCGGCCGGCTGGAGCTGCGCGGGGCGGAGTTCCGCTATCCGGGCGCCGAGAAGCCGGTGCTCCAGGACATCGATCTGACCGCGGGCCCCGGGGAGAGCGTGGCGATCCTGGGCTCCACCGGCAGCGGCAAGACGACGCTGCTCAACCTCGTCCTGCGGCTGTTCGACGCCACCGAGGGTTCGGTACGGGTCAACGGCGTCGACGTACGGCGGCTGGACCCGGACGTTCTCAGCGGGGCCGTCGGCTTCGTACCGCAGAGGCCGTATCTGTTCTCCGGGACCGTCGCGACCAACCTCCGCTTCGGGAACCCGGACGCCACCGACGACGAGCTGTGGCACGCCCTGCGGATCGCCCAGGCGGACGAGTTCGTCGCGCGGATGCCCGACGGGCTGGACGCGGAGATCTCCCAGGGCGGCACGAACGTCTCGGGCGGCCAGCGCCAGCGGCTCGCCATCGCGCGCACCCTGCTGCGCCGCCCCGCCGTCTATCTCTTCGACGACTGCTTCTCCGCGCTCGACTACGCCACGGACGCCGCGCTGCGCACCGCGATGGCGCCGGAGATCGCGGGGTCGACCGTGCTCACCGTCGCCCAGCGGGTCGCCACCGTGCGGTACGCGGACCGCATCGTCGTGCTCGACGGCGGACGCGTCGTCGCCACCGGCACCCATGACGAACTCCTGCACGACAGCGCCACCTACCGCGAGATAGCACTCTCCCAGCTCACCGAGGAGGAGACCGCCCATGGTCTCGTCGGCCGGCCCCGGCCCCACTGAACCCCGGGGGCCCGGCCGCCGGCTCCTCGGACTGCTCCGGCCGCACCGCCCGCGGATCGCCGTCGCCCTGCTGGTGGGCATCGGCGGGATCACGCTCAACGCGTTCGGCCCGCTCCTGCTCGGCAGGGCCACCGACCTGATCGTGGCCGGTCTGCTCGGCGCACCGGGCGACCCGGCACCGGGGGTCACCACCGGAGGTGTCGACTTCGGCGCGGTCGGGCGGCTGCTGCTGCTCCTGCTCGTGCTGTACGTCGCGGCCTCGCTGTTCATGCTGGCGCAGGGCCGGCTGGTCGCGTCCGTCGTCCAGCGGGTGGTCTTCGATCTGCGGGAGAGGGCGGAGGAGAAGCTCGGACGGCTGCCGCTGCGCTACTTCGACCGCAATCCGGCGGGCGAGGTGCTGAGCCGTACGACCAACGATGTCGACAACCTCCAGCAGACCCTTCAGCAGACCCTCGCCGAGCTGATCACCTCGGTCTTCTCCCTTCTCACCATGCTCGTCCTGATGCTGGTGATCTCGCCGTCCCTGGCGCTGATCATGCTGGCGAGCGTGCCGGTGTCGGGGGTGCTCGCCGCGTGGATAAGCAAGCGCGCCCAGCCCCGGTTCGCCGAACAGTGGGCCGCCACCGGCTCGATGAACGCGGAGGTCGAGGAGGTCTATACGGGCCACTCGCTGATCAAGGGCTTCGGCAGGCGCGAACAGGCGGAGCGGCGGTTCGACGCGCACAACGACGCGTTGTTCCGGGCGGGCGCCAAGGCCCAGTTCGCCTCGGGCACCATCGAGCCCGCCATGATGTTCATCGCCAACCTCGGCTATGTGGTGGTGGCGGTGGTGGGCGCCTGGAAGGTGGTGAGCGGCGCGCTGACGCTCGGGGACGTCCAGGCGTTCATCCTGTACTCCCGGCAGTTCAGCCAGCCGATCGTGCAGGTCGCCAGTGTGGCCGGCCGGCTGCAGTCCGGGATCGCCTCCGCCGCACGGGTCTTCACCCTGCTCGACGCGGAGGAACAGGGCCCCGACCCGGCCCACCCGGCCAGGCCCGAACGAGTCACGGGACGCGTGGAGTTCGACCGTGTGAGCTTCCGCTACTCCCCCGAGACCCCGCTGATCGAGGATCTCTCCCTGACCGTGGCACCCGGCAGTACGGTCGCGATCGTCGGCCCGACCGGGGCAGGCAAGACCACCCTGGGCAATCTCCTCATGCGCTTCTACGAGGTGGACGAGGGCCGGATCCTGCTCGACGGCACGGACATCGCGACGATGACCCGCGACGATCTGCGCGCGCGGTTCGGTCTGGTGCTCCAGGACACCTGGCTGTTCGGCGGCACGATCGCCGAGAACATCGCGTACGGCCACGCCGGCGCCACCCGTGAGGAGATCGTCGCCGCGGCGCGCGCCACCTGCGCGGACCGCTTCATCCGTACCCTGCCCGACGGCTACGACACCGTGCTGGACGACGAGTCGGCCGGCGTGAGCGCGGGCGAGAAGCAGCTGATCACGGTCGCCAGGGCGTTTCTCGCCCGGCCCGCCGTGCTGGTGCTCGACGAGGCGACGAGCTCCGTCGACACCCGGACGGAAGTCCTGATCCAGCGCGCGATGAACACCCTGCGCGCGGGCAGGACCAGCTTCGTCATCGCGCACCGGCTGTCCACCATCCGCGACGCCGATGTGATCGTGGTCATGGAGTCGGGGCGGATCGTGGAGCGCGGCACCCACGACGAACTGATCCGTGAGCAGGGCGCATACGCGCGGCTGCACGCCGCCCGCTCCCATGGCTCCCCCCGGCCGGCCGCCGACGACGAGCGGCTGGTTACCGGTGGCTGACGCACCGCCGCCCGCTTCCGCGTAACCTCGAAGGGTCAGCGCACCCGGTCCGACCACCGGCGTTCGAGCCCGACCGATAAGGACGGTATTGTGCCCGACGGAAAACTCCTGGCCGTCAGCGATCTGCATGTCGTGTACGACGAGAACCGCGCGTTGGTCGAGGAACTGCGCCCGGCCTCGGACGACGACTGGCTGATCGTCGCGGGAGATGTCGCCGAGAAGTACGCCGATATCGAGTGGGCGCTCCGGCTGCTCAGCGAGCGGTTCGCCAAGGTGATCTGGGCTCCGGGCAATCATGAGCTGTGGACCCATCCGCAGGATCCCTGCGATCTGCGGGGCGAGAAGCGCTATCTCCATCTGGTGGAACTGTGCCGGGGGCTGGGTATCGCCACCCCGGAGGATCCCTATCCCGTCTGGCGGGGCGCCGGCGGGCCGGTGGCGATCGCTCCGCTGTTCGTGCTCTACGACTACTCGTTCCGGGCGCCGGGCGCCACCACCACGGAGGAGTCGCTGCGGCTGGCCCATGAGGCGGGCGTGGTCTGCTCCGACGAGTACTTCCTGCACGCCGACCCCTTCGCGGGCCGGGACGCCTGGTGCTGGTCGCGGGTCGAGGAGACCGAGCGCCGGCTGTCGGCCGTCGATCCGTCCCTGCGTACGGTGCTGATCAACCACTTCCCGCTGGTCCGTGACCCCACCCGTATTCTGTACTACCCGGAGTTCGCGCAGTGGTGCGGTACGGAGCTGACCGCCGACTGGCATGTGCGCTTCCGCGCCGCCGCCGTGGTCTACGGCCATCTGCACATTCCCCGGGTCACCTGGCACGACGGGGTGCGCTTCGAGGAGGTCTCGATCGGCTATCCGCGCGAGTGGCGCAAACGCCCGCCCCGGGAGCCGTTGCGCCAGATCCTGCCCGAGCCGGCCGGACAGGCCGTCCGGTGATCGGGGAGATGCTGCCCGCCTCGGTCGCCGCGGAGGCGGCCTACGACGACGGGCACGAGCCGGGCGAAGAGCTGTTCCCGCAGGAGAAGGCGCTGGTGGCGAACGCGGTCCCGAAGCGGCAGCGGGAGTTCACCACCGTGCGGTTCCTGGCCAGGCGCGCGATGCGACGTCTCGGTCAGCGGCCCGTACCGCTGCTGCCCAACCGGCGCGGGGCGCCGCAGTGGCCGGAAGGCATCGTCGGGAGCATGACGCACTGCGACGGCTACCGCGCGGCCGTCGTGGCCAGGTCCGAGGAGACGGTGGCGCTCGGTATCGACGCGGAGCCCGACGCGCCACTGCCCGAGGGGGTGCTGGACGTCATCGCGCTGCCGGCCGAGCGGACACGTATCGAATCGCTGGCCGTGCGTCACCCCGGAGTCAGCTATGACCGGTTGATTTTCAGCGCCAAGGAAAGTGTTTTCAAGGTGTGGTATCCGATCACCGGACGCGAACTCGACTTCTCCGAGGCGGAAATCGACATCGATCCGGTCGAACGGACCTTTCAGGCAAGGCTTCTGGTACCGGGCCCCGTCGTGAATGGCCGTCATATCGGTGAATTCCAGGGCCGTTGGATCACGGAACGCGGCCTTGTGGCCACCGCGATCCATCTGTCGTCTGAATCGTCATCAGTTTTTCATTGAATCCATCGTCACCCGGCGCCATGAACTGCTATCCAAGTGGGGTCCTTGTCCCCCCACTCCTGGAGAAGCATCTCCATGCGTTCAACAAAGGCACTGTTCGCCGCACTTCTGGCAATCGTCGCGGCGGTCACGATCTCACCCTCCGCCCACGCGGCCGAGGGCAAGTACGTGGCGCTGGGTGACTCGTACGCGGTCGCTCCCGGCACCCGTACCTACGACGACCCGAACGACGCGTGCCGCCGGGGCCCGCTGACCTACCCACGGCTGTGGGCGGCTCAGCACAGCTCGGTGGCATTCGTCGAGGCGTCGTGTTCGGGTGCGACCACGGCCGAAGTGATCAACTCCCAGATACCGCGGCTCACCGCGGACACCACCCTGGTGACGCTGCAGGTCGGCGGCAATGATGTGGGCTTCGTCGACGTACTGACGAACTGCATCCTCACCATCGACGACCGGGACTGCATCAACGGGGTCCAGGTGGCCAAGCAGGCGGCGCAGTCCGTCCTGTCGCCCGCGCTCACGCAGACCTACGCGGCGGTGCGCGCCGCCGCCCCGAACGCGAGAGTCATCGTCGTCGGATATCCACGGCTCTACACCATCGGGGGCTCCTGCGGCCTGCTGGGGCTGAGCGACGCCGAGCGTACGGCGATGAACTCCGCGGCCGACACTCTCGCCTCCGTCATGTCCAGCCGTGCGGCGGCGGCCGGTTTCGAATTCCTCGACGCACGGCCGGCATTCGACCCGCACACGATCTGCTCATCCGGTTCCACCTGGGTCACCAGCCTGGAATGGGACAAGATCAACGAGTCGTACCACCCGAACACCGCGGGCCACCGCGACGGTTATCTGGCCGCTCTGAACGCCCTCACCGGCTGACGGAACGACCGGCCGGCCGACCGGCCGACGGATTGAATAAGTGGGGGCGTTCCGCTTCATTCGGCGGAACGCCCCCACTGCCGTTTCGCTTTGTCAGCGCGGCACCTCGGCCAATTCGCCGATGTCCTCATTTCCTTCGCTCACCAGCATCTGGGAGGAAGCGAGTTCCCGGTAGAGGACGTCGGCCTCGACCAGCTCCGCGTGGGTTCCCGCGGCGCGCACCAGACCGTGTTCGAGGACCACGATCTGGTCGGCGCCGGTCACGGTGGACAACCGGTGCGCGATCAGGATCACGGTGCAGCGCCTGGCGGCCTGGTCCACCGCGTCCCGCAGCGCCCGTTCGTTGCTCGCGTCGAGCTGGGCGGTGGCCTCGTCGAGGAGCAGCACCTCAGGCCGGCGCAGCAGGGCCCGCGCGATGGCCAGCCGCTGCCGCTCGCCGCCCGACAGGGTGACGCCGCGGTTGCCGACCTCGGTGCGCAGCCCGTCGGGCAGCCGGTCGATGAGGGTGTCGAGCCGGGTGAGCCGCAGGACCTCCGCGATGTCCTCGTCCGAGGCGCCGGTCGCCGCGTACCGCAGGTTGTCCCCGATGGTGCCGGCCATCACCGGCGACTCCTGCTCCACGTAGGCGATACGCCGGCGCACCTCCGACCGGGGCAGGGTGGCGATGTCGACGCCGTCGATCAGGATCTGTCCCGCGGCCGGTTCGTGGAAGCGCTGGAGCAGCGCGAACATCGTGGTCTTGCCCGCGCCGGAGAGCCCGACCAGCGCGGTCTGGGTGCCGCCGGGGACGGTGTACGAGATACCGCGCAGGGCGGGTGCGCGGCCGGGGTAGGAGAACCGTACGTCCCGGAACTCGACCGGCGGCGCGCCGGGCGCGGCGACAATCGCGCGCGGGTCGCGGAGGTCGTCCACATCGTCCTCGACGGGCATGTGCTTGACCTGCTCGATACGGCCGACGGCCCCGAGCCCCTGTTGCAGCATGCTCAGCCCGGCGACCAGGGAGCCGACCGGGCTCGCCAGGTAGAACACGTACAGCAGGAAGGCGATCAGCGCGGAGGCTTCGAGGCTGCCGGAGGCCACCAGCGCCCCGCCCACGCCGAGCACGGCGAGGAACGCCGCCTGGATGGACACCCCGGAGAGGACCTTCACCAGCGCGACATAGCGCGCGCCGGCCAGTCCCGCGCGGTAGGCGCCCTCGATGGCGTCTCCCGCGCGTTCGGTCTCCCGGCCTTCGGCGCCGTTGGCCTTCACGGTCCTGGCGGCGCCGAGCGTACGGTCGAGCGCGGCGCCGACCGCGCCGACCGACTCCTGGGCGCGGGCGACCGCCTCACGGATCCGGGGCAGGACGAGCACCATGACCAGGGCGACGGCGATCAGCACGGCGGCGGTCACGCCCAGCAGTCCCAGATGCACCACGCCCATCAGGACCACCGCGCCGAGGATGCTGAGCACTCCGTTGGAGACCATCACCAGCCCTTCGGTGGCGGCGTTCTGGACGAGGGCGCTGTCGGAGGTGACGCGGGAGATGAGGTCGCCGGGCGGACGGCGGTCCAGTTCGGGTACGCGCAGCCGGATCAGCCGGAACACCAGGTCGCGGCGGATCTGCCGGACGACCCGTTCCGAGGTGCGCTGCTGCCACCAGGACTGGAGTCCGGTGAGTCCGGCGCCCAGGACGACGAGCGCGGCCAGCAGGAGCACGGGCCCCAGCACCCCGCGCCCGTCGCTCAGTCCGTCCAGTACGTGCTGGGCCACCAGTGGCTGGACGAGTCCGGCGGCGCTGGCGGCCAGCACGAGGAGCAGGGTGGCGAGCAGCACCGTACGGTGCGGGCGGGCGTAGCGCAGCAGGACGCGCAGCGGGGGCGTGGCGGGCGGCTCGGGGGGCTGGGCCGGCGCGGATGGCCGCGGGGTCTCAGCCGGCGCGGGAGGAGCGGAAGCCGTTGTCATGGGTGGTCCCGGGTTCGCTGGTCGGGAGGGGGGTTCCCGGTGGGGGGGTGCCCGCCGGTGGGGAGCGGGGGGTTCAGCGGGTCGCGGGGACGGGCGCGGTCGCGCGACCCGCCGCGATCCGCTCCAGGTGGTCTGCGGCGGTGACATGGCCGCCCGCCGCGCGGAAGGACCGGCCGATCGCCTCGGCCGCCGCGCGGTGGCCGCTCCCGCTGTCCAGTACGGTTTCGACGGCCGTGGCCAGCCGGGCGGCGTTGACCCGGTTGAAGCGGACCCGTACCCCCGCGCCCGCGTCGACCACCTGCTGCGCGACGATGGGCTGGTCGTCGCGGATGGGGGCGAGTACGAGCGGCAGCCCGTGCCAGAGCGACTCGCACACGGTGTTGTGTCCGGCGTGGCAGACGACGGCGTCGGCCCGTGCCAACAGGTCGAGTTGGGGGACGTGGGCGCGTACGAGCACCCCGGGCGGCACCGCGGAGAGCGTATGGCCGGGGTCGACCACGATGCCCTGTACCGCGTCCCCGAGCCCGTCGAGCGCGGTGACCGCCTCCGTCAGGAACCGGCCGCCCGCGTCCGCGTTGGCCGTGCCGAGCGAGACGAGCACGGTGGGGCGCCCGGGATCCAGCTCTTCCCAGGGGAAGTCGGAGTGGTCGGCGCGTGCGGCGATGGCCGGCCCGACCAGATGCGTCCGCTCCCAGGGCAGCGGCGCGTCACCGAGCAGTTCGCGCCCGGTGAAGGCGATGACGCCGTACGGGGAGAACCGCGGGTCGGCCGTGCCCGCCGGGTCGCCGATCCGGGTGCGTAGCGCGCCCAGCAGATCGCCGAGCCAGGCGGCCACCTTGGGCATCCCGGCGAGTGGGTCGACGAGTTCGGCGGAGGTGGTCGCGGAGGTGACGTAGGGGATGCCCTTGCGCTCGGCGACGAGCGCGCCCGCCACGGCGTGCTGGTCGCCGAGGACGACGTCGGGCCGGAAGGCGTCGATGGCGGCCTCGATGTCCGGTGCCATCATGTCGGCCAGCGGAACGAAGAACTCCGCCCACAGGAAGCGGAAGGCGGCGGGCCCGGTCAGCTCCGGCGGCCTGGTCAGCCCCTGGGTGGGCATGGCGCAGTCGAAGACCGTGGCGTCCGGGCCGGCGAGCCGGCGGATCTGCTCGGCCTGGCCCGCCCACGCGACCTGGTGCCCCCGCCGGGCGAGTTCACCGGCCACGCCGACCAGCGGGTTGACGTGCCCGACCAGTGGTGGGACGACGAGCAGGAAGCGGGTCACCGCACCGCCCCGGCGAATGTGTGATCCCGGATCCATTCCAGGATCAGGTCCCGGGTCTCCTCGGTCCGCTCCACGAGTACGGAGTGCCCCTGCTCGGCGAGGACCACGGTGCGGCAGGACGCCAGCTTGGCTTCCAGGGAGTCCACTTGGGCGCTCAGCCCGGACTCGTCGCCGAAGATGGCCAGGACCGGGCAGCCGAGCGCGGAGAGATCGTCGTCGATGACGTGTCCCGCCGGGATGTCCTCGGCGAGGGTGGTGACCCGCAGGATACGGCTGGCGCCCCGGGAGAGCCGGGCGGTGTGCGCGCCGTGATGGGCGGAGATCCAGCCGATGACGTCCTCGCGGGCGAGCTGGCGCTTGGCGTCCGCGAGTCCGTCGGCCATGTGCCGGGTCCACTCGGCGACCGGCGGCTCGGACTCGATCATGGTGACCGTGGCGACCCGGTCGGGGTGCCACGCGGCGAGCCCGGCGGCCACCGTACCGCCGAAGGAGTTGCCGACGACATGCGCCCGGCGGGTCTCGCCCAGCGCGTCGAGCAGCCCCGCGAGGTCGCCGACGAAGGACTCCAGCCGGTAGCCGGTGGCCGGCCGGTCGCTGCGGCCGTGGCCGCGCAGGTCGTACATGATGACGTCGAAGCCCGCGGCGGCGAAGGCCGGGCCGAGGGTGAAGTAGTAGCTGGCCAGGCTGTCGGTGAGCAGGCCGTGCACGAAGACGACGACGTCCGGTTCGCTGCCGTCGGCGGGCCGGGTGGCGGCGGGGAGCCGCTGCACATGCGTGGTGATCTCGCCGGTACGGATCTTGGTCATCGGATCAGCCCTGTCCGTTGGCGCGCAGCGACGCCGCGACGTAGTCGGCCAGCTCACCGACGGTGAGGGCGATGATCTCGTCGAGTTCGAGATCGGCGATGAACAGGGCGAGGTTGACCCGGTCCCCGTAGTGCTCGCGCAGGACACCGGCGAGCGTCACCAGATCGATGCTCTCCAGTTCGAGATCGTCGTGGAAGGTGGTCTCCCGGGTGATCTCGGCGTCGTCGAGGCCGTCCTCCTCCAGCAGTTCGCGCAGCATCCGGGTGATGTCCGCCAGCACAGCGGCATCATCGGTGTCCAGCGGCTCCGTGGTCATGAACCCGATCGCCTCAGTGCTCATCAGACTCTCCTGTCTCGTTGTCATCGGTCGTCCAGGCGACGATGTACTGCCGCTCGGGCAGTCCCGGTGGATTGGCCACCTGCCGCACACTCACCCCGTACGCGCGGCCCTCGGTCACCACGCGCAGCCCGCCCGGGTCCGCCGCCACCACGCGGTAGTCCGCGGGCCGGCCGCGCAGACCGGTGCCGCGTGCCTTGGCGACGGCCTCCTTGGCCGTCCAGAACCGGGTGAACCAGCCGGGTCCGCTCTCCGGGTCCGCCGCCACCAGCCCGTCCAGCAGGGCCAGTTCGCCGCTGTCGCAGGCCATCTCGACGGCGGACCGCGGCCGGTCGGCGATCTCCTCGATGTCGATCCCGCACGCGCCGCGCCGGGCGATGGCCACGCCGGTCTCGCGGCAGTGCGCGATCGACACGGTCAGCTCGCCCGGCACGCGGCCGTGCACACCGTGGGCGACGGGCCGCCCCGTGCCGTCGTTGTGTATCGCGATCTCGGCCGGATAGATCTCGTCCGCGCCCTCGCCCCACAGCAGTCCGCGGACGGCGTCCTTCGCGGCGACCCTGCCGAGCAGCCACTGACGGCGGCGGACGGGGGGAAGCCGGTCGTATCCCGCGCGTTCCGCGCCGCCGAGCATATTGCGCATGATCAGCTCGCGGGTGGCCAGGTCGGGCCAGCGCTCGTGCACCTTCGTCCAGCCCTCGGGCTCGGCCGTGGAGAGGGTGTTGCGGCCGGGGAAGCGGTCCACCGCGCGGATGTTGGGGTCGGTGTCGAACCTACGGTCCTGCCAGCCGGTGAACTCGGCCCAGACCCGGCCCTCGTGGACGAGCTGCATGTCCGCGGTGAGGGTGAGGTCGGTGACCTCGGTGATACGGATCAGGCAGTCCAGCCGTTCGCCCGGCTTCGGCTCCGGCCCGTGGAAGCGGATCCGGTCCATCCCGACCGGGAAGACCGTGGTGCGCTCGGTGAGCGTCGCCATGATCCAGTAGCCGAGGAGCTGTCCGACGTTGTCCAGCAGTGCGCCGGGGGCGTCCGGCGCGGTGATGACGCCCCGCACCGACAGATCGCCGAGGCCGGTCAGTTCGCTGACGCCCTGGAAGCGCGGCCCGTGGAACATCCACCGTTCGCTGTAGAGCTGTTCGGCCCGCAGTCCTGGGGTGCGCTCGGCGGCCGGGTCCACCGGCCAGGGCGCGGGCGGTGCCGGGTAGCTCGGGGCCAGTTCGACCACCGCCCGGGAGTAGCCGGTGAGGCCGACCTCGACCCGGTCGGCCGTCTGGCGCCGTACCACCACCGGCACGTCGACGGACGGCATGGCCTCGATCCACTTCAGCAGCCGCACCTCGTGCACGGCGACGGCCCGTGTTCCGGGCACGGCGCGTTCGGCGATCTCCATGAGATGGCCGATGACGGTGGTGGCGGGGACGATCGGCCAGCGGTCGGCCTCGTCGGGCCATCCGGGGCGCTGCCGGAAGAAGCAGTGGTCGAGCAGGTACGGCATCGCGGCGACGTCCACGCGCAGCACCTCGGGGACCGGCGCCACGGCCGGAGCGGGGACGGAGACGGAGGCGGCAGCGGGCGGTTCCGTCGACGGTCCCCGGCGGGCCGGGGCGGTACGCCGGTGCGCGGCGCCCGCGCCGATGAGCTCGTTCGCGACGGCCGCCGTGTCGTGGAGCAGCGCGGAGAGTTCGGCGGCCACCGGGAAGCGCGCGCCGGCCCGGCCGAGCAGCTCCAGCGCCCCGCCGTCGGCGACGGCGAGCGCGGGCGAGGCGGCGGGGGTGACGGGCCGGGGCACGATCCCGGCCAGTGCCGTCCTGGTCCGCTCGGGCAGGGAGACGAGCGCCCCGCCGAGATCCAGCCGTACCCCCGCCCGGACGGGCCGCGCGGACGCGGTCGCCGCCCGGACCGCCGGGGCGGTCACGGGCCCCAGCAGTGGGGCGACCTCGGGTGCGGCGCCGTCCACCCAGAGCGCGGTGACGACCCGGCGCAGCTGCGCCAGACTGTCCCTGGCCGTGGAGTGGGCGGAGACGACGAGCCGGTCCTCGCCCGCCAGGGTGTGGTCGATGAGCGAGCCGAGCTGCCCGGCGCCCAGCTGGATGAACGCGCGGTACCCCGCCTCGTGCATCGCGGCGATCATGAGCCGGAACCGCACCGGTTCGAGCAGATGCCGGACGAACAGCTCCCGTACGGCGGCCGGTTCCGCCGGGTAGAGCGCGGCGGTCGTCGCGGACCAGACCGGGGTGGTCCCCGGATGGAGGGTGTACGTCTCCGCCGCGCGCCGGATCGGATCGAGGTACGGCGCGAGCATCGGGGTGTGGAAGCCGGACCGGAACGGCAGCACCTGCCCGATCACCCCCTGGCCCCTGAAGCGCAGGACCAGTTCGCCGACGGCCTCCTCCGGGCCGCAGATCATCGACTGGTTGGGCGCGTTGTCGTGCGAGAGCACCACATCGGTACGTCCGCCAAGCTCGGCCAGCACCTTGTCGGCGGGCATCCCGAGCACGGCGAAGACCGCGCCGGGGACGCGCAGCGCGTCCGGGTCGAAGCCCGCGAGGAAGGCGTCCACCTCGTCGGCGGCGTGGATGCCGCCGCAGGCCATGGCGGTCCACTCCCCCACGCTGTGCCCGGCGACCGCGTCGGGCACGACCGCGAGTCTGCGCAGCGCGGTGTCGAGGAGACGGCCGAGCTGGAACACCGCGGCGCCGTGCCGCCCCACGTCGCCGACCCTGGCGTCCTCACCCGTCGTCCAGGGGAGGCCGAACCGTTCGGCGAGTCCGGCCACTTGGGGCTCGAATTCCGCTTCGAGGCCGGGGAAGACGAACGCGGTGCGCCCGCCGCCCGCCGGGCCCAGCAGCGGGCGCGGGCTGAACCACACGTCGCTGCGTCCGCGCCAGGCGGTGCCCTTGGCCACGGCCTTGCGTGCCAGCTTCAGCCGGCGCGCGGTCGGGTCGACGATGCCGAGCCGGACGGGGGCCGCCGCTCCCGCCGCCGGGTCGCGCTCGTCGAGCCCGGCCGCCAGGACCGTGGAGTCGTCGGCGTCCAGCAGCGCGGCCAGCTCCGCCGGGGCCGCCGCGGCGAGCCGCAGCACCCGTTCGGGCTCGGTCACCGTCGTACGGGCTGTCCGCGCGGCCGGCACGGTGGCCGGCTGTTCCAGGACGACATGGGCGTTGATGCCGCCGAAGCCGAAGGCGTTGACGCCCGCCCGGCGCGGGGCGCCGGTGGCGGGCTCCGCCCAGGGCCTGGCCTTCGCGAGGGGGGCGAAGCGGGTGCCGTCCAGGGCCGGGTTCGGCTCGTCGCAGTGCAGGGTCGGGGGCAGCACCCCGTGGTGGATCGCGAGCGCCGCCTTGATCAGCCCGGCGATCCCGGCGGCGGGCATGGTGTGTCCGATCATGGACTTCACCGAGCCGATCGCCGCGCGCTCGCCCACGGCCGGCCCGAACACCTCGGCGAGCGTGGTCAGTTCGGCGCGGTCACCGGCGACGGTGGCGGTGCCATGCGCCTCCAGCAGCCCGAGGGCGTCCGCCGCGCGCGGGTCGAGCCCCGCCGCGTCCCACGCCTGCCGCACCGCGCGGATCTGGCCGCCGGGGTCGGGGTTGAAGAGGCTGGCGGAACGGCCGTCGCTGGCCACTCCGGTCCCGGACACCACCGCGTAGACACGGTCGCCGTCGCGCTCGGCGTCCGCGAGCCGCTTGAGCACCACGATGCCGGTGCCCTCGCCGATGAGCACCCCGTCCGCGCCGGCGTGCAGCGGGCGGATCCGCTCGCTCGGCGAGAGCGCGCCGAGCTGGCTGAACACACTCCAGAGGGTGATGTCGTGGCAGTGGTGCACACCGCCGGCCAGCATGACATCACACCGGCCGGCGGCCAGTTCGCGGACCGCGTGGTCGACCGCCACCAGCGACGACGCGCAGGCGGCGTCCACGGTGTAGGCGGGGCCGCGCAGATCGAGCCGGTTGGCGACGCGCGAGGCGGCCAGGTTGGGCACCAGACCGATCGCCGACTCCGGCTGCTCCGGGCCGAGTTGACCGGCGAACGCCGCCCGTACCTCCTCGATCCTGTCCTCGCCCAGCTCGGGCGCCAGCTCCCGGAGCGTACGGACCAGCTGGCCCGCCGTACGCACCCGCTGGTCCAGCCTGACCAGACCGGGCGTCAGATACCCGCCCCGGCCGAGGACGATCCCGGCGCGCTGCCGGTCGGCGGGGAGTACGGGGTCCCCGCCCGCGTCCTCGATGGACCGGTGGGCGACATCCAGCGCGATCAGCTGGTCGGGCTCGGTGCCCGCCACGGAGGTGGGCATGATGCCGAACCGTGTGACATCGAACTCGGCTTCCTGGTCGACGAATCCGCCGCGCCGGCAGTACACCCGGTCGCTGCGCCGGGGCCCGTCGGGCGCGTAGAACTCGCCGTCCCAGCGGTCTGCCGGTACGTCGCTGATCGCGTCGACCCCGTTGACGATGTTGTGCCAGTAGCCGTCCAGGTCCCTCGCGCCGGGGAAGAACGCGGCCATCCCGACGATGGCCACCGGTGTCGTGGACCCGGCGGGCGTCCGGGGATCCATCCCGGTCACCAGCCGGAGGCGGTGTAGACCGCGGCGTGCGCCGAGGGGGCGCCCCAGGCGAGTTCACGCAGCAGGCTCAGCGGTCCCTCTTCGGGGTCGATGAGCTTGATCCCGCGCGACGCGTACGACCGCATCAGCTCCGGGGTGACCATGCCGCCGTTCGTCTCGGAGGCCGCCCAGGGGCCCCAGTGGACGGTCAGCCCGCGCCGGTCCGCGGTGGACCAGCGGCGGCCCAGCTCCTCCAGCGCGTCGTTGGCGGCGGCGTAGTCGGACTGGCCCCTGTTGCCGAGCGCGGCGGCGATGCTGCCGAACAGTACGGCGAAGCGCGGCCCGGTGGGGAGCGAGTCGACCGCGTCGAGTACCGCGCGCGCCCCGCCCACCTTGGTGGAGAACACCCGGCGGAACGACTCGACCGGCTTCTCGGCGATCAGCTTGTCCTCGATGACACCGGCCGCGTAGACGACACCGTCGAGTCTGCCGTGCTCGGCGTGGATGTCCTTCACCGTGGCCCGTACCGCCTCCACGTCGAGCACATCGACGCAGTGGTAGCGGACCTGGCTGCCGTGGGCCCGCAGTGCTGCGACGGTGTCGCGCACCTCGCGCGCGGCGAGCGTGGCGGACACCCGGCGCTCGACCTCGGCGGGCGAGGTCAGCCCGGAGGCGAGGAAGGCGGCCCGCAGCCCGGCGCGGTCCGTGGCTCCGGCGGTCGCCGGGTCCTCGGTGTCGGAGAGGACCGGTGTGCGGCCCATCAGTTCGATTCGGCACCGGCTGACGGAGGCGATCGTACGGGCGAACCGCGCGGTGATCCCACGCGCTCCGCCGACCAGCAGGACGACCGCGTCACGGTCGAGTCCCGCCGCCTCGGCCTCGGCGACCCCGTCGCCGGCCGGGCCCGCTCCGGTGGCGGCCAGCGCGCCGAGATCGGTGAGGGTCAGCCGCAGGGCGCGCCGGGTACCGCCGTCGGTCAGGACGACCGGCTCACGCTCCGTGGCGGCCAGTTCGGTGACCAGCGCGTCGGCGACCGCTTCGGGTGCCGCGCCGGGCGCCACCTCGACCAGGGTCGCGGCGAGGCCGGGATACTCCCGGCCGACGCTGCGGAAGAAGCCGCGCAGCCCGCTGGCCGCCCCCTCGGTCCTGCGCTCGACGGCGAGCAGTCGGCGCGGCGCGCCGGCCAGGACGGTCTGGAAGAGCGGGAAGGCCTCGGGCAGCGGCGCCTCGGCCGCGTCGAGGGCGTCCAGGTAGAGCACGGCGTCGGCGCCGGCCTCCGGCAGCTGTCCGGTGGGTACGAGCCGGGGCTCGGCGCCGGCGGCGCGCAGCCGCTCGGCCACGACCGGGGCCAGCTCACCGCCGCCCAGGAGCAGCACCGTGCTTCCGCTGTCCACGGTGCCGGTCACGGCGGGCAGTTCGGCCTCGGTGAACTCCAGCCGCTGCGGGGGCACGACCTCGGCCGCGGGCCCGGCGGGCGAGGCGGATACGACGGTGGGTGCGGCGGGCGCGGCCTGGGCGTCACCGGTCCCGGAGGCCGTCTCCCCGCCACCGAGCCGGGTGGTGAGCAGTCCGGCGATGCCCGCGGCGGTACGGGCGGCGCTCAGCCCGTCCAGCTCCGCACCACCATCGACCGGCAGACCCAGCCTGACCGCCAGCTCACCCGCGATCTCCGTCCGCTTGATCGAGTCCACACTCAGATCCGCTTCCAGATCAAGATCGGGCTCGATCATGTCCACCGGATAACCCGTACGCTCCGCCACCACCGCCAGCACCGCACCAAGCACCGCCTCACGATCCAGCACCGGAGCGACGACAGCGGGCGCCGGAACGGCGGGGGGGAAGGCGGACGAGGGCGCGGGCAGCTCGGCGACCTTCGCGGCGAGCAGCCCGGCGATCCCGGCGGCCGTACGGGCGGCGCTCAGCCCGTCCAGCTCCGCACCACCATCGACCGGCAGACCCAGCCTGACCGCCAGCTCACCCGCGATCTCCGTCCGCTTGATCGAGTCCACACTCAGATCCGCTTCCAGATCAAGATCAGGCTCGATCATGTCCACCGGATAACCCGTACGCTCCGCCACCACCGCCAGCACCGCACCAAGCACCGCCTCACGATCCAGCACCGGAGCGACGACAGCGGGCGCCGGAACGGCGGTCGTGACGACAGCGGTCGCCGGAACGGGCGCGGGCAGCGCTGCGGGGGCGGGCAGCTGTGGTGCGGTGGCGTAGACGGGCGGCCGGTCCGCCGGGACGGCCGCGGGGCCGCCCAGATAGCTCAGCATGACGTCTCGCTGCGCCGCCACCAAGTCCCGGCTGGTGCGCAGGAATTCGGCGACGAGTGCGTCGGGACCGGACGCCGCGGCGCCGTGGGGGGCGTGGTTCTCCGGCACGATCAGCTCCGTAACGGGTCTGGCGGGGTGCAGGGCGTTGGGGGGAATGGTGCCGTCGGCGAGGCGGACGAGCTGGCCGTCCACCGTCCAGCCGGCGGTGCGCCCGGGGACGGCGGTCTCCGGGTCGACCGCGTCGCGTCCCTGGAAGAGCCGGCCGGCGCGGACATCGGCTCCGCTGACGGCGAGCCGGGCCAGGGCGGTGAGGAAGCCGCTCAGTCCGGCGCCCCGGCCGCCGTCGAGCGGGATCGTACGGTGCGGGCGGTCGCCCAGGACGGCGGAGACCAGCTTGCTCAGCACGCGGCCTGGGCCCACCTCGGCGAAGACCCGGGCGCCCGCCGCGTACATGGCCTCGATCTGCTCGGTGAACCGGACGGGCGCGCCGATCTGCGCGGCGAGGCCGGCCCGGATCGCCGCGGGCTCCGCCGGATACGTCCCGGCCGTGCGGTTGGCCCAGACGTCGAAGGTGGTCGGGTGGACGGTCAGGGACTCCAGGCGGCGGGCGAAGGCGTCGCCCGCGCCGGCCAGCAGGGGGCTGTGGAACGCACAGGCCACCTGGAGCGGCTTCGCCGGGTGGCCCGCGTCCCGCAGACGGGCGACGGCCGCGGCCATCGGCTCGGTGGGACCCGAGATGACGGTCTGCCGGGGGGCGTTGTGATTGGCCGCGACGACGTCCTCGGCGAGACCGGCCGGCCGCAGTACGTCCTCGACCTGCTCGACGGTGGCGGTGACGGCCGCCATCGTGCCGGCGTCGCCGTCCGCCACCTGGGCGAGGATCGCCTCGGCGCGGGCGGCGCTCGCGGTGAGGACGTCCTGGGGAGCGAGCGCCCCCGCCACACCGAGCGCGACGAGTTCGCCGTAGCTGTGACCGGCGGCCATGGCCGGGCGTACGCCGACCGAGGCGAGCAGTTCCGCGGCGGCGAGTTCGACCACACCGAGCGCGGGCTGGGCGACGGAGGTGTCGGTGATCCGGGCCAGCTGGCCGGCCTTCGTCTCCTCGTCGAAGGCGGCCGGCGGGTAGAGCGCGTCCGCCCAGCGCGCGCCGAGCTGGAGGTAGCGCTGCAACTCGGGGAAGGCGACGAAGAGTTCGGCGAGCATGCCGGGGCGCTGGCTGCCCTGGCCCGGGAAGAGGAAGGCCAGCTTTCCGGCTCCCTCTCCGTCGGTGGCGGTGGCACCGGTCGCGGTGTCGTCGGACACGTGGAGCCCGGCCTCCGGGTCGTGTTCCCCTTCGGCCGCCCTGCGCAGCAGTTCGGGCAGCGCCGCCAGGCTCGGCGCCACCACGGCGATCCGTACCGGCTCGCCGCGTACCGCCGCCTGGTCGCCGCGGTGGGCCGCGTGTCGCGCGTAGTCACGCAGCCGCCAGTCGCCTCCGCGCCGGATCAGGTCGAGCAGCGCACGGGCCGCGCGGCGCGCCGCGGCGGCGTCCCGGCCACGGAACATGAACAGCTCCGCGGGCCAGGTGTCCAGCGTATGCGCGGGCGGCGCCTGGTCATACGCGCGTAGAACGACATGGAAATTGGTGCCGCCGAATCCGAAAGCGCTCACTCCCGCGACCCGGTCCGCGGGCTCCGCGGCCCACGGCCGGGCGGCGGTGTGGAAGACGAACGGGCTGCTTTCGCCGTCCCACGCCTCGTTGGGCCGGCGCACGTGCAGGGTCGGCGGCTTGACCCCGTGGTAGAGCGCCAGTGTGGTCTTGATCAGTCCGGCCAGCCCCGCCGCGCACTTGGTGTGGCCGATCTGGGACTTCACCGAGCCGATCGCGCAGCCGGCCGGCTCGGCTCCCGCTTCGGTGAACACCTCGGTGAGCGTGGCGAGTTCGGTGCGGTCGCCGACGACGGTACCGGTGCCGTGCGCCTCGATCAGTCCGACCTCGGCGGGGGACACACCGGCGTTGCGGTAGGCGCGGGTGAGCGCGGAGCGCTGGCCCGCCGGGCGGGGCGCGGTCAGGCCGAGCGCCCGGCCGTCGCTCGCGCTGCCGACACCGTCGATCACGGCGTAGATCCGGTCGCCGTCGCGCTCGGCGTCGGCCAGCCGCTTGAGCGCCACGCAGGCGACTCCCTCGCCGAGCGCGATGCCGTCGGCGGCGCCGTCGAAGGTGGCGGAGCGGCCGGTCGGGGAGAGCGCGTGCACGGAGGAGAACAGCAGATAGTCGTTGATGCCGTTGTGCAGGTCGGCGCCGCCGCAGAGCACCAGATCGCTGGTGCCGGTGACCAGTTCCTTGCAGGCCACGTCCACGGCGGTGAGCGAGGACGCGCAGGCCGCGTCCACGGTGTAGTTGGCGCCGCCGAGGTCGAGGCGGTTGGCGATCCGGCCCGCGATGACATTGGCGAGCATGCCCGGGAAGGAGTCCTCGGTCAGCCGTGGCAGTTGTTCGTCGAGCGCGGCCGGGATGGTGCCGACGTATCCGGGCAGCACCGTGCGCAGGGTCGTCGCGTTGGACAGATCGCTGCCCGCTTCCGCGCCGAACACCACGGAGGTACGGGCGTGATCGGTGTCCGCCCCGTCGTACCCGGCGTCGGCGAGCGCGCGCCGCGCGGCCTCCAGCGCGAGCAGCTGTACGGGTTCGATGCTGGCCAGCGAGGCCGGCGGGATGCCGTAGCGCAGCGGGTCGAAGGGGATCTCGGGCAGGAATCCGCCCCAGCGCGAAGGGGTGCGCTCGCCGTCGCCGTCGGGCGCGTAGTACCGCTCCGCGTCCCAGCGGTGCGCCGGGACTTCGGTGACGCAGTCCTTGCCCGCCAGGATGTTGGCCCAGAACTCGGCGAGGTCGGGGGCGCCGGGGAACATGCCGGCCATGCCCACCACGGCGATCCGCAGCGGATCGGGGGCGCTCTCGGCGTCCTCGTCCGCCCGGTCGAGTCCGAGTGCGCCGCGCAGTCCGGCGGCCCGGGAGCGCAGCCATCCGGCGGCCCCTTCGGCGACGGACTCGTGGAGCGCCGCGACGGTGGTGACGGATTCACGCAGGACGCAGACCTCCCCCGCCATGAACATGCCCTCGTCGGACTGGCGCGTCTCGTCGACCGGCCGCAGTTCGTCGCCGACCCGTTCGATGCCCTTGCTGGCGAGCCGGAGCCTGCCGACGTTGAACCGTTCCAGCTGTTCCCAGATCTCCCGGTCGGGCACACCCTGTTCGCGCAGTTGTTCCTTGAGCCGCGCGAAGTCCTCGGTGATGGCGCTGTGGGCGCAGCGGGTGGCGTGTCCGGGTGCGGTCTCCAGCAGATCGGTCCGCTCGGCGGCGACGATGCTGCGCTGGAAGAGCGGCTGGATGGCACCGGCCGCGACCGCCTCCTCGGTGAAGAGATACGCGGTGCCCATCAGCACGCCGAACGCGGTTCCCGCGCGGGTCAGCGGGGCGGCGAGGGCCGCCGCCATGGCGGCCGAGCGGGCGTCGTGGATGCCTCCGGCGAACAGGACGGTCAGCTCGGCGGCGGCCTCGTCACCGGCCTCGGCCACGAAGTCGAGCAGGACCTCGGTCTGCGCCTCCCACAGCGGGAAGCTGTTGCGCGGTCCGACATGCCCGCCGCACTCGGCGCCCTCGAAGATGAACCGGCGCGCGCCGGCGGCGAGGAACTGCCGCAGCAGCCCCGGGGAGGGCACGTGCAGGAAGGTGGCGATGCCCTCCGCCTCCAGCGCGGCGGCCTGGGCCGGCCGGCCGCCCGCGATGATCGCGTGTGTCGGCCTCAGCTCGCGTACGACCTCCAGCTGCGCGGACCTGATCTCCTCGTCCGCGAATCCGAGGACACCCACTCCCCAGGGCGCGTCGCCGAGGGCGTCGCGGGTGCGCTCCAGCATCGTCCGGGTACGGTCCGCGTTGGCGAGCGCGAGCGCCAGGAACGGCAGGCCGCCTCCGGCCGCGACGGCGGCGGCGAACGCCGGCTCGTCGCTGACCCGGGTCATCGGCCCCTGGGCGATGGGGAGTTCGGTGCCGAGTGCCCGTGCGCCCGCCGATCCCGCGGCCAGCGCGGCGGCGGGCCTGTCGTCCTCCACGGCGGCGGATATCGCCGCCCTGACGCCCCGGATCGCGTCGCCCGCCGACTTCCAGCGCCGGGCGAAGGAAGCCGCGAGAAAGGCGTCCTGGCCGACCGGCAGAAACTGTACGCGGAGATCGTCACTGCCCACTCTGGCCTCGAACTCGGCCGGATCGTCCGGGAGTTCGGGGGCGCCTGGACCGCGGCGGCGCAGCACGCGCGTCCCGTGGTGCAGCACCGTCTCCGAGCCGTCGAGTCCGGTGAGCGCGCCGGTGAGCTCCGCGGGCAGGCCCGCCTCGTCGAACAGCGCGAGCTGGGTGTCGAGTACGACACCGGCCGCGCCTCCCGCGACGACGGCGGCGGCGGTGTGCGGGCCGATGCCACCGCACGCCCATACCGGCAGCTCGATGTCCGGGTCCGCCAGCACCTGCTGGAGCAGGACGAACGTACTCAGCTCGCCCGCCCTGCCACCGCTCTCCGCGCCGCGCACGATCAGCCCGGCCGCCCCGGCTCCCGCGGCTTGCCGCGCACCCGCCAGACCGGTCACCTCCACGAGGACCCGGCGGGCGGCGAACTCCTCCGGTGTGCGCCCGGGGTCCGCCAGCAGCACGGTGTCCACCGGCTCGGGCAGATCCGCCGCGGTGACGGTGCAGCCGGGACGTATCCGCACACCGAACGGCAGCGACGACCAGCGCAGGGTGCGGTCGAGTGTGTCGGCGACGCTCCTGGGGTCACCGGTCGACAGCTCCAGCACGCTGAGCGCACCCGCCCGTGCGGCGGCGGCCGTCAGCCGTGGCGACGGGCGGTGCAGGGGGTTGACGGCGATGACCGACTGGGGGAGCGAGAACTCAATGGACGCGACGGATTCCGGCATCCGCATGAAGTCTCCCGGATCGAGGTGGGGGGTTGACCGTGAGGGCTTGACCGTGGGGGGCAGACCGTGAGGTTGACTGGCCGGTAGTTAACTGGCCCTCCCTCCCGGGGGTCAACTGCTCACGCTGCGCTACGAGTTACGCGTAGCCCCTGCCCCACACACTCCGTAGTCGAAGAACCCTCGCGAGGGGGCAGTAATCGGACGCCTTACCAGGAGCGCAATCCGCGGATCATGTGCGTGATATCGACCTGTCATGCCCATGAAATGCAGGATCTGTCTCCGGGCCATCAGCTGTGCCAGAGATCACAGTACCCGGGTCTCGCATTCTGTCGCCCACAGGGCATGCCTACGCGGCGTGACCATGTGCAGAAACGCTTCACCTGCCTCGGCGCCATGCCGTGGTGACGCTTGAGTAGGCGATAGATAAATCTTATAGTTGCCACCGCATCAGTGAACGCGGCGTGAATCGGAGGAAGAAGAGTGAGGAACGTTCCATCACAGCTCTTCCTGCCCATATGCCCGCCCGCTTCCGCCCGTTGACGCACACGTCCTCGCACGCGCGTCCCCTCTTTCCGTGACAGCGCCGGAAAACACTACGGGCAGGACCGGTCAACACTCCCTCAAGACCACGAACAGCACCGTATTACAACGGTTTCCCCTCGCGAACCGTTCGCTTTCGGTGACCATTCCTTCCCGCCCACCACGGGTATGCGGAGTGAGATGACGCCCCCTCAGATTTCCATCGTCGTACCGTGTTTCAATGAGAGCGAGGTGCTCGCCGCCTTTCACACCGCTCTGCTCGCCGCCCTCGGACCGACCCGGCAGACCTTCGAGATCTGCTACGTGGACGACGGCAGCGTGGACGGCACCAGAAGACACCTCAGCGAACTGGCGGCAGCGGACCCGCGCGTCCGGTACACCTCCTTCAGCCGCAACTTCGGCAAAGAGGCCGCCATGCTCGCGGGACTGCGCATGTCCCGGGGAGACGCGGTCGTGCTCATGGACGCGGACCTCCAGCACCCCCCGGAGCTGGTGCCCCGCATGCTTGAGCTGCACCGACACGGCTACGACCAGGTCGTCGCCCAGCGCGACCGCACCGGCGAGAGCGCCCTGCGCACCGCGCTCAGCAGGGTCTACTACCGGCTGGTGCGGCGCTGTATGGATGTCCATGTCGTGGACGGGGCAGGCGATTTCAGACTGCTCTCGCGCCATGCGGTGAACAGCGTGCTGTCCCTGCCGGAAAGCAATAGATTCTCCAAGGGGATCTTCTCCTGGATCGGCTTCGACACGGCGAGCTTCACCTACCGGAATGTCCAGCGCGCGGCCGGTACCTCCAAGTGGGGCGGCCGGAATCTGCTCAACTACGGCATCGACGGACTGCTCTCCTTCAACAGCCGCCCCTTGCGGCTCGCCATCCATACCGGTCTCTGGCTCTTTCTCTCCGCTCTCGTGTACGCGCTGTGGATCATCGCGAATGTCGCCCTGAACGGTGTGGACGCGCCGGGCTATACGACGCTCATGACCGCCATCGTGGCGCTCAGCGGAATCCAGCTCGCCACGCTCGGTGTCATCGGCGAATACGTCGGGCGGATTTACCACGAGGCGAAGCGCCGTCCGCACTATGTGGTCCGGGAAACGGACACGACGCGTACGTCCTTTCCGTCCGGTGCGCCATCGGCGGTCTCCGTCGGACAAGCCCGTTCGGAGCGATAGGGAACCGGCGGCCGGACGCGTTCCCGCCGGGCGCGGTCCAGCCGGAAACGGAACTTCCCCTTTCGAAAGGCAGTGGTGTACATGGCCGCGGGCGCGTCGAGCGTCATCACCCCGGAGCAGCCGGACGCCCGACCCCCGCGGCGGCGGGAGCACGGCCGCGGGCCATCCGTACGCTCCGTACGTCCGTGGCCGGGATACGGCGTACTGGGCCTGTTGTCACTGCCACTGGCCCTTCTCGGGTGGGCGTTCTGGCTCGGCCGCCAGGTCCGTCCCAGCGCGGACGACTGGTGTTTTCTGCCCGGCGTGCGCGATCACGGCATCACGGGGCTGGTCGGGAAGTTCTATCTGACGGACAACGGACGGCTCGGGAACGGGCTGCTGGTCGGGGTGTACGCGAAGTTCGGGGTCGCGGGCCACCAGTGGTTCGGCCTGGTCAGCGGTGTGGTGATGCTGGGGCTGCTGTGGGCCGTGACCGTACTGCTGCTGCGCCTGACCGGCCGGACGGCGCCGCGTGGTGTACCGCTGTTCGCGGCGTCCATGGTGACGGTGGTGTTCCTCCTCGCGAGCCCCAACACGTACAAGACGTTCTACTGGCCCGCCTCCTCCGTCTCGCACACCGTCGCACCGGTCCTGGCGTGCGCCGCCGCCGTGCCCCTGCTGTGGGCCGGGTCGCGCCGGGGACGCGTGGTGGCGGCGGCGTGCGCGCTCGTCGTGGGCGTCTTCCTCGGCACCCTCTCGGAGGAGACATCGGTCGTCGCCCTGGTCGTGCTCACGGCCCTGCTGCTGCTCAACCGCCGGATCCTCGCCCCTCGCGTACGGGCGCGGGCGCGCGCCTGGTGCCTGGCCGGTGTGGCCGGGATCGTGATGGGCACACTGCTCCTGCTCACCTCCCCCGGATCACTCAACCGCCGTGAGCGGTACGACGCCGGGACCGGCTCGATGTTCGCGCCCGAATCGCTCGCCGGCTCCCTGGACGGGTTCCTGGACATCCTCGGGACCCTGCTCACCGGCTGGTGGTATCTGGGCGCCCTCGCGGCCGGTGTGCTGCTGGCGCTGCTGACCGGGGACCGCGAAGGGCGCGCGCCGGTTCTGCTGCCGCACAGCCCACTCCTGCTGCTGGGCGCGGGCACCGTCACGTTCCTGGTCGCCGGATACGTCTGCACGGTCATCACGTACCCGCTCTTCGGACCGCATGTGGTGTTCGCGTACCGGACCTGGAACGACTACCTCCTGCTGTATGTCGTGCTTCTGACGGGTGCCGGAGCGCTTCTGGGCCGGGCGTTGCGCGGTCATGCGTCGCGCGGGCATACGTTCCCGGGGTGCGCGACGCGTACCGGCGCCGTCGCGACGGCCGCCGCGGCGGCGATGTGCGTCGCGGTGTGCGTCGGACTGGCCTTCCCGCTCGGCGAGCTGGGCGAGAGCATGCGGGTACGGGCCGAGAGGTGGGACCACCAGGACCACTGGCTGCGGGAGCGGGCGGCGCGGGGCGCGCGGGTCCTCCCGTACAAGCCGCTGTCCGTCAGCGGGATGGGGGAGCCGTTCGGGCACAGGGGAGGCAAGACCTGGCCCGCCCGGTGTGTCGCCGACTACTACCACCTGAAGCGGATCACCCGCGCGGAGAGGCTCCCCTGATCCCGCCGCCGCCACCGGCACCTCCACGCGCGTTCTTGTGGGATGCTGACGTATCCGCACCTCCCCTTCTTCCCCCCGAGGCACTATGCGCTGCGTCATCGCCCGCTTCCCCTTCGAACTGGTCAAGAGCGAGGTGCAGCAGGCGATGAAGGGCATCAAGCCGGAACCCATCACCGGCGAATCCGTGGTCATCGGCCGCCGTGCCTACCCCGTCAAGCAGGTGGGAGAAGTCATCACACGGCAGGACCGCCGCGATTTCACCTCTTTCGAGGTGACGAGGGCGCTGACCAGGCTCGGCTTCACCTGTCACGCCGTCCCGGCTCCCGTCGCGCCGGAGCCGCTCACCCCGCTCGAAACCGCGTCGGCGCTGCTCGGCCCCGCCGCGCGGGACTGATCCGCGCCGGACGGACCACGGCCCGTGTTCCGTACGCTCACTCAGGGCGGCGCCCGCGTAGTAGAGTCGGCGCCCATGTCGAAGCCTGATCATCTGCTTGTTGACATCGCCACCACCGTGGAGTCCGAGCAAAGCAATCAGATGTCCCTCACCGTGGTCGTCCAGGGCGCCGTCATCACAGGACGGCTGGCGCCGGAAGTTGTGTGGAGGGAGCGGGTCGCCGAGGTCCTGGAGGACTCCGAGCGACTGGGACCGTTCGCCGCCGTCTTCGGTCCGGCCGCCGCCGATGCCCGCGCGTCGCGGCCGGACGAGCCGCCCACCCATCTGCATTTCCATGTCGCCCGGATCCTCCAGGGAAGTTTCGGGATCCCGGAGACCGGTGGCATGTACCGCATCGCCATCGGGGACGTGAACGCCTGGACGGTGGGAGACTTCAGCTACTCCGACGGCTGAGGCCGTCCGCTCCCCCTCCGAACCCCCTTCGCACACTCAGCGGAAGTGCCCCGGTACCAGCTGGTACCGGGGCACTTCCGATTGGGTTCGTCACCGGCCTCGAAGGGTGCTTTGTTGGGGGAAACGATCAGTGAGATGACCATGCTGGTCGAGGAAGCGGGGGCGGTTCTGC
>NZ_JBVKAK010000022.1:0-124418 GCF_055639435.1 Streptomyces sp. NPDC039430 | reverse complement strand
GTGATCGAGCGCACCATGTCCTGGCTGACCGGGTACCGACGCCTCAACCACCGCTACGAACGGAAACCAGACAACTACCTGGCCTTTCTCGGCCTGGCATCCGCTCTCTGCTGCTACAAACGGCTCCTCAAACTGACCATGTAGGACACGGTCTTAGAACCCCACTGCCGAACTTCCCGGTGCGCGCGTCCGCAGCCGACGCCTTCACCGAGGTGCTGCTCACTGACTTCACTGCTGGGTACTGCGTCAACTGCGGTACTGCTCACGGCAACCCCTGATCACTGCGGGCCACCCGGTCCGGTCGCCAGTCCCGTCGCCGTCCCGCAACAACCCTGGCTTCGAAACTCCGCCACCGCACCGTCCTGCGATGCAACTGCGGGTACTGCTGCCCGGCAGTTCGTCTCTGCCAGGCCCTGCTGACTTCCTGGGCTACGAGAGAAACCATAACCAGGCCACCACCCAATGTCTACTCCAGCCACCATAGATTTTCGCGCGTTCGATGATGAGGTAATCGCACTCGAACGGCGATGACACAGGGGTTGGCGGACCACGGCCGGGCACAAGCACCGCGCAGACAACCGGGCATGACGATGCAAGGGCCAGGGTGATCTGGTGGACACGATGAGCGTCACTGTCGTACCCGCGCGATCCGCGACGTCCGTCGCCGTCGCACGCGCAGCGCCCGGGACTTCCACGCCGGTCTCGTAGATCCGATCCCAGCCGAGGCCGGCGCCGTGGCCTTGGTCGTCTCGGAGCTCGTCACCAACGCCTCGCGCCGCGGCGGCGGCAGCTGCACCCTGGACATGACCGCGCACCCGGACAGCATCGAGGTGGCCGTGCACGACCGACCGCAGCCCGCAGGCGCCGCGCATGCGCACCCGTGACCTCAACGGCGGCACCGGAGGCTTCGGCTGGCCCATGGTCAACCGCCTCGCCCACGGCACCTCGTTCACGCCGGCCGTCTGGCGGCAAGAGGGTCAGCGCAATTCTGCGCCTCGGTACCGGACTGCTCCTACCGACCTTGAAGGTCCTGCGGCCACCCCTCGCCTGACGGTCGGTTCGCTTCGCAGAAACGGTGAATATGGTCACCGATTCCGCGGTAGGTCGCGGCTCGTCGGGGTCTCGTTCCGCCGTCTGCGCGGGCGGGCCACGGCGGCAGCCACCGTCGTGCTCGCCGTCGGTTCTGTCCTTGCCCCCGCCACGGTCTCCACGGCCGCTGGAACGGTGACGCCCACGCCGCGTCCGAAGTACGTGGCGATCGGCGACTCCTTCACCGCGGGCGCCGGCCTCAAGCCGGAGGTTGAGGACGGCCGGTGCGCCGGCCAGCCGGAGAGGGACCGTCCCCACCAGCCGGCCGGCGCGATGGACTGGGACCTCACCGACCTCTCCTGCAACGGCGCGAGCCTGACGAAGCGGCACGGAGGAGCGGGCGGCTTCCGGGACAAGGCCCACGGCGTCGCAGATCCGATGATCGACAGTGTCATCTCCGACACCGACTACGTGGCGTTCCAGCTGCCCACTACGCTGTCGCTCGTGCGTTTGCGGGGCGGATGAGGGCGGGCCTCAGGCGTGAGGGCGACCTCGTCTCTGTCCCGTTCAACGTCGCCTGCGGCCGATGCCGCAACTACAGGGCGCGCCGGACCGACGTCTGCGAGAACACAAACCTCAAGGTGGCCTGCGGAGCATACGGCTTCAGCCTGGGCGACTGGACCGGCGGCCAGGCCGAATACCTGTTCGTCCCGTACGCCGACTTCCAGCTCCTGCGCTTCCCGGACAGGGACCAGGCCATGGCGAAGATGCGTGACCTGGCGCTGCTCTCGGACATCCTGTCCACCGCTTTCCACGGCCTCATGGAGGCCGGTGCCAAGCCGGGCTCAACCGTGTACATCGCCGGCGCCGGCCCGGTCGGCCGTTGCGGCGCAGCAGCGGCGCGCCTCCTCGGAGCGTCCTGCATCATCGTCGGCGACTACAGGAAGGACCGCTTGGAGCTGGTGAAGAAGAACGGCTGCGAGACGATCGACCTGAGCCAGAACGCAGCGCTCACCGACCAGATCGAAGCCATCCTTGGCGAACCCATGGTCGACTGCGCAGTCGACTACGTCGGTAACGAGGCACACGGCATCGGCCTCGACGCCGATGACATGGCCCCGGCATACGCCATCAATCAGGTGATCGACGCCACCCGCGCGGGCGGAGCCACCGGAGTCATCGGCGTCTACGGCCCCGACCCGCTCGCAAAGTCGAAGGCCGAGCAGGAGGGAACGTACCCGGTCGACTTCGGCAAGGCTTGGATCAAATCGCCGCGGATCGCCGCGGATCGCCGCCGGGCAGGCACCGATCATGCACTACAACCGCGAGCTGATGTCGGGGCCGACCTCGATGACCTCCCCGGTCATCTCGTGCCCCATCACCATGCCCTGGGGCACCGGGAAGGACCCGCGGTAGATGTGCAGGTCGCTCCCACAGATGTTGGTGGCGACGATCCTGAGGATGACGCCATGCGGGGCCTTCTTGCCGTTCGGCATCTGAAGCTTCGGGAAGTCCAGAGACTCAACGCGCATGTCTTTCGGGTTCTGGAAGACGATGGCGCGGTTGCTGCTTGCCATGACGATCTCCTCTGCGGTGGCTTTGCGATCTCGGCTTTTGCAACGTTGGGCTGCCACCAAACGTATGCGCGCCAGCGCCAACCTCTATGTCCTCCGTGCCATTGCACTAACGCTGCGCGCCACGCTCTCGGCCAGGTACGTCTTCTCCCGATCAGGCGGGTTGCGGTGCGTTGGCGAAGCATTCGATGAGCGCCTCGCAGAAGGCGGGGAGGTCCTGCGGGCCGCGGCTGGAAAGCAGCTGGCGGTCGATCACGACCTCCTCGTCGACGACCTCGGCGTCGGCGTTGCGCAGGTCAGTACGAATGCTGGGCCAGGAGGTGAGGCGGCGACCGCGCAGCACGCCAGCCTCTGCCAGGGTCCAGGGTCCAGGGTCCGTGGCAGATGGTGGCAACGGGATTCCCGGTCTCCACGAACTCCCTCACGAAGGCGACGGCGTCGGGGTCGGTGCGCAGCTGGTCGGGGTTCATGGTGCCGCCGGGCAGCAGGAGCGCATCGTAGTCACCCACACGGGCGTCGGCGACCTTCTTGTCCACGGTAAAGGTTCCGGCCGGGTCGATGTCCATTTGGCGCGCGTTGATCTCGCCGGTGTGGACGGACAGGAGTTCCGCCTGCGCTCCGGCGCCCAGCAGTGCGCCGAGAGGTTGTTCGAGCTCGACCTGCGGCATCTGCTCAATGAGTGGGATCCGATCGGCGTCGCTGACGAGGTGCAAGACGAGTACGACTGCATGCTTGTCCCTCTCCTGTAGCGGCTCCGGCGTGGCGCCGACCAAGCGGAGATCGGCGAGTTCCTGCGGCATGAGCTGGAAGATCACTTCGGTCTCACCCCTCTTCCGTCAGAGCCGGAAGCGATGGCTGTCAGAGTGACCTCCTGGTGGACAGTTACCGCCCAAACCGATGGCACCGGCTGCGTGTAGTCGCTCCCTCCGGATCGTCGCTCGTTGTCCGGGTGTGCCGTTGACTGACGCGCAGTGGGCGCGGATCGAGCCGTTGCTTCCGGACCGGACACGGAGCGGGGCGGCCGATGGCGGGACCACAGAGAGGTGATCGACGCAATCGCCTGGAAGTTTCAGACCGGGGCACAGTGGGGGCAGCTGCCGGAGAGGTACGGCAACTGGCGGGGCGTCTACAACCGCTTGCGGATGTGGTCCGCCGAAGGCACGTGGGAGCGGTTGTTCACCGAGCTTGTTCACCGCGCTTGTGGCACAGGCCGACGCCGACGGGGAGCTGAACTGGGTCGTCTCGGTGGACTCCACGATCGTGCGAGCCCATCAGCACGCGGCCGGAGCCCCCTGCGGTCAAGGACGATTGGGTTCCGCTTGGCTGAGACTACGCGGCGGGGGCCGGTCGCGATGACCGGCCACCGCTGGTTGTGGTTCAGTGTTCCCGGTCAGACCTTGCGCCAGGCGCAGGTGGTAACCGCGCTGGTGCAGTGCTCGAAACCGGGGTTGGACAGAAATAAACCGTCATTGTCCAGCAGGCGCCACGCTGGGGCGGGGCGGGGCGCGGCGTGGCGTGGCGCAAGCGCACAGATGGCGCGGGGCATCCTGACCGGGGAGGTGCACGACCCGTCGTGGGGCGTGCCAGGCGTCTGCCGCCGTAAGAGCCGGCCGACCCCGCGTATCGACGGCCCGGGGTTCAGGATCGCGCGCTCGCGATGACTGCGGCACCCCGCCCGGCCGCCGGCGCGGCCCGGCGTGCCGGAGGATCGCGGACCGGCACCGGCCTCGGTTACCGACGCGGTTCGGTGCCGCGGATGTCCCGGACGAAGTCCGCGACCGCGGGGCCGATCAGATCCGCGCTGTCCTCCTGGACGAAGTGGTTACCCGGCACGTTCACCTGGGTCTGATTCGGCCAGGCCCGGCAGAACTCGCGCTGTCTCCCGAGCAGGATCACGCCGGGGTCCACCTCGACGTACAGCTTCGGCACCGGCGAGGTGGCCAGCCACTGGCCGTATTCCTCGACGATCCGCACCACGTCGGCGGGTTCACCCGCGATCGGCAGCTGACGGGGCCAGCTCAACGTGGGTCGCCGGCTCTCACCGGGAGTGAGGTAGGGCGCGCGGTAGACGGCCATCTCCTCCTCGGTCATGTCCCGCAGGACTCCGCCCGGAAGGAGCTTTTCGACGAAGACGTTGTCGGAGATCACCATGGACTCGCCGGCCGGAGAACGGAGTGCCTGGAAGATCTCCCGGCCCACGCGAAAGTCCTCCCACTCCCTCGGAGCCACGATCGCCTCCATGTAGGCGATCCCGGCGACCCGCTCCTGGTGCTGGTACGCCCAGTCGAACCCGAGCGCGGAACCCCAGTCGTGCACGACGAACACGGCGTCGTCGCCCAGGCCGAGGTGATCCCAGAGGGCGAACAGGTATTCCCGCTGCTCCTGGTAGGAGTAGCTGTCCGGGCCCGACGACGGCAGCGGAGCGGAGTCGCCCATCCCGACGAGGTCGCAGGCGATCAGCCGACCCAGACCCTCCAGGTACGGCATCACGTTGCGCCACAGGTAGGACGAGGTCGGGTTGCCGTGCTGGAAGATGATCGGAGCCCCCTCTCCCTCGTCGATGTAGGCCATCCGGACCCCGTTGATCTCGGCGAACTCCTTCTCCGCATAGGGACGGTCATTCGGCATGGCTGCCTCCGGGGCGGGTCGCGGAACTCGACCGCGAGGTGATTGACATCGGTGGTGATGGCCGGCTCGGGGCCGGCGGGCCCGCCGACGGGTCGGCGCAGCACTGAGGGGTGCGCCGGGAAGACGGGGCCACAGATCGAAGCAGTGTGCTGGACACTAGTGCGCGACGGGTGGGTTTCCGGCGGATGAGGGGCGCTGTCGACGTCGGGTCCGCGTGGCACCGCTGTATCGGCGTAGGGCCGGACCTGCCGGCGTGCCCCGGCCGCCGCATGAATGAGGTGTGGTTGCCCCCGACGGGCACAGAGCTGGTCGCCTGCCTCAAGGAGCTCGTCGCATACGCTGGTCACCGAAAGAAGCCGGCCGTCAAGGCCGGGATGAACGCGGGCAAGTCCCCCTCAGTCGCCTCGCTCTACCGGGCACTCGCGGAAGCCGAGGCCGCCGCGGCCGACGACGGCCTGCTCCTGCTGCCCAAGCCCGTCCGCAGAAGGGCCGGATTCCACCGCGGACAGTCCGTGAGCCCACGGCGACGGGGCGACGCGGCGTGGTCACTCCGGCCGGCGGCCGGTTGACGGGCGGGGCAACCCCAGCGCCGGGGACGGCCCTCGGTGGTGCCAGCAACACCCCCACATGAACTGTCTGGCCGCACTGTCCTGTCGCCCCGTGTCCGCCAGAGTCGTGGGGGTCGGCGGACACGGCCGACGGAATCACAAGTGGGAGGGGAAACAGCATGTCCGAAGCAACAGTCGGGGCACATCGCGGCATGGCCCGACGAGGCTTCCTGGCCGGGGCCGCCGCCGTGACGGGTACGGCGCTGACGAGCACGGCGGCCGCCGGCACGGCACGCGCGGCCGGGACGGGGGCCGGAAACGGCGCCGACACCGGCCCGTTGGCGTTCACCCACGTCACCGTGATCGACGGATCGGGCGCACCCCCGGCCCCCGGCATGACGGTCGTCGTCGAGGGCGGCCGCATCACCGGACTCGCCCCGAGCGCACGCACCCGGCTCCGCCCGGGCACCCGTACGGTCGACCTGACCGGCAAGTACCTGATCCCGGGACTGATCGAGGCGCACACCCACAGCGACGGCCCGGAGACAGTGATCCCGGCGCTGTACGCCCTCGCCGGCGTCACCACGGTCCGGGAGATGCGGGGTCAGCCGGTCCACCACGAGTGGCGCGAGAAGATCCGCAGCCGCGCGTTGCTCGGCCCCCGCTGGCTGGTCGGCAGCCCCATCGTCGACGGAGCGCCCTCACTGTGGGCGGCCGACGTGGGCCCGACCATCGAGGTGCGCGACGCGGCCGAGGCCCGGCGCGCCGTACGGCGGGTCAAGCGCGAGGGCGCGGACTTCGTCAAGGTGTACTCCCGCCTGTCCCGCGAGGCCTACTTCACTATCGCGGACGAGGCACGGCGCCAGGGCATCCCCCACCTCGGGCACTGCCCCGACACCGTACGGATCGCGGAGGCGAGCGCCACCGGCCACCGCACCATCGAGCACCTGCACGCACTGCTCCTGGCGACCTCGCGGCACGAGAAGGAGATACGGCGCCGCCTGGCCGCCGTACGGATCGACCCGCGCGACCCAAGCAGCCTGTCCCGCTACCACAGCTGGTTCCAGCAGGTGCATCCCCTCGAATGGCGGGCGGTGCAGGGCTACGACCGGGACCGGGCGGACGCCCTCTTCCGGAGCCTGGCGGCCGATGGGACCGCAGTCGTCCCCACGCTCAGCGTGCACCGCACACTGGAGCTGCCCGACGACGTTCCGTCCCGGGCCGAGGAGTGGAAGTACCTGCCCGCCTGGCAGGTGGAGAGCTGGCCGGACCAGCTGGCGGCCCTGACCGGTGGGCGCACCCCCGAGCAGGACCGGCGGATCCGTCAGATCTTCGCGCACCGGCTCCGGCTGGTGAGCGAGCTGCACGGCGCGGGTGTGCGGCTGGCGGCGGGCACCGACACCGGCACGGGATACCTCGTCCCGGGCTTCGCCCTCCATGACGAGCTGGCGCTGCTCGTGGCGGCCGGCCTCACCCCGGCTGAGGCCCTGCGCGCGGCCACGCGCGACGCGGCCCGCACCCTCGGCCTGCCCGCCGTCGGCACCGTGGCCCGCGGACAGGCCGCCGATCTGCTCGTCCTCGACGCCGACCCACTGCGTGACATCCGTAACACCCGCCGCATCCATGGCGTGGTCGTCGACGGCAGGTGGATACCACCGCAGGAACGCAGCCGGCTGCTCGCGGCGGTGGAAGAGGCCGCCGCCCAGACCTCGCCGCCCCAGGAGGGGGCGACCATGACGGGCTGCGGGTGCGGCGGACACCCCTGACAGCCCTCCGGCGCAGATCCGCACATGGATGACTTCAAGGTCAGCGTCCGCGTGTTGCTGCTGGCGGAGGCCCGCGACGTCGGCCTGGTCCCGGTGGCCAAGCCGAACGTGCCGGCGTCACCCGGCGCGCGCCTGGTCCAGGTCGACCAGGAGCACCTGCGGGCCGAGACCATCGGCGCCGCCAGCGGGATGCTCGGCGCCGCCCAGGCCGAGGTGCGTGGCGGAAGCCCCGGCCAGGCGGATGGTTCGCCAACTGCCGGTCGTTGTCGGGGCCTTGGGTACGAGGTCGTCGAACAGCTTGAGCATGCCGTGTCCGGCCCGCGTGCTGGCGCGGAACGGGTCGGCGTTCCGATAGCCGGTCTCCGAGCGGGCTTCGAACAGTTCGGCGCACTGCGCGTCGCGGGTTGCTCGGTGTCGGCCGAAGCTGTTCCAGAACTCGTGATCTGTGACGTTCTACGGCAGTGGACCGGGTCGGTAGAGCCACTGTGGTCCCTGCAGTCACCTGAGACTCATCAGTCTCGGTGTTTGTGCAACCTGCTTCGATCACCTGGCGTCTCATTTCATGACGGACGAATGCCGATCACGCGGGAGTGCACGTGGCGAAGAAGGACCGGACAACGGACGCGGCGAGGGAGAAGGACCGCGAGAAGTGGATGGCGCGTTTCCAGGTACGGCTGGCCATGCAGCCGGGCGTGGACCGGGCAGTGGTGCTCCAGGCGGTCAAGGATGTCACGGCGCACTGCGCGGATTCGGGAGAGCACCCGCAGGCCGCTTTCGGCGACCCGGATGCCTATGCCGTGCAGACCGCCGAGCGGTTGGTGCCGGCGGACGTGGCGTCACGCGCGAGGCGGCACGACGCCGCGGTGGACGCGCTCGGCTCCGTGCTGAAAAAGGCCAAGGACGTCACGGGGCTGTGACTGGAGGGCAGCACGCGCGCGCGAGCTGAGAAGCCCACGAAGGCCGGCTGACCTCTGCTGCCACCCGCTCCGACGGCCTGTGCATTCGTGGCCCCGTTCCGGGATGACGCCGAGTGCCTTCGCCGGCTGCGGTATCCCGAGCCACCCGACCGACGCCACCGTCTGGAGCTGTTCGCCGACGTCTACGGCCTGACCTCCGCCGATGGCCTGGCCGGCGTGGTCATCGATGTCCAGCAGACCGCGACCGAGCAGGTCCGCGGGCTCGCCGGGCGGAACCTGCAGCCGCAAATCCGCTGGTCAACGGCTACCTCGACGACCTCGCCCAACGAGTCGCCTGGAGCCGAGCCAACCGCCATCTTTTCGAGTGAGCGGGTCGATCTGCTGGAGAAGCCTCAAGAAGGCTCACTTATGATCCGTTCACGAGCTCGCGGCCAACGGCGAGGCGCTCGCGGAGCTGCTTCAGCCGGTCGCTTCCCGGCGTCGGGATCTCTTCGTCCGCGTGGAGAGTGCCTCTGGGCGCATGTGCAAGGCCAAGCGGGGGGCGTGAAGAGCCCTCACATGTACGTCGTCGCCACCGGGGCCCGGACGGCCCCCTGAGGTTACGGGCCGCGCACCTGCCCACCGTGCACGAGATGACGCCCGAGGAGAACGCGCGTCGATCGCGTTGCTGCCGGTGGCCTCGGCGATGGCGTCTGCGACTATGAGTCGTATGGACGTGCGGATCAGGAACCATGTGACGGTGACCGGCCGGGCTGATGGCCCGGTGGTGATGCTGGCGCACGGGTTCGGATGCGACCAGCACATGTGGCGCCTGGTGGTACCGATCCTGGAACGCGACTTCACCGTCGTTCTCTTCGATCACGTGGGGGCGGGGCGTTCCGATCTGTCGTCGTGGAACGAGGAGCGGTACTCCACGATGGGCGGCTACGCCGAGGACGTGCTGGAGATCTGTCGTGAACTGGCGCTCGGCCCGGTGACGTTCGTCGGGCACTCGGTGAGCGCGATGATGGGGGTGCTCGCCGTGGCGCGGCAGCCCGAGGCGTTCGCACGCCTGGTCCTGCTCGCGCCCTCGCCATGTTTCATCGACGACCCTGCCTCCGGTTACCGGGGCGGGTTCAGCGCCGGAGACATCGACGAGCTGCTGGAGTCCCTGGACGCGAACTATCTGGGCTGGTCGGGTGCCATGGCCCCGGTCATCATGGGCAATCCGGAGAGGCCGGAACTGGGCGAAGAGCTGACCAACAGCTTCTGCCGCACCGATCCGGACATCGCGCGTGTCTTCGCCAGAGTCACGTTCCTGTCGGACAACCGCGCGGACCTGGCCCGGGTGAGCGTCCCCACGCTGGTCGCCCAGTGCTCCAGCGACGCCATCGCCCCGCCCGAGGTGGGCTTGTTCGTACAGTCGCGGATTCCCGGCAGTCAGCTGGTGACGCTCAACGCGACCGGGCACTGCCCCCAGCTCGCCGCCCCGGAGGAGACCGCCGCGGCCATCGCCGCGTTCGCCGGAGCGGGCGGATGATGGGCAGGGCCGGCGGCGAGGAAGAGGGCGGCCGGAACGTGGAGCGCGGGTCGGCTGATGAGCGGGAGCAGTTCTTGGCACTGCTGGAGGACAGCGCGGAGGACCTGTACGAGAACGCGCCGTGCGGCTACCTCTCCACCCTTCTGGACGGCACCATCGCGAAGATCAACACAACGTTGCTGGGCTGGCTCGGCCACGAACGCGACGTTCTGGTGGGCCGCAGAACGTTCTCCGACCTGCTCACCGTCGGCGGCCGGCTCTACCACGAGACACACTTCGCACCGCTGCTGCGCATGCAGGGCGAGATCAGCGGCATCGCCCTGGAACTGAACGCTGCCGACGGCAGCCGCCTGCCGGTCCTGGTGACCTCCACCGTCCGTACGGGCAGCGACGGCGAGCCACTGCTGATCCGCACCACCGTCTTCGATGCCCGAGACCGCCGCGCGTATGAGAGCGAACTGTTGCGCGCCCGCCAGGAGTCGGAGCGGGAACGCGAACGCCTGAAGGCCCTGAACGTCACACTGCAGAAGACGCTGCTTCCGCCCGCCCTGGCCAATGTGCCCGGCCTGGAAGTGGCCGCTTACTACCACATCGCCTCTCTCGATGAGGTCGGCGGCGACTTCTACGACCTGTTCCCACTCGCTGACGGCACCTGGGGAATGTTCCTGGGTGATGTGTGCGGCAAGGGCGCCGCCGCGGCGGCCGTCACCTCTCTCGCGCGCTACACCCTGCGCGCCGCAGCCGTCTACGACCCGGATCCGGCCGCCGTCCTCACCAACCTCAACACCGTCCTGAACCACGAGTACAACGGCACCGACCCACGCTTCTGCACCGTCATCTTCGGTCTGCTCACACCCGACACCGATCGAGGCGGCTTCCACATCACCCTGGCCAGCGGCGGACACCCCCCTGCCCTGCTGATGCGCGCGGACGGCACCGCCGACTATCTGCCCACCCCGGGCGGGCAGCTCATCGGCATCCTGCCGCACGCTCACATCGCCACCACCACCCTCCGCCTCGACCCCGGCGACACGCTGCTCCTGCACACCGACGGTCTGACCGAAGCCCGCACTCCCGCGGGCGGGGACCGCTACGGCGACGACGCCCTCCACGACCTCGGCCACACCCTGGCCCCCACCACCGCATCAGCCACCATCGGCGCGATCCGCGACCTTCTCGACACCTTCGACGCCGGAGTGGAAGACGACACCGCCATCCTGGCCATCCACGTACCCCGGCTCGGCAGCGAAGAGCAGCGGTGACCCAGCACCTGACCTTCCTCAGCCGTATCACCACCGCGGGAGCGGTCATCGAGCTCACCGGGGAACTGGACCACCACACGGCACCCGAGGTACGCGCGGCCCTGCCCGGACTCGGACTACGCGCGGGCCAGCAGCTCACTCTCGACCTTGGCGGCCTCACGTTCTGCGACTCGACCGGCATCACGGTGCTCATCGCCGCCCGTAACCACGCCCTGGCAGCGAACTCGACCATCGCACTGGCCGCCGTCCCCGAACGCGTCGGCCGGATCTTCCGCAACGTCGGCCTGGAACATACTTTTCCCACCCATCCCACCACTCAGGCCGCCGAAGACGCCTGGCGATCAGCACCTGACCCGCGGTGGTGAGGGCGAGACCGAGGGCCGCACGCCGGCCTTCCCGACCCCCGGTGTGACAGGCCGTTCTAGGAGTTGACAAGGCCGAGCAGCACGGTGGTGATGGTTGACCGGGCGAGTCCAGGGCTGATGGTCCCACGAGCGGCCGCCTCGCCCAGGGCGTCCGCGGCACCCAGGAATGCGATCGCTGCCTCTTCGCCGAGGACGGCGGCGCCGTCGGCGCTTTCTATGGCCTGTCGGCAGACGTCGAGGTAGCGGCGCTCGGATTCCCTTCTCGTCTTCTCAAGGTCCGGAGAACCGACGAGTGCGGCCAGCACTCCACCGAGCTCGGCGCCTTGGGAGAGCACGCACGCGATATGAGCCGTCGCGATCGCTTCGACCCGCTGACGCAACTCCGGCGGTGTGTGCGCCAACGCGGTGCGCAGGTCGGTGATATGCCGATGGTCGAAGTCCTGGTACAGCGACAGGAGCAGCGCCGAGCGTGAGGGGAAGTGATCGTAGACGACGGGCTTGGAGATCCCCGCTCTGCCGGCCAGGTACGTGAGTGTGAGGGCGTCCGAGCCTTCGGTGGCGATGATGTCACGGGCGATACCGACGAGCTGGGCTCGCCGGTCGGCGCTGGAGAGCCGTCGCGCGGTCATGTCCACCAGCCTCTCGATCGGGGTAACCTACTACTAGTAGGTTACCCCGATCGAACAGAGGCGCCGATGCATACCTTGCTGATCACCGCGCATCCAGAACCCGAATCCCTGACGCATCACGTACTGGGAAGGCTTGAGACAGCTCTTCACCCCACGTCAGTCGAGGTCGCAGACCTGTCGGCGGAACGGTTCGACCCGAGATTCACCCTGGCGGACCGCCGCGCGTACCGGGAGGGCCGCGATTATCCGGCCGACATCGTACGTGAGCACCGGCGGCTTGAGCGTGCCACCGATCTCGTACTGATCTTCCCCGTCTACTGGTGGTCGATGCCCGCGCTGCTGAAGGGGTGGATCGACCGCGTTTTCATCAATGGCTGGGCCTTCGAGTACTCTCCGGCTTCCGGGCTTCGCCCGGGACTTCAGGCACTCACAACGCATCTCCTGCCCATTGCCGGTGACGATGCCGGCGCGTACGAGCGTCATGGGTACGAGGCGGCGCTGCGGACGCAGATCGAGCACGGGATCGTCGACTACTGCGGCAGCCGACGCGGTGCCACGGCGTTCGTTCACGAATCGGAACAGGCTTCTTCCGAGGTCACCACTGAGAGCGTCGACCGTGCGGTGCGGATCATCAGCGCTGCCGTTCTCGCCCAACCGGCACGAGCATGACCGGCGTGCGGCCGCCCGCCGTCGTGCTCGATGCCGACGGGGTCAGGGTCACACACCGCTGTGGCGGCCGGCGGTCCAGTCGGGGATCGGATCGTACGCGCGGACGTCGTGAGCGGGCACCACATGCATCCGGCCGGCCAGGGCGATGATGCGCAGGAGTCCGTCCCGCACCTGCGTCGGGTGGACGTCCGCGAGTATCCGCAGCATCTTCGGCCGCTCCGCCCGAAGGGTCACACCCTCCATCTGCCAGGTCAGGTCGCCGATGAAGGCGAACCGGCGGCCGTCCGGAAGACTGACGAAGACCACGACCGAGCCGTCCGTGTGTCCTCCGGCCTCCACGATGACCACCGAGCCGTCGCCGTAGACGTCATGGCTGCCCGGAAAGCCGAGGTACGGTGGCCCGTCGAACGTGTAGTGGTGGATCTCGCGACGGCTCGTGACCTCGCGGAACACCACGGCATCCTTGGCGCGGTCGACGTACCGGCCCTCCGCCGGGTTCATCCAGACCGGCGCGTCAAGCTCCGCCAAGCCGCTGACATGGTCCCAGTGGGCGTGGGTGATGACGACGCCTCGCAGCCGCGCCATGTCGTAGTTCGTCGCGGCCAGTTGATCCCGGACCGTGTCACCGGGTTCGTGTGGGGTCCGCCGGTAGGACGGCATGGTCGCGATGTGCGCTTCGACATTCGCGCCGAATCCGGCGTCGATCAGCAGATCGCCGGCGGGATGCCGGACGAGCACGGCTGTGGCCGCGAACTTTCGCAGCTCACTGAACGCTCCGCCGCGGTATGCCAGGAAGGCCCGATTCTCGTACGTACCGGTCGGGAGCTTGTAGATCGCCATGTCGGCGGGGGGTGAGGCGTCCGGCAGCGGGCCCGTCCACGGCGCCGGTGCCGGAAGCGGGGCAGGCCGGAACGACCGGAATACGATGAGCGCGGCGGCGATACCGGCGAGTACTACGCCGGTCAAGATGTACATCACGGGATGGGCCTTTCTGGAGGCGCTTGCTGTGCGCTGGTCTCCGGAACGGGTTGTTGGAAGAAGTGGTGGATCTCCTCTGCCGCCAGGGACGTGCGTGCCTGGCCCACGTACAGGGACAGCAGCACGGTGAGTACTTCGAGCGCGGGCTGGTCGAGCCCGGCACGGACCGCGCGTTGCAGGTGTGTGGTGAACCGATTGCCGCGCACACCTTCACAGATCAGTGCGGTGAGGATCGCGACGCTGCGGCTGCGATCGTCCAGCGACGGGTCGTTCCAAGCCGGCCCTCCGGCCGCGAGAATGGCCTCTCCGGCGAATCGTCTCCCGACCCGGTCCGAGAGCAGGCTCGGCAGCTCGCGCGCTGTCGCCGAAGGTCTCTGCATACACCGCGATGCCGCGTTCGGTCCGTTCGTTCAGCATGGCTTTCTTCTCGTGGGTCACTCTTCGATTGGACCCCGGTCGGGGGACGGCGGTCCAACACCTGATCAGGCAGGGCAATACCGTCAGGGTATGGTTGAAGGGTGGTGGATCTTCGCTCTCTTGGCTACTTCGTCGCGGTGGCGGAGGAGCTCAACGTGGGCCGGGCGGCGACCCGGCTGCACATGTCGCAGCCGCCGCTGAGCAGGGCGATTCAGCAGCTTGAGGGGTACCTCGGCGTCGAGTTGTTCACGCGTTCCGCGCGCGGGATGACCCTGACCCAGGCCGGCCACGCGCTGTTGCCCGAAGCACGGGAAGTGCTCGCGCGAGTCGAGAGCCTGCCTTCACTGGTGTCACAGGCGGCCGATGTGCGCACCATCACCATCGGGACGCTGGCCGACAGCGTGGACCGTGCGGGCCGCGGGCTCATCGAGGCGTTCCGCTCCCGCTATCCCGGCGTCGAGATCCGCATGGTCGAGGGAGACCTCACCGACCCCACGGTGGGGGTCGACCGAGGTCTGGTCGATGTCGCTGTCACGCGTGGCCCGTTCAAGGCGACCGGAGTCGCGGTCGCCGAGATCCGCCGGGACCCGGTCGGCGTCGTCATGCAGGCGACGGATCCGCTCGCCTCCCGCGAGCGGCTGCAGTTGGACGAGCTGCGGGACCGTCGCTGGTTCCGTGTCCCTGACACCGCCGACCCGCTCTGGAGGGACTACTGGGCCGGCGGCCGCGAGCCCGCGGACGGAGCCGACACCATCGTGCGGACTGTACGGGAATGCATTCAGGCTGTGCTGTGGTCCAACTCGATCGGGCTCGCTCCGCTGACGATCAACCGGGCACCCGGCATTGTTGTCGTTCCGGTGGACGGTGTCGCGCCCAGCCCTCTCGTCGTCGCGTGGCGGCGGCGTGACCGGCGGCCGCTCGTACACGGTTTTGTCGATGTCACGACGGCCACCGCACGCTCCGTGCGACAAGGCAGCGGCTGATCCCTTACGTCACCGCACTACGAAGTTGGTCATCATCGCCATGTCCTCGTGCTCAAGGTTGTGACAGTGGAAAACGTACGTGCCGCGGTATCCGTCGAATCTGATCGCGATGGCCACCTCCTCGGCAGGCCGGAGGTCGACGGTGTCCTTCCAGCCGGCGTCGAACGGGCCCGGCCCTTCGGAGCCACGCGACAGTACCTGGAACGGATGCAGGTGGAGATGCACCGGATGATGGAAGTCGGCACGCAGGCGCCAGACCTCCACAGTGCCGAGCCGGGGACCGGCGGCGATGTGACCGGGTGAGAAGGCACGTTGACCGATCAGCCATCCGTGCCCGCCGCGCACCTCACCGGCCCGGAAGGAGAACGACCGGGTGGTGACGGCCTGCTCCGCGGTGAGCCGTTCGACGGTTGACAGCCTGGCAGGCAGGACGAAGTCGTCCCGTGCGGGCCTTCCGACGACGAACCGCATCACCTTCCCCATCGGGCCGTCGTCGAAGTCGTTCACGACGGTCACCTCGGTGCCGGGGCGGTACCCGGAGAAGTCGACGATCACGTCCATCAGGATCCGCAGCCGGTACTGGACGGCGTCCACCTCCGCGACGGGCCATGGGACGCCGTTGACCAGCATGGTGTCGCCGAGTACGCCGGCGACGTAGTCGTCGCTCACTCCCGGGGTGTGGAGAAGGCCCGGATCGATGCTCGGGTACCGGAACGAGCCGTCCGCGGCGAAGCTGCGATCGGTGATCATCAGCGGGAGCTCCCGTGCGCCGGACGGCAGCCCCAGTCCGTCCTCCTCCTCGTCACGGTGGATGTGGAATCCGGCGAGGCCACGCCACACACTCGGCCCGGTGAAGTCCATCCGGTGGTCGTGGTACCAGAGGGTGGCGGCGCGCTGGCCGAGAGGGAACGTGTACTCACGGGATCCGTGTGTCGTGTCACCCACCATCGAATCGCCGCCGTGACCGCCGTGGTGACTCATGCCCGGGGGATAGACGAAGTCGATGGGGTGGCCGTCGCTGGACGCCGGCGTGCGACCACCGTGCAGATGGACGACCGTTGGCACGGGCAGGCGGTTGACATGCGTGACGATCGCGGGTCGTCCCCGCCGGCTCTCGATGGTCGGCCCGGGGAAGGTGCCGTTGTACCCCCAGATCCGGGTCGTGGCACCGGGGACGATCGACGCGGACGCGGCGGTCTGGACGATGCGATAGTGATCCCCGTCCGCATCGGACCTGCCCGGGCTGAGCACCCGGGGGACCGTCAGCCGACGGGTGAACGCGGTGGGGAGGGGCCGCTCGCTCCGCAGCAGATTTCCGGTCGACTCGGTTCCGGCGCCCGCCACCAGCAACGGCGTACCGATTCCGACGCCGACCGCCCCCGCGATGCCGGCGCCGAGGAACGCGCGGGTATAAACGAGGGCCCTCGCAGCGAGCGACATCCGGACCGGGATCAGCGGCTCGGCGTCTCGCGCAACCGCGAGACGTCGCCGAGGACGAGACGTCCGTTGTCGTCCCGCGCGAGCTGCTCACGCGATTCGCGCCGAAGGAGTGCGTTCACGCGCGGTGTGGATCCGGAGCGCGAGCCCGACCACCCGTGGAACGTCAACGTCCGTATCCGCGCTGAGCGGGGCGGGCGCTACTCCCGCGTACGGATCATCGGCGAACTGCCCGCAGACGGGCAGCGGTTCCTCATGACGACCGCGGCCGGGAACACAGCGGCCGGGAACACAGCGGCCGGTGAGGACATTCGCGTACTGCCCAGCCGACGAACCCAGCGGCTACTGGATGACCAACCCGCCAGGATGCGCCGGCGCATCGAGCACGACTACCGCGAACGCAAACACGGCCACGGCCTTCCTCGTACCGAGGCTCGTGAGTGAGCTGCTTCCGCGGGAACAGCGAAGCCAGGCCCGTCAGTCCGCGAGCGGATCGTCGGATGCGGAGTCAGGTGCCTTGGCGGCGCCGCTCTCATCTGGCAGCAGGTGAGACACAAGGCCGTATGCCCACTCGGAGGTGAGGGGCTCGTTGGTGAAGACGGCCCGGTAGTAAAGGGGGGCGAGTATGGCGTCTGTGGTCCGCTCCAGTGTCGGGCGCTCATGGCCTCTGGCCTGCTCGCGTTCAAGGATGGCTTCGAGTTGCTGCTGGCGTTCGCCGCGGCATGCGGCAGCACCCTGTTCTCCGCCTGTGCCGATGGTGGCTCGCACCAGAGCGAGGGTGTCCGGGTCGCAGAGGTCTTTTGCCAGGTCGGACGCATACCGCTCCAGGTCGCCGCGGAGGGTCCCGGTGTCCGGTACCACGATGTCGCCGGAGAAGCGGCTCGTGGCGACGTCGGCGAGCAGTTCGCCGATGGAGCCCCAGCGGCGATAGACCGTGGTGGCGTGCACGCCGGCGCGAGAGGCCACGACCGGGATGGTCAGTTCACTGGCTTCGTGGGTGAGTAGGTCCTTGACGGCCTGGTGGACCGCCGCCCGGACCCGGGCAGAGCGGCCGCCGGGCCGACTTTCGGTGCGGCGGGGGGATGTCGTAGCAGGCATGTGACCAGTATTGCACTGATCACTGCCTTTGTATCGCATCGTTCGCTGCGTTTGTGTTAGGCTCCAACCACTAACGCAATGATCGCTGCGATGTTGCGCCTCAGGGGGTGAGTCCTGCTGTGTCCGGTCCAGCATTCGTGGGCCCCGAGATGAGCCCCCTGCAACTGCGGGACGTCACGGTCGCCAACCGTGTGCGGATGTCTCCGATGGCTCAGTACTGCGCCGCTGCGGACGGTAATGGGTCGAAGGTGGCATCTCTATTGACGAGGCGACAGTTTTCGCCCAGGAACTGGCAGCCGTCGGTATCGGCCTCCAAGGCGTCGGGTCTCCCCTTCGCTCCACTTGGGCAGATCGCCGACATGTCGCCGGCAGGCGAAGCCGTGGCGAGTGGCCAAGCTGACGCGGTGCTGATGGGGAGGGCACTGCCGCGCGATCCGTATCTCGTCCTCTACCACCGCCGCGACGACCCCTCGTCCTGGCCGAATCAGTACGACCGGGCCTTGTGAGAGCAGAGTCGTAGCCGGAAAGGTGAAGGGAAACTCCGATGACATCCATAAATCGCGCTGCCGGGGGCCTTGGGGCCGGAAGGCCGGACGGTACGAAGGCCAAGCACACGTCCTTCGGCGCTTCGCACCGCAGGCCGGGCAAGGGCGCCTTCGCGGCCGTAGCCGCAGTTTTTATCCTCTTTCTGGCCGCTTCCAGCGCGCCGTCCCCGCTCTATGTGATCTATCAGGAGCAGTGGCATTTCACAGCGTGGGCACTGACCGTCGTCTTCGCTCTCTATGTCTTCGGTCTGCTGGCCTCGCTGCTGACCGTAGGAGGGCTGTCGGATCATCTCGGTCGTCGGCCAGTCCTCGCTGCCGCGATCGCACTGGAAATGGTCGCGCTCATCCTCTTTCTGGTCGCGGGGAACGTGTATGTCCTGTCCGCCGCCCGCGTAGTGCAGGGCATAGCGACCGGGGCCGCGACAACGACTCTGAGCGCCATGCTCGTCGACCTTGAGCCTGTGCGCGGGCGGGCTGGGGTCGTCACCTCCATCGCACCCCTGAGCGGACTCGCGGCCGGTGCACTGGGCAGTGGCATGCTCGTGGAACTCGCCCCGTCACCGACCCGGCTGGTCTACGCACTGCTGCTCGCCGGAATGACAGCGGCGGCGGTGGTGGTCGCGCGGACCCCCGAAACCTCGCCGCGCCGCCCGGGTGCCGTTGCCTCCTTGCGCCCGCGGGTCGCGATGCCCGCCCATCTGCGCGCAGACCTTGTGCCGCTTGTGCCTGCGGGAATTGCCGCTTGGGCTCTCGCCGGCATGTACCTCTCCCTCGGCCCATCCGTCGCAGCCCAGCTGCTGGGGCTCCACAGCCACCTGATCGGCGGCGTCGTCGTGACGCTCCTGGCGGGCACCGGAGCGGTCGCCATAACCCTGCTCCGCTCCAGGCCGGCTGCAATATTGTTGGCCCCATCGGCCGCACTGCTCGGGGCCGGCACGCTGATATCGCTCTCCGGGGTGGCGCAGGACCTCGCCTGGCTTGCCGCCGTCGGCACCGTCATCTCCGGTATCGGCTTCGGCGCCTCAGTACTGGCCACTTTTGGGACCTTGACACGCGTTGCCAAGCCGCATGAGCGCGGCGCGGTGTTCGCCTTGGCGAACGTTATCAACTACCTGGGAAACAGCGTTCCCGCCGTACTCGGAGGAATCGCCGTTACCAGTATCGGACTGAGGACGGCAGCGGGGATCTACGCGCTCGCAATCGCGGTGATCACTTTCTCCGCCCTGGCACTGCGCCTGAACCAGGTACGCGTAGAGCGCCACTCCGCTGCAACCGCAGAGATCACCCCATGCGGTTGAGCTGCCCAGCAATATCCACACGCCGACCAACACGGCTTTTGACCACCTTTGACAAGGAGAGATCATGACGACCAAGGAAAAGAAGCATCTTGAGGTTCAGCGGGAAGACCACACGACCATCAGGTACACGGTCAGTGGCCCCGCTTCGGGAACGACGCTGGCGCTCATCCATGGATGGGGTCTAAATCGGACTGACTTCGACGCGATCGCCGATCACCTGCCTGACACCGTTCGAGTCATCGCCGTTGACCTCGCTGAGCACGGCGAGTCGCGGTCGACGCGGAACGTCTGGACGATCGAAGAATTCGGTCGCGACGTAGCCGCTGTCCTGGAAGCGGAATCGGTGGACACGGCCGTTGTTGCCGGGCACTCTCTTGGCGGGGCAGTTGCTGTCGAAGTCGGCCGACAGCTGCCCGACAAGGTGTCGCACATCGTGGCCCTCGATGCGCTGCACTACCTGGGCCTTTTTCCCAAGCAGAGTGCGGAGCGGGTCGAGGCGATGGAGAACCTCTTCCGCCAAGACTTCGAAAAAGGGGTGCGGGGGCTGGTCGAGGGAGGCTCGCCTGCGGGAACCGACGAGGCCCTCAAGGACGCGTACTTCGAGAAGATGGTCGCGGTGCGGCAGCCTGCCGGCCTGCATTCCATCGGCGGTCTGGTTCGCTGGGACATGGAAGCAGCGCTGAGCGAGACGAAGCAGCCGATCACCGTCTTCGCGATACGGGCACTTACAGATCAGGAAGCGATCGAGCGCTACGGGGACCGTTTCGACATCGTGCTCGTCGACCTCGGCAGCCACCACTTCCAGGTGGAGGCGCCCGAAGGCACAGCAAATCTTCTGGCAGGCGTGGTGGGCTCCAAGTAGGCACAGGGTATGACGATTTACCCACAACGAATCGCTAAGAAAGCTCGTGAGCCATAGACCACCCGTTGCATGTCATTCAGGCGGATGGTCACAGCCGCCGACGCCAGTCATGAGTTTGAGCGGATCAACTTGCTCGCATTCTCATGACGGCGCGGCGGCGCTCGCAATAGGCCTGGGCCTGGGGGCAGGCATCGTACGTCGGCGACCAGGGCCTGTCCGGGCGATCATGGTCCCGTTCGGTGGCTACGGCGCAGGGATCTGATGGCGCACGCCACCGGGCTACGGCCTTGACGAACAGCCAGACCCCAACGCGTGTGACCAGGCCGCTCGCCGAGTTCACCGACGGCTGCCCGGCTGCCCGGTGGCCCGGGTGCTGGAGGCGGCCGAGGCACTGCTGGACGGAGCGGTCCTCGACCTGACGGAGCGATCTTCGCCTTCGGGAAGGACGCGCAGGACGGCTACCCCGCCGACTCGCCACGGCCTCACTTGGCGAGTCCTTTCGGCGATCCGCCAACCGTCAACTCAGACGGGAAGTTCGGTGATGCTGAGCGCGAAGTCCACGTTCCCCATCCCGTGGTTGGCGAGGCCCACCGTGACCACGCCCGCTCCTTCCAGCCAGTGCGCCATTTTCAGGCCGCCGACGTCCAGAGGGCGCAGCCCGAGGGTCTCGATGAACGCCGCCACACTTGCCTTGGCCTGCGCATTGTCCCCCGCGATGAAGACATCGGGCCGACCCTTCTCCAGGACATGGCGGAAGACGGTGTTGAACGCCTTCACCACGCCGGCGCTTGCCGGGGCGGCCTTGGCGACTTCCTGCGCGATCGAGGTCTCTTCACGGTGGGCCAGACCATCGAACGTGGAGTTGAAGGGATTGCTGATGTCGACGATGACCTTGCCCGTGAGAGCGTCTCCGTACTGGGCGACGACCGGCACGACGCCGTCGTACAGCAGGGCCACGATGACGATGTCCCCGGCCGGGGCGGTGCCCCAATCGCCCGCCGTGGCGCCGCCGCCGAGAGCCTTGGCCAGGTCAGCGGCCTTGGAGTGATCGCGGCCCATGACCTCGACGGTGTTGCCGCCCGCTATCGCCCGCGCGCCGATGGTGCGGGCCATGTTCCCGGTGCCGATGATGCTGATGTCGCTCATGAGATGTCCTGCCCTGGTGGTGGTTGTTCGGTTCAGATAGCGGTGGTGCCGCCGTCGGCGACGAGTTCCATGCCGTTGACGTAGCTGGAGTCGTCGGAGGCGAGGAAGAGGGCGGCGGTGGCGATTTCGTCGGGGCGGCCCATCTGGCCGCGGGGGATCAGGGACTCGAACTGGCGCTTGGTGGCCTCGTCGAAGAGTTCTTCCTGCTTGGCGGTGGCGACCTGGCCGGGAGTCAGGACATTGACGCGGATGCGGCGGTCCTTGAGCTCGTTGAGCCAGACGCGGGCCCAGGCCTGCTGGACGGCCTTGCTGCCGGCGTAGACGCTCCAGCCGGGGAAGGCGCCGAGGGAGGCGTTGGAGCCGGTCATGAGGATGGAACCGCCGTCGTTGAAGAGCGGGAGGGCCTTCTGCACGGTGAACAGGGTGCCGCGGGCGTTGAGGTAGAACGCGGCGTCGAAGTGGGCCTCGGTGATCTCGCCGAGCGGGGCGGGCTCGCCCCCTCCTGCGCTGGCCCACAGCACGTCGAGGCTTCCCTTCTCCCGCTTGACGGTGTCGTACAGGCGGTCCAGGTCATCCAGGTCGGCGGCGTCGCCCTGGACGCCGGTGACGTTGCGGCCGATCTGCTTCACGGCCTCGTCCAGGGCGTCCTGGCGGCGGCCGGTGATGAAGACGTGTGCTCCCTCGTCGACGAACAGCTTCGCGCCGGCCAGTGCCATGCCGGTGGTGCCGCCGGTGATGACCGCGACCTTGCCGTCGAGCTTTCCCATAGTCGTTCCCTTGAGTCGGTGGTGCCGTGTGTACCTGGGGCGACGGAGTTATGTACACCGCCCTGTGTGCTTACGCTATCGGGCGGGCGGCCGGGACGCAAACTATGTACACCGGTCGTTACCGAGCTGGGGTACCATGGGCTCATGACGGAGTTGGAGAAGGGCCCCACGGGCCGCCGCCGCGGCCGGGGCGCCCGCGAGCGCATCATCAGCGCGTCCCAGCAACTGTTCCGCGAGCAGGGCATCAACCGCACCGGCATGGACCAGCTCTGCGTGGCGGCCCAGGTGTCCAAGCGCACGGCCTACCAGCACTTCACCGGCAAGGACGAACTCGTCGCGGAGTACCTGCGCCGGTTCGATCCCTCCGTGCTGTCCGGCGTGTTCGACCGCACCGACCTCACGCCCCGCGAACGGCTCCTCGCCGCCTTCGACATCCCCCCCACCACCCCCCTGTGCCCCTATATCGCCGCCGCCGTCGAACTGCACGACCCCCAGCACCCGGCATCCCAGTACGCGCGCGACTACAAGGAAGCCGTCGCCGCGCGGCTCGCCGACACCGCCCGTGAAGCCGGCGCCGCCGAACCTGAACAGCTCGGCGAGCAGCTCGCGCTGCTCATCGACGGCGCCGCGGCCCGCACCCGCGTCCTCAACGCCGACGCCTTCCCCACCGCCGCCGCCATCGCCGCCGTCCTCATCGACAACGCCATCCCCGTCACAGCCGGCGATGACCGACGACGGGAGGAAGTGCCGAGCTGACGTGGCACATCGCGGCCGGGCTGGACGCGCTACCGGATACGTGGCCGCACCGGCCGGCACACGACGGCAGCCGCCCGGCACCTGGCATTGCAGGCTTCTACGGAACCTCTACGAGCCACGGAACCTCTACGAGCCACGGAACCTCTACGAGCCACGGAACCTCTACGAGCCGGAGACTTGCCGCCGCCTGTTCACTCCACCGCGGGGCAGCACGGCGTTGACTTCCGGACCGAGGTAGCTGAACCAGTCACGCTGGTCATCAGTGAGCGGCCCGTCCCGGCCACGCCAGCCCGGAACAAAGACCAACAGGCGGGCAGCCAGCACATCCGCCTGGAACCCGTAGTCGGGTTCTGGTCCCGGGGACCGACTCCCGACGCGACGAACGGCGGACCGTCGGTGAACGGCTCCACTCCGACGACAGGGCGATCAGCCGACGTGAGCCGGGTCCACAGCACGTACTTCCAGTCGGTCTCAGCTGCTTCCGCGCCCCCTCGGACAACTGCCGGCCGAAGAGCCGAACCGTCTCAGAGGTCAGCCGCAACAGCACCACTCCGTCAGGCCAGTTCACTCTTCAGCGCCTGGTGAACGGGGTCAGTCGAACTGCTCAAGCGTGCCGTGTGACGGCATCGCCGCCTCCAAGCTGCCACATCTCATAGTTCCCGCATTCTGCCGTGATCTCGGCCGTCGACCGAGCCGCGGTGACGAAGTCGTCCACTACCGGTGAGGTGTGCGATGCCGCCACCGCGAGGCACACCTGGTCGGGCGCCAGTTCCGGGATGGGCACATAGGCGACGTCTGGATGCGAGTAGAACACGGACGCCGAACGGGCCAGGAAGGAGATACCCCGTCCGGCCGCGACATGCTCAAGCGTCTCGTCCACCCCGCGCACCGGGTACCCGGCATCCGGGTGCGGGCGCTTGGTGGGCTGCGTGCTCGGAGCACCGTTCCAGACCAGCGGTTCGCCGGCCAGGTCGGCCTCGGTGACCTCCTCCTTGTCGGCAAGCCGGTGTCCGGCGGGCAGTACCGCTACCCGCGGCTCGGTGTACAGCGGGGTGACGCGCAGGCCGGCCTCGTCGATGGGCAGCCGCACATAGCCGACGTCGATGCGGCCGTCGAGCAGCATCGCAGCCTGGTCGTCCGCTTCGATCCGCTGCACGTCCACGACCACGTCCGGGTGCCGGTCCTCGAACGCCCGCGCCGCCGGAATGACCGGGATGCCGGCCCGGAAACCGACCATCAGCCGCCGGTTGCCGCGGGCGGCCGCGGACACCCTGCGGCGGACCGCGTGGGTTGTGGCGAGCAGCGGACCTGCGTCGGCCAGCAGTTGCCGGCCCGCGTCCGTCAGCTCTACTCCGTGGCGATCCCTGGTGAACAGCGAGGCGCCGAGATCCCGCTCAAGCGCGCGGATCTGCCGGCTGAGAACCGGCTGCGCGATATGCAGGTCATCGGCGGCGCGGCCGAAATGCAGCCGGTCGGCCACGGTGACGAAGTAACGCAGTTTGCGCAGATCCAGATCCATGGCACCTCCGGCCCGGTGATGCCTTCAGGGTATCACCGCAGCTTCAAGAGGTCTTGGACACCCACTCACATTCGATGGCAGCCTAAAACAGGCGCTCAAGGGCGCCGAAGTGAATTCGACCCACGAGTCGACTCACGAATTCGACCCACGAATTCGGCACTGGAAGATGACAGCGGGGTCCAAGCCCGGAAAGCAGGAATACCGATGAGCAGTATCAGCATTATCGGACTGGGAAGCATGGCCCGTGCTTTGGCCGGCCGGGCGCTCACCGGCGGTAACGCCGTCGAGATCATCGGCCGCGACCCGGCCAAGGCCAAGGAGCTGGCCGCCACGCTCGGCGGCGCCGCGGTCGGAACGGCCGGGGCCACCCCGGCCGGGGACATCGTCATCCTCGCCGCGCCATACGCCGGCGCGGCGGCGGTGGTGAGGGAGTACGGGGACGCACTGCGCGGCAAGGTCATCGTCGACATCACCAACCCCGTAGCCACCGACCTGCGGGGCTTCATCGTCCCCGACGGCAGTTCCGGCGCACAGGAGATCGCCAAGGCGGCTCCCGACGACGCGCATGTCGTCAAGGCGTTCAACACCGTGTTCTCCCACGTTCTGGCGGCCGGCCCGGCCGAGGGCCGCCCTCTGGACGTGTTCATCGCCGGCGACGACGCGCAGGCGAAGGCGCGCGTGTCGGCGTTCGTCGAGAGCTTGGGGCTGCGCCCCTGGGACACCGGGGAGCTGTCCATGGCGCGGGCACTGGAGAACGTCGGCCTGCTGGAGTTGGGCCTCATGAACCACTCCGTCAAGCACACCGATTTCTCCCTCGGCATCACCCTTCTCGGCTGAGCGCACCCCTACCACTACCTCTCGTGCCGCATTACGCCAGTTCACTTGCGGCACGAAAAGACCCTGCACCTACCCTCACAAGGACAGTCAGATGCGCGTTTTCGTCACTGGGGGGACCGGCCATTCCGGTTCGTACATCATCCCCGAGCTCATCGCCGCCGGACACGAGGTCACCGGCCTGGCCCGGTCGGACGCGGCCGCCGCGGCCGTGTCCGCGCTCGGCGCGAAGGTGCGTCGCGGCGACCTCCAGGATCTCGACGGGCTCAAGGAGGCAGCCGCGGACTCCGACGGCGTCATCCACGTCGCGCACAGGCAGGATCTGCTTCCCTCCGGCGGGCTCGACGCCGTGGCCGCCGCGGAGTTCCCGATCATGCTCGCGTACGGCGAGGCACTCGCGGGAACCGGAAAGCCGCTGGTCACGGCGGGAAGCATCGGCTCGCCCGGTCACCTGGAGCGGCCGGCCACCGAGGAGGACCCGGCCCTCCCCGCCGGCGATGAGCACAAGGGCACCCTGCGGGTCCGCAACGTCGTGGAAAGGGCCGCTGTGGACCTCGCCCAACAGGGGGTGCGGTCTTCGGTCGTGCGGATCGCCAACATCGCGCACAGCACGACCGATCGTGCCGGCTTCCTCCCCACGCTGATCGCGCTCGCGAAGGAAAAGGGGTTCGTCGGCTACCACGGCGACGGCTCGAACCTGTGGCACGCCGTGCACATCCGCGATACCGCCACCTTGTTCCGCCTGGCGCTGGAGAAGGGGCCGGCGGGCACGTACTGGCACGCGGTCGAGGACGGAGGCATCCCGTTCCGCGACATCGCCGAGGCCATCGCCAGCCGCCTGGGCCTGCCCGCCGTGAGCGTTCCCGACGATGCCCTGATGACGCCGGGATACTTCGGGTTCCTCACGAATATCGTCACGCAGAGCTACCCGGCGTCCAACCTCATCACCCGCCGGACCCTCGGCTGGGAGCCCGCCCGGCCCGGCCTGCTCGCCGATCTGGACAACGGCCATTACTTCCCGGCCGGCTGATGGCGGGAACCCGGATCGTAACGAGCCCGGCAACCGCCAAGTTCGGCCCATCTGAAGGACGTTGAGACGATGACGACTGTGGGATTCATCGGAAGCGGAAGCATCGGCAGGACCCTCGCGCGACTCGCTGTCGGAGCCGGTCACCAAGTGGTGCTCAGCAACTCGCGCGGTCCCGCAACGCTCGCGGACACGGCCGCGGAACTGGGGCCGCGGGCGTCCGCGGCGACGAGCGAGGAGGCCGCGGCGGCCGGTGACATCGTCGTGGTCACGGTGCCGGTCAGCGCCTACCCCCACGTGCCCGCCGCGCCACTGGCCGGGAAGACGGTCATCGACACCTGCAACTACGGCCCCGAGCGCGACGGGCACATCCCCGAGCTCGACAGCGAGTCCCTCACATCGAGCGAGCTGCTTCTGCGGTACGTCCCGGGCGCCCTGCTCGTAAAGGCGTTCAACAACATCTTCTTCAAGCACCTGCTGTCACTCGCCCGCCCGGCAGGGGCGGTCGACCGCTCCTACCTGCCGATCGCCGGGGACTCCGCACCGGCGAAGGCGGCGGTGACCGAATTCATCGACTCCATCGGCTACGGCGTGGTGGACGCGGGAACGCTGGCCGACAGCTGGCGGCAGGCGACGGGCACGCCGGTGTGGGGAACACCGTACGGGCCGTACGCGAACGAGAAGGGCCGGCCGGTCGGCGAGGATGCCATCCGCGCGGCACTGGCCACCGCAACGCGGTAACCGTGAATTACCGCGGACCGTGACGTGGTCCGGCCGTGCCATGCCCCCGCCCGGTGGATACCGGGCGGGGGCATATTTCGCACGCGAAGGCGTCGACAACCTGCGGCCTGATCGAAGGCGAGGAGGCGCATGCTGTCGGCGCTGGCGCTGGCGCTGGTGGTGGACGGGACTCAGCAGAACTCCGGAGCACTTACGGGATGTCGTACTGAGGCGCCTTGAGTCTCCAGCGGCTGGAGGGTCCAGGATCTCGCCCATGGACGACGAACGCCCCGACGTGCTCACTATCGGCCAACTCGCGCACCGCACCGGACTTCCGGTGCGTACCCTGCGCTTCTGGTCGGACGAGGGAGCGGTGCCGCCCGTGGCACGCTCCGCGAGCGGCTACCGGCTGTACGACGCCGAGTCCGTGGCCCGCGTCGAGCTGGTCCGCACTCTGCGGGAGCTGGGCCTCGGGCTCGACGACGTGTGCCGGGTGCTGAGCGGTCGGACCACGGTCGCCGAGGTCGCCCACGCGCACGTGGCCGCGCTCGACGCGCAGATCCGCTCGCTCAAGGTGAGCCGGGCCGTCCTGTCCACTGTGGCGACACGTGGTTCCACCACTGAGGAGACAGCACTGATGAACCGGTTGGCGCGGCTTTCCGCCGCCGAACGCGAGCAGATCATCGACGAGTTCAAGGAGGAGGTGTTCGGCGGTCTCGACGTCGACCCGCGCCTGCGCGACCGCATGCGCACCTTCAGCATCGAATTGCCCGACGATCCCACACCTGAGCAGGCCGACGCCTGGATCGAACTGGCTGAACTGGTGCGGGACCCCGGCTTTCGCGCCCGGTTGCGCACATGGATGGAGCTCAACACTCCCGTACCGGGGCAGGGTCGTCCCGCCGGGGCGTCCATCTGGTGGGCCAGGCAGGTCGCGCAGAGCGTCGCGGAGATCAGAGAACGCGGGGTCGCCCCCGAGGGACCGGAGGCGGCCGACATGCTGTCCGATCTGTTCGGCGACGCCGACCGGGCCGCCGTGCTGCGCAGCCTGGAGGCCGGGATCGAGGCAGGAGCGGAGCGCTACCGCAGGCTCGTAGCCCGCGTGCGCGGGCAGGATTCGTCGCCCGACGCGACCGAGGAGCTGGAGTGGCTGGCGCGGGCCCTGCGCGCCGCGGATCGGACCTGACCGGCCGTGTTGTGCTTGTGCGCCATTCCGTGAGTTCCCCTGGGCCCAGCTGAGTCCCTCAGGGCGTCGAGGACGCCGCGGATGTCCTCGGCCTGGTTGGTCTTGGCGTAGCCGTCTTCGGGACGGTCGCTGTCGCCGGTGCCGCGCAGGTCGGGGACGACGACCGTGTGGGTGTGGGGGTGGGTGCGGGTGAGGGCGGGCATGACGCGGGCGAAACGTTGGTGGCGGGGAGTGTTGCGGGGAGTCGGCCCTCGGCCTGTTGGCGGGGGGCGACACCGGTGTCAGGCGGCGGGGGTGACGAGGCCGCGCAGCCGCTGGTCGCCGATCATGGTGAGCATGTCGGGGTGTCCGGGCTGCCAGCCCAGTTCCCGCCGGGCGGCGGTGGCGCGGATACGGCTGGAGGCGGCCAGGATGAGGGTGCCGAACGGCCCCATATCTGCTCGGCTTCCTCGGGGGTGACGCTGCGGGTCTTCACGCCGAGGTCTTCGGCGACCTTCTCCGCGATCCACCGGTTGGGTGTCTCGCCGGCGACCGCGTGGTAGAGCCCGCCCGCCCGTCCCTTGGCGAGGGCGAGGCTGAACGGGCGGGTCACGTCGTCGATGTGGACGTGGCTGTAGACGGCGAGCCCGCTGCCGATGTAGGCGGCGGCTCCGAGCGCGGCGACGGACTGGTAGATCAACAACATGTGGCCGTGGTCGCCGGGGCCCCAGATCTGGCCGGGGCGGATGACCATCGCGCGTACTCCGTTGGCGGCGGAGGCCAGGACGGTGTCCTCGGCGGCCTTACGGAAACCGGCCAGCGGCTCGGTGACGAAGGGGTCGTCCTCGGCGAAGATGTCCGGGCTCCAGGAACCTTGGGTGCGCTGCATCAGTACACCGCTGCCGGACAGGAAGACGAGGGTTACGACCTCGAAGCCCACGATCTGGTCACCCGCAGGCCCGACCCCCGCGATCGCCGCGCCCGCCAGGTCCTGCTCACCGACACCGGACGCACCCGCCTCGGCCAAGTACGCGAAAATCTCGCTGCCGCCGAGGCGAGGCTGCTGGCCGACCTCGACGACCACGACGCCAACCAGTTGCGCACCCTGCTGGCCCGTGTCGCACAGACCGCCCAGAGCTCATCGGCCGCCCCCGCAGAATCCGATTGCTGATCAGCCCGTCAGGCGTGATATCCCCCGTCGGCAAAGGATGGTGACCTTGATCCGGTGGATCTCCGAGCGTCCGTGGCCGACGCCCTGAGTACGTCCCTGAAGCGGGACGTCCATCCAGGGAAGGGGCTTGAGCGAAGAGGTCTTCCGGTGCTGCGGAGCCGGCGAGCCGTTGGACGGTGCGGTAGGTCATGCCGAGCTGTCGTCGGATCGCACGGCGGGTGTGGCCGACGGCCTGCAGCGCGTAGACGGTGGCGTGCTTGGCTCGGGTGCGGTCGGCGAACCGGTGCCCGGTAGGTCACCCGCTCCCGGCTCGTACGCCGGTGGAAATGTGAGCGCTTTGCCACCTTGACGGTGAAATCGGCCACCCTAACGGGGTAATGCCCGACAGGTCGCGGGACAGTACATTAGGAATGGCAACGAAGAAGACAAGTGACTGAGCTTCAGGTATTCCTCTGCCCGAGCGCCCAACGCGGTTTGCCCAGTACCGGTACCCAGTACCCGTAGCAGAATCGCGAAGAGGGGCCGATATGGCCGCTTCTGTCTCCCACCCCAAGGACATGACCGGCTGCGGGAACACGCAGCCGGATGACGATCGACGTCATGTCAGCCGCGACCCGGCGAGCGGTCCGTCAGACGGTCTTCTTCCGCTCCCCGGTTGCGCGGCCGCCTTCAGGCCGCCGGTATCCCTCAACGCGCCTGCCCTCTCGACGTACATCCGTTTCGGCTGACGAGCCGGCGCACCACTCCCTCGTGCCCCAACCGCGCCAAAGTCGCACGGGGCACACCGCCACTGCCACCACTCCACCTCACAATAGGAGTTGACCCATGAGTGGATGCGGCTGCGGGCAGTCCCCCATCGCCATCGGCGGCTGTCAGCCCTCCAAGCCGGCCTGTCCCCCCGTTGCTTGTCCCGGCTCCAAGCCGTGCGAGCACTGCGAGACCACCCCACTGCGCGACTCCGCGCCGTACCGGGTCGCAGCGACCGCGAGCAGCACCGACCCGACGCCGTACTACACCATCGCCAACACCCATGCGGCACTGGACCCTGTCGTCGCCCAGACCATCCTGAACAGCGGTACGGGCACGTTCCCGGCCGACGACGGGACGCACAACGGCCAGCACACCTGGCTCGCCGGCGTCGTGCACATCGACCCCACGTCACTGCGGGGCAACCCCACCAGCGTCACGATCAGCGCCTCGGTCCATGTCCACAACGACGGCAGGAACACGGCCTGCCAGCTCTACGGCCGCTTCGCTCTGTGGAACGGCACGACCCCGATCCGCACCGATCTCCTGGGCCCACCCGATCTGCCGGCGGGCGGTGACGACAACGGCGTCATCCCACCGACCACCGTGTCCCTCGCGGACGTCCTCGCGGGAAAGATCGTCGTCGAGCTCAACCTCGAAACAGGCAACGACGACGCCTGCCGAGTCGGCCCCAAACAGTGGACCGTCGACAGCTTCGTCCTCACCGTCCAGGCGTCCGCCCCGGGCTGCGGCAGGCCGTTCCTCCGTACGACCTGCCGCAACTGCGACGGCGCGGTCACCTGCACGACCGACACCCTCGACGGCTCGGCTCCCTACGCCGCGGTCCCGCCGGTCATCCCGGTCGCCTCCTGCCAGGATGGATGCGCCACCGCCCGCCCTCCGTGCGTCTCCACAGACCGGGGCAACGCCATCACCCGGGGCAGCGACGGGTGTCTGTACGCGCCCGACACACCTGCTCTGGACCCGTCCCCGTGCAATGCCGCACGGAACACGACCGGTGGGCTGCTCGTGCCGCGGATCGACCTGACGGGTATCGCTCCTGGCGGCAACAGCAGCACCGAACGGTCGGTGGACATCGACGTCACGGGGACGCCCGGCTGCCCCGAAAGGTGGAAGATCGGCGCCCGCCTCACACCGGTGAGCGCGTTCCGCAACGCCGAGAGGCAGCACGCCAACCTCCTGGCCCAGGCAGGTACCGACGTGCCGATCCCCGAGTCCGACATCGTGCTCCCGGAAGCCGGGGTGTACCACATCGACAGCGATGTACGGTACGCGCTCGGTTCCGCCACCGGCGGCAGCGGCTACATCATCGGCTGGCTCAGGGACGAGACCGCGGACACCCTCCTGACGAGCTTCACCCAGATCGCGGCGATCAACGCGGCGAGGCAGGAGCAGCAGGGCGGAACCACACACATCATGACCGAGTACGCGGTCGCTTCCGGCCCCAGGACGGTCCGCCTGCACCTGATGTTCGTCCTCACCGGCGGCAAGATCTCCAACGCCGAGGCCGGCGGCACCGACAGCAATGGCGCAACCCGGATGCGCTTCCTCAAGGTCAGGGATTAGGAACGAAACCGACATCGTCGGGGTTGCACACCACTTCGAAGCGCCCCTGACACCACCGCCGCCCACGGGCACGCTCGTCCGCCCCGCCCCACGTCCTCGATAGGGACTCCTGACAAAAGTGGTGTCAGCCACGCCACCGCACGCGGTAAACCCGGCGACATCGGCGATCATCCCCGGGATACTGGCCGCCCATGGATGAGGTCAAAGTTGTCGTCGCCCATTCCGAGCGCGCGACCCTGCGCGTCGGCGATGTGTTCCTGAAGGTGGATACCGATCAGGCGCGCATCGACGTCGAGGTCGAGGCGATGGCCTTGGTGCCGGTCCCGACTCCGGAGGTCCTGTGGCGCAAGCCGCCCGTGCTCGCGATCGCCGCCGTCCCGGGGACGGCACTCGGCCGTCTCGGTGCGCCGTCGACCGCGCCGTCGGCGGCGTGGGCCGCGGCGGGTGCCGCCATCCGGCAGTTGCACGAGGCGCCGTTGCCGCCCTGGCCCGGCCGGCGCCGCCGGGGTCCCGACGAGTTGGCGGCGGAACTCAACGGCGAGTGCGAGTTGCTCGTGACGAACGGCATCCTGCCCGCTGACCTGGTCACCCGCAACCGCCAGATCGCCGAGGCCGCGCTCCGGCCGTGGACTCCGGTGTTCACGCACGGCGACCTGCAGATCGATCACGTCTTTGTCGACGGCGGCGAGGTCACCGGCATCATCGACTGGTCCGAGGCGGGCCGGGGTGATGCCCTGTTCGACCTCGCCACCGTGACGCTCGGACACGAGGAGCACCTGGGCGACCTCGTCGCCGGTTATGGCAGCGATGTCGACCTCGACGTGATCCGCGCGTGGTGGTCGCTGCGAAGCCTGCTGGGGGTTCGCTGGCTGGTCGAGCACGGCTTCGACCCGTTCGCGCCGGGCTGTGAGGTCGACGTACTGAGATCCCGTATGTGAGGCTGCGCGGGCCCGACTGGTACGTATGCGTTCCGACGCATCGAGCAGGCCATCCCCCGGAGGGCGTCGCCCGCCACGGATGGATACGGCATTCCGCCGGCCCCGCTCCGGTCACTTCGGCGGACCGGCGGAGAGGAAGGGAACAAGGAGCGCGAGCAATGCGTCGGGGCGGTCGAGGGGAATGATGTGGCCGCAGTCCTGGAGATGGTGTCCGACCAGGTCATCGGTGAGGGGACGGAGTTGGCGTTCGAGCCCCGTGCCGACGGGGTGAGAGCCGACGGCCATGGTGGGCATGGTCAGCCGGGCCGTCGCGACGGCGTCCTGGATCTGCTGCGCGCTGGTGGGCAGGGCCCGGTAGTAGGAGAACGCGCAGCGAAGAGCCTCGCTCCCGGTGTACGCGTGGATGAAGGCCGTACGGACGTCGTCGGGTACTCCTCGCCCGAGCGTCCCCGAGTCGAGGAACCAGTCGATGTACGGGGCCTCGTTGCCGGCCAGGACGGTCTCGGCGAGGCCGGGGACGGCGTGGAAGCCGAACCACCACGGGGCGCCGCCCGCGACGACGTGTTCTGCTCCGGGCAGGCGGCCGAGCAGTGCTTCCATCACGACCAGGCGCCGGACGAGGCCGGGCCGGCGCAGCGCGAGCAGGACGGCGGGGGCGGTGCCCGCATCGATGCCGACCACTGCTGCCGAGGGCTCGCCGAGTGCGTCGAGCAGCCCTTCGGCGTCGGCGGCGAGAGTGCCTGCGTCGTACCCCCCGACGGCACGTGCACTGGCACCGAAGCCTCGAAGGTCCGGGGCGATGACCCGGTACCGCCCGGCCAGTCGGCCCATGACGCCGCTCCAGAGCTGCCAGGTGTGCGGGAAGCCGTGCAGCAGGAGAACCGCAGGTCCGTCCCCCGCGATCGCGACGTTGAGTTGGATGCCGTTCGTCGCGATGCGGCGCAGGTGGGGTGCTGCGGTCACGGGCATGATGACTCCTCCAGCTGGTTACCATTGGTGACCATGGAACGATAGGTAACTGTCCGGCCGCTTCCAAGACGGCACTTTCAGGGAAGGTGGTGAGCCACAGGTGACCACCCAAGGAGACCGGGCCGCCGGTCGTCGGGTACGCGGCGACCTGTTCGATCCCGACTGCCCGACGCGCCAGTTGCTGGACCGCATCGGTACGAAGTGGACGTCCATGGCCGTCAAGACGCTCGCCGGTGCCGCACCGGACGAGGTGCGCTTCGCGGAGCTGAGACGCCGGATGCCCGGTGTCTCGCAGAAGATGCTGTCCGTGACGCTGCGAAGCCTGACCCGCGACGGGCTGGTGTCGCGCCGGGTCGAACCGACCGTGCCGCCGCGGGTCTTCTACCGGCTCACCGGACTCGGGCTGTCCCTGGAAGCCGCGCTTGCGGGGCTGCGGACCTGGGCGGAGGAGCACATGGCCGAGATCGACCGTGCCAACGAAGCCGACGACCAGGGGGCCGATGAGGGATAGGCAGGCCGATGCCGTGCTCAGTACTGGTGGCTCGGGTACTCGATGTAGTCGGCGTCGCCGCCCTGGTACCGCGTAGAAGACGGAGGGGGGACGTCGTTGCGGTTGCCGCCGGTGGTGATTGCCGCGAGCGGGATGCCGTGCGCCTCGACGATCAGCTGGTGCTCGCTGCCGGCCTTGCCCGGTCCACCGGGGACGGACCGACAAGATCAAGTGGAGCCGGGACCATGGGGAGTACGCCTACTCCGCGCGAACTCGCTGAGGTCACCCGAGTCGAGGAACCTCGCGAGATCCCCCCTCTCCAACAGGCGGAAAACCGGGGCGCGTCGGGAGCCCTGCCGTGTGATGATCCTTCCGGTGCGCCGGAGTTGCCGGCGCGTCAGTCGCGTTACCACACCCATGGGGGGTAGCAATGAGACTGTTCTCTGCTGGACGCCCGGTACGTCTCAGATCCGGTGCCGCCGTGGCGGTGGCGGCCGGTCTGCTGACCGCCGGCCTCGCCGTGCCCGCGTTCGCCGCCGACGACCCGCCGCAGAGCGACCAGTTGTGGATCAACGAGCCGTACGAGCAGACGCTGCCGATCGGCACCGACGGCGGTCAGCCGGAGTCCCGCACCCTCGGTGTCGGCCTCTACCACGACAACGACAACTTCACGGTGACCGACGGCAGGCTCAGCGTCGACGTCTCCGACCTCGCCGGGGTCGCCGAGGTGACCTGGCCCGACAACTGCACGCCGAGCGGTGCGGCCGCGGTGTGCACCATCCCCGTGGTGCCCGTGATCGGGAGCGACTACGAGGACCAGGTGTCCCTGACGGTCCGCGCGGCCGACGGCGCCGAAGTCGGCGCGCAGGGCAGGATCACCTACGAGGCGACGGCCACCGGCGGGCCCGACGGCACGCTCACCGCGCCGCGCGAGAGCTTCAGCACCACGGTCACCGTCGGTGCCGGGCCCGACCTCGCCATCGACCCCGTCGCCGACATCGAGGACGGACAGCCCGGCGACGAGCGGACGATCCCGTTCAAGGTCACCAACCAGGGCAACAGGAGCGCGAACGGGCTCACCGTCAAGCTGTACGTCTCGTACGGCCTGACGGATCTGACCCGGTACGACGCCTGCGCCTACCCCCCGACGGACGGCGACGACTACCCACCGTTGAACACCGTGGTCTGCACGTTCGACCAGGTGCTGGCGCCGGGCGACTCCTTCGAGCTGCCCGAGCCGCTGACGGTGCGACTCGCTCCGTACGCGCTGAAAGAGCGGCTGGACATCGGCGTCGAGCCGGGCGACGGCGCTCAGGACATCGACTCCCAGAACGACTACACGGCCCTCCAGATCCGCGCCGAGAACACCGTGGACTTCTCCGTGGCCGGTGACGCGATCTCCGGCGCGGCGGGGGAGACGGCCACGGCCGAGCTGACGTTCAAGAACAACGGCCCGGCCTGGTTGGGCAATCTCGGCTCCGGCGACCCGGTCGCCGAGGTCCGGCTGATCGTGCCCGAGGGGACCACGGTCACCGGCGTGCCGTCCGACTGCTACCCGCGCACCGTCGACGGGGGCTACTACCCGAAGCAAACGGGCGCTCCGCGCTACGACTGCAGCCTGCCGCACTGGGTGCTGGAGGACACCCGGCACACGTTCGCGTTCTCCGTGCGCGTCGACACCGTGGTGCCCGGCGCGACCGGTGCCGTGAGCATCCACCCCGCGTTCGGTGAGTTCGGTGAGTACCCCTTCGACTTCGACCCGGACCTCACGAACAACACGGCGGTCCTGACCGTCAACTGACCGGTCGCGGGTCCGGAGCAAGCCGCCCGAGCGGCTGCTCAGGACCCGCGCTGCCCGCGTTTCACAGGGCGGAGCTCCTTGAGCCGTACCGCCTGCTCGCGGAACCCCGTCTCGGCGTCGGCCGGCCGGCCTCGGTGGCGAGCGCCGCGATGGTCGGCGTGCCGTTGCGGTGACACAGCCGGAGGGCTTGCCGGGTGTCGTGGCGGACGGCGTCCGACCGCGTCGCGCCGGACCGTTCAGAGGCCGGCCGCGCGTCCTCGCACCAGGGGCAGGAGGACCTCGTCCACGATCTCCGTCAGCACATCGTCGGGGACCTCGGGCAGCCCCCGCAGGGCGTACTCGCCGCGCAGCAGCATCATCGGCACCGACGCCACGCGCGGATGCACCGCACCGACCGCCGCCTCGCCCCGGGCCACGGCGCGCTCCAACAGCGTCAGCCACGCCGTATCCGTGCTGCTCCCACCGGCCTGCTCCCGCAACATCGTGAGCAGGCCGGGGTCGTCGGCCGCCGCCGCGAGCAGGTCGCGCGGCACAGCCCCCTGCGGTGACGACCACGTCGTGTTCACCGCACGCAGCAGCGCCAGCGCGTCACCGCGCAACGTCCCCGTGCCGGGGAGACGCGATTCCGCGTCGGCCAGGTGGCGGTAGGCCGCCACGCCCAGCGCCGCGCGGGACGGCCAGCGCCGGTAGATCGCGTTCTTGTTGGTGCCCGCGCGCTGCGCGACACGGTCCATCGTCATGCCCGCGTAGCCGGCGGTCCGCGGTTCCTCGGCCGCCGCCCGCAGGATCGCGTCCTCCAACGCCGCGCCCCGGCGCCGGGGCGCGGTGCCGCGCTGCTGGTCGGGCGCCATCGGTGACCCTCGCGAGGACCTGCACCGCGACGCGGTCCGCGTCACCGGCGGCCACGCCGACCGCCTGGAGACCGCCGCGCGCGCCGCCGCCGACGCGGGACTGGAGGTCTGGTACTCGCCGTTCACCAACGGCCTGACCCAGGACGAACTCCTGGCGTTCCTCGTCGACGCGGCCGAACGCGCCGAGCGCCTGCGCCGCGACGGCGCGCGCATCGTGTTTCTCACCGGCTCGGAAATCACCTTGTTCACCGACGGCTTCCTGCCCGGCGGCACCTTGCGGGAGCGGACGGCGAACCTGGCCTCCCCGGCCGAGTTCCGCGCCCTGCTTCCCCAACTGCACGCCACGCTCAACGCGTTCCTCGCCCGAGTCGTCCAGGAGCAGGCCTCCTGCGTAGGGGAGATGCTCGACATCTATGACGCGGCCGGCGTCGACGCCGCGTTCGTCTACACGTTCGCCCGCTGGGAGCTGGCGACCACGGCCGGCCACGATCCGGCGCTCTCGGCGCCGCCCGGGCGGGACGCTGGGCCGACGCCGGATTCACGAGCGCCGTCACCGGTGGCGCACTCGTCCTCCTCGCTGCCTCGTGGCCGGCCATCGGGCAGGCGGCGTGGTCGTTGTGGCTCGTCGTCATCGGCGTGGTCGTACTCGATTTCGCCGTCCAAGCCGTACACGCAACCAGCACCTGCTCACCCTCGCCCACCCGCGCCGCACCAGCAGCGTCATCGGCGGCTACATGATCTTCTACTCTCTCGGCTCCGCCCTCGGCGCCACCACCACGACCACCGTCTTCGCCGCCGCCGGATGGACCGGTTCCGCCATCCTCGGCACGGCCTTCGCCGCCTGCGCCCTGGCGGTCCGGGCATCCAGCCGCCGTGTGGCGACCGTCCCAGCACCTGCCGCGCACGAACGGTGCCCGCGGCGGTTGCGAGAGGCGGAGCGGCGGTCCTGTCGGCCGGACTGATCCCGCTGATCAGCCCCGTTGACGCGGTCAGGATGTGTTCAGGTACGTCTTGGGAGTGTCGCTTCCATGACTACCAACACACATGCGGCCCGGTCGCGCGCCCGGCATCGGCAGCCGGCGAACAAGGTCCCCGAGGTCACCCTGTACTTCTGGGTGATCAAAGTGCTGTGCACGACGGTGGGCGAGACCGCCGCGGATCTCCTGAACGTCGACCTCGGCCTGGGGCTGGTCACCACCTCGTACGTCATGGCCGGTCTGCTCGCCGTCGCGCTGGTCGTCCAGTTCCGCGCCCGGGCCTATGTGCCGTGGGTGTACTGGCTCGCCGTCGTGCTGATCAGCGTGGTCGGTACGCTGATCACGGACAATCTCACCGACAGCCTCGGCGTCCCGCTGGAGACGACGACAGCGGTGTTCGCCGTGGCTCTCGCCGTCACCTTCGCCGCCTGGTACCTGAGCGAGCGGACCCTGTCGATCCACACCATCAGGACAGGCCGCAGGGAAGCGTTCTACTGGCTCGCGATCCTGTTCACGTTCGCCCTGGGCACCGCGGCCGGGGATCTGACCGCCGAGCGGCTCAACGTGGGGTACTGGTTGTCCGCGGTCCTGTTCGCCGGTCTGATCGCCGTCGTGGCCGTCGCGCACCACTGGCTGGACCTCAACGCCGTGTGGTCGTTCTGGATCGCGTATGTGCTGACCCGGCCGCTCGGCGCCTCGCTCGGCGACTACCTGTCCCAGCCGGGTGCCGACGGCGGTCTCGGGCTGGGGGCGGTCGGGACCAGCGTCCTGTTCCTCGCGGTCATTCTCGGCCTCGTCGTCTACCTGTCCCGTACCCGTCGGGACGTGGCGGACGCGGACCGGGTCAGCCGGCCGGCAGGCTGACCGCGAACGACGCGCCGGGGGCCGCGCCGGACAGCGCGATGTCCCCGCCCGCGGCGCGGGCGAGACGCCTGGCGAGCGCCAGGCCGAGGCCCGCGCCGTCGTGGCCGTCGCCGGGATCCGCGCGGCGGCCGGGCTCGAACAGCGAGGGCCGGAACTCCTCGGGCACTCCGGGCCCGTCGTCGGCGACGTACAGCGTGATCCTTCCGGTGCCCGCCGTACAGCTGACGGTCACCGTGTGCCGGGCGTAGCGGCGCGCGTTGTCCAGCAGGGGCGTCAGAACGCGCTCGGCGACCTCCTCGGCGACGCCGATGTCCGCGTGGTCCCCCTCGACCGTCACGGTCGGGAGGCCGGCGAGCCCGGCCCGGTCCCGCCCGACCAGCTGGTGGATCACATCGGGGAAGCGGCAGCGGCCGGGGGCCGGCGACTCGCGGGTGCGGACCTCGGAGAGCAGGGAGTCGCAGATCTGCCGCATCGTCGCCGCGGCGCCCGCGATGGCGTCGTGGGAAGTCCGCAGCTCGGCGGGGGTGCGGGGCCGGCGGTTCAGCCAGTCGGTTTCGGCGGTGACGCGGGCCAGCGGGGTGCGCAGCTCGTGTGACAACTCCGCCGCCTGGTGCTGTTCGTGGCGCAGGACGGCGGCCAGCCGGTCCAGCAGTACGTCCAGATTGGCGGCGAGCGCGCCGAGTTCGGCGGGCCGCCCGGCGGAGCCGAACCGTTCGGGAGCGGCGGATTCGCTCCATCGCGCGGCCTGGTCGCTCATCGCGGCGACGGGCCGCAGAGCGCGCCTGACCACCAGCCGGGTGAGGAGGTAGATGCCACCCAGCAGTGCCGTGGCCAGCGCGATGGACGCCACGAGCGCCGTGTCGGCCGTGCTGCGATACGGGTCCAGGCTCACCGACGCCACGACCGTCCCCGCCTGGCCCGAGCCGTCCGCCTTCGCGACGGGGAGCGCGTACAGGCGCCAAGGGCCGGGTCCCGAACCGTCGGCGAAGACATGGCTCTTCCCGGCCAGCGGGTCCGCCTGCCGTCGCGGTGGACCGGACGCGCCGGAGGGCGTCTCGACGGGCTGTCGGCCTTGGTAGATCCATACGCCGGTGTCCAGCGCCTGGTCCTGTGCGGGCTCCCGGACGGTGAGCCGGCCGTCCGGCCGGGCCTCGACGGTGGCGGCGACCGCTTCCGCGCGGGTGCGCACCACGTCGTCGGCCTGTTGGCGGAGCCGGTTGTCCAGGGCGAGGTTGAACACGGTCGTGAGGACCGCGATCCACAGGGCGCCGGCGACCAGGGCCATCAGCGCGAGGCGGCCTCGCAGGGTGGGGGCGGCACGGAGGCGTCTCATGCGAAGCGGTATCCGATCCCTCGGACCGTATGGATACGGTGCGGACAGTTCGCCTCGCGCAGCTTCCGCCGCAATCTGGCGAGGTACTGGTCGAGCGTGTTGTCGCTGACCCGCGCTCCCTCCGGCCAGCCCGCCCGCAGGAGCACTCGCCGTCCGACGGCGGCGCCGGGCTCCGCCATCAGGCGGGCGAGGAGCCGGAATTCGGTGGGTGTGAGGGCGACGGGGCGGTCGTGGACGCTCAGTTCGTGCCGGAACGGGTCCAGGCGGAGGGCGCCCGTGTCATCGGTGACGACCTTCGAGGAACCCGTGCGGCTCAGTACGGCGCGCAGCCGCGCGGCGAGTTCGCTCAGATGGAAGGGCTTGACCAGATAGTCGTCGCCGCCGGACGCGAAGCCGGAGAGCCGGTCCGTGAGGTTCCCGCGGGCGGTCAGGAAGATCACCGGGGCGGTGATGCCCGTACCGCGCATGGCCTGGCACACGTCCCTGCCGTCGGAGTCGGGCAGTCCGATGTCCAGTACCACCGCGTCCACGGACCGGTCGGCCGTCCGCAGGGCGACGGCGCCGTCGGAGGCGGTCACGACGTCGAAGTCCTCGTCGCGCAGGCCGCGGGCCAGCACGTCGCGCAGGCCGTGATCGTCCTCGACGATCAGAACGCGGGCGCGCGTCACCGTACCGGTCCCGCTTCTGGACGATCCGCCTCCGGAAGGTCCGCCGACGGGGCGGGGAGCAGCAGGGTGAAGCACGTGGGCGCTCGTCGGCTCAGGCCGAGCCGTGCCCCCGTACTGTCGGCGAGATCGGCGGCGAGGGAGAGTCCGATGCCCTGTCCCCGGCCGGTGGTGGCGCCGCGCTCGAAGAGCTCCGCCGCGTCGGTGGTGAGGCGTCCCTCGTCGCCGACGTCGACGGCCAGGGCGTCGCCGATCTCGCGGAGGGTCACCGTGACCGTTCCGCTGCCGTGCCGCCGTGCGTTGTCCAGGAGGATGTCGAGGATCTGGGCGGTGGTGCGGCCGGGGACGGTCAGTGCGGCGACCGCTTGGTCGATGACGACGTCGAGCCGGCGGCCGTCCAGGGCGAGCGGTCCGTGCCAGCGGGTCTCGGCGTGCTCCAGCAGTGCGCCGACCGGACGGCCGGCGGGGCGGGAGGCGGTCACGGCCGGTGCCCCGGCCAGCCGGAGGACCTCGTCGATGGTGTCCTGGAGGTACTGGGACCGCTCAAGCGCCTCCTCAAGCGCGGCGCGCGGGTCGGCGCCGGAGTCGTGGAGGGCCGTTTCCAGCCCCAGGCGCAGGCCGGTGAGCGGAGTGCGCAGCTGATGGGAGGCATTGGCGGTGAAGTGCCTTTCACGCCGCAGGAGTTCGGACAGCCGCCGCACCATCTCGTTGTGCGTACGGGCCACTTGGTCGATCTCGGCGACCCGGCTCCCGGCCGCCCTGGCGGTCAGGTCGCCGTCGGCGATCGCCTGTGACGTACGGGAGAGGGCTTCCAGCGGCTCGCTCAGGGAACGTGCCCGCCGCCGGGCGACGAGGACCGCGACGCCCAGGGCCACCAGCACCACGCCCGCCAGAGCGGCCCACGCCAGCAGGACACGATTCCAGACACTCCCGGCGTCGACCGAGGCACGGACCACCCCGACGACCCGCTCGTCCTGGGACACGGGCACCGCGGCCACCAGCTCGCCGCCGGTGTGCTCCTCGATCACGCCGTCGGCCACGGCCCGGCCGGTGACCGTGTCCGCCGTCCGTGGCCCGGTGCCCGCGCGCAGGCGCAGCTCGCGGTCGTAGACGCCGAGCCGTCCCTCGCCGGGTGGGGAGGGCAGTTCCACCGGGTCGCCCGCGGTGAAGCCGGGCCCGACGCGGACCGCGGCGGCCATCGCCGCACGCTCCAGCTCCCCGCGTTCGTCGGCGAAGAACGACACCCGGATGGCCACGGCGAGCGGCACGACCAGCAGGGTGAGGGCGACGATCGCCGCCACCAGGGCCACCCGGACCACATGCTGTCTCATGGTGTCCATCATGCGGCGCTTCACGGGCGCGGCCGGTTCGCGTCGGGCGGTTTTACCGTCGTCTGACCATGCGCGGGCCGAGCTCTTACCGGCCGGTGCCTAGCGTCACGGCAACGGCAGTCGGCCTCACTCGTGACACTCGTGAAGGGCACCACGATCATGCGACGCACCCTCGCTCTCTCCCTCGCCGCTCTGGCACTGACCGCGGGAGGTGTCGCGGGCTGTGGCGGCGGCTCCTCGCCGGGCGGCGGACCATCGAACGGCAGCACCGGCGCGCCGGCTCCGGCCGAGTCCAATCCCGCCGGTGACATCCCCGACGACCAGGCGTTCGTCACCTACACTCCACCGGCCGGCGGCTTCACCGTCAAGGTGCCCGAGGGCTGGGCGCGCGGCACCAGCGGCGGTTCGACCGTCTTCACGGACAAGCTGAACAGGATCGAGATCGCCGCCGTCGACACACCCGCGCCGCCATCCCCCGCGTCGGTGACGGCGAAGACGGTGCCGGTTCTGCGCCAGAAGGTGCCCGCCTTCTCGCAGGAGAAGGCGTCGACGGTCACCCGCCACGCGGGACGGGCCGTACTGCTCACCTACCGGGGGGACAGCGCACCGGACGAGGTGACCGGCAAGACCGTCCACGACGCCTTCGAGCGGTACACCTTCTACCACCAGGGCCGGGAGGTCGATCTGACGCTGTCCGGGCCGGTCGGCGCCGACAACGTCGACCCCTGGCGCATCGTCTCCGATTCGCTGAGGTGGCAGTGACCACCGCGACGGCCCCGGACAGGCCGGGGACGGACGCGCTGCGGGCCAAGGACCTGTACCGGTTCTACCGGTCGGGAGAGGAGGAGACGCTGGCGCTGCGCGGGGTCGACCTGCGCGTCCGGTACGGAGAGAGCGTCGCGGTCATCGGGCCGTCCGGCTCCGGCAAGTCGACGCTGCTCGCCTGCCTGGCCGGGCTGGACGAGCCCGACGGCGGCGTCGTACACGTCGGCGGGGAGCGGATCAGCCACCGGCCCGAGGCCGAGCGGGCCCGGATGCGCGCCCGCCGTATCGGGGTCCTGTCGCAGTCCGGAAATCTCATCGCCCATCTGGACGTCCGTGCCAACATCCGCCTCGCCCGCGGAGCCACGCCCGGTACGGCCGGCCAGTCGGTCGGCGAACTGCTCGACCAGGTCGGGCTGGGTCACCGTGCCCGCGCCCTGCCGCGGGAACTGGCCGGCGGCGAACTCGCCCGCGCGGGACTGGCCGTGGCCCTGGCCAACGACCCGGACATCCTCCTCGCCGACGAACCGACCGGTGAACTCGACGGGGCGACGGAACAGCGCGTCCTCCGCCTGCTGCGCTCCCGCGCCCTGGCGGGCGGCGGGGTGCTGCTGGTCACCCACAGTCCCGAGGCCGTGAAGATCGCCGACCGGGTCATCACCCTGCGCGACGGGAGAGCGTCATGAGCACCGGCGATCTGCTGGTCGACTGCCAGGACGCCGCCCGTACCTTCGGCAGCGGGCCGGCCGCGGTCGTGGCCGTGCACGGGGCGACCTGCCAGGTGCGCGCCGGGGACCGGATCGCGGTGACCGGGCCGTCCGGCTCCGGCAAATCGACCCTGCTGCATCTGCTCGCCGCCCTGGAGACGCCCACGGCCGGCACGGTCGACCGGCGCGGTGCCGGGGCGGGCGGGACCGGGGTCGTCTTCCAGGGGCCGAGCCTGATCCCGGCCCTCGACGTGGCCGAGAACACCGCACTCCCGCTGGTCCTGGCGGGCGTCCCCGAGGACGGGGCACGACGGCGGGCACTGGACGCCCTGACCCTGGTCGGCGCCGCGGATCTGGCCGGCAAGCTGCCCGAGGAGATCTCGGGCGGCCAGTCGCAACGCGTCGCCGTCGCACGGGTGCTGGCCCAGCGCCCCCGCCTCGTTCTCGCGGACGAACCCACCGGCCAGCTGGACCACACGACCGGTCAGCGCGTCATCGACGTCCTCATCGCCGCCGCCGACGAGATCGGCGCCGCGCTGGTGGTCACCACCCACGACCCGGCGGTTGCCGAGCGGTTCGGCGAACGGTGGGAGATGCACGAAGGCCGGCTGCGACCCCGGCACGGTCCATCCGCGGGAGCCCGGGAAACGGCACACACGGAAGAAACCTCATGACTGCCACCAGCACTGTCACCACCTGGGTGGGCGGCCTGTTCCGCCACCACACCGGCCGCCTGTCGGCCACCATGTCCGGCATCGCCCTCGCCGTCGCTCTCGTGGCCTCGCTCGGCTCGTTCCTGACAGCGTCGAAGACGACCATGACCGACCGGGCCGTCAGCTCGGTCGCGGTGGACTGGCAGGTCGAAGTCCAGCCGGGCAGCGACCCGGAGACGGTACTGAACACCGTACGGACCGCGCACGGCGTGCGCGACGCGCAGAGCGTCGGCTTCGCCCGCAGCACGGGCTTCCGGGCCACCGGCGGCGGCAGCGTTCACGACACCGGACCCGGCGTCGTGCTGGGCCTGCCGGACACCTACCGGAAGACCTTCCCGCGCGAGGTCCGCCAGCTCACCGGCGCGACGTCCGGGGTACTGATCGCCCAGCAGACCGCGGCGAATCTGCGCGTGGGCCCCGGGGACACGGTCACCGTCAATCTGCCGGGCGCGAAGCCCGCCCAGGTGAAGGTGGCCGGCGTGGTGGACCTGCCGCAGGCCGACTCGCTGTTCCAGAAGGTCGGCGCGCCTCCGCAGTCCCAGCCCAGCGCGCCGCCCGACAACGTACTGCTGCTGCCGTCCCGGATGTTCGACACCCTGACCGCGCCGGCCAAGGCGGCCGACCCCGCGGCCGTCACCACCCAGATCCATCTGACCCGCGACGCGCCGCTGCCCGCCGACCCCGCGGCCGCCTACACCTCGGACGCCGCCGCCGCGCGCAATCTGGAGGCCCGCACCACCGGCGGGGGCGTGGTCGGCGACAACCTCGGCGCGTCCCTCGACGCGGCCCGGCAGGACGCGCTGTACGCACAGATCCTGTTCCTCTTCCTGGGCGTACCCGGGGCGGTGCTGGCCGCGCTGCTGACCGCGGCCGTCGCGGGCGCCGGGGCCGATCGGCGGCGCCGTGAGCAGGCCCTGCTGCGCACCCGCGGGCTCCGTCCGCGTCAGGTGGCCGCTCTGGCGGGCGCCGAGGCGGCCGTCATCGGGGTGACGGGCGGGCTGCTGGGCCTCGGTATCGCGGCCGTGGCGGGCCGGATCGCCTTCGGCACCGCCTCGTTCGGGGCGAGAGGGACCTCGGCCGGCGGCTGGTTCGTCCTCGCCCTGGTGCTCGGACTGCTGGCCGCGGCGGGCGCCGTCCTCGTCCCCGCGCTGCGTGACCTGCGCGGCGGTACGGTCGCGGAGGCACGCCGCGTCGTCGGCCGGGCACGCTCCCCGTGGTGGCTGCGGTACGGCGTGGACCTGATCCTCCTCACCACCTCGCTTCTCGTCTTCCGGGCGTCCAGCGGCAATCAGTACGCACTCGTCCTCGCCCCGGAAGGGGTGGCGAGCATCTCGGTGTCGTACTGGGCCTTCCTCGGCCCCGCCCTGCTCTGGTTCGGCTCCGCCCTGCTCCTCTGCCGGCTGACGCTCCTGGTGCTCGCCCATGGACGGCGGTTCGTGGCCCGGCTGACGCGTCCGCTGACCGGCACCCTCGCCGGGACGACGGCGGCGAGCATGGCCCGCCGCCGGCGCCCGCTGGCCCGCGCAGTCGTGCTGCTCGCACTCGCCATCGCCTTCGCCGCGTCCACCGCGACACTCAACTCCACCTACCGGCAGCAGGCCGAGGTCGACGCCCAGCTCACCAACGGCGCCGACGTCACCGTCACCGAATCCCCCGGCGTCAGCGTCGGCCCGGACGGGGGGAGCGCCCTCAAAACGGCGGGTGTACGTCACGTGGAACCGCTCCAGCACCGGTTCGCCTATGTCGGCGCCGACCTCCAGGACCTGTACGGAGTCCAGCCGGCGAGCATCGCGTCGGCGACCTCCCTCCAGAACGCCTACTTCGTCGGCGGCACCGCCAAGAGCCTCATGCACAAGCTCACCGCCCGCCCCGACTCGATCCTGGTCAGCCAGGAAACCGTCAAGGACTTCCAGCTCAGCCCCGGCGACACCCTGAATCTGCGGCTCCAGGACAGCCGTACGAAGTCGCTGCGCACCGTCCCCTTCCACTACGAGGGAGTCGTCAAGGAATTCCCCACCGCGCCCAAGGACAGCTTCTTCGTGGCGAACGCCTCGTACGTCGCCAAGGCCACCGGCAGCGACGCGATCGGCGCGTTCCTGCTCGACACCTCGGGCACCGGCCAACAGCGTGTCGCCGCCGAACTGCGCCACCGGCTGGGCACGAGCGCGACCGTCACCGACATCACGCGGACACGCGCCACCGTCGGCTCCAGCCTCACCTCGGTCGACCTGGCCGGGCTCACCCGTATCGAACTCGGCTTCGCCGTGCTGCTGGCCGCCGCGTCCGGAGGCATCGTGCTGGCACTCGGGCTGGCGGAACGGCGCCGCACGTTCGCGCTGACGACCGTCCTCGGCGCCACCCGACGCCAGGTGCGCGGACTCGTCCTGAGCGAGGCGGTCGTCACGACCGTCGGCGGCCTGGCGGGCGGAGCACTCATCGGCTGGGCCCTGTCACAGATGCTGGTGAAGGTCCTGACCGGCATCTTCGACCCGCCACCCGCGACGATCGCCGTCCCCTGGGGCTATCTGGCCCTCACCGCGGGGGCCGCGGCCGTGGCGATCGGCGCCTCGGCACTGAACGCCGCCCGGCGCTCCTCCCGGCCGCCCGTCGAAGAACTGCGGGACCTGTGAGAGCCCCGGAACAGCGCCGGAACCACACGGGCGGGCCGCGCCTATGCTTCGGGGTATGAGCCCGCCCGCACTCCACGAGGCGACCCGGGTCCTGGTCGTCGAGGACGACGACACGATCGGACGCCATCTGGACGCCGGACTGCGCGGTCACGGTTACGGCACCACCTGGTGCCGGACCGGACGGAGCGCGCTGGCCGAGATCCGGACGCGCGTCTACTCCATCGTGCTCCTGGACCTGGGACTCCCCGACACCGACGGCGTCGACATCGCCCGCACCCTGCGGGCGGACTTCCCCGACACCCTGATCGTCATCCTCACCGCCCGCGGCGACGAGATCGATGTGATCGCCGGCCTCGACGCCGGGGCCGACGACTACCTCGTCAAACCCTTCACCCTCAGCGTCCTGCTGGCACGGCTGCGCGCGCATCTGCGCCGCAGACCGCCGGCATCCGGCCGGAGCGAGCGACCGATCCGCCTCGGCGACCTCACCGTGGACACCACCGCCCGGCGCTGTCTGCTCGCCGGGCGGGACATCACCCTGCGCCCCAAGGAGTTCGAACTCCTCGCCGTCCTCGCCCGGCACGCGGGCGCCGCGGTGTCCCGCGAGACGCTCATGGCCCAGGTCTGGGACGAGAACTGGTTCGGCCCCACCAAGACACTCGACGTCACCCTGGCCTCACTGCGCCGCCGCCTGCACCAGGCAGCGGCCGACACGCCCGGCACCACGCACCTGCCGGCGATCACCACACTGCGCGGCCACGGCTACCGGCTCGAACGCCCGGAGCCGGGGTCCGGGGCGGAACAGGGCGCGGGCGGCTGAGAGGACCGCGCCGACCGCCCTGACGCACAGCGGCCGCGGCCACCGACCCTTGGGCGACATTCACCGAGGGTCGGTGGCCTACTCGCGATCGGCGCCGTGATCAGCGCAGAGCTGGGCGGTGAGGGCCGCGCGGGCCCACTCCTCCCAGGCCTCGGGGGACCAGCCCCGGTCGCGGACGAAGATCAGGTACAGCTCCGGGCTGAGCAGTCCGTACAGCAGGTCGGCCGCGCGGGCGGTACCGACGCCGGGGCGGGCGTCGGGCTTGGCGGTCAGTGCCTCCGCCGCGGCGTGCTGGACGGTGTAGCGGGGATCGGGGCCGGCAGGCCACTGCGCGGCGATCTCCGGGTCCGTGGCCGCCGCGGCCGCGATCAGCGGCATGATCGGGGCGACACGGCCGAGGATGTCGCGTACCCCTCGTACGTGGGCGCGCAGTTGCCCGGCCCCGGTGGGCTCGGCGCACGCGGCGCGGAACCAGTCGCGGTCCATCGTGGCGACCGGTTCGACGTCGCCCGCGATGGAGGTGTCGACGACGTCCTTGAACAGCGCGCGCTTGTTGCGGAAGACGAAGTACACGGTCTGGACGGCCACTCCCGCGCGATCCGCGACCTCCTGAAGGCTTGTCGCGCCGTACCCCTGCGCGACGAACAGGTCCCGCGCCGCCGCGACGATCTTCTCGCGGGTGCGCCGCGAGCGCTCGGCCCTCTTGTCGGGGCTCTTGACGTTTCTGCCGGATCCCTTGACTGCGTCCATGACGGGAGTCTATCTCTAGAGTCAACCACTAGAGTTCGCCACTAAGGTTGGACTCTAAGTTCTTGGAGGGGGAAGTGATGAGTGAGACCCGGACGGCTGTGGAGCTGGATCAAGAGGCCGCTGTGCGCCGTGAGTTGGAGGACTTCTACCGGGAAGGCAAGCCGCCGTGGGACAGCGGTGTCACGCCGCCCGAGCTCGTGGCGTCGACAGAAGGGCCCGGCGCACTGGCTCCGGGGCGGGCCCTCGAACTCGGCTGCGGCACCGGGACGAACGCGGTGTACCTGGCCCGGCACGGCTGGCAGGTGGCGGCCGTCGACCTGGTCGACCGCGCGGTCCGGCAGGCGAGAGAGAAGACCGCCGCGGCCGGAGCGGACGTCACGGTGCTGTGCGGGGACGCCACCCGACTCGACGAGGTGGGCGTGCCCGGCCCCTACGACCTGTTCTTCGACCTGAGCTGTTACTGCGGGATTCCACCGCACCGCCGCGACGCCTACGCGGCCGGCCTCACGAAGCGTGCCGCCCCCGGCGCACGACTGCTGATGTTCGGCTACGGGCCCGAGGCGTTCCCCGACCCGATCTCCGGCGTCACCGCCGACGAACTCGGCGCCCGGTTCACCGGGTGGCAGCTGGACGAGGTGACACCCGGCACGAACCCGGTCCCGACGTTCTGGTTCACCCTGCACCGCACCGCCGCCACGGCATGAGCCCAGCCACACCGTGAGCGGATCCGGGTCACGGGCGGCCACGTCGGCGAACCGTCCCCGTGATCGCCGCGCACCGTCGAGTGTGTTCGCTGTCAGTCCGGTCGGCCCGCCGGCGGCAGACGGATCACCAGGCGGGCGCCGCCCAGGCCGCCCTCTTCCACCGGCGGGTCCTGATCGGCGTGGATGGTGCCACCGTGGGCGGTGACAATGGTGGCGACGATGGCGAGACCAAGGCCCGAGCCGCCCGCTTCACGGGAGCGGGCCTCGTCGAGGCGGGTGAAGCGTTCGAAGATCCGGGTGCGGTCCTCGGGCGGGACGCCGGCTCCGTCGTCGCTGACGGTCAGTTCGACGCTGCCGCCGTGTTCCGCGAGGGTGACCCGCACCTGACGAGCCGCGTGGCGGCGGGCATTGTCGAGGAGGTTGCGTACGACGCGGCGCAGGGCCTCGGCGTCTCCCCGTACGCGGCCGGCCGAGACCCCGCGGGCGTCGACGCGGGCTCCCGTCAGGCCGTGCTGCCGGCGGACCTCGGCGAGTACCACCTCGTCCAAGTCGACGACGGTGTGCGGCCGGCGCGGGGCGGGATCCTCACTTCTGGCCAGGGCCAGCAGATCTTCGACGAGACCGTGCAACCGCTCGGTGTCCTCCAGCAGTGCGCCCGCCACCAGGGGGTCGCGCTCCGGATCGGGATAGCGCGCCAGCACCTCCAGTTGCGCGCGGATCGCGGTGAGGGGGCTGCGCAGTTCATGCGCGGCGTCGGCGATGAAGCGGCTCTGGGCGGCGGAGGCCGCGTCGAGCCTGGCGAGCATGTCGTTGAGGGTGACCGCCAGCGCGTGGATCTCGTCCTGGGAGTCGGGCAGGTCCAGACGGCGGTGCAGGTCCGTGGCGCTGATGTCGGTGGCCTGGCGGCGCAGCGTATCGACGGGGCGCAGGGTGCGCCGGGCCGTCAGGGAGATCGTCCAGGCCACCAGGGCGACCAGCACCGGAATGCCGATGGCGAGCGCGGTGACGAGGCTGGAGAGCGTGCGCTCCGACTGGGCCAGGGAGACGGCCGCGACGATCGTGGCCGGGCGTCCGTCGACACGGACCGGCCGGGCTCTGACGCGGAAATCGCCTCCGTCGGCGATTCCCGCCAGGTTGTGCAGCGTCATGGGATGGCCGTCGAGAAGCCCCGAGGGCAGCGGATGAGGGAAACCGCTGCGGCTTCCGGGGCGGACTTCGGAGTCGGAGCTCGCGAGCACGCGTCCTGAAGTGTCCAGTACCTGCACCACGTCCGCCTCGCCACCGGTCGAGGGGATGAGACCGCGCAACCGGCCGTGCTCGGCCAGGGAGGAGACGTACGAAACACGCTCGGCGGCGATGGCGTCCAGGTCATGCCTGGTGGAGTACTGCAGGGCGAGGAGGAGACCGACGCCGGCCAGGATCGTCGCCGCGGCGACGATCGAGGTGGCCCACAGGGTCACCCGGGAACGCAAGGTCAGCCGTCGCCCGGCGAGGGGCCACCGGACGGGGGGTGTACGCGGGCGGAGACGGCGCCAGGGCATTCAGCCGCCCTTCCCGTCCAGCCTGTAGCCCACGCCGCGCACGGTCCCGATGGCGGCGCGCCCGAAGGGAGCGTCGATCTTGCGCCGCAGATAGCCGATATACACCTCGACGATGTTCGGGTCGCCCTCGAACCAGGCGTCCCAGACCTCGGCGAGGAGTTCGGTCTTGCTCACGACCGTGTCGGAGCGCTGCAGCAGATATTCCAGCAGGGCGAACTCACGCGGAGTGAGTTCGAGCAGGCTGTCGCCCCGGCCACAGCGGTGGGCACCGGGATCGAGCCACAGGTCGCCGGCGGTCAGCACGGCGGGGCGCTGGGGGGCGCTGCGGCGGAGCAGCGCGCGGACGCGGGCCAGCAGCACCACGAACGAGAAGGGCTTGGTCAGAAAGTCGTCGGCGCCCAGGTCGAGCGCGTCGGCCTCGTCGTACTCGCCGTCCTTCGCCGTCAGGACCAGTACGGGCGTCATGACATCGGAGGAGCGCAGTGTCCGGCAGACGTCATAGCCGTTGCGTCCGGGCAGCATGAGGTCCAGCACGATCACCGCGTACTCGTTGCGCCGTGCGAGGAGCAGCCCCTTTTCGCCGTCCTCGGCGACGTCCACACCGAAACCCTCGGCGCGCAGCCCTCGCTCGACCGCGGCGGCGATGTGCGGTTCGTCCTCGACCACCAGTACCCGCACCCGGATCTCCTCGTGCGTCGATCGGTGGGCACCGGCAGGAAGGCCGATCACCCCTTCCCGAGCGTGCCGATCATCCCTTCCCGAGTGTAGGGAAAACCGAGGCCAAGGGCCCTTTCTGCTGGTCGGCCCGCGCACTCTCAGTGTGCTCTCAGGCGCGCCTCAGCATGCGCTCAGGCGCTCTCAGCGGCCGCACAGGCCGGACCCCGCACCGTGGAAACCCGCGACGCCCGCGGGCCCGAACCGCGAGACCTGTCACTCCACGGCGAAAGGCGGCACTGTGACTCCGACGTCCGTGCACGAGCGGGAGAAGAGAGATACGCGGGAACTCCCGCGGGCCCCCGCGCCGACACCGGCCGGCATCCCCCCGCGTTCCCTGCCCGCGCTGCGCTGGGCACTGATCATCGCGGGCGGGTACGCGGCCGGCGCCGTGGGCTCTGCCCTGGGTGTTCCCTCGCCGTATCTCCTGGCCTCCTTGCTGGTGGGCGCCGTCCTCGCGCTGTCGGGACGGGTCCGCGACCGCCTTCCCGGACCCGCGAACCGGACGTCCCAGGCACTGGTCGGCGCGCTCATGGGCAGCCATCTGACGTCCTCCGCCCTGATGGCGGCGGCACCGTCCGCACTGCCCCTCACCGCGGTCACGGCGGCCACGATCGGACTCAGCGTGGCCATCGCGTGGTTCCTCGCGCGCAAGGGACGGATCAGCCGCCCGACCGCCGTCCTCGGCATGATGCCGGGCGGCTCAGCCGGGATCGTGACCTGCGCCGATGAACTCAAGGCCGATGTACGGCTCGTCGCCTTCAACCAGTATCTGCGCGTGGGGCTCGTCGCGACGACCGCGCCGCTGCTCGCCCACTGGATGGCCGGCGGCTCGTCGTCGGGGCCGGCCGGCGGCGGGGGAGCGGGGTCCTGGCCGGGCCCCGGCCTGTTCCAGCTGGTCGCGGGGCCGGACCAGCTGACCGGTCTGCTGACGCTCGCCGCCGTTGCGGTGGCCGGCATCCTGGCCGGGCGCCGGCTGCGCCTTCCCACGCCCGCGTTGATCGGGCCCATGCTCGTCGCACTCGTCGCCACCATGAGCGGTGTCATCCCGGCATTCGCACCGGCCGGAATCCTTCAGGACGTCGTCTTCGTCCTCGTGGGCATGGACGTCGGGGTGCGCTTCACCCGCGACACGCTCCGGCGCGTACGGGGACTGCTGCCGTCGATCCTCGCCGCGATGACGGCCGTGTGCCTCGGCTGCGCCGGAATGGCGTGGATCTTCGCCAAGGCGACGGGCACCCCGCTGATGGACGCCTATCTGGCCACCACCCCCGGAGGGATCAACGCGGTCCTCGCCGCGGCGGTCTCCTCCCACGGGGATGTCGCCCTGGTCTCGACCGTGCAGAGCCTGCGGCTCCTGGTCGTGATGCTGCTGACGCCCATGATCATCCGACGGCTCACGCCGGACCGGCCGAAGCCCGCCGGAAACAAGGCGCCGGCGGGGGACCGGAGCCGTGTCCGGCGCTGAGCGTCGCACGGCCGTGTACGCGTCGACAGCATGGCGAGCTCGTCGCGGACGTGCTGGCGGTCTTGTGGGAGCCGGGCGAAGGCGCCTCCCGACCGGGTTTCCGCTGTCGGAAGGAGGAGGGGACGAAGGTTCTCGGCGTACGGTCCCGGGCTCGCCTCGCGGCGGCGACGAGCGCCTTCAGCACGGGGGATGCCCGCCACAGCTTGCGGAACTCATGGGATTTCAGTCCCGCCGTCCGTGCGGCGGTGTCCCAGTCCGCACCGCGGCTCATCGCCAGCACGGCGACCCGGAGCACCGCGGGCGTCGTGTGCCCCTGGGGCTCGACTCCGTGCGTGCGGGCCAGGGCGGCAGCCGCTTCCATGGCGGAGTTGAAGGCGAGGTCCTGCTGGAGCCGGCTGTCCAGAAGGTGTTCCGGCACGCCCGCCCACACCGCGGCGGCCTGTGGCCCGAGGCCCCGTGCGGTGGCCTGCACGAGGCCGGCCATCCGCGCGAGGCGGTCGTCGCACGCGTTCGGCAGCCCGCCCAGCGCCGCCGCCGGCGTCTGCTCGGCCTCGCCGCCCTCGGCCAGCCAGCTGATGGCGTGCTCGGCCCGCTGGGCGGTGTCCTACTCCGGCGGATCCGGGGCGGGGAAGGGCTGTGGATGCGGCGCGTACATCAGCTGTCCGCCTCCCGCGTGCCGGCGAACGCGCCGGGGAGAGCGACCGGGCCGACCGTGCGGGTCCGGTCCGGGACGAGATGGGCTGCCGCGGTCACCGCGACCGCGGTGGCGAGGAGTGCGGCCAGGACGATGCCGGGTGTGGTGTCGACCGGCAGCGGAATGACCGAGGCGGAGTTCATCGCTGTCCCCGTCGATGGCTGAGGCGACGCCGGGCCCGGCCCGGGGGATCAGCGCCCGGACCGGCCCCCGGCCCGGTGCGGTTCGGCGGTCGGCTGGGCCTCGGTCCCCTCGCACGGTCCCGTGAGGTTGTTTCCGCACACCTCGGTGGCGAGCGCGGGGCGAGAGCCGGCGGACATGGAAGCCTCGATTCACGTGACAGGGACGACTGTGCCCGGACACGTCGAGCCGGGGTCCCAGTGGAGTCCACATCGATGTAGTCAGTCAGGAAAGGCTGACCTAACCCAGCGCCTCCGGCGAGCTTTTCCTGTGCCGGGATGCGCGTGTCCGCGCCCGGGGTGACGGTGGAACGGAGAGTTCACTTCGACCCGGGAGTTGTCATGATCAAGATGCTGCACGAGAAGGGCCTGCGGAGCGAGCACATGTACACGGCGGGAGTCGTGTCGATAGGGCTCGCGATCGCCTCGTGGATGGGATCCATGAGGTACGAGCCGACGGGCGGGCTGGATCGCGCCGACCGGTGGGGAATCTTTGTCGGTGAGTGGGCGCCCACCTTCTTCTGTATGGGGTTGGCTCTGTCGCAGTACGAGCAGACGGAGGAGGAGAAGCAGATCCTGCGGGAGGAGGTACCGCGCGATCTCTCAAGCCTCTGAAGCGCGCGTCTCATGGAGTGGTGTGGCGGTGGCGGGCCCACAACGGCAGCACAAACCAGCTGGCCAGGTACCAGGCCATCACACCGGCGACCAGCCACGGTACGAAATGATCGTGCGTGGCCACACGGAGGACGAGGAAGAGCGCCGACGTCATCGTCGCCAGCAACAGCAACAGGCCGGTGAACGTGAGGCGCGAGGCCCATTGCACAGCCGCCGGCTTGATGCGCCGTCCCGAGACGATCCGGTGGAAGGACACGGGACCGATCAGCGCCCCGGTCGCCGCCGCGCCGAGGACAACGGTCACGATGTAGATCGTCTTGTCCGTCTGCTCCAGTTGCTGGTAGTGGGGAGTGAACACGACGGTCAGCAGGAAACCGAACAGGATCTGCACGCCGGTCTGAGCCACCCGCACTTCCTGGATGAGTTCGCCCCACTTACGGTCCGCCTGCTCCTCCGCGGTCTCGTCGCGTCCCCTGTCCGCCGACGCCTCCGCCGCGCTGTTCGGCATCCGCTCCCCCATCCACTCGCCAGCCCGTCGCGTTCACGCGGGCTGTTTGTCGGATCACCTGGCCCTACGGGCCCGCGGTGGCGCCTGCCGTCACATCGTCGAGTCGAGAGGAGGCGTGCGGCACCGCGATGATCTGCCATCACGTTGACGGTGCCTCTAGTACCCGCGTTCGAGTCGTACACGCCGGTCGGCGCGGGAGGCGCTTCCGTTCGAGGCGGGCCGAGCGCCGGCGCCGTTCCGACGTGGTCGAGGGGGACGACCGTCCCCGTGATCTCCTGGGGATCAGACGAACAGCGAGCCGCGCATGGCTCCCTGTTCGTCACCCGCTTTGCTCAGCTGTACTGCCCTGCGACTAGTTTGTAGGGAAGACAGGTACGCGGGCCCGTGGTTGCACAAGTGCACGGGGGACGGGAGGTCGGGAAGAGTGTCGCTGCGCGTAGGCGATCCAGTCGAGATCGGCGGTTATCCGCTTGAGGCACGGCTCGGCTCGGGTGGCATGGGCACGGTCTTCCTGGCCCGTACGAGCTCGGGGCGGCCTGTCGCGATCAAACTGATCCACCAGCAGTTCGCGGGGGACGACGAGTTCCGTATCCGTTTCCGGCAGGAGGTGGCGGCCGCGAGGCGGGTGAGCGGCGCGTTCACCGCCGCCGTGGTCGACGCCGCCCCCGAGGCCGAGCAGCCGTGGATGGCGACGACCTATATCGAGGGGCAGACGCTCGCCCAGCGCATCGCCGCGAAGGGCCCGCTGAACGGGCCGGAGCTGAGAAGGCTCGCCATCGGGCTGGCGGAGGCGCTGCGCGACATCCACCGGGTGGGGGTGGTCCACCGCGACCTGAAGCCCTCGAACGTCGTGCTCTCGTCCGAAGGCCCGCGCGTCATCGACTTCGGCATTTCGCGCGCCGTGGACCAGCAGACGCTGACGATGACAGGACGGGTCATCGGTACGCCGCCTTTCATGTCGCCGGAACAGCTGCAGGCGCCGCGTGGTGTGGGGCCGCGGTCCGATGTCTTCTCCCTGGGGACACTGCTGGTGTACGCGGCGACGGGCCACGGGCCCTTCGACGCGGACAGCCCCTACCTGACGGCGTATCAGGTGGTGCACGAGGAGCCGTCGCTGGGTGCCGTGCCGTCGGCTCTGCGCGAGGTCGTCGAGTCGTGCCTGGACAAGGATCCCCAGGGGCGCCCCTCCGCGGACGAACTCCTCGTACTGCTGCGGGACCTGTCGGCCGACCTCGGCGGGACCGACACGAGCGGGGTGGGCGCGGGCCGTACCCGCGACATGATCACCCAGCATCACTTCGCGACGCCTGCCACCCCGGCGCCGACCACCCCGGCGCCGACCGCCCCGGACGATCCCGGTACGGGGAGCACCGGCACCCCCATCGGCCGCCGTCTGCGCGGCCGGTGGCGGCCCGTGCTCGCGGCCGCGGTCGCGGTGGCGGCGATCGGCGGGGGAGTCGCCCTGCTACAGACCGGCAGCGTCGGGAGCAGCGACGGCGACAAGGGCAGCGGCGGCGACAAGGCCGCCGGCGCCGCGGCGCCGGGTGCCGTGCTTCCGGCCGGCTTCGAGCCGTGGCGCGCGACCGTGCCCGGCGGTCGCGAGGACATCCCCGACGAACTGCGTTGCGTCGCGCGCGGCGACGCACTGTTCTGCGGGGGCGGCGGCGTGGTCGCGACCCGTATCAGTGCCCTGGACGGCTCGCGGGTGTGGACGGCGAAGAGCCCGGGCGTCCCCGTCCAGGGCATGCACCTGGTGGGCGCCACCGACGACACGGTGCTCGGTTACCGGTTCGCCGCCGAGGACGCCCCGCAGAACCCTCCCAGCGAGGTGGTCGCCATCGACGCGGACAACGGCCGGGAGCTGTGGTCCGTGCCGTCCGGCGCCCAGTCGACGGCCGTCACGGGGCGCACTCGGGACGCCCTGGTGGTCGGCTCCGCCGTCGTGACGGTCGACGCCTCCAACTCCCGCTTCGAGGCCAGGGACGCGCACAGCGGTGAGGTCGCCTGGAAGAGGCCGTTCCCCGCGGGTACGCAGTGCGCTCCCGTCCCGGTGGGCCCACAGCTCTTCGCGATGTGCGCGACGAATACGGAGGTGGACGCCTCAGCGGTGCGCCACCCCACCCTGTACCCGGTCGACCGGGCCTCGGGGGCACTGGGCAGGCCCATCGCGGTCGACGGCCCCGCCCTGCCGATGGGCGTCGCCGACGGCAGGCTCGTATTCCTTCTGGGACGCATGGAGGGAACGGCGCTGGCCGGATACGACGGGGTGGCGCGGCTCGACCCGGCCTCGGGGAAGGTCACGTACTCCCCGTTGGACAGGACATACGCGGGGGCGCCCGGCATGGCGGACGGCACGGTCTATATGAGCGGGCAGACCGGTCTGATCACGGCGTTCGACCCCGCGACCGGCCGGAAGAAGTGGTCGCGGCAGACGAGTGTGGAGGGCGCGTCGGGCCCCGCGGCGGGAGCCGGCGCACTGTATTTCAGCTCGGTCACCGGCCGGGTGGTCGCGCTGTCGCCGCACGACGGCGAACAGCTGTGGACAACGGATCCGCAGGCCGAGGGTTTGACGGGCGACGCGAGCGCGACCTCGCGCGTGACCGTCGTGGGGCGTGCGGTGGTCGTGGCCGCGGCCAAGAACACCCTCGTCGCCTTCGACGCACGGAATCCGCCGAAGTCGGGCTGACTCCGGCGGCGTTGCCGTGATCACGACAGACGACCGGCGTGCGGGGCCGGCGCTCTGGAGCGGGCAGCCGCCCACGGCCTGAGGAACACCGCTCAGTGGCCGTTCGCGGGGGTTGACCCCACGGCGCTCACTGGCATCAGCGACACCACCAACAGACGGGCCAGCCGGGTTCTTTGATCACCCCAGGTCACCGAATGATGGAGCTGACAGGCACAACAGCCCCTCATTCGCCGAAGGATCACTCATGTCCCGCACTCCCCGCAAGCGCCGGTCCGCATACCGCGTTCTGTCGGCCCTCGCCGTGCTGACCTTGACCGCCGGCGCCGTCACGGCCTGCGGCGACAACGACTCCGCCCCCGAGCACGCGCCCTCGTCCTCGTCCTCGGCCACGGCCTCGGCCACGCCGTCCGCCTCGCCGGGAGCCGGCCGGCCAGGCGTATCGAAGCTGCACGTGATCACCAATGACGGTCACCGTCTGGCCTTCCATGTCACACAAGGCAACGGCCACACGGTCGTCCTGGACTCGGGCGGCGGCGAGGACTCCTCACAATGGAAGGACCTCGTCCCCAAGCTCCACGCGGACACCGGCGCCACCGTCATCACATACGACCGGGCCGGTCTCGGGAAGAGCGACGTGGTGCCCGGCCCATGGAAGGCCGAGAGCGCTGCCGGCGACCTCACATCGGGGCTTGAGCAGCTGGGCGTCACGGAGAACGTGACCCTGGTGTCCCACTCCCAGGCCGGCGAGATCGCGAACTACTTCGCCAAGGACAACCCGAAGATGCTCGCCGGCGCGGTCCTGGTCGACGCCAACCTCCCCCCGTTCTTCACGGACGAGGAGATCTCCCGTCTCGTAGCCGCGAGCGAGCCGCAGGTCGACGCGGCGAAGAAGGACCCCGACAAGCCGGAGAACCGCCGGCTCATCTCCACCGCGGAGGGATTCGCCCCGGCGCACAAGGCATTCCACAAGGTCACTTGGCCGGACTCCGTACCGGCAACGGTCATGGTTTCGGAGAAGACCCCGTTCGACGGCTCACCCGTGGACGTCCAGCGCTGGCGCGCCGCGGCCGCTTCGTTCGTCCAGGACGGCCCCGACCGAACGCTCGTCACCGCCGAGGGCAGTTCCCACGACGTACCGAAGGACCGTCCCGACCTCGTACTCAAGGAGATCGCGGACATGCTCGCCACACCACACTGACCCCCGGCTGGGAGCAGCCCGAATCCCGCGCACACCGGCCCCCTTCGTGTGATGACGAGTTCTAGGCTCCCGCCATGAGCCCGAACACGCGTCTCGCCTGGCGGCAGTCCACCCTCCGGATCACCCGCGTCCACCCGCCGTGCCCCGCCCCCTACGACCAGCACACCATCCGTCGTGCGCCGGCCCATGACCCGGCGCGCGCCCGCGCGGTGGTCGCCGAACTCTCCACGGTTGCCACCGTGGTGGAGGAACTCGCCCCCATGCCTCGCCGGGACATGGGCCACCCCCGGCACATCGGCGACCTCGACCACGTCGCCGTCGGCTGCTGGGGCAGCGTCGTCCAGATCAGCGATCCGGCCTTCGGCGAGGACGGCGTCCTCTCCACCAACCGACCCCGCGCGGCTTCTGCGGGCTGTCGGCGTCGACCGGGACGGCCTCGGAGGCGCCTACCTCCACACCGAACGGGGCGAGCCCTTCATCGGCGTCGACTACCTCGACCTCCTCGCCCGCGGCCTGCACTCCTTCTACGGTGACGAGAACCTGATGGTGTCCGTCTTCAAGGTCGCCCGCACCGATGACGTCCAGGACGCCATCGACGACGTCTGGCGTGAGGACTGAGGCCGGTGGGCGGCCCGCCCCACCACGTGATCCGCTGGTCGATCCGCTGGTTTACGGTTTCCGCATGACGACGACGCTCCGCCTGGAAACGGTCACCGCCGCCAACTTCGATGCCGCGATCGGTCTGAGGGTTCGCCCCGACCAGGAACACCTGGTGGCGCCGGTGGTGAAGTCCCTCGCCGAGGCATACGTATACCCCGGCATCGCCTGGCCCCGCCTCATCGTCGACGGTGACCGGCCCGTGGGCTTCCTCATGGCCTTCCTCGATATCGACTTCGCGGGCGACGGCACGGGCGCCGACATCCGCTCGGGACTGTGGCGGCTCAACATCGCGGCCGGCGAACAGGGACGCGGATACGGCCGCTTCGCGGTCGAGTCCGTGGCCGCCGAGATCCGCCGCCGCGGCGGCACCCGACTGACCACCACCTGGCATCCGGGCGAGGACGGGCCCGAGGGTTTCTACCTGGGGCTGGGGTTTCGGCCGACGGGGGAGACGAGCGGGGACCAGAAGGTCGGCGAGCTGGAGTTGGGCCAGGGCGTATTGCGAAAGTAGCGCCGTCCGCCCGCGGGCCAGGCGGGATTTTCGGGGCACGCCCTGGACGGACGCGCCGGACGTCGCGGTTCGTCCGCCGGAATGGAGGGTGCGAGGCGCTGACGGAGCCGGTGAACGCTCCGCCCCCTGGGTGCGCATGCGCTCCGGCCGGAGCCGCCGGAACATGCCCAGGTCATGGACGGCGCGAAGGGGAGGGAGCGGTGGGCCGGGCCGCGGCTCCCTTCGGGTAGTGGCGGCGCAGGTTGGCGGCGAGGATCCGGTCGACCGTGCGGTCGGGCAGCATCGGGCCCAGGCGCATGATCAGAGCGGCGTCCCGGCCGGCGGTGTAGCGGGTGCGTGGCCTGCGGGTGGTCACGGCCTTCGTGATGACACGGGCGGCGGCGTCGGCGGTCAGGCCCGACGCGGTGCCCGAGGCCATCAGCGCGTTGTTCGCCTGGACCAGCCCGCCGTAGCGGTCGTCCTGCTCCGGTGTCATCCGGGCGGCCAGGTCGTTCGCCGTCGCGATCCCGCGGGCGGCCATCTCCGTACGGATGCCGCCGGGCTCGACCACGATCACCCGCACGCCGAGCGGCGCGACCTCCCGGCGGAGCGAGTCGCTGACCGCCTCCAGGGCGAACTTCGCGCCGGCGTACGCGCCGTATGTGGCCATGGCGAACTTGCCGCCGATCGAGCTGATGTTGATCACACGGCCCTTGCTGCGCAGCAGCGCGGGAAGGAGCGCCTGCGTGACGGCGATATGGCCGAACAGATTGACCTCGAACACCTGCCGCCACCGCGCCATCGGCAGGGCTTCGACCGGGGCGTTCACCTGGACGCCGGCGTTGTTGACGAGCGCGTGCAGCGGGCGCGGGTCGTCGGCGATCCGTACGGCGAGAGCCTCCACCTGGTCGGACTTGGTGATGTCGAGGATGACCGGCTCGATGCCGGCCGACCGGATGGCGTCGGCGTCACGGTCACGTCGTACACCGGCCAGGACGTGGAATCCCTGACGTGCCAGTCCCCGGGCGGTCGACGCACCCATGCCCGTGGAGGCGCCGGTCACGACGATGAGCTTCCGAGTTTCAGATGACATTGTCACCTTAGCTACGCTACCAGTGAAGATGACACTGTCAACTGTATGGTGGGGTCCATGGTCACTCGTGCGGAGTCCGCCGCCGTCACCCGCCGCGCGCTGCTCGACGCGGCCGCCCAGCTCCTCGACCTCGGCGGCCCCGAAGCCGTCACCCTGCGCGAGGTGGGCGCGCGGGCAGGCGTGAGCCGGGGAGCGCCGTACCGGCACTTCACGGGCAAGGACAGCCTGCTGACCGCCGTCACGACCGAGAGCTGGCAACGGATCGCCGACCAGGTCCAGGCCCTGCGGACCGACCCCGCCCTGTCGGCCTCCGCCAGGCTGCGCGGCGCTCTGCACACCCTCGTCGGCGTCGGCAGGGACCAGCCGCACCTGTACCAGATGCTGTTCAGGCGCCGTGGGCACCGCCCCGAAGAGCTCGGCGAAGGACTCGACCGCGTCCGGCGTCAGCTGTGCGGACCGGGGGACGACCCGATCGCGGACCGCGTGCGCGCGGCCGGGCGCTTCCAGGACGAGTTCCTGGCCATCGTCGCCGACCTCGTCGGGGAGCGGAACACACGGCACTACGGCGCCCTGCTGCTCACCAGCGCCCACGGCATCGCGGACATGGAGCTCAGCGGCCACTTGGACACAGACAGGTTGCGCACCACCGCGGACGAACTCATCGACACCCTCGTCCGCATGGTCGCCGACGCCGGCCGAACGGCATAGCGAGCCGCATGTGCGTGAGTCACCGACCACGCGCCGACCGTGAACCGGGCCTCCCCGTCCGCCCGACGGCGGCGGACACGGCTTCGGCGACGATCACTCAGGATGCGCCGGATCCGGGTCCCAGCCGCGTCGGGCCGTCTTCGATCAGACGGTCGTGTCGGGCATGATCTCCCGGACCTCCTGCGCACAGCGGCACGAGGCAGCGATCTTGGCGGCCCACTCCAGCGCGTCCTCACGTGAGGGCACATCGATGATCGAGAACCCGCCGAGCACCGCCTTGGTCTCCGGGTACGGGCCGTCGGTGACGGTCCCGTCGGTGGCCACGACGCTCGCCTGCTGCGTCTCCAGTCCACCACCGAAGACCCACACACCGGCCTCCTGAGCCTGACGCACCACCTTGTGCGAGGCCTCGGCCACCGCGCGCAACTCCTCCTCGGGGAAGGACATCGCGCCGTCATCGAACGAGATCAGGTACCGCGTCATCAAGGCTCCCTCGGCTGTTGGCCTCCTTCGGCCGCCTCACACCCTACGACGAACGCCTCACCTCGGAACCGACACTTCCCCAACGCGCGGAACACGCCCCACGGGACAGCCCTCAGCCGTCCCGCACCCACGGCCGCAGCTTCTCCGGGTTGCGGACCGCCCAGATCCGGGTGACGCGGCCGTCGACGACATCGAACGAGGCCACGGTCATGACGGCGCCGGCACGCCGGGCCACCAGGCCCGGCACACCGTTGACCGAGCGCTCCAGCAGTTCGAGCCCCGGAGCCTTCTCGGCGATGGCGACCATGTACTGGGCGATACGCGCACCGCCCTCGACCGGGTGCGGGACGGTACCCACCATGCCACCGCCGTCGGCGGTCATCACGGCGGCCGGGTCGAGGAGCCCGACGAGGGCCGCGATGTCCCTCGTCTCCCATGCTTCTTTGACCTGCCGCACCACATCGGCCTGCCCGTCCGCCGTCACCGGAGCCCGCGCGACGCGCACGCGCCGCCGGGCGGAGGCCGCGAGCTGCTTGCAGGCCGCAGGGGTCCGGCCGACGATGCCGGCGATCTCGGCGAAGGGGAACCGGAAGACGTCGTGCAGGACGAACGCCACCCGCTCGGCGGGTGTCATCGACTCCAGGACCACGAGGAAGGCCATGGTCACCGATTCGTCCAGGATCATCTGGTCGGCGAGGTCGGTGCCATGGCCGTGGTGCCACTCGGCGTGGTCGGGCAGCGGATCGGGCAACCACGCGCCGACGTAACGTTCACGCCGGGCCCGCGCCGAGCCGAGCACGTCCAGGCAGACGCGGCCGGTCACCGTCGTCAGCCAGGCGCCGGGGGACACGATCTCGTCCCGCCGGGTTCGTGGCAGCGCGTACCAGCGTGCGTAGGCCTCCTGTACGGCGTCCTCGGCCTCCGCCAGTGAACCGAGCAACCGGTAGGCGACATTGATCAGTTGGCGCCGCTCACCGGCTATCTCATCGGTGTCCGTCCCTGCCGTCCCCATGCTCCCGACCGCCTCCTCGCCTTACCTTTCGCGGGCCCGCGTCGTCGGGCTGGTGAGACCTTATCGATCTACTGCCCCCCGGGCGGAAAAGGGGACCGTGGCATGGCAACCCAGGCGACGGCACAGCGCCGCTGGTCGTTTCTGCGGATCGCGATCACCGTGCAGACCCTGACCATCTTCCTTCAAGCGGTCTCCGCCGGACTGCTGCTGACCTCGTCCTACGGAGAGACGCTGCACAGCGCCGGAGCCCGCGTGATGTACGGGGCGTCGATGCTGTACGTGCTCGCGGCGGTGCTGGCGTGGAAGCCGGGCGGCGGCTCGCTCCGGCCCGTCTGGCACGCGTCCGGCTTCCTTGTCCTCGCCTCGGTCCAGGTCGTGCTCGGTATCGCGCACGTACCGTCGGTCCATCTCCCCCTGGGCGTCCTGATGTTCGGACTGAGCGTGCTGGCGTCGGCGCGGCGCTGAAGTCCGTCACGCCCCGACGGCGACGCCGCGGCGAGCTCACACACGGACCACGATCTTGCCCCGCGTGCGTCCGCGCTCGGCGTATGTGTGCGCTTCCGCGATCTGTTCGAGCGGGTAGGTCCGCTCGACGCGCGGTGTGTAGCGGCCTTGCCGGCCGAGTTCGGCCGCTTCGGCGAGGAGCGTGGGATCGTTCTCCGCGTTGGCCAGATGCACGCCCAGGAGATGCGCGTTGGTGTGGTCGGCGATCGTCGACACACGAGCGGGGTCGCCCACGATCGCGACGAGATCGCCCAGGGACCCGGAGGCCGCGGTGTCGAGCGCGATGTCGACACCGTCCGGAGCCAGGATGGCGAGGCGCTCCGCGAGGCCGGTGCCGTAGGTGGTGGGAACGGCTCCGAGGGAGGTGAGGAATTCGTGGTTGCGTTCGCTGGCCGTGCCGATCACAGTGGCGCCCCGGGCCACCGCGATCTCGACCGCGGCACTGCCCACGCCTCCGGCGGCGCCCTCGATGAGAAGGGTGCGCCCCCGCAGAGGTCCGAGCACCTTCAGCCCGCCCATCGCGGTCACGGACGCCAGACCGGCACCGGCGGCCTCCTCGTCGGTCCATGTGGCGGGGGTGTGTGCCCAGGCCGAGAGCACGGCCAGCTCCGCCGTCGCGCCGGTGACGCCGCCCAGCCCGAAGACACGGTCGCCGATGCTCACCCCCCGCACCCCCTCACCGGTCTCATCGACCACACCGGCGGCATCACGCCCGGGAATCGCGGGCAGGTCCACAGGAAGCACCTCTCGCACCGCGCCGGAGCGCACCTTCCAGTCGACGGGATTGACGCCGGCCGCCGTGACACGGACGCGGATCTCGCCGGGCCCGGGACGCGGGTCCGGCACCTGCTCGACCACAAGAGTCTCCACACCGCCGTACTCGTGATAGCGGACTGCGCGCATGAGGTTCTGCCTTTCCGCGCGGCCTGAACCGGCCGTTCGCGAGATCAGTGGGGAGCATGTTCGGCGGGCCGCCGACACTCACTACGCTAAAACCTGACATCAGTGTCAGGTGCAAGTCGGGCTGGTCGCCGGAACCAAGGAGGAGGACCGGTGCGCATCGGTGAGGTCGCCGACAAGGCGGGAGCGAGCGTCCGCGCGCTGCGCTCCTACGAGGAACAGGATCTGCTCCGGGCGGACCGCGGCCCCGGCGGCCGGCGGCATTACCCCGACACGGCCGTCGGCCGGGTGCCGGGTCCGACTGCTCCCACATGCGGTGAGACCTCTGCCGCGGCGACCCCCGACGCCACCGGCAGGCGGCGGATACGTGTCCCGGTCGTCACCGAGCTCTTCGTCGCACTTCCGATGACGGGCCGCGCGCATTCCGCCGTCGGCCTACGCGGTGTGCGAGGGCCTCGTGGTCCCCGGGGGGACACTGGTGTCCCTGATGACCAACTCCATCGGGATGAGGAGCGGTTCGCTGTCGGGTTGCGAGGTCATGGACAGCTCCAGCCGCTCGGCGGCCTGCCTGCCGAGCTGGTCCCGGGGGCCCGACACCGTGGTGAGGAGGCGGCCCGAGGACGGCATGCGGTCGAGCGACAGGTTGTCGCACCCGATGACGGAGATGTCGTCGGGTACCTTGATGCCCCGTTCCTCGAATCCCGCCATGGCGCCGAGAGCCACGAGGTCGTTGTACGCGACGATCGCAGTGATGCCGGCGTCCGGCAGCGAGGCGATCGCCTCGTAGCCATGGCGGGTGGTGGAGCCGCAGGGGACGACGGTGATGTCGAGGCCGAAGGCCGCGGCCGCGGCGAAGGCCCGGACGCGCTCCGCGTTGGCCCAGGAGGCTTCGGGGCCGCTGAGATACGCCACCCGGCGGTGGCCGAGCTGGGCGAGGTGGCCGCAGACCAGTGTCATGCCGCCGTGGAAGTCGACCGAGACCGAGGGCGTGCTGAGGCCGGGCACCATCCGGTTGACCATGACCATCGGGGTGCCCTGGAGGGTCAGGTCCACGAGCGAGGCGCGGTCCATCCGGGGCGAGCACAGCAGTACTCCGTCGCAGCACCGCATCAGGTCCTGCGCGTACTCGTGTTCGCCGGCCGCGTTCTCGTCGGACTCCATGATCATGACGCGGCGTCCGTGCGTACGGGCCACGCTGGAGACCGCCTTGAGGATGTCGGGGAAGTACGGGTTCGCGAGATCCGGGACCAGGACTCCGATCGCGCCCGCCTCGCCGCGGGCCAGTCCCTGAGCGGCCGCGTTGGGCCGGTAGCCGAGGTCCGCGACGGCGTCGTGCACCCGCTGAACCAGCGAAGGGTCCACCTTGGCAGTGCCGTTGAGCACCCGGGACACCGTGGAGGTCGAGACGCCGGCCGCCGCGCCCACCTCACGGATGGTCACCCGGGACCGCCCTGTCTCACTGCCTGATCTGCCGATCCGCGACCTGCTCAACGAGCGCCTCCGAACGTCCGGGAGAAAACAACAACCTCAAGCGGAAATCATCTGGGGTAAGCCCCGGCCGGTTGCCGCGGCGGCCGTGCGCGTACCTCTGACAGGGTAAAACGATTCACTGGGCGTCGTTTTCCCTCCGCGCGTCCGCGACGAGGTCCCGCAGGTGGTTCACGTCACGCTGAAGCACGCGCTCCAGCGACCCGAACGGGTAGTGGACGTGGAGAGAGAGCGGACCGCGGTAGCCGCGCCGGAGCAGTAACGGGAGGATCCTCGGCCAGTTGACGACGCCACCGTCGGCGAGTGGCTGCCAGTCACACTCCCAGCCTCGCGCGCCCCGCCGCCACACCGCGTTCTTGACACCGACGCAGCCGATGCGTTCGATGCCCAGCATGTCGAGGCCGAGCCGCACGTCCTCGCTTCCCTCCTTGGCCTGGTTGCCGGGATCGGCGTAGACGAGAACATCGCCGTGTCCTTCAAGAAGCCGCAGAGCGTGCGCCGCTGAGATGTGCAGGGTGCCGTGGTGCAGTTGGAGCGCCAGGCGCACACCGTGAGCGGCGGCGAGGTCCACGAGGCCGTCCAGGCACCGGCGTGCTTCGTTCAGGTACGTCGGGTAGTCCCCGTGTCCGGGGTAGCGGTAGAAACCGATCCGCACCAGAGGGACTCCCGCTTCGGCGCAGCTCGCGATGGTCCGCTCCGCCTCCGGCCCGGCGGCCGTGAGATCGGTGGTGACGATGTCGAGCCCCAGCCCCGCGCGCTCCAGGGTGCCTGCCGCGACGACTATGTCCTCCGGTGTGCCGGGCGTCACCGCTTGCCCCGCACGGACGAGAAGGTCGGCGCCGTCGACACCCAGGGAAGCGAGCCGGTCGGCGAGCCGGTCGACGCTGGTGGATCCGAATGGTTTCGTCAGGACGATCAAGCGCACGGCGGCGGCCCTCCGGTCTCGGTCCGATGTGTGAAAGCGTTCCCTCAGAATCTATCAGTCAGGTCCATCATGCAGATCTCCTGGTCAAAAGTGCAGCTCAGAGGTGCTGTGTACGGATCTCTTCCAGGATGGACAAAGTTGATCTTGTGAAAACGCTTGCTCGGATCTTCTGTCGCCCCTAGCCTCATCCGCACCTCAGGCCCTGGGTTTCCGCGGGGCCGATAGGTCGGCAGAGGTCAGTGGTGCCCTCGCCGTAACACCGGCAGGAGGACTCTGATGGTCAAGAGACGACGTTCGAGGGCGGTCGCCGCGCTGATGACGGTGATGGCGGTGGGCCTGTCCGGCTGCGGGACGAGCGGGGACGGCGCCGCGGAGGACACACTCACCATCTGGGACTTCTCCGTGGAGCAGACCGCCTTCCATGACAAGGTCGTCGCCCAGTACGCCAAGGAGCACCCCGGAACCAAGGTCGAGTGGCGGTCGATCTCGCAGGACGAATATCAGCAGACGCTCCCCCTGGCCTTCCAGAGTCACCAAGGGCCGGACATCTTCTACTGGAGTTCCGGTGGCCCGTCGAACATGGCCCAGCTGCTCGACCAGAAATGGATCCGGCCGCTGACGCCGGACGGCAAGGTCTCCAAGGACTTCACCAGCCGCTGGCCGGAGGGCTCCTTCGTCGAGGGGATCAACACCTACCAGGGCAAGACCTACGGGTTCCCCTTCTCCGAGAACCTCTACTGGGGTCCCGGATACATGTTCCTGAACAACAAGGTCTTCAAGGACGCCGGGCTCGACACGGCGAATCCGCCCAGGACATGGTCGGAACTGAAGGACTCCTGCGCCCGGATCGAGGCCAAGACCGACGCCTACTGCATCGCTTCCCCCAGCAAGGAACAGGAACTCCAACGCATCTGGTTCGCGCTCGCGTCGGGAGCGTCGACCGACCTGTTCTTCAATTTCCACGAGGGCAAGTTCTCGCTGGACGATCCGCAGGCACTGAAGACGTTCTCGTACATCCAGGAGCTTCAGAAAGCCGGCTACCTGGCCCCCGGGCTGAACGACAAGAACTTCTCCCGGCAGCAGTTCGCCGTCGGGCAGGCCGGGATCTACCTGGACGGCACCTGGGTACCCAGCGTCTGGAACAGCCAGGGGTTCACGGGCGACAAGTACACCGTCGCGGCCCATCCCGTACCCGACGACGGGGCGACCGGCGCCCTGGCCCGCCAGCACGACGGCAACAAGTACTGGGTGAGCTCGCAGACGAAGAAGGCGGAAGCCGCCTCGGAATTCCTGCGGTGGATGACCGAGCCCGACGGTTACTTCGCGAAGGAGTACCTCAAGACCGGCTTCGGAACGCTCGCGTTCGCCGATTCGGCCAAGCAGGTCACCGACCCCGCCATGAAGCAGATCATGAAGATCGCGGATCAGCCGGGCTACCGCGTGAACGTGCCCGTTCCTGTCCAGAAGTGCCCCGACCTCGTCAAGTCGACGGCGTATCTGGACGCCATCTCCAAGCGGCCCAACTGGGAGTACGAGGCGATGGTCGAGGCACTCACGAGCGGAAAGCCGCTGGCCCCGGAGGCGGGGAAACTGGTCGCGGAGCGTCAGAAGACCCTGGAGGACGGGCTCAAGAAGGAAGCGGCGTCGGGCCTGAAGGTTTCGATCGACTGCTACACCTTCCCCGACTGGAAGTACACCGAGGACTACGCGCCGAACCAGTAGTGGCCGCGAGTTCACCCCGACCGGTTCACCCCGACCGGTTCACCCCGCACCGCCCGTACTTCCCCGCAAGACGAGGACCTTTCATGACAGCCGTTCAGATTCCCCCGCCGGCCGCACCCCCTTCAGTGAAGTCCGTCTCGCGGAAGGACACGTCGAGGGAACCGCCGCCCGGCCACGAGGCACCACGCGAGCGGGCCAAAGGGTGGGACCGCCTGTGGGTGGCCCTCTTCATGGCACCCTTTCTTCTCCTGTACCTCGGATTCACGATGTGGCCACTCGTCGCGACGGTCTACTACTCGTTCTTCGACTGGTCGGGCAGCGGGCCGATAGACAACTTCGTCGGCGCCGACAACTACGGGTCCATCCTCGGCGACAGCCTCTTCTGGCTCGCCGTGGCCAACACCCTGATCTTCGCCGTCCTGACCACGGCGATCAAACTCCCGCTCTCTCTCGTCGTCGCCGTCCTCTTCACGCGGAAATGGCTACGGGGCAAGAGGGTCTTCCGTACCGTGTTCTTCGCGCCGCTGATCATCCCGGTGGCCATGGCGGGGCTCGTCTTCACGTACCTGCTCAATCCGTCGAACGGCGCACTCAACGCGATTCTGCATGATCTGGGAATCACGGACGAGTCGGTCGACTTCTTCGCCTCGCGATGGAGTTCCCTGCTGGCTCTGGTACTCATCTCGGTATGGCAGGTGTTCGGCCAGTACGTCATCTACTGGATGGCCGCCATCCAGAACGTCCCCGATGAGCTGTACGAGGCGGCCGAAATCGACGGCGCGAGTGAATGGAAGAAGCTCACCCGCATCACGCTGCCGATCATCAAGCCGGTGGCGGTCATCATCCTGCTGCTCGGCCTGGTCAACGCCATGCATGTGTTCGGGCTGGTCGTCACCCTCACCGGCGGCGGTCCCGGCACCAGCAGCTATGTCGTCTCGTACTTCATCTACGAAGAGGCGTTCGGAAGTCTGCCCTTCTCCTACGGATACGCTTCCGCCGCGGCGCTGCTCTTCTCGGTCATCGCCTTCGTCATTGTCATGAGCCAGGGCTTTTTCGTGCGCCGGGCGCAGAAGCTCCGGAAGGAGTACGGCGTCTGATGAGCACAACACGAGAGCGTTTCCGAGTGCGCCGGGCGACCCGGGCCAATCTCATCACGTTGCCCCTGCTCGTGGTGGTCTCCCTGATCTGGATCTACCCCTTCCTCTGGACTGTCTCGGGGGCGTTCAAGACCCAGACAGGACTGTTCACCGGGGGCGCGGGGCTCATCCCCGACCAGTTGAACTTCGACAACTTCGAACGTGCCTGGGTGAACGCCGGCTTCTCGCGGTATTTCTTCAACACCGTGCTGTACACGGTGATATCGACCGCCATCGAACTGGTGAAATCGGCGCTGTGCGGCTACATTCTCGCGCGCTACGAATTCCCCGGACGTAAACTGCTCCACCGGACCATCGTCGCGACCCTGTTCATCCCGGTCGCCTCGATCATCATTCCCCAGTTCGTGCTGGTCGACCAACTGGGCCTGCTCAATACGCGGGCCGGTGTCATTCTCGCGATGTCCGGAGCCGCGGGCGCACTGTACGTACTCCTCTTCATCGGGTTCTTCTCCAGTGTGCCTCCCGCGCTGTTCGACGCGGCCAAGCTCGACGGCGCGGGCTTCCTCCGCACCTTCCGCCTCGTCCTCCCGCTCGCGAAACCGGTGATAGCGGTGGTGGTCATCTTCCAGTTCGTCAGCAACTGGAACGAGTTCAACATCCCCCTGGTCTTCACCCTGGGCCAGCCGGAGCTGCAGAACCTCGCCGTCGGAATGCTCTCGTTCAAGGGCGAACACGCCGTGGACTGGACCGGGTTCGCCGCCGGGATGACGATCTCGTTCGTCCCCATGCTCCTCGTCTTCCTCTTCTTCCAGAGCTACTTCGTGCGTGGCCTGGCCGGCGCGACCAAGGAGTGACACGCGTGATTCCTGCGACTCTTCCCGCCGGCCGGTCCACGGGTCCGGCCCGGGGCCGCGACGGGACGTTCGCCTACACCTGGGACATCGTCGGCGATCCGGCGGCGGCACACCGGATCGCCGACCTGGGGCTGGGCACGGTGACCCTCCAGGCCGGCTATCACGCGGTACGGGCGATCACCTCCCGGCATCCGCGCCACAGAATCGTGCACGCGGCGCACGCCGCCGCGTACTTCCCGCTCACCCCCGAGATCTGGCGGGGACAGACACTCACACCGCTGCCCCCCACCTGGGGAGTGGACGTGCCGGACCGTTTCGGCACCGCGGCGGCGGCCCTGAGCGCCGCGGGTCTCCGTGTCGAGGCATGGCTGGTCCTCACCCACTCGTCGGTACTCGGCGCCCGCGCCCCCCACCTCACGGTCCGCAACGCCTTCGGCGAGCACTACCCGTACGCCCTCTGTCCGGCCCACCCGGAAGTGCGTGCCTACGCCCTCAACCTGGTCCGGGAGGTCTGCGGTCGCTACGACGTGCCCAGCCTGATGCTGGAGGCCTGCGGCTGGCTCGGATTCGAGCACGGCAGCCACCATGAGAAGACCCATGGCATGGACCTCTCGCCCGGCTGCCGCGATCTGCTCTCGGTCTGCCTGTGCACGGTCTGTTCCGCGGCGCTCGCGGGCGACGGCGTGGACCCGGACGCCCTGGCGCGCGACATCCGCACCGCCGTGGACGGCGAACTGGCGCACGGCCGCCCGGCCCCCGCCACGCTCACCGAGACCCTCGGGGAGGACCGCGCACAGGGGCTGTTCCGTCACAGACACGCCGTCATAGCCGAACTGACCGGCGCTGTCGCCTCCGTGGCACCGGACCGTGAACTGCTGCTGATGGCCGACGACGACCCTCAGGCGACCGGCCCCGACAGCGGGCTGGACGTCACCGCGTTCGACGGCCCCGCCGACGCCTTCGTACTGAAGTGCTGGGACGACGAGGACAGCGCGGTCGCCAGAGTCGAACAGGCCGTACGGCGCACGACGGTTCCGGTCATCGCCAACGTCTCCGTACTCGAAGACCCGCCGGACACGATCGCGCGGCGCGCCGCCCGGCTCAGCGCCGCGGGCGCCCAGCGCATCCGCTACTACCACGCGGGACTGGCCTCGGCCTCCCGGCTCGCCGCAGTGCGTACCTCCGTACAAGGGGAACAGCGATGACACTCACCGGCATCTACACCATGAACCCGGACCTCTTCGAGGATGTCTACGGTCCCGAGGAACGCGCCGCCATCGAGCGGCATGTCGACATCCGGCATCCGCTCTGCCCCGGCGACGCCCTCACCCCGGAGCACCTCGCCGAGGTGGACGTTCTGATCACCGGCTGGGGCGCCCCCCGGCTGAACGCCGCACTGCTCTCCGCCGCGCCCGGACTCGGTCTGGTGCTGTACGGCGCCGGCTCCACCCGTGGCCTGGTCACCCCCGACTCCTGGGCCCACGGCGTCAGGGTCACCTCCGCGGGACCGGTCATCGCCGAGACCGTCGCCGAGTTCACGCTCGCGCAGATCCTGTACGCGCTCAAACACGGATGGCGCTACGCCCTCGGCTCCCTGCGCAACCGGACACCGGTACCCAGACAGCCCGAACTCGGCACCGGCGGCTCGACCGTGGGCCTGGTCTCGCTCGGCGCCGCGGGCCGCGCGACGGCGCGTCTGCTCTCCCGCCACGACGTACATGTCCAGGCATACGACCCGTACGCGAGCCCGGAGACGGCCGCGGAGCTCGGGGTCCGGCTGGTCCCACTGGACGAACTCTTCGCCACCAGCGACGTGGTGAGCCTGCACACCCCCCTGCTGCCGGACACCGAGGGCATGGTCGGCGAGCGGTTCCTCGAATCCATGAAATCCGACGCCACTCTGATCAATACCGCCCGGGGCGGACTGATCGACGAGCCCGCGCTCATCGAGGTGGCCCGCCGGAGGCCGGACCTGTTCTTCGCACTCGACGTCACCGATCCGGAACCCCCTCCGGCCGGTTCGCCCCTCTTCTCCTTGGACAACCTCGTGATCACACCCCATCTCGCCGGAAACCTCGGCCCTGAGCGCCGCCGGCTCGGCCGCGCCATGGCTGGTGAACTGGAGCGTTACGTGACCGGGCGCCCCCTTCGCCACGAAGTGACGGCCGACGCGACGCGGTACGCGGCATGACCGGGGACCGCGGCCTGCTGGTGATGCTGCCGCCCCATGACCAGCGCACCGCTCAGTGGCCGGCCCGGCTGGAAAGCGCCGTTCCCGCGCTCAGGGTCGTACGGCCCGAGACGCGGGAGGAGACGATCGAGGCGCTGAGCCGGGCCGACGCGGCGTACGGCGCGCTTCCCGGGGAACTCCTGCCGTACGCGGGCCGGCTGCGCTGGCTGCAGGTCCCCCAGGCCGGACCGCCGCCCGGCTTCTACTATCCGGAACTCGTCCGGCACCCCGTCCGCATCACCAATATGCGTGACACCTATACCGACCATGTCGCGGCGCACACCATGGCGCTCGTCCTGGCCCTGGCCAGGGGCCTGCCGCGCTATATGCGGGACCAGCTCGGGCCGGTGTGGGCCCCCGACTGGTCGCCGGACGCGGTGATCCCTCTCTCGGAGGTCCGCGCCCTGATCGTCGGAACGGGAGCGGTGGGCGCCGAGGTCGGGCGGCTGCTGGCCGCGTTCGGTACCGAGGTCGACGGCATCGACGCCCGGCAGACCGTGGCCCCGCCCGGGTTCACCCGTCTCCACCGGCCGGAGCGGCTGGAGGCCTGCCTCCCCGAAGCCGACCTCGTCATCGTCACCCTTCCGCACACACCCCACACGGAAGGGCTGATCAACGCCGAGCGGCTGGCGCTCATGAAGCCGACCGCCTGTCTGGTCAACGTCGGCCGCGGCCAGACGGTCCGGCTCGACGCACTGACCGAGGCACTCGACAAAGGGCGGCTCCGGGCCGCCGCCCTGGATGTCTTCGAAACCGAACCACTCCCGGCGCACCACCCTCTCTGGCGCCGCCCCGACGTGCTGATCACCCCTCATGTCGCCGGTGCCGGCCCGCACGCCGACGAGCGGCGCCTCGCCGTCCTCCTCGACAACGCCCAGCGGTTCACCGAGGGAAAACCTCTGGTCAATGAAGTCGAGAAGGCCAATTGGTACTGAGGAGAGCCGGACCATGACACACGGCACGCATGGATCGCCCACCATCGAACGCGTCGAGACCTTCACCGTCGCCCTGCCCACCCTGCGCGACTTCACCGTCGCCGGCGGCCCCGTCACCCGCGGCGGCCGGCCCGCCATCCGCGTCCTGGTCAAGGTGACGGCCTCGGACGGCAGTACGGGCTGGGGCGAGGCGACACCGATCCCCTCGTGGACGTACGAGACCACCGAGTCGATCGTCTCCACCATCGACCACTATCTGGCGCCCGCGGCGACCGGGCGGGCGCTCTGGGATCTCGACGGACTCGTCAGGACCTTCGACCGGACCATCAGCCGGGGCTTCTCGATCGGAATGCCCCTGGCCCGTTCGGCCGTCGATGTCGCCTGCCACGACGCGCTCGCCCGGTCACGGGGCCTGTCCCTGGGCGAACTGTGGGGCCGCCGCCGCGCCGACACCGTCGAACTCGCCTGGATCGTGACGGGCACCGACGCGGCGACGGCCCGGGACTCCGTCGCCGAAGGCCAGGCCAACGGCTACCGCCACTTCAAGGTCAAGACAGGCGTCGCCGCCGGGGCCGATGACCTCGCCGTCGTCACCGCCGTCCGCGAAGCCGCCCCGGACGGCATCCTCTGGGTGGACGCGAACCAGTCCTGCACCGCGGACTCCGCGCTGCGCATGGCACGGGCACTGGCGCCCCTCGGCGTCACCGCGTTCGAACAGCCGCTCCCCGCCAACGACATCGACGGTCTGCGCAGACTGCGCGACCTGAGTCCGGTGCCGGTGGCGGTCGACGAAAGCCTGCGGCACCCCAGCGATCTGGCCACCTTCGTACGCCTCGGTGCCGTCGGAACCGCCGTCGCCAAGGTCCAGCGCTGCGGCGGCCTCACCCTGGCCCTGCGCCAGTGCCAGCTCGCGGAGGACTGCGGGGTGGAGATCATGGGATCGGGCCTGACCGAGTCCGACATCGGCCTCGCGGCCTCGCTCCACCTCTTCGCCGCGTTCGGCGTCACCACCCCGGTCGACCTCAACGGCCGGCAGTTCCTCACGAGCCCCTATGCCACCGACCCGGTCATCCGCATCACCGCGGGAACAGCCGAGGTACCCGCGGGACCGGGCCTCGGTATCGGCGTCGACGAGGAGGTGATACGCGAACTTTCCGTCTGAAGCACATCATCCCCAACATGAGGAGCCGTTCATGTACCAGTTCACGTCCCCCACACCGCGTCGCAGGCTGTACTTCGGTTTCGCGTCCCTCGCCGCCTGCGCCACGCTGGTCGCCGGCGGTCCCGCGGCCTTCGGCCTGCCGGCCCAGTCGCCGACGGCGGGAGCCACCCCGGCCGCCTGCCCCTCGCCATCCTCGGTGCTCGGGCTCACCAGCAACTGGAAGATCCAGCTGCCGGTGGACGACCCCAACGCCTCGGGTACCCAGCCCCTGGAGATCAAGCAGCCCGCGCTCGCCTCGTACACCATCAACCCGTGGTTCACCCCGACCTCCGACTGCAAGGGCGTCACGTTCCGCGCGGCGGTCAACGGGGCGACCACGACCAACACGTCCTACCCCCGCTCGGAACTGCGGGAGATGACGAACAACGGTGCGTCCCTGGCCAGTTGGTCCTCGTCCTCCGGCACGCACACGCTCATCATCGACCAGGCCATCAACCGTCTGCCCGCGACGAAGAGCCATGTCGTGGCGGGACAGATCCACGACGGCAACGACCGCTCGGTCTTCCGGCTCGAAGGCACCAGCCTGTATGTCACCAAGGACAACGACACCCACTACAAGCTCGTGACGAGCAACTACAAGCTCGGCACCCAGTTCGAGGCGAAGTTCGTCGTGAGCGGCGGCAAGATCAAGGCGTACTACAACGGGGTCCTCCAGACCACCATCACCTCGGCCTTCACCACGGGGTACTTCAAGGCAGGCGTCTACACCCAGGCCAACTGCGGCAACTCCTCGCCGTGCAGCAGCGACAACTACGGCGAGACCACGATCTACAACGTCAGCGTCAAGCACAGCTGAGGCGTGTCACCGACATAGCGCTGTCCGCCCCTGGGGCGGAGCCCGCTCCCGCGGTGGCAGCATGCCGCCGCGGGAGCGGGCGATCGCACGGAGCGAAGGCGTCGGTCAGGAGCCGACGTACGCCGCGAGGTGCTCGCCGGTGAGGGTGGAGCGGGCGGCGACGAGGTCGGTGGGTGTGCCCTCGAAGACGATCCGGCCGCCGTTGTGCCCGGCGCCGGGGCCGAGGTCGATGATCCAGTCGGCGTGGGCCATGACCGCCTGGTGGTGTTCGACGACGATGACCGACTTACCGGAGTCGACGAGCCGGTCGAGCAGGCCGAGCAGCTGCTCGACGTCCGCGAGATGGAGTCCGGCCGTCGGCTCGTCGAGGACGTAGACGCCGCCCTTCTCCGCCATGTGGGTGGCCAGCTTGAGCCGCTGCCGCTCCCCGCCGGACAGCGTGGTGAGCGGCTGGCCGAGGCTGAGATAGCCGAGCCCGACGTCGGCGAGCCGGCCGAGTATGGTGTGCGCGGCCGGCGTACGCGCCTCGCCGGCGCCGAAGAATTCCTCGGCCTCGGACACCGACATCGCGAGCACCTCGCTGATGTCACGGCCGCCGAGGTGGTACTCCAGCACCGACGCCTCGAACCGCTTCCCCTCGCACTCCTCGCAGGTGGTGGCGACGCCGGCCATCATCGCCAGATCGGTGTAGATGACACCCGCGCCGTTGCACTGGGGGCAGGCCCCCTCGGAGTTGGCGCTGAACAGCGCGGGCTTCACACCGTTGGTCTTCGCGAACGCCTTGCGGATCGGGTCGAGCAGTCCGGTGTACGTCGCGGGGTTGCTCCGCCGCGAGCCGCGGATCGCGCCCTGGCCGATCGACACCACACCCGCGTCGGCGGCCCCCGACCGCCGCGGCAGTGATCCGTGCACGAGCGAACTCTTGCCGGAGCCGGCGACGCCCGTGACGACCACGAGCACCCCGAGCGGGATGTCGACATCGACATCGCGCAGGTTGTGCGCCGTCGCGCCGCGGATCTCCAGCGTGCCGGTGGGCTTCCGCACCGACTCCTTGAGGGAGGCACGGTCGTCGAAATGACGGCCGGTGATGGTGCCGCCGGTCCGCAGCCCCTCGACGGAGCCCTCGAAGCAGACCGTGCCGCCCGCGGCGCCGGCGCCGGGCCCGAGGTCGATGACGTGGTCGGCGATCGCGATCGTCTCCGGCTTGTGTTCCACGACGAGCACGGTGTTGCCCTTGTCCCGCAGCCGCAGCAGCAGGTCGTTCATCCGCTGGATGTCATGGGGGTGCAGGCCGGTGGTGGGCTCGTCGAAGACATAGGTGGTGTCGGTGAGCGAGGAGCCGAGGTGGCGGATCATCTTGACGCGCTGCGCCTCACCGCCCGACAGCGTGCCCGACGGACGGTCGAGCGAGAGATAGCCGAGCCCGATCTCCACGAACGAGTCGAGAGTCTGCCGCAAGGTGCCGAGCAGTGGTGCCACCGACGGCTCGTCGAGGTCGCGCACCCATACGGCCAGATCGCTGATCTGCATCGCGCACGCGTCGGCGATGCTGATCCCGCCGATCCGCGACGACCGGGCCGCCTCGCTGAGGCGGGTGCCGTCGCACTCGGGGCAGGCGGTGAAGGTGACCGCGCGGTCCACGAACGCCCGGATGTGCGGCTGCAGCGCGTCCTTGTCCTTGGAGAGGAACGACTTCTGGATCTTGGGGATGAGCCCTTCGAAGGTGAGGTTCACCCCCTCGACCTTCACCTTGGTCGGCTCCCGGTGGAGGAAGTCCCGCATCTCCTTCTCCGTGAACTCGCGGATCGGCTTGTGCGGGTCGAGGAGGCCCGACTCGGCGTAGACCCGCACCGTGAAGAAGCTGTCGGACTTCCAGCCGGGGATGGTGAACGCGCCCTCGGCGAGCGACTTGGAGTCGTCGTAGAGCTGGCTGAGATCGATGTCGGAGACCGTGCCGCGGCCCTCGCAGCGCGTGCACATGCCGCCGGTACGGCTGAAGGTCTGCGTCACGGTCTTGCGGGCGCCGCGTTCGACCGTGATCGCACCGCTCGCCCGCACCGAGGCGACGTTGAAGGAGTACGCGTTGGGCGAGCCGATGTGCGGCTGCCCGAGCCGGCTGAAGAGGATGCGCAGCATCGCGTTCGCGTCGGTGGCGGTGCCGACCGTGGAGCGGGGGTCGGCGGTCATCCGCTGCTGGTCGACGATGATCGCGGTCGTCAGCCCGTCGAGGACATCGACCTCGGGCCGCGCCAGCGTCGGCATGAAGCCCTGTACGAACGCGCTGTACGTCTCGTTGATCAGCCGCTGCGACTCCGCGGCGATCGTGCCGAACACCAGGGAGCTCTTGCCCGAGCCGGAGACGCCGGTCAGTACCGTCAGCCGGCGCTTCGGGATCTCGACGCTGACGTCCTTGAGGTTGTTCACACGCGCGCCGTGCACGCGGATCACATCGTGGCTGTCGGCGACATGCGGCGCGGGCGACCGCGTGTCCGTGCTCGTGGCCCTGCTCATCGTGTCTCCATCTGTCGGGCGGGGTCGCCTTCGCGGTCTCCGTCGCCGCATCGGCTCGTGGCACAGCTCGGCCCCGGGCACGTGGGCGATACGGAACCAGTCGTACGGGGCCGACGCGGCCGGGGGGATGCCGGTGTGCGCGTCGAACCGGTCACCCCGCTCCCGCGGCGGCGCGCCGGTCCCGGGGGCTTCTTCCGTGGCTTTCGGAAGCGCCTCGCCGTCCCGGTCGAGGGGCCACGGTACCAGGAGCGGCGTACCGCCCTCCGTGGCGCCGGCCCCCCGGACGACCTGTCGTGCGCGGGCTCCCGATGTCCATGACGGTCACACTAGATGTGGCTCGGTGCCGGTGCTTCTCGATTCCTGATCGGTCTGGTCACCTGTTTCGCCACGCAGGACGGCATCCCCGCCGTCGCGCCCGCCGCCCGCTGCCGGTAGACGCTGGGCGGCATGCCGACCAGCTCGGTGAAGCGCGTGCTGAAGGTGCCCAGTGACGCGCAGCCGACCGCGAAGCACACCTCGGTGACGCTGAGATCGCCACGACGCAGCAGCGCCATCGCGCGCTCGATGCGACGCGTCATGAGGTAGCCGTACGGCGACTCGCCGTAGGCGAGCTTGAACTCGCGGCTGAGGTGCCCGGCGGACATGTGCTCACCGCGGGCGAGCGCCTCGACGTCCAGCGGCTGCGCGTACTCCCGGTCGATCCGGTCGCGGACGCGACGCAGCCGCGCCAGGTCGCGCAGGCGCTGCGCCGGGGTGGGTCTGCTGGTCACATCCGCGATCGTACGTCGTGCGTGTGACAGTCCCCCGATGCGTTCCACGGGCGAACCGTTCCCACCGGCCGGTGACCGTCGGTGGCCGCTCGATCGGACAGCGGGTGTTCAGACCGCGTGCTGCGCGGCCGGTCTCAGTTCCCAGAGGTCGCCGCCCGGCGGGGCCTGCAGCTTCGGCAGGGCCGCCTTCGCCGCCCGGTCACCCGCGTCAGCGGCGGCGTGGACCATGTCGCTCGCCGCGTAGCGGTAGAACTCCAGCTCCGGGTGCGGCCAGCTGGCCTCGCCGGTCGCGGTGGGCAGCAGATAGCCGATCGCGTCGAACAGGCTCTGGCCCTGTGGTCCTTGATGGGACCAGAGGTTCACGCCGACCTGTTTGCCGATGGCGGCGAGGCGGCAGAACGCGGCCAGGTTGTAGTTCGAGTAGTGCCAGCTCCGCGTGCGTGCCAGTTCCCGGGGCTGGCCGCCGTCCGCGGTGATCTGAAAGTCGATCAGCTTGGCACCCTGTTCGCGGACCGTCTCACGCGCGAGTTCCCTGTCCCCGGTCGCGACCGCGAGGCCGGCGATCTGCATGGCCGCGTACGTGCCGTGGTTGTTCGTGGCGGCGGACTCCTTCTTGCCGAATTCGGAGTTCACCAGCCAGTCCAGGTAGGCCTCGTTCCAGGCCCGCATGCCCGCGCGGTCACTCTTCGTCCAGCCGGGTGCTCCGGTATCGAGGATCGCCATGGCGTCGAGGTTGCCCGTGTAGTACTGCGCGAAATCGATGATGCCGATGGAACGTCCGTCGTTCTTGCACGGGATGCCCTGCGCGTAGTTCAGATGCGGGTTCATCCGGGTCGCGGGGTCGACGAACCAGGTGCGCAGAATCCTGGAGGCGTGCTCGGCGTACTCCTTCTTCCCCGTGTAGTACCAGGCCAGAGTCAGGAGGGGGACGGATTTCAGCACGTTCCCGGCGTCGACGCGGTCGGTGCCGATCTCGGCCTCGGGATTGCGCTGCCCGTCGCGTTCCTCGTACGGGCAGCCCCTGGGGTTCTCCGGGGTCCTGGGCTGCGTCGCCCAGAAGTACGGGGCCTGGCTGAGGTAGTCGTGTATGTCACCGCTGGCCGCCGGGATGGGCTTGTCGGTGACGGTCCACGGTCCCTTCCCCAGCCATGCGTCGGCCTGGGCGGTCAGCGACGTGACCTCGTCACGGAGCGTCGGGTCGCCGAGCGCCAGGCGGGTACGGGCTTGCAGGAGCCGCTTGCCGTCCATGACGGGGGTCTTGGGGGCCGAGTGGAGCCCGTGCCGTACGGCGCGAGGGTCTCCCGGGGGCGCCGAGGCGGAGGAGGCCGTCGTCGGTACGAGTACGGCGGCAGTCGCGGCAACGGCGGCGATCAGGGCCCCCAGCCGCGGCCGGAGTCTTCTTCTCACGGAACGTCCTCCACTCGTATGTAAGCGATTTCATGAAGTCGACTGGAGATTAAGTGCAGCTGATAGCGGCGTCAAGGAGTTGCGTGATGGGAAAGATGGGCGCTCTTGTGAAAGCGCTTTAGGTCCTGAGGGGGCGGTCGGGACAGGGGTTTGGGGCGGCCGAGCGGTGATCATGACGCACGATGGTGTGCGACAGGGGTGGCGGCCGGACGGCGATGTCCACCCGCACACGAGGAGGGGCATTGGGAGAACGCGTCACGATTCAGGAGGTCGCGCAGCGTGCGCAGGTGTCGGCCGCGACTGTTTCCCGGGTGCTCACAGGAAGTCATCCGACGTCCGCCGGCGCGCGTGCCCGGGTGCTGAGGGCTGTCAAGGACCTCGACTATGTGGTCAACGCTCATGCGCGGGCCCTGGCCGGCACCGGGCGCAAGACCGTCGCCGTACTGATCCGCGATGTCACCAGCCCCTTCTTCTCGCAGGTGGCGCAGGGCGTGGAGTACGAGGCGACCACCCGCGGCCGGCTGTGCATGGTCTGCACGACCGGCGGTGACAACGCGCGCGAGCACGAGATGGTCCAGATGCTGCGCGAACAGCGGGCCGAGACGGTGGTCCTGGTCGGCGGCGTGGTGGAGAACGACGAGTACCGCGAGCGGATGGCCCGCTATGCCCAGGCACTCGCGGCCGTCGGCTCCCGCCTGGTGCTCTGCGGGCGGCCCGCTCCCCCTCCCGACGTACCCGCGCTGGTCGTCGAGTACGACAACGAGGCCGGCGCCTATGGCATCACCAGCCATCTCCTGACAGCGGGGCACCGGCGCATCGTCTTCCTCGGGCAGTTGCCGGGCAACTCGACATCGGAGGACCGGATCAGCGGATACCGCAGAGCCCTCCTCGACTTCGGGCTGCCTCCCGAGGCCGCCCGCGTAGTGGGCACCGGCTTCAACAAGCGGCAGGGGTACGCGAGCATGAACACGCTCCTCGAATCGGGAGAGCTGGACTTCACGGCCGTGTTCGCGGGAGACGACGAGGTCGCCGCGGGAGCCATGAAGGCGCTGCGCAAGCACGGCCTGACGGTGCCCGACGACATCTCGCTGATCGGCTACAACGACGACCCGGTCGCCGACGATCTGACTCCCGGGCTGACCACGGTCCATATTCCCGCCGAGGAGATGGGACGCACAGCGCTACGGCTCGCCCTGCGCGACGATCCCGGATCCGGACAGGAGCGGCAGCTGCTGGGGACCCACATCGTGGTCCGCGACAGCGTCGGCCGTCCCGCCTGACGCCCCGAGAGCTGTTGTCCGGTCGTCCCTTGGACCCGAAAGGTGCTTCACAGCGGTTCCGGTGTTTCGCCGGCTCCGCCGTTCGCCACGGAGGCGAACGGCCGGTCCTCGCCGAGCCGCTCGGAGGTCTTCCCGACGCCGATCCCGTACCCGCCTTCACCGCGGCCTCTAAGGGCGGCTGGGCTGCCCAGACCGGATATGAGTCGTTCACGCTCACGGGGTCGCTCACCGGCACGTCGTTCACGCTGAAGGACAGCCAGGCCAGCGTCGCAGTCTTTACCAAGGCCGCGGGCACCACCACGTGGCCGCTGGCCTCCAGCGCGTCCGCAGTGGACGACACGCAACTCACGTTCGTCTCCGAGACGACCACGAGCGGCAGTCAGAAGCTCGTCCGCCCGAAAGTACGTGATCTCACCGACCGAGGGCGTCACTCCCGCGCAGTGCCAGGCCGATCCCGCGCAGCGGGGTTGCCGTGTCGTGGAGTTCGTCTACGCCACCACGACCACCGCCACCACCGGGGCCCTGGGCAACCAGCAGAATCGGGTGCAGTCCGTCCGCCTGTGGGCCACCGAGCCCGGAGCGGACAAGGCCACGCCGGAGATCATCTCCCGTTACGCCTACGACAGCACCGGCCGGCTGCGCGAAGTGTGGGACCCGAGGATCGGCGCCGCGCTGAAGACCTCCTACACCTATGACGCGGACGGCAGGATCGCCACCCTCACCGAGGGCGGCGCATTGCCATGGACCTTCACCTACGGCAAGGCCGGATCCGCTCTCACGGCGGGCACGGGCATGCTGCTCAAGGCGTCCCGCCCGGGTCTCGCCGAGGGAACAGCCACCACCACGGCCGGCACGGCCGCGACCACGGTCGTCTACGACGTCCCGCTGTCCGGATCCAAGGCGCCCTACCAGATGAACAAGGCCACGGTCGCCACCTGGGCGCAGGACGAGGCGCCCACCGATGCCACCGCGGTCTTTCCGCCCGGCTCGGACCCGGCCTCCAGCACAGGCGTCGACCTGGGCGCGAGCGCCTATGGCACGGCCACCGTCACCTACATCAACGCCAACGGAGACGAGACCAACACCGCGGCGCCCGGCGGCTCGATCACCACGACCGAGTACGACGCCCACGGCAACACGGTCACCGAACTGACCGCAGGTAACCGCGCCATCGCTCTCCGGGCCGACGACGCCAAGGCCACGACACTCGGGCTGTCCGATCTCGCCGGCGCCGAGCGGGCCGAACGGCTCTCCTCGACAACGGTGTACTCGGCCGACGGACAGCGGACGCTGGACGAATACGGTCCGCTCCATCTGGTCACCCTGGGCAGGGAACTGACCAGCTTGGTACGCACCGCGTTGGTAAGGGGCTGAAATGCAAGCGAATACAACAGGTCTGCTGGACCGCACCGCCGGCGCGGTGGCAGCGATCTGCCTGGCGTTCCTGCCGGGACTCCTCGCGGGGCTGCCGCTCGGGTTCAACGGCGCACAGCACACGCTGAGCGCCCTGGGCCGGGCCGAGATGCCCGAAGGCGCCACGGCCTCGCTCGGCTGGGGCCTCGCGATGCTGGGGGTGGCCGCGCTGCCCTTCGTCGCGGCGCCGGTGGTCCTGATGGCCGAGCGGGCCAAGCGCCTGCCCGGCCTCAGGACGGCGAGGATTTGTGCCGGGGTCGTGCTCGGCTGTGGCCTGATCGCCTGCGCGATGGCGACGGTGTCCGCCGGCGTCTGATGTGCCGACTGGTGTGACCGCCGAGGGCCGGGGACTTCTCTCCCGGCCCTCGGTCGCATGGTGCGGCCGGCCCGGGGCTGTCAGGCACTCCCATGTGGCCGGCGGGGCATGATGGGGCGCATGCGCGATCTGACCTATTCCGACGTGGGCATGACGGCGAAGAGCGGACCGACACCCCCGGGCTTCCACGTGCTGCGGCTCCGTATGTCACTGGGGCCCGGCACGTACGACCGTGCCGCCGAGGCGCTCTTCGGGTGGGGGATGCACCGGGCCACTCCCTTGATCCGTGTTCCGAACGACACTCCGTACGCCGCGCCCGGCGTACGGGTGCTGTTGCGCGCAGGACCGCTCAGGGCACCGTGCCAGGTCGTGTGGACCGTCAACGAGGAGCATCGGACCGGGTTTGCCTACGGGACGCTCGCCGGACACCCCGAGTGCGGTGAGGAATCCTTCGTACTGGAACGCCTGCCGGACAACTCCACCGACTTCGTCATCGTCGCCATCAGCCGACCCTCGGCTTGGTACACGAAGGCGCTGGGCCCCTGCGGACGCTTGCTTCAGCGGGCCGTGGCGCGCCGATACGCCCAAGGTCTGCGGCGGCTGGCCCGAACGACCTGAGACAGGCCCCAGGGCCACCGGGTGCGCCGAGAGCCGGAGGCGTCGCGTCACCCGGCGCGGCCGTCACGCCGGGAGTGGCTGCTCGGTCCAGATGATCTTGCCGGAGGCGGTGTAGCGCGTCCCCTGGTGCTGGGTGAGCCGGCCGACGATCGACAGCCCGCGGCCGCCCTCGTCGGTCGTCTTCGGCTGACGCCTGTGCGGGCCGGAGCCGCTGGTGTCGGAGACTTCGCAGATCAGCGTGCGGTCGTCCCTGATCAGGCGGACACCTATCGGGCCGTCGGAGTAACGGATGGCGTTCGTGACGAGTTCGCTGATCACCAGGGTCGTGTTGTCCGTGAGGTCGTCGAGCGTCCAGGCCGCCAGCCGCCGGGCTGCCCAGTCGCGGGCGGTGGCGACGGCGGCGGGATCCGGCGGCAGGGTCAGCGTGGCGACATCCTTGGCCGCCAGTGCCCGTGTGCGGGTCAGCAGGAGGGTCGGTTCGCGGTCCGGTGCCAGGTCGCGCACCACGTGGCCGAGGAGTCGTGCGACATCGGGCCCGGAGGCGGCGAGCGCGTCCTGGAACCGTTCCGTGGTCGGGCCGGCGGCGTGCGGTGCGGGGGAGCGGCCGCCGTTCAGGAGCAGGGTGGTTCCCGGGGGCGCCTCGAACTCGGTGTTCTCGAAGGGCTCGTCGCCGACACCCAAGGGGGAATGGGAGGCGAGGCGAGGGGCGGTGACGTCGCCGTCCGGGTGGGCGATCATCAGCGTCGGGCCGCCCGCACGCGCCGAGACACAGCGCTCCGTGGCGGGGTCGTAGATCACGTAGAGGCAGCTGGTGCCGGTCCGTTCCGCGTCGCGGGGCCCCCGGCACGGGACCGTGCGCTGACGTTCCAGGCGGATCACCGTGTCGTTCAGGTGCGTGAGCAGTTCGTCGGGACGCAGGTCGAGCGCCGAGAGCGTGGTGATCACCGCCCGCAGCCGGGTCATGCCGATCGCGGCATCGGCTCCCTTCCCCTCCGCGGTCCCCACCACCAGGGCCACCCGCGCGCTCGACAGCGGGAGGACATCGAACCACTGCCCGGTGGCGGCCTCCGCCGGGACATGGCCGTGGGCCGCTTCGAGCGCGCTGAGCGGCGGCAGCCGCTCGGGCAGTTGCGAACGCCGCAGAAGCCGGGCGAGAGCCTCCTCGTCGATCTGACGGCGGACGGTGTCAAGACACCGGGCCGCGCGATCCGCGAGCGCCGCGGCTTCCCTGAGGTCGTTCTCGTCGAACGGGCTCGATTCGTCCCGCCGGTACAGCACGAACAGACCGAGGACCACATCCCGGATGGTCAGCGGCAGCACGATGAGGGAGTGCGTCCGCGCCTCACGGAGGACACGCGCGCGCCGGGGGTCACGGACGAGCCACCGGCTGTCGTGGTTCAGATGGCGGATCAGCCGGGGGCGCAGATCGGCAAGGCTCTGGCCGTACGGCGTCGCCGGCCTGATCAGGCTCACTTCACCCACCTCGTACGCGCCGCGGGCCGATTCCCCCCGTGTGCTCAGGAAAGCGGCACGTCGCAGCTTCCTGCTTCCGTCCACCGGTCCGGGTGGTGGCACGTCGCCGCGCAGCAGGACTTCGAGCACGTCGACCGAGGAGGCGTCGGCCAGCTTCGGCACCGCGGCGCCGGCGAGTTCCCCGGCGACCTGGAAGAGCCTTCGGCTGTGGACTGGGTCGGTGTGAGACGTCATGGTGTTCATCCTGTGAGGGAGACGCTGGTCTGCTCTCCTTCCGAGCGTGCTGCCCGAGCGCCTCCGGGGCGTCGGCACTGAACCGCAGCCGGCCCTGCGCGTTGCACACCGCGGGATGCGGGCGATCCCGCCCGGCCCGCGGGATCGCCGCGACGCTGTCGCGGGTTCCCCGCAGCCCTGGCCGTCGCGCTCTCGCGGACGGGGTTCGCGGCTTACGGTGGTGCTATGGACGGCAGTGCCAGGGAGGCCAACCGCCTCGTCAGTGGAGAACCCACGTCACACCTGACCGTGGTGCTCGCCGACGACCACCTGGTCGTACGCGCGGGCATGCGGCTGCTGCTGTCCCAGGACCCGGCGTTCGACATCGTCGCGGAGAGCTCCACTCTTCCCGGCACCTTTCTGGCCGTGGAGCGCCACCAGCCGTCGGTACTGGTCCTGGATCTGACACTGGCGGGGCAGTCCAGCCTGCGCTCGATCCCGGAGCTGCTGGCGACATCGCCCCGTACCCGGATCCTCGTCCTCACCATGCAGGAAGATCCCGCGTTCGCCCGCGAGGCGTTGCGGATCGGCGCGGTCGGCTACCTGCTGAAGGAGGCGGCCGCGGAGGAGCTCCTGGGGGCCGCTCGCCAGGTCGCCGGGGGCGCCACCTACGTGCAGCCCTCGCTGGGCGCCCGCCTCGCCGTCACCGCCCCCGACATGCCCGGGACAGGGGCGGCCGACTCTCTGACGGCGCGCGAGGTGGAGGTGCTGTCCCTGCTCGCCCTCGGCCACACCAATCATGAGATCGCGGAACAGACGCATGTATCCGTTCGGACGGTGGAGACGCACCGGGCCAGGATCCGGGAGAAGCTCGGGGCCGAGACCAAGGCGGACCTGGTCACGGCGGCACGAGAGCGTGGGCTGCTGGCATGACCCACTCGTCGGGGGCACGGGCCGGCGCCGTCCTGGAGACGGTGGGCACGCTGCTGCTCGTGGCCACACTGGCTCTGGAGATCGCGCACCGCTCACTGCGCGCCGAGGCCGTGCTCTGTTTCGCCGCGGGCGCCGTCTTCCTGGCGGCCGCGGCGCTGAGCCCGCAAGCCCGGCGGTCGTGGCTGGCGATCATCAGCGGGATCTCGCTCGTGATCGCCGTGGCGCTGCTCGTCCGTATCGTCGAAGCACCCCTGCTCAACGGCCTGCACCTCGTGCCACTCACACTGATCGCCTGTGCCGTCGCGATCGGACATCGTTCGGCTCTGCGCAAGGGCAACCTCGAACGGGAGTGGACCCGGGCCCGTCACGACGGAGAGGAACGAGAGCGACGGCACTGGGCCCGCGAGCTGCACGACGACACGCTCCAGGAACTGGGCGCCGTCCAGATCGTGCTGGCCGGGGCGACCGCCAGCAGCCGCCCCGACGTCATGAAGGGCGCCATCGAACAGGCGCGGCGCCTGATCGGCAACCAGATCACCTCGCTCCGGCGTCTGATCGCGGAGCTGCGCCCGGCGGCGCTCGACCAGCTCGGACTGCGCCCGGCCCTGGAGGCCCTGTGCCGGAGCACCTCGGAGAACTTCGGTATCGACGCCCAACTGCGCGTGGGCGCGGACTGGGACCGGTTCGGCGCGGAGCTGCCTCCCGAGGCACAGGTCCATGTCTACCGGATCGTGCAGCAGGCGGTGAACAACGCGGTGAAGCACGCCCGGCCGACACGGATCCTCGTCGAACTCGACAGCGACGACCACGGCCTGTTCACGAAAGTCACGGACGACGGCCTCGGGATGACGCCGGAACCCGCCCCGGCGACCGTTCGCACCCCGCCTCACGCGACCGCTTCCGGAGGCATGGGCATCGCGGCCATGCGGGAGCGCGCCCACCTGCTCGACGCGCACCTCATGGTGGACTCGGCGCCCAGGGAAGGCACGCGCGTCACCCTGCGGATGCCGCGCCATGTCAGAGACGGCCGACGGCACGGGCGGCCACCGCGCTGAGGCAAGATGGAGCCATGAGCATCGTCAAGATCAATGTCCTGCAGGTTCCGGTGGAGCAGCGCGAGGTGCTGGAGAAGCGCTTCGCCTCCCGCGCGGGGTCGGTGGAGAACTCCGACGGATTCGAGTGGTTCGAGCTGCTGCGCCCGGTCGAGGGCACCGACCAGTACCTCGTCTACACCCGCTGGCGCAGTGAGGCCGACTTCCAGGCGTGGATGGAAGGCCCGATGAAGGCGGCCCATCAGCGTGGCGGCGACGCCGGCGCCCCTCAGCAGAAGCCGGCCGCCTCCGGCTCCAGCCTGTGGTCCTTCGAGGTGGTCCAGCAGGCCGCCCCCAAGGCCGCTGACGGTCGGTGACCCGCCCGCGTACAGGTCAGCCGGCGCGTGGGACGTAATAGGGGCGGTTGTGCGCCGCGACCGGGGGTGACTGGTAGGTCCACGCCCCGGCGGCCGGGGCGTCCCCGATGAGCGTGGCCAGGTCGGCGCCGACGGGTGAGGACGCGTCGTGGACGGTGAGCCTCACCCGGTCGGCCTCGCCGGCCAACCCCCGGTAGTCGTAGGGCTGGTAGACGTTCATGGGGCCGGCGAGCGGCCGGCCGTCCTGATCGGTGCCGTAGCCCGTGATCGGGGTGTTGTTGACGGGCGTACGCGGGAGCCCGGTCAGGTCGGCCGAGAAGGAGAACAGGGTCCGCTCCCCGCGGTCGATGCCCGCGCCGGAGGGCGCGTGCGTGGCCTGCTTGCACGCCACGGTCCACTTGTCACCCGCGGGGCCGTTCAGGGAGGGCATGGTCGCCTCGAACCACGCCGGATACTTCGGTTCCCCGTAGAGCTTCGTGCCGGCCTCGATGGCCAGCGGGTTGTCGCACAGCACATGCAGCCGGGCGATACCGAGCAGCTTGGTCTGGTCGTAGCCGTGCGCGAACTGTTCGTACGACAGCCGGGCCAGGCGCCCGGCGCTCGCGGCGGGGTGGGCGATGACGCTGTACTCGATCTCCTGCGTGATGCCTCCGCCGTTCGGGTACTGGGCGAAGTACAGCTGGTAGTTGAGCGTCACGCAGGCCCGTCCGTCGAACTCGGCGGCGCTCAGATCGGGATGGTGCTCGGCCAGCGCCTTGCGCACCGGCGCGGGATCGACCAGGTAGTCGAGGCCGACATTGTGCAGGGCTCCGTAGTGGAACGGCAGTTGGTACGGGGCGGCGACGGGCGGCAGGGTGAGGTCGTCGGTCACGGGGCGTGGGTCTCCTCGGGGGTGGCCGGGCCGGGGACGTGTCCGGCGGCCGGCGGGCGGATCGTGACGCGCTGTTCCGACAGGTCGCGGTCGATCTGTTCGGCGCTGCGCAGAGTGATCGCGGCCATGGTGAGCGTCGGGTTGGAGGTGCCGAGGGAGGGCATCGAGCCGCACCCCACCGCGTACAGGTTGGGGTGGTCCCAGCAGCGCTGCCACGAGTCGACGACGGAGTCACCGGGGTGGTCGCCCATGATGTGCGTGCCCGCGCCGTGGCCCGCGCCGCGGTAGGCGTAGGACCTGCCGCCGTACTCGAACCACCCGGGCTGGGAAGGCCCCGGTTCGTACCGGCTGTGGTCCCGCGCCCCCAGCAGGGCGAAGATCTGGTCGGACACGGACTTGGCCGCGACGATGCCCTCCTTCACATGGCCGGACAGGTCATAGGTCAGGACGGGGCGCGGATTGCCGAGCAGGTCGCGGTGGACGGTGTCGAGGGTGACGCGGTTGGCGGGATCGGCGCTCTGCTCCATCTCGAACTGCAGGGCGAACTGCCGCCCGATCCGGTCCCCGGCCGCCTGGCGCAGCGCCGGGCCGAACAGCGCCCCGTCCCCGCCGGGCATCGCCGGGTCCGAGGGGCGCAGCAGGGCGGCGACCTCGTGGCCGGGCGGGCCGACCGCCCAGTTCCAGCCCCAGTTGCCGATCTCGATACGGAAAGGGGCGCGGGCCGCGCGGGCCGGGCCGAAGCGGAATCCCTCCAGTCCGGAGGTCGAGCCGGGCCCCCGGTAGGGGCCGACCGGATGGGGCATGAGGCCCCAGGTGAGCAGGACGGGGTGGTCCATCAGATTACGGCCCACCTGGTCGCTGGAGTTGGCCAGGCCGGAGGCGAGCAGGAGCCGGGCGTTCTCGATCGCGTGGGCGGCCAGTACGACCGTGTGCGCGTGGACCGTTCGCCGGCTGACGGAAGCGGGGCGGGCGGGGTCGTCATAGCGCTGGTACTCGACGCCCGTGATCCGGCCGGAGGCGTCGGCCAGCAGCCGTCCCACTACCGCGCGGGTGCGCAGGGTGACGCTCGGGCCCCAGCGTTCCTGGGTGCGTCGCGGGGTGTATTTCGCCCCGGTGGGGCAGATGGGAATGCAACTGGCGCTGCCCTCGCACACGGGACCGTGCTCCTCGGTGGCCGCGCTGTTGCGCGCCTGGGGCGTCCCGACGACCCGCAGCGCGGTGGGGCGCGGATACGAGGGATCCACGATCTCGTGCCCGTCGAGCCGCTCGGCCAGCAGCCGGTCCAGATAGCTCGCGGGGAGCGGCCGGTGCGGGAAGGTGTAGTCCTCCGCGAGCGGCAGACCGACGTGGTCCCGCTGCTCCGCCGGATCGGCGGCGACCCCCAGCTCGCGTTCCGCGGCGCGGTAGTACGGTTCCAACTCGGCGTACCCGATGGGCCAGTTGCGGCCGTATCCGAAGTCGGCGGTACGGAAGTCCTCGGGATGCATGCGCGGGGCCAGACCCGTCCAGGCCGTGCCCGTACCGCCGTTGACCCGCAGATAGCCGCTCGCGTACGGCAACGGGCCGTTCTGGACGAGGTATCCGCCGGCCCGGTAACCACCGCCGGGACGGCCGGCGAGGTCCAGTACGTCGGGTGACGGCACCAACGCGTTGTCCGCGATCGCCGCGCCGGGAACCTTCACCGGCGCGGCCCGGAACCGTTCCACATCCGCCGCCCGTCCGCCGGCGGGTCCGGTGTCACCGTCGCCCACACCCGATTCCAGGACCAGGACCCGCCGGCCGCGGTCCCCCAGCCGCCGCGCCACCAGCGACCCCGCGACACCGGCGCCGACCACGATCACATCGAAACGCTCCGCTGCGGTCAACGCTCCCCGCCTCCCGCAGCGCCGGCGGGACGCTCGGCCCAGGTGCCGTAGCCGGGGCGCCCGGCACCGGGGGCGTGGCCACCGAAGCTGCTCCACACCAGCCCGCGGGCGTAGGCGCGCGCCGGGGGCGGAGCGGGCGCGGTCCGGCCGTCGTCCGGCCACTCTCCCGGCCACGTGCCCAGATACCAGAGGTGACACACGGCGCGGGCCAGCTCGCCCAGTTCCTCGTCCTTGTCCGCCACCGTCCGCGGGTCCGTCACCGCTCCCGTATCGGCCTCCGTGTCGACCAGGGCGTCCACCAGCCGTGCGTAGAGCGCCGGTTCGACCCGCCGGGCCACGAACGCCTGGTAGATCCCGGTCATTCCGGTCGCCGTCAGCTCGGCGGCGTCGAACCCCGTCAGCACGGCCGACAGCGTGACGAACCGCTCGGTCTGCGTCATGGACAAAGATCCCCCTCGTCGGGCCACTCACCGGAGACCGGGCACATCAGCCGGGATCCCTACCTCGATGGGAACCCGTTCATGCCTCGGAAACTCGCCGAGTGTGAGCGCGGTCGAACGTAAAGTGACCGGAAGGGGTGTGGTGCAGGGGAGTTACGACCGGCGGCCGGGTTTGCCGCGCCGGCCGCCCTTGGTGCCGCCCTGGGCACCGCCCCTGGAGCCGCCGGAAGCGCTCCGCGGATTCTTGCCGGCCGACTTCCGGGCCGTGTTGCCGCCCGACGCGCCGGTCGACCGGCCGGGCGCCTGTTTCCGCCGTGCGCCCCCCGTGTCGGGGCGCTCGCTCTTCGGCTGCGCCGGGGCCGGGCGGCCCCGCGAGCTGTTGACGGTCCGCCCGCGGACGATACCGATGAAGTCCTCGACCAGGTCGGTGGTTCCGTCCTCCGGCCAGGACAGGGCGACGCGCGACTCGGGGGCGTCCAGGACCGGCCGGTACGTGAGGTCCCTGCGGTGATGCAGACGGGCGAGCGACTGCGGGACGACGAGCAGTCCGACCCCCGCCGCCACCAGTTCGACGGCGTCCGCCGTCGTCTCGGGGCGCGCGTACGCGGGCCGTCCCGGCCGGACCTCCCAGCCGAGGGTGTCGTCCAGCGGATGCAGCACGATCTCGTCGGCCAGATCCTCGGCGGACACCTCGTCGACCGCCGCCACCAGGTGGTCCTTCGGGACCACGACCACCGTCGTCTCGGTGTAGAGGGGAATCGCGCTGAGGTCCGTCCGGTCGACCGGCAGCCGTACGAAACCGGCGTCGGCCCCGCCGTCCCGCAAGAGACCGGGCGCCTCGGCGGCGGACACCGGGACGAGGGTCAGCGGGATGCCCGGCAGCCGTTCGTTCCAGATCCGCACCCACTTGGTGGGCGTCACGCCCGGGACATACGCGAGCCGGAACGAAGGGGGTACTTCCGAGCCTGTCACGCCACCAGGTTACCGGCCGTGGTCGGAGGTATCGCACACGCTCGCTACTCTTGACAGCATGACGTCGCACCAGACCATCCAGACAATGAAGCCCGCGACCGCGGCGAAGAAGCTGGGTGTGTACCTCGAAGCCACCCCCGCCGAGTTCCAGGAGGGTGTCGTCTCGCGCACCGAGCTGAACGCGCTGCAGGCCGACCCGCCCCAGTGGCTGCTGGAGCTGCGCCGCGACGGCCCGCATCCCCGGCCGGTGGTGGCGGCGAAGCTGGGCGTCTCCATCTCGGGTCTCGCGCGCGGCGGAGTCACGGAAGCCCTCACCACGGAGCAGATCGAGGCATTGAAGGGCGACAGCCCGGAGTGGCTGCGGCAGGAACGCGCCACCCAGGCCGAGGTGCGGAAGGAAGCCGTGCGGGTCAAGGAGAAGAACGCGGAGCGACGCGAGCAGGCCCGCCGTCCCCGTTCCTGACCCCCGCCGCCGTCGGCACCTCGTCGCGGTCGCCGAGTTCGACCACCGTGCCGGTGATCCGGGCCTGTTCCGCCGCCCACACCACGCGGTGGGTGGCGAGGCTCTCGGCGGCGTCGGAGAGCAGCAGGGACGCGTCGCCCGCGGCGACGGCGGTGAGGAACGCGTCGGTCAGTGCCTCGTCCCCGCCACCGTGGCCGTCCTCCGGCGAGGGCCCCGGGCTCCCCGCCGCACTCATGGACGTGTCGATCGTCTCCTCGGAGCCGTCACGGAAATCGACGAGCCGTAGTGTGTTTCCGTCGCCGTCGATGAAGCCGTGGGTGCCCAGCAGCCGGGTGCGGCGCTGTTCCATGGGGGTGAAGGCACTCATGGTGAACGAACAGGTGGCGCCGGAGCCGAACTCCATGCTGACCACCTGGTGGTCGACCACGTCGTTGTCGCAGGCGTATACACAGCGGCCGTACGGCCCGGTGCGCAGCGCGTCCAGCACGCCCGTCTCGGTGTGGTCGTCGGTCACCGCCGACAGCGGCCAGAACTCCCGGTCCGGATCGCCCAGACAGCCCAGGTAGAGCCGCTTGGCCGAGTAGGGGCAGGCGTTCTCCAGTGGGCAGTCCAGGCAGCGGGCGGTCGCGCCGGGCGGGGCGCCCTCGGGCCGGAAGTGCGTCAGACCGCCGAAGGAGCTGACCTTCCTGGGCGCACGTCCGAAGAGATGGACCAGCCAGTCGATGTCGTGGCAGGACTTGGTGAGCAGCATGGGGGCGGAGGTGTCCTGGCGGCGCCAGTTGCCCCGTACGAACGAATGGGCGTGATGCCACCAGCCGACGGGCTCCAGGTGCTGGACGCTGACCAGGCCGCCGATGCGGCCACTGTCCAGCAGCCGCTTGAGGAGCCGGGTGTACGGCGTGTAGCGCAGCACATGGCAGACGGCCAGCAGGATGTCATTGCGCCGTGCCGCGTCCGCGATCGCCGCGGCCTCGTCCTCGCTGGTCGCCATCGGCTTCTCCAGGAGGATGTGGTAGCCGAGATCGGCCAGGGCCACCGCCGGTCCGGTGTGCAGCCGGTCCTGGGTCGCGATGACGCAGGCGTCGGCCAGCCTGCCCGCCGCCACGACCTCGCTCCAGTCCGCGTACACCCGCTCGGGCGGTACTCCGAACTCCTCCGCGGCCCGCGCACGGCGCCGCGGGTCCGGCTCGGCCACCGCGACCACCCGTCCCGCTCCCGTGGCCAGGGCGCGCCGGGCGTATGTCATTCCGCGGAGTCCCGCTCCGACGAGGACCATCGTCACCTGGGACATGAAGCCCCCTCCCTGGAATCGTCGAGTCCGTCCGGCTCCTGTCCGATCAGCCGCAGCAGGCGGGCGACCTCGTCCGTCACGGCCTCCCGCGCGGGACGCAGATAGGCACGGGGATCGACGGTCGCCGGCCGCGCGGACAGCCGGTCGCGCACCGACGCGGTGAAGAAGGTGTTGAGATGCGTGGCGATATTGATCTTGCGCATGCCCGCCCGTACCGCGGCGGCGAGGTGGCTGTCGGCCACCCCCGACGAACCGTGCAGCACCAGCGGGACGGGCACCGCCGTGCGCAGGTCGCGGATGAGGTCCAGATCGAGCCGCGCGGTACGCCGGGTCATCTGGTGGGACGAGCCGACCGCGACGGCGAGCGCGTCGACACCGGTGTCGCGGACGAACCGGGCCGCCTCACCGGGGTCGGTGCGAACCCCGGGGGTGTGGGCACCGTCCTTGCCCCCGATCGCGCCGAGTTCCGCCTCGATCCACACGCCATGCGTGTGGCACCGGTCGCTCATCTCGCGGGTCCTGGCGACGTTCTCCTCCCAGGGCAGATGAGCGCCGTCGTACATCACGGAGGTGAAGCCGCGCCGGACCGCCTCCTCGATCAGCTCGGGCCGGGTGGCGTGGTCCAGGTGCAGCGCGACGGGTACGGATACGGCGGCGATGGCCTCGTGCGCGGCGGCGGTGAGCGGCCCGAGGGCGCCCCGGTACGCGACGGCGTTCTCACTGATCTGGACGATGACGGCCTCGTTCGCCAGCTCGGCGCCCGCGAGGACGGCCTCCAGCTGTTCGAGGAGGACGACATTGAACGCGCCGACGCCGTACGTCGCTTGGCCGAGGATGTCGCCGGTGGGGACGAGTGGCATGTTCTGCTTTCTGTGAGGGACAGGCGGGGGAGGGGCGGACGGGGGACGGGGGAGAGCCGCATGGGAAGCGGCGGACGGCGGACGGGAGCGCCCGCCCGCCTCGCCGGTGTCAGCCGGTCCGCTCCAGGACGACCGAGCGCGTCAGATGAGCCGGCTGGTCGGGGTCACGGCCGGCCGCGGTGGCCAGTTCGACCGCCAGACGCTGTACGACGACGAGTTCGGCCAGGGGGTCGAGCCGGGGGTGACGCGGATGCGCGCCCGTGGCACGGATCTGGTCGGTGAGCGGCCCGGGGAGCGACGAGAGCCCCCAGACCACGCGTCCCGGCGCGGCCACGGCGATGGGGCCGTGCCGGTATTCCATGACGGAGTACGACTCGGTCCACCAGGCCGCCGCCTCCCGTACCTTGAGCGCGGCCTCCGCGGCGATACCGACGGTCCAGCCCGCGCCGAGGAAGGAGATCTGCTCGGCCCCGAGCAGCTCGGGCCCGATCTCGGTGGTGAGGGCCGTTCCGGCGTCGGCGAGCGCCCGGACGGTGCTGTGGCCCAGGTGGGCACGGAGCAGCATGAGCTGCGTGGTGGGGAAGCGGGTCTGGACGACGGATCGCTCGTCCGCGTAGTCGAGGCAGATCACGTGATGGGCGGCGGCCGCCGCGGGGGAGTCGCCGACGGCGGTGACGACGGTCGTGCGCACGCTGGGCGCGAACCGGTCGAGCGCGGCGAGGACTTCGGTGGTCGTGCCGGAACGGGTCAGGGCGAGTACCCGGTCGTAGGCGCGGTGCGGCTTCACCTCCGAGGCCGGGTACGCGTCCGTGAGCCCGAGACCGGCCTCCTCCCGGAGGTGCGCGTACGCCTGCGCCATGAACAGCGAGGTTCCGCAGCCGATGACCGCGACGCGCTCGCCCGGTGCGGGCAAAGCCGCGGCGTGGTCGGGAAGTTCCCTGAGGACGCGCTCCCAGCAGGCCGGCTGGGAGGCGATCTCTTGGCTGGTGTGGTGCTGCGACATGGTTCTCCGAGGGGGGTGAGAGTGCGGTACGCGGGCGGGTGGGTGCGGGGGAGGGGGAGCGAGGTGTGCTCAGTGGCCGAGCGTTGTGCGCAGCGACGGCTGGAGCAGATCCGCGTGCGCGCGCACCATGTCGTCGCACAGGTCCCAGATGCGTTCGACGGGCAGGGCGGCCGCGGTGGCCGGGTCGGCCATGGCCGCCTGCCGGATGGAGCGGGGGTCGTCCTCCAGGGCGGCCCTGACGACCAGCTCGTTCATGCTCAGGTAGCCCCGGTTGAGCGCGGCGCACTGGGCGGGCAGCGAGCCGATACGGGTGGGCTGCACGCCCAGGGCGTCCACCAGACACGGCACTTCGACGGTGCCGGTCGACGGGAGATTGTCGATCAGCCCATGGTTCGGGACGTTGCCGTAGACCGTGCGGGGCGTGCCGGTGGTGATGCTGTGGATGATCTGCGGGGCGTACTCCATGGTGCCCTCGACGGTCAGCGGAGCTCCAGCGGCCAGCGCGTCACGGGTCCGCTCGTACTCGGCGATGTTCTCGTCGACGATGCCGAGGTAGGCGCCCACGGGCAGGCGCAGCCGCTCGATCTCGCTGTCGTGGTGCAGATACCAGGGGACGTACTCGGAGGAGTGCTCGCTCGTCTCGGTCGGGTAGTAGCCGAGGCGCCGGTACATGTCGACACGGACCCGGCGCCGTAGCTCGGGGTTCTCCGCGACGAGGGCGTCCAGCCGCGGGTAGAGGTCGCTTCCCTGGTGTTCGAGGCGCAGCACCCACGCCTGGTGGTTGACTCCGGCGGCCCGGTAGGTGACCTCCTCGTGCGGGACGTTCAGGAGGTCCGCGAGGTCGCGGATGGTCCAGTACACCGAGTGGCACAGGCCGACGACGCGGGTCAGCCCGGTGGCGCGGGTGAGGTACTGGACGTTCATCGCCATGGGGTTGGTGTAGTTGAGCAGCCAGGCGTCGGGGCAGACCTCCGCGATGTCCTCGCCGAGCGACTTGAGCAGCGGGAAGGTGCGCAGCGCGCGGAAGATCCCGCCCACGCCGAGGGTGTCCGCGATGGTCTGGCGCACCCCGTATGCGGCGGGGACAGCGAAGTCGGTACGGGTCGACTCGCGCATACCGACCTGGACGATGTTGATGACGAAGTCGGCGCCTTCCAGGGCCGCGCGCCGCTCGGCGTGGGCGGTGATCCGCGGCGTGGTGCCGCTCGGCTCCGTCAGCCGCTCCGCGATGTGGCGGGCGGCTCCGTGGGCCGTGGCGAGCCGTTCGGCGTCGATGTCGTGCAGGGCGATATGGGCGCCCTTGAGCTCGGGGAACGCGAAGAGGTCCGCCAGGAGGCCCTGGGTGAACACGACGCTTCCCGCGCCGATGAAAGCGATCTTCGGGGTGGTGAGGGTCATCAGAGGTTCTTTCCGTCGCGGGCGAGGGCCGTTCCGGCCTCGTCCCAGGTGGGCTGGGCGGTGGTACCGCCGTGCGCCCGGGTGGACAGAGCGCCGCAGGCGGCGGCGAACGCCAGCGCCTCGGCGGTGGGCAGGCCGCGCAGGAACGCGGCGATGAAACCGGCGTCGAAACTGTCTCCCGCGCCCACGGTGTCCAGTGGGCGGGCGGGGATGCCGGGGGTGCGCAGCAGGGTGCGGCCGTCGTGTACGAGGGCGCCGTCGGCCCCGTTCTTGACCACCACCCGCGGCCCGCGCGCCGCGAGTGCGCCGGCCGCCGCCTCCAGGGTGATCGCGGTGGCGGGCGAGCCGGTCGCGTCCGGAGCGGCGGCGGCCGCGAGAGCCAGCGCCTCCCGCGCGTTGGGCAGCAGGAAGTCGGTGACCGCGAGCGTCGCGTCGATACGGCCGGGCGCCCATGTGCCGGAGGGGTCGTCATTGGTGTCGAGCGAGGTGGTGGCGCCGTGCGCCCGTGCCGTGGCCAGCAGTTCGGGCAGCGCTCCGGCGAGTTTCGGCAGCAGGAAGTAGGAGGCGGCGTGCACATGACGGCTGCTGGTGAGCAGCGCCTCCGGGACGTCATCGGGCCCGGTGGCGGAGAGGGTGCCGGGGGAGGTGAGGATCGTACGGTCGCCGTCCCCGCGTGTCACGACCACCGTGAGCGGTGTCGGCAGCGCGGGGTCGACGCGCAGCGCGTCGGTGTTCACCCCCCGGGCGTCCAGTGCCGTACGGATGAAACGTCCCGCTTCGTCGTTCCCGACGCGTCCGGCGAAGGCGACCTCCAGTCCGAGCCGGGCGGCTCCGCACGCCATGATCGCGGCGGAGCCGCCGAGCGTGAGCAGGCCGGTGTCGACGAGCTGTTCGCGCTGTCCGAAGGCGAGCGGGGCGTCGAGCGGTCCCAGAACGATGTCGGGGTTGGCGTCCCCGATGACCAGCAGGTCGAAGGTGTGCGGCATGCGGCTTCCCGTGATCGCGGCCCTGGCCACGCAGGTGTGGTGTGGGCGGTGGTGTGTGGTGCGGCGTGAGGTCTGGTGTGGTGTGGTGTGCGTGCTGTGTTCGTGGGGCGGGGCTCAGCCCTTGAGACCGCTGGACGTGATGGACTGGATGAAGGACCGCTGCGCGAAGAGGAAGGCGAGCAGCACCGGGAGCACGGTGATCACATTGCCCGCCATGACCGCGGACCACTGGGTGTGATGCTGTCCCTGGAAGGTCGTCAGGCCGAGCTGGAGCGTGTACTGGGTGTCGTGGTTGATGGCGATCAATGGCCAGGTCAGGTCGTTCCAGGTGGTCAGGAAGGTCAGCACCGCCACGGTGCTCAGGGCCGGTCGTGACAGCGGCAGCACGATGCGGAACAGCACCCGTAGCCGTGAACAGCCGTCGATCCAGGCCGCTTCCTCCAGTTCCCTGGGCAGGGAGAGGAAGAACTGCCGCAGGAGGAACACGGCGAACGGTGTGACCAGCGACGGGACGATCAACGCGCCCAGTGTGTCGATGAGTCCGAGACGCTTCATGACCAGGAACGTGGGGATCATCGTCAGCTGGAACGGGATCGCCATCGTGGCCAGCATCAGGCCCAGCAGGACACGGGAGCCGGCGAACCGCATCCGGGCGAACGCGTAGCCGCCGAGGGAGCCGAGCAGCAGGTTGGACGCCACCGCGACCACCGACACGATCAGCGAGTTGGCGAACCAGCGCGGGAACATCGCGTTGCCGAGCACATACCGGTAGCCGCCCAGGTCGATCCCCGACGGCCACAGGGCCGGCGGGAAGCGGTTGATCTCCGCGTTGCTCATCACGGAGCTGAGCAGCAGCCAGATCAACGGGATCGCGAAGATCAGCGTGAGAGGGGCGAGCAGCAGATGCCAGGGGCTGAACGGCAGCCACCGACGGCCTCGCGGAGGTCCGGCGGCCGGCCGGGCGGCAGCGGGGGATGAGGCGGCGACGGAGGAAGAGGGGGCGGAGGAAGAGGGGGAGGCGGAAGCGGATGTGGCCGTCATCGTGCGGCTCCTTCGAGGCGGTGGTTCTCGCGCCGGCTCCGTACGCCCCGGGCCACCCGCGGGACAGCGGCTATCAGCAGCAGCGCGAGCGCCAGCGCGTAGGCGGCCGCCGCGCCGTAACCGGCGGTGAAGTTCTTGAACGCCTGCTCCCAGATGAAGTAGACGATCACGGTGGTGGAGCCGAGCGGTCCGCCCTTGGTCGTCACGTACACCAGGTCGAAGACCTGAAGCGCGTTGATGGTCTGCCACAGCAGGAGGAACACGATGACCGGTGTGACCGCGGGAAGGATGACATGCCGCAGCAGATGCCGGCGCCCGGCGCCGTCCAGCCGCGCGGCTTCGATGAGGGACGGCGACACGTCCTGCAGCGCGGCGAGGGTGACCACCACGCAGAAGCCGGTGCCGCTCCACAGCGAGATCGCCACCAGAATGAGCAGGGACTGCCCGGGATCGGTGAGGAAGCCCTGGGAGGAGATGCCGAGTGTGTGCAGTACGGAGTTGGCCGCCCCGAACTCCGGATCGAGGATGAAGGAGAACAACACCCCCTGCGCCGTCGCCGAGATGACGAACGGCACGAACATCAGCGTGCGGTACACGCCCACCAGCCGGATCCGCTGGTTCAGTACGAGGGCGAGCAGCAGCCCCAGACCGATGCTCAGCGGCACGTACAGCACTGTGTACAGCAGTGTGTTGCGCACCGCCTGGCTGAAGTGCGGGTCCCGTACCAGCGCCTGGTAATTGCCGAGACCGACCCAGCGGCTGGGCGTGACCAGGTCGTCGGCCTGGAAGGACAGCAGCAGCGACCAGGCCACGGGGATGACGCTCAGACCGAGAATGATCAGGACCGAGGGCGAGACGAACGCCCAGGCGGTCGCGGTCTCCCCGCGCAGCCACCGCCGTGCGGCGCCCGGTCGTGGTCGCTTTCCGGGAGCGCCCGACGCCGCGGCGCGGGCGCCGTTGCCGTTGGTTGTGCTGTCGGTGTGTTCGTTGTGCTCGTGGCCGTGATCCGGAAGCGTGAGCGGAGTGGGCAGGCGCGGCATCGTATTCCTCTCAACGCGGGATGAGCAGAGCGGCGTTGGCCTCGTCCGCGCACGCGCGCAGGGCCTTGACGGGGGTACTCCTGCCGAGGAGCACGGCGGCGATGGCCTGTCCGAGCGCCTGGGAGATCTGTGGATACGCCGGGTGTACGGGACGTACGCGCGCCGAATCCAGCGCCCGGGTGAACACCGGCAGCCCGTCGGTCCTGGCCTCCTGCGCCTGCCAGGCGGGCAGGGCCTCGGTGCTCCGGCTCAGCGGCAGGCTGCCGGCCATGACGTCCCAGCGCACGTCCTGCGCGGGCTGCGCCAGCCAGGTGACGAAGGTGCGTGCCGCCCGTACGCGCGCCGGACCGTTGTCGAACACGGTCCAGGTGTCGGGTCCCGAAATGGTCATCGGCTTGCCGCTGTAGCTGGGCAGGGGCACCACGTGATAGTCGATCTTCGCCTGTTCGATGTCGGGCAGCTGCCACGGGCCGGTGACGACCATGCCCATCCGGCCGGAGAGGAAGACCTGGTACATCTGCTCGCTGCCCGGTTTGGGGTCGATGTAGACGCTCTTGTCCTTCGCGAGCGCCGCCACCGTCTCCAGGGCCTGTACGCCGACGTCCGCGAACCCGATCCGCTGCCCGTCCTCGCTGACGACATCGCCTCCCAGGTCCCACACCATCGGCCACAGCCGCCACACCGTGTCCTCGTCGCCCACGCCCGGCCAGCCGGTGCCGAAGGTGCCACGTCCCGTGTCGGTCAGTTTCCTGGCCGTCGCCACGAACTCCGCCCAGGTCCAGCCCGGCTCGGGGAGGGGCAGGCCGGCGTCGCGGAAGAGCTTCTTGTTGCAGACCACGGCGAGTGAGTCGAGCAGTGCGGGGGCCGCCCGTACCCGTCCGTTGAGGGTGACGGCCTCGCGGGCGGGGGCCCAGAAGTCTTTCCAGGGGAGCGGGCCGGACCGGACCGTGTCGGTCAGATCCACCACGGACGGGCTGCGCGCGACGCTGGCCAGGTCGGAGCCGAAGACATAGGCGACGTCGGGGAAGGAGCCCGACGCGATCGCCGCGGTGATCTTCTGCAGCATCGCGTCGGCCAGCACGCCCCCGCCGGAATCGACGCGGATGCCGGGGTGGGTGCGGTTGAACTCCGCGACCAGCTTCTCGATCGCCGCCCGGCCGGTGTCCGTCTGCCCGTGCCAGAGTTCGACCGTGACGCGTCCGTCGGCTCCTACGCCGTCGCTCGTGTCCGTACCGCAACCGGGCAGGGCCGCGGTGGCGGCGGCGCCGAGCGCCAGACCGGTGCCCCGGCGCAGGACCGTGCGGCGCGAGAGCCCGGCGGGAGCGCCGGGAAAGCGGTGTGCTGCGGCCATGTGAGCCCCCCAGGGGAAACGCGGCACGGGACGATCGCGCGGAGAGCGTCCCGGCACGGTGGGTGGTGTGTGGTGTGGAAGGTGTGTGCTGTGCGGTGGTGTGCTGTGAGGTGGTGCGTGGCGAGGTGATTCGAACAGTGTGCGCCGCGTGGGGGCGGGAGCGGCGGCTCGGTGCACCCCACCCGGGACCGGGACGCACCAAGCCGGTCAGGACCGCCGAGCGGGCGGCGGTGCGGCGGTGCGGAAACGGTTGATCGAAGGCATCGTGAGCTCCAGAAGATGGGGGGTACGTCCCCGCCTCGGACTCCGCGATCTCCGCGGGTGTCCTGGCGACTCAGTCCGGGCTGGCGGTGCGTGGACCGCGTTACCGGCTGGGCGTACCTCTGGCGCCGGGTGCTCAACTCTGGCGTTGCATGGAGTAAAGCGAGCAACTTTCGGCATGTCAACAGATCGAAGCTGCGCACTTTGCGCACATGGGCAGTGGGTTCGACGGTCAACGGGCCCCGGGGAATCTCCGAGCTGGGCATTCCCGCGCGGGGCTATGCTCACCTCATGCTGAAAACTGAGCGCCATGCGCGGATACTTGAGCATGTCTCCGCGCGAGGCGGCTCCGATGTCAATGAGCTCTCCCGCCTGCTGAACGTGTCGGCGGCCACGGTCCGGCGCGATCTGCAGCATCTGAGCCGGCTGAATCTGCTGCGCCGTACGCACGGCGGAGCGGTGGCCGGCGGCTTCCCGGCCGAGCTTCCGGTCCAGCACCGCACGGAGCGCCGCAGGTCCGAGAAGCAGGCCATCGCACGGGCCGCGGCCGAGCTGGTGCCGGCGGGAGCCGTCGTCGGTCTGACCGGTGGCACGACCGTCATCGAGATCGCGCGGGTGCTCGCCGCGCGCGGACCCGTCACCATCGTGACCAACGCGGTCAACATCGCCGCCGAACTGGTACCGCACAGGGATGTCACGCTGGTCGTCGTCGGCGGCTACGCCCGTACCGCGAGCTATGAACTCGTCGGCCCCATCGCCGAGAAGACACTGGCCGACCATCACACCGACATGACGTTCCTGGGGGTGGACGGGATCAGCGCGGCCCATGGCTGTACGACCCACGACCAGCTCGAAGCGGCGACGGACCGCGCCTTCGCCGACAACAGCGGCAGGACCGTCGTCGTGGCGGACCATTCGAAGATCGGGAAGGTCACCTTCGCGAAGATCTGCCCGCTGACGGACATCGACCACCTCGTCACCGACAAGGCGGCCCCGGCCGACCCCCTGGCACGCATCGCCGAGGCGGGCGTCGAGGTGACGGCGGTCTGACCCCGCCACCGCGGTCGATCGTGACGGGCGGCGGCACCTCGGTGACACGTCGCGGCCGGACGGGTACCGGGCGTGCCCGCGGCCCCGCGCGTCCGCCCGTATCCCGAAGATCGCGCGTCCCTGCGCGTTGCGTGACGCGGTGCGATTATGGGGTGCATAGGGGATGGTGAGGTGGATGTCATCGGCGCGCAGGCAGTCGGGCCCGAGGCCCGGCGCTCCCCCGCCCGCGCGTTCGGAGGTTCCTTTGGACGCATCCAATGACGCGACCGCGGTGGTGGACGCGGCGGGCAACGTCGTGGCCTGGACCAGGGGGGCGGAGGAGATCCTCGGCTACCCGCCGGCGGAGGTGGTGGGCCGGACCGCCGCCCTGCTGCTGACCGATCCGGGCGATCGGGTACGTGCGGTGGCGGTCGCCGAGCACTGCCGCGCGGGGGCCGGGTGGAGCGGGGTCGTTCCGGTGCGGCACCGCGACGGCCGGCGCATGGAACTGAACCTGCGCGTCTCCACCTCGTTCCGCATCGGTGGCGATGAATGCTTTCTGATCTCGGCATGGGAGCAGCGGACCCAATGGGCGATGGGCCAGTCCGTACTGGACGGGTTCCTGACCCGGTCACCCGTCGGCATGGCCGTCATGGACATGGACCTGCGCTACAGCTGGATCAACGACACCCTGGAACGTTTCGGCGGAGTGCCGCGTGAGCAGCGCCTGGGCCGCCGGCTGAGCGAGTTGCTCCCGGGCCTCCAGGCCGACATCCTCGAAGACCTGATGCGCAAGGTGCTGCAGACCGGTGTGCCGGTCACCGACTACGAGTACCTGGGCTGGAGCTGGGCGGATCCGCACCGGCAGCACGCCTACTCCACCTCGTTCTTTCCCCTGGTCGACGCCGACGGCGGTGTCACAGGCGTCTGCTACATCGTGCTCGATGTGACCGACCGGTGGAACGCCCGTGAGCTGCTGGCCATGGTCAATGACGCCGGAGCCGTGGTCGGCAGCACCCTGGACGTGACACGGACGGCGCAGGAGCTGGCCGATTTCGCCGTACCCCGCTTCGCCGACTTCGTCACCGTCGACCTGCTGGAACCGATTCTCAGCGACGAGGGGCACGGGACCTGGCTGACCGACGCGGGACCGGCGGTCACGCGCGTGACGATGCGCAGGGCGGGCATGAGTTCCGTACGGGAAGGATGCCCGGAGGCCGTCGCCCGGATCGGCGACCGGGTGGACTCGCTGCCCCCGCCGCACGGCCCCGACCTCCTGGTCAACGGCGAGCCGGTGCTCATTCAGGTCCTCGACGCCACCACTCCCCAGTGGGTGACACGGCAGCCCGCCAGGGCCGCGAACATCCGCGAGTACGGGATGCACTCGCTCATCTCCGTGCCGATGCGGGCGCGGGACACCGTGCTGGGCGTCACCACGTTCTTCCGCTCCCTCAACCCGGTGTCCTTCAAGGCGGACGATGTCCTGCTGGCCCGGGAAGTCGTCGCCCGCGCGGCGGTGTGTGTGGACAACGCGCGCCGCTACACCCGCGAACACAACGCGACCGTGACACTCCAGCGCAGTCTGCTGCCGCACACACTGGCGGGCGGCGCCGCCGTGGACGTGGCCTCCGTCTATCTGCCGGCCGGCGCGGGCGACGGTGTGGGCGGGGACTGGTTCGATGTGATCCCCCTGTCCGGAGCCCGCGTGGGTCTGGTCGTCGGCGATGTGGTCGGGCACGGCATCAGCGCCGCCGCCACCATGGGACGCCTGCGCACCGCGGTGCAGACACTCGCCGACATGGACGTGCCCCCGGACGAGCTGCTGGCCCACCTCGACGATCTGGTGCTGCGCCTCAGCGACGAGGAGCCGCTCAACGAGAGCGCCGACCCGTTCCGTACGACCGTGGTCGGCGCCACCTGTCTCTACGCGGTCTACGACCCGGTCACCCGGCGTTGCACCCTGGCCAGGGCCGGGCATCCACCGCCCGTCGTCGTCTCTCCGGAAGGGCATGTCAGATTCCTGGAGCTGCCGGCCGGACCACCGCTGGGGCTGGGCGGACTGCCCTTCGAGGCCACCGAGATCGAGCTTCCCGAGGGCAGTCTGCTCGGTCTCTACACCGACGGTCTCATCGAGGCCGCCGACCAGGACATCGACCTCGGCATGTCCCGCCTCGCACACGCCCTGGCGCAGCCCGGCCTCTCCCTCACGGCGCTGTGCGCCGCCGCCGTGGAACGGCTGACCGCCGCGGCGCAGCCCGACGACGTGGCGCTGCTGCTCGCGCGTACCCGTGCCATGAGCGCCGACCATGTCGTCTCCTGGAACGTGGCCTCCGACCCCGCCGCCGTCGCCGGCATCCGGAATCTGGCAACCCGCCAACTGGAGGAATGGGGCCTGGACGAGCTGGTCATGACGACCGAACTCATCGTCAGCGAGCTGGTGACCAACGCGGTCCGGTACGGCACGGGACCGATCCGGCTCCGGCTGATGCGCCAGTCCCGTCTGATCGTCGAGGTCGCCGACGCCAACAGCACCTCTCCCCGGCTGCGGCACGCCCGCACCACCGACGAAGGCGGCCGCGGGCTCTTCCTCGTCGCCCAGCTGGCGCACCGCTGGGGGACCCGGCACACACCGGAAGGCAAGATCATCTGGGCGGAACAGGAACTGATGTGACTCCACCGCGGCTGTGAACGCCGCGATCGCGGCTCCGCCGGGGCGGCCGCGCGTCTCACTTCCAGTGCCGGACGCTCCAGGTGTACTGGTCGCCGCCCACCCACCGGACCACCTCGGGGTCGTCCAGCTCGGAGCCTTTCAGGCCGAGCGCGAAGGCGTACTCGAAGACGTCCTCGATCGAGAACGCCTTGCCGGCCAGCTCGCCGTGGATCTCCACCAGCCGGAAGGGCGGTTGCCCGTCCTGGACCGGCAGGACCACGACCGGAGCGTACTGGAACCGCGGGCTTTCACTCTCTGTCATGAAAACGACCCCTGCCTCGAAGATGCGTGCCGTGCCCGCTCTGACAGGCTCCGGTGCCCGGACCGGCACGGCAACCCGGGGAGCGGTCACGGCGCGCGTGTTCAGACGAACGCCTCGTGCATGTAGCACCAGCGCCAGTGCTCCCCGGACTCCAGGGACGCCACGAGCGGGTGGCCGAGGGAGGCCGCGTGGGCACGGGCGTGCCGGAGCGGGGAGGAGTCGCAGCATCCGACATGGCCGCAGGTCAGGCAGATCCTGAGGTGTTCCCAGGGCGCGCCGAGCCGCAGGCACTCCTCGCAGCCGTCGGGGGTACGGGGGGTGACGGGGCGCGCCATGGACAGGTGCCAGTCGGCGTCCGTGGTCACGGCCCTCGCCTCCCCCGTCACGGCACGCACATCCCTCCTCACGACCCTCGTCCTGCCGGCCACGGTGCTCACCCTTCCGGCGCGGACTCGGGCGGGTCCTGGTACGTCACGACCAGCTCGCCGTTCTGGGCGTCCACCTTGATGTGCGACCCGTCCTCCGCCTCCCCGCGCAGCAGCGCGCGTCCGATCAGCGTCTCGACCTCGTGCGAGATATAGCGACGCAGCGGACGGGCCCCGTACACCGGATCGAAGCCCTGGTGGGCGATGAGTTCACGGGCCGGCCCGGTGAGTTCCACCGTGATCCTGCGCTCCGCGAGACGCCGGCGCAGTTCATCGAACTGGAGGTCCACGATCCGCTCGATCTGGGTCAGACCGAGCGGCTTGAAGAGCACGATGTCGTCCACGCGGTTGAGGAACTCCGGCCGGAAGTGCGCGCGGAGTTCGGACATCACCTGCGCGCGGGCGTCGGGCTTGATCTCGCCGTCCGCGCTCGCGTCCAGCAGATAGGGCGAGCCGATGTTGGAGGTCATGATGACGACGGTGTTGCGGAAGTCGACGGTCCGCCCCTGGGCGTCGGTGATCCGGCCGTCGTCCAGCACCTGGAGCAGGGTGTTGAAGACATCGGCGTGGGCCTTCTCGATCTCGTCGAACAGGACCACCGAGTACGGCTTGCGCCGGACGGCCTCGGTGAGCTGGCCGCCCTCCTCGTACCCCACGTATCCGGGCGGGGCGCCGACGAGCCGGCTCACGGTGTGCCGCTCCTGGTACTCGCTCATGTCCAGGCGGACCATGCTCTCCTCGGAGTCGAAGAGCGCGGCCGCGAGGGTCTTCGCCAGCTCCGTCTTGCCCACGCCGGTCGGGCCGAGGAAGATGAACGACCCGATCGGGCGGCGCGGATCACGGATCCCGGAGCGGGCCCGGATGATCGCGTCGGCCACCAGCTGTACGGCCTCGTCCTGCCCGATCACCCGCTCCTGAAGGATCTCGTCGAGCCGCAGCAGCTTCTCGCGCTCGGCCTCCTGGAGCCGGCTCACCGGAATGCCGGTCCACGCGGCGACGATCTCGGCGATCTCGTCCTCGGTGACCACCTCGCGCAGCAGCCGGGTCTCGCCCTGTTTGGCGCGCAGTTGCTCCTCCTCGGCGGCGAGCCGGCGCTCCAGGTCGGTGAGCCTTCCGTAGCGCAGCTCGGCGGCACGGTTGAGGTCGTAGGCCCGTTCGGCCTCGTCGGCCTCCTGACGGACCCGTTCCAGTTCCTGCCGCAGCTCCTGGACCTTGCGGATGGCCTGGCGCTCGGATTCCCACTGGGCGCGGCGGGCGTCGGCGTCGGCCCGCAGATCGGCCAGCTCCCCGCGCAGCTCCGCCAGTCTGGTGACGCTGGCCGGGGCGGTCTCCTCGGCGAGGGCCGCCTCCTCGATCTCCAGCCGGGTCACCCGCCGTGTCAGTTCGTCCAGTTCGGCGGGCATCGAGTCGATCTCCGTACGCATCCGCGCGCACGCCTCGTCCACCAGGTCGATGGCCTTGTCGGGCAGGAACCGGTCCGAGATGTAGCGGTGGCTCAGCGTCGCCGCGGCGACCAGCGCCGTGTCCTGGATCCGTACGCCGTGGAAGACCTCCAGGCGCTCGCGCAGCCCGCGCAGGATGGAGACGGTGTCCTCCACGCTCGGCTCGTCCACCAGCACCTGCTGGAAGCGGCGCTCCAGCGCGGCGTCGGACTCGATGTGCTTGCGGTACTCGTCCAGGGTGGTGGCGCCGATCATGTGCAGCTCACCGCGGGCGAGCATCGGCTTGAGCATGTTCCCGGCGTCCACCGCTCCTTCGGCGCCGCCCGCGCCGACCACGGTGTGGAGTTCGTCGAGGAAGAGCAGGATCCGTCCGCCGGCCGCCTTGACCTCGCCGAGCACCGCCTTGAGCCGTTCCTCGAACTCTCCGCGGTACTTGGCACCGGCCACCAGCGCCGCCATGTCGAGCGCGAAGACGGTACGGTCCCGAAGCCCCTCGGGCACATCGCCGCGGACGATCCGCTGGGCGAGGCCCTCCACGATCGCGGTCTTGCCGACCCCCGGGTCGCCGATCAGCACCGGGTTGTTCTTGGTCTTGCGGCTGAGGATCTGGGTCACCCGCCGTATCTCGGCGTCCCGGCCGATCACCGGGTCCAGACCGCCGGTACGGGCCTCGGCGACCAGGTCGCGGCCGTACTTCTCCAGGGCCTCGTAGGCGGCCTCCGGGGTCGCGGAGGTGACCCGCTGGTTGCCGCGGACCCGCGTGAGCGCGGACAGGAACGCCTCCTTGGTCAGCCCGTGGTCCTTCAGCAGGCGCCCCGCGGCGGTGGCGGAGCCCTCGTCGGCCAGCGCCATCATCAGATGCTCGACGGAGACGTACTCGTCCTTGAGCCGCCCGGCCTCCTGCTCGGCGGTCTCCAGCAGCCGCGACAGCCGCTGGGTGACGAAGACCTGGCCCGGCGCGACTCCGGGGCCGGTCGACCGGGGTCTGCGCGACAGCTCGTTCTCGACGGCGGTGCGCAGCGCGGGCGGATCGACGCCGGCCTGGTCGAGCAGCCGGGGGACGAGCCCGTCCCGCTGGTCGAGCAGCGCGAGCAGCAGATGCTCCCCGTCGACCTCGGTCTGCCCGAGGCGTACGGCCGCGCTCTGGGCCTCTTGCAGGGCTTCCTGGGACTTCTGGGTGAGGCGGTTCATGTCCATGGCACGTCGTCACTCCTCGCGCCGGTACGGCGCAGCGCGGCCTCCAGCTGACCGATCCGGTCCAGCAGATCGAGTACCAGCCCGATGGAGGCGTAGTTGAGGGGGAGTCCGGCCCGCAGCCGCTGGATACGGGCCAGCGTGCGCGGGGCGGACCGGTCGAACCTGAGCCGGCCGGCGGGGTCACGGGTGGCGTCCACCAGCCCCAGCGTCACCAGGCGCCGGACCATCTCCGGGTGCATTCCCGAGCCGCGGGCCACGCTCTCCAGGCTGAGCCCGCGCACGGGCACCAGCTCGTAGACCCGGACCTCCGTCGCGTCCTGCCGCCGCTCGGCTGTCCCGTCCGGCCGTCGCCAGGCCGTCGTGTCCGGCCGCCGCCGTCGCTCGGGCGTCATCCCGGCCTCCTCGGGTCGAAGTCGGACGCCGCCGCCAGCTCCTCGAACAGCGCGCGTTCACGGTCGGTGGGGCGCGGCGGGACCATCACCCGCACCTCGGCGTAGAGGTCGCCGTCGGTGCCGCGCGGGTGGGGCATTCCCTCGCCGCGCAGCCGCAGCCGGCGCCCGCTGGAGGAGCCGGGCGGCACGGTGACCTTGGCGGTGCCGCCGGGGGTGGGCAGGGGCACGGTCGCGCCGAGCGCCGCCTCCCAGGGCGTCACGGGCAGCTGGACATGGATGTCGCGGCCGTCCAGCCGGTACCGCTCATGGGGTCTGATGCGCACCCGCAGATAGAGGTCACCGGCGGGCGCGTCGCGGCTGCCCTGGCCGCCCTCGCCGGCCAGCCGGATCCGCTGCCCGTCCCGCACTCCCCGGGGAATGGTGACCCGGTAGTCGCGCCGGCCGTCCGGCCCGGCGAGACCGACCGCGTGCCGCCCGCCCCGGTACGCCTCCTCCACGGACAGCTCCACCTCGGCCTCCTGGTCGGCGCCGGGGACGGTACGGCGGGGTCCGCCGCGCCCGCCGCCCGCCCCGAACAGGCCGCCGAAGAGGTCCTCGAAGTCCACGTCCTGGAAGGAGCCGCCCGGCCCCTGGGCGAAGCGCACCCCGCCACCGGTGGAGGCCCAGCCCGCGCCGCCGCGGCCCGTCCCCGCGGCCACCCGCTCGTCGTAGTCCTCGGGGATCTGCCGGAAGTCCGGGCCGAACCGGTCGTAGCGCGCCCGGGTGTCCGGGTCGGCCAGAACGCTGTACGCCTCGTTGACGTCCTTGAAGCGCTCCTCGGCCTCCGGGTCCTTGTTGACGTCCGGATGGTGGCGGCGGGCCAGCTTCCGGTAGGCCTGCTGGATGTCCTCCTGACTCGCCGTGCGGGGGACGCCGAGGACCTCGTAGTAGTCCTGTGCCATGCGCCGTCACTCCCGCCGCTGACTGACCGCGACGGCCATCGGGCGCAACTGGCGTCCGTCGCGTCCGTATCCGGGGCGCAGGACCTCCACGACCGTGCCGGGCTCGGTGTCCGGGTCGTCGACGACCCGGACCACCTCGTGCCGGCCCGGGTCGAACGGCACACCGCTCTCCTCCTCGCGCGGATAGCCGAGCCGCGCCAGCACGTCCACGGCCTGGTCCCGTACGGCTTCGACGCCCTTCAGGACCGAGGAGGGGTCGGCGTGCGCGTGCGCGAGGGCCAGTTCGAGATGGTCGAGTACGGGAAGCCACGCGGCGGCGGTACGGGCGCGCTCGGTCTCCCGTGCCTCCTCCAGCTCCCTGGCGTGGCGTTTGCGCAGATTGTCGAGATCGGCGAGCGCGCGCCGCCAGGCGTCCTGCGCCTCGGCCAGGTCCTCCCGCACGTCGCCGTCTGTCCGTACGTCTCGCTGTACGTCGTGCTGCGCGCCGTGCTGTGTGTCGTCCTGGACGTCGTCCGGCCGCCCGTCCGTCCGGCCCTCCGGCGGAGGCACGGCGTCCGTCTCGTCCGGCGGTGGTATCCGCTCCGGCTCGGTGGCCATGGCGTGACCTCAGCTCCGGTCGAAATCGGCGTCCACGACGTCGTCGTCGCCTCCGGTGCCGCTCGCCGGGGGCGGCCCACCGGGACCGGGCTCGGACGAGCCGGCGGGACCGGCCGGGCGGGCGGACAGCGCCTGGTGGACCTGCTGGAGCTCGGAGGTCAGCGACCTGACCCGGTCCAGCGTCTCCTCGCCCTTCACCGCCTGGCGCGCGTCGGAGACCAGCAGCTGGGCCCGCGCCCGTTCGTGCTCGGGCGCGTTCTCGCCCAGCTCGCCCAGCCTGCGTTCCACCTGATAGGCGATCGCGTCCAGCTCGTTGCGCGCGTCCACGGCCTGCCGCAGCGCCTGATCCTCGCCGCGGTTGCGCTCCGCCTCGGAGACCATGCGCTCCACCTCGGACCGGTCGAGGTTGGAGCCCTCGCTGAGGGTGATGCCCTGTTCCCCGCCGGTGTCCTTGTCGCGCGCGGTGACATGGAGGATGCCGTTGGCGTCGATGTCGAAGGTGACCTCGACCTGCGGTTCCCCGCGTGGCGCGGGGCGGATGTCGGTGAGCTGGAAGCGGCCGAGGACCCGGTTGTCGGCCGCGCGCTCGCGCTCGCCCTGGAGGACGACGACATCGACGGCGGGCTGGTTGTCCTCGGCCGTGGAGAAGGTCTCCGTACGACGGACCGGGATCGTGGTGTTCCGCTCGATGATCTTCGTCATCACCCCGCCGCGTGTCTCCACGCCCAGCGAGAGCGGGGTGACGTCCAGCAGCAGGACGTCCTTGACCTCACCCTTGAGCACCCCGGCCTGGACGGCGGCGCCCAGCGCCACCACCTCGTCCGGGTTGACGCTCATATTCGGGTCCTTGCCACCCGTCAGCCGCCGGACCAGCGCCTGGACGGCGGGGATCCGGGTCGAGCCGCCGACCAGGATGACCTCGTCGATATCGCTGTCCGTCACCTTCGCGTCGGACAGCGCCTGCCGCACGGGGCCCAGGCAGCGGTCCACCAGATCGGCGGTGATCTGCTCGAAGGTGGAGCGCATGACGGATTCGGTCAGATGCTTGGGGCCGTTGGCGTCGGCCGTGATGAACGGCAGGCTGACCTGGGTCTGGGTCACCGAGCTCAGCTCGGTCTTGGCCTTCTCCGCCGCTTCGAACAGCCGTTGCAGCGCCTGGGTGTCATCGCGCAGATCGATCCCGTTCTCGCGCTGGAACGTGTCCGCGAGGTGGTCCACGAGCCGGCGGTCGAAGTCGTCGCCGCCGAGGTGCGTGTCTCCCGCGGTGGAACGTACCTCCACCACGCCGTCACCGACGTCCAGGATGGACACGTCGAAGGTGCCGCCGCCGAGGTCGAAGACGAGCACCGTCTCGTGCTCCTTCTTGTCCATGCCGTACGCCAGGGCCGCCGCGGTCGGTTCGTTGATGATGCGCAGCACTTCGAGACCCGCGATCCGCCCCGCGTCCTTGGTCGCGGTGCGCTGGGCGTCGTTGAAGTACGCCGGTACGGTGATGACGGCCTCCGTCACCCGCTCTCCCAGCGACTTCGAGGCGTCCTCGGCGAGCTTGCGCAGCACCAGCGCGCTGATCTCCTCCGGCGCGTACTGCTTGCCGCCGATGTCGAACCGCGCGACGCCGTTCTCGCCCGCCACGACGTCGTACGTCACCGCCTTGACCTCGTCGGAGACCTCGTCGAAGTGCCGGCCGATGAACCGCTTCGCGGAGTAGATGGTGCCCTTGGGGTTGAGGATCGCCTGCCGGCGGGCCAGCTGGCCCACGAGCCGTTCGCCGGAGTCGGTGAAGGCGACGACGGAGGGGGTGGTGCGGGAGCCCTCGGCGTTGGGGAGGACCGTCGCCTCACCTCCCTCCCACGCGGCGATCACCGAATTGGTGGTGCCCAGATCGATGCCGACTGCCTTGGCCATGAGGTGCTCCCTTACGTCCACTGCCTTCGCTGGCTGCCCTCGGGGCAGGGGTCCTTCTCCTCCAGCCTGACGACGGCGCCGCGCCGATTCCTGCTCCTGCGAGGTCCAAATCCGGGCGGTGACTGGACCTGCCGGTACAGGGCACGGCCCCCGGCGGACCGGATGCGCGGACCCGGCCGCCCGGTAAAGTTGTGCTGGGGGCGACTGTCTTCGGGAAGGTGTGGGGCCAGGGAGATGAGCACGGCCGCCGGAAGAACCGGAGCCCCGGACCCCCCGGGCAGCCGGTCCTCCCGCCTCCACCGTCTGATGGCGCTGTCGGGCGTCCTGTCCGACGGCCGGGACGAGCACGAGGTGCTGCGGCTGGCGGGCTCCTGGGTCGCGCGGCTCGGTCCGTGGCGTACCGAGGCCGCCTATCTGCCGACGGCCGAGGGGCGGCTCGTCCGCTGCCCGCCGACCGGCTCGCCCGCCGCCGGCCCGCGCCCGCCGCCGGGCTCCTACCCGCCGCCGGGCTCCTACTCTCCGCCGGGCCCCTCCGCCACCGGCCGGGCGCTGGACGGCCAGGTCGGCCGACTCGACAGCCGGGACGGCGCCGTCCGGGTCCCCGGCCGGGAGTGGTCATGGGCGTTCGCCCTCCGGGGGCCATCCGGCCGGGCCGGAAGCTCCCCGGCCGGATATCTGGTCGTGAGCGGCCGCCGGCCGCCGGGCGACGAGGACCTCGCGCTGCTCGGACTGCTCGCGCGCCAGACCGGCGCCGCCCTGGCGGGCGCCACCGCCCACCGCCGGGAGCGGGAGTCCGCCGCCGAGCTGAGCCGGGTCCGGCAGGACGGCAACGCCGCGCGTGCGCGCCTCGCCGACGTGGAGTCAGAACTGACGTACCGGCGCTCGGTGCACGACGCGCTGAGCGGTGCCACCGCCACCGGGGACACCGAGGCGGGGATCGCGTGGACGGTCCACCGGCTGACCGGCTTCTCCGCCGTGGTGGAGGACCAGTTCGGCAATCTGCGGGCCTGGGCCGGCCCCGGCTGCCCCGACCCGTACCCGAAGCCCGACCCGGGGCGTCAGGAACAGCTGATCCTCGACGCGATCCGGGACGCGCGCCCGGTGTACGTCGGGCACCGGCTCACCGCCGTCGCCCGCCATCGCGGAGAGATCCTCGGCACCGTCTCCCTGGTCGATCCCCGGGGAGCCGCGGGGGAGCGGGAGGAGTTCGCGCTCGGTCACGCCTGCGACGCGCTGGCCCTGGAGATGGCGCATCTGCGCAGCCTGGCCGAGATGGAGCTACGCCTGCGCCGCGAGCTGGTCGACGATCTGATCACCGGTACGGACGACGAGAGCGCCTTCGCGCGCGCCGCGGCCGTCGGCCACGATCTGCACGGCGCGCAGCATCTGGTGGCGGTGGGGTGGACGGGGCTGACCGCCGACGACGCGTTCGTCCAGGCGGTGGCCGGCGCGGCGGCCGGCCTGGGGCTCCGGTCGCTGGTGGCCCGACGCTCGGGCCGGGCGGTCCTGGTCGTCCAGGGGCGTCCGAAGGGGGAGGAGCTGTATCGGTCGGTCGCCCAGGAACTGGGCTCGCGCGCGGGAGCGATCGGGCTCGGCAGCCGCTGCGACTCCCCGGCCGAGATCCCCCGTTCCTACCAGGAGGCGCTGCGCGCGCTGGAGGTACGGCAGCGCTCGCGCGTCCCCCACGGCGCGACCTCGTTCGACGACCTCGGGCTGTACCGGATCATCGGTACGGGTGACGACTACCGGGAGATCGAGGCGTATGTCCGCGAGTGGCTCGGCCCGCTCCTCGACTACGACGCGGCCCACCGGGGCGATCTGGTCCGTACCCTCTCGCAGTACTTCGAGGCGGGCGGGAACTACGACGGCGCGGCCTCCGCCCTCGGCATCCACCGCAGCACGCTGCGCTACCGGCTCCAGCGCATGCGCGAGATCGGCGGGCACGATCTGAGCGACGTCGAGACCCGCCTCAATCTGCATGTGGCGACCCGGGTCTGGAAGGTCCTGGGCGGCGAGGCCTGACCCCGCCGGCGCGAGACCGCCCGTCCGCTCCGCCGCGCGAGGCCGAGGCAGTGGCCCCCGGCGCCGGTGTACGGCGGGGTGCCGCACGCGCGGGGGCCACTGGAGGTAGTCCGTACGGAGGAGTCTTCCGGTCAGGACTGGGGACGTCGGCCGTGGTTGGCCCCGTTCTTACGACGGGCCCTCTTCTTGCGGCGCCGCTTCGATGACATGACGTCTCCTCTCGTGAGAGCTGATCCTTACATCCTTACCGGACAGGGGCCGTTACCGGATATACGCCGTTCTGCCGCGTTTCATCCGATGGCCAGGGAGCGCTTACCCCACGCGCGCGATCCTCATGCGCCGAGCCGTTTGTACGGCATCCTCTGCTGGACGGTAGAACGTGCCCGGGACGGAGGTCTTCCCCGCCCGTGTCCGTGACGGTAAAGGACCGAGAGCTGATGAGTGACGACAATGCGGACCTGCTGGCGTTCGTGCGGGCGCGTCTCGACGAGGAGGCGCGGCACGCGCAGGAGGCCGGCGGGGAACGCTGGCGTTGTCCGCCCGAGATGCCGGGCGAGATCCACGACCGTACCGGCGGGATCGCGTTCACGGTGCGGACGCGCGGCTACGACGAGCACATCGCCCACCAGAACCCGGAGTACACCCTGCGGCGCATCGAGACGAGCAGGGTCCTCCTCGACGAGTACGCGGAGGTGTCCCACCTCGACACCGACCGTCCCGCGGACGACTTCCCGTCAGGCCGCGCCGTCGGGCTGGGGTTCGTCGTGCGGCAGATGGCGGCGGAGCACGCGGGCCATCCCGGCTACCGGGCGAAGTGGCTGCCCCGGTTCGTCCGTTAGGGCCTGTCGTGTGAGGGGCAGCACGCTTGCCCCGACATGTGCTCGCGCGGCGTCCCGGGTGCCTATGGTGTGGATCATGAGTACACACTTTGATGTCGTGGTCCTCGGCGCGGGACCGGGCGGATACACCGCGGCGGTCCGCGCGACGCAACTCGGGCTGCGGACGGCAGTCGTCGAGGCGAAGTACTGGGGCGGCGTCTGTCTGAACGTGGGGTGCATCCCCTCGAAGGCGCTGTTGCGCAACGCCGAACTCGCGCACATCTTCACGCAGGAGGCGAAGACCTTCGGGATCCGGGTGGAGGGCCGGGTCAGCTTCGACTACACGGAGGCGTTCAGGCGCAGCCGCAAGGTCGCCGACGGCCGGGTGGCCGGCGTGCACTATCTGATGAAGAAGAACGACATCGCCGAGTACGACGGCCGTGGCACGTTCGCCGACGACCGGACCCTTCAGGTGGCGCTGTCGGACGGCGGTACCGAGACGCTGACGTTCGACCACTGCGTCGTCGCGACGGGGACCACGACCCGGCTGCTGCCGGGGACCTCCCTGAGCGAGCGGGTCGTCACCTACGAGGAGCAGATCCTCTCCGACACGCTGCCGGAGAGCATCGTCATCGCGGGTGCCGGTGCCATCGGCGTCGAGTTCGCGTATGTGCTGCACAACTACGGGGTGAAGGTCACGATCGTCGAATTCCTCGACCGGCTGGTGCCGTTGGAGGACACCGAGATCTCCAAGGAACTCGCCAAGCGCTACCGGCGGCTGGGCATCGAGGTGCTGACCTCCACCCGGGTCGAGGGGATCGACGACAGTGATCCGTCGGCGAAGGTGCGGGTCACCGTCTCGCGCGACGGGCAGCGGCAGGTGCTGGAGACCGACAAGGTCCTCCAGGCGATCGGCTTCGCGCCGCGCATCGCCGGCTACGGCCTGGAGAACACCGGCGTCCGGCTGACCGAGCGCGGAGCGATCGACGTGGACGGACGCGGCCGTACCAGCGTGCCGCACATCTTCGCGATCGGGGACGTCACGGCGAAGCTGATGCTGGCCCACGCCGCGGAGTCGATGGGGGTGATCGCGGCCGAGACGATCGCCGGGGCGGAGACCATGGAACTGGACTTCGTGATGGTCCCGCGCGCCACCTACTGCCAGCCGCAGATCGCCAGCTTCGGCTGGACCGAGGAGCAGGCGCGCGAGCGGGGCCATGACGTCAAGGTGGTGAAGTTCCCCTTCACCGCGAACGGCAAGGCCCACGGTCTGGGCGATCCGGCCGGTTTCGTGAAGCTGATCAGTGACGGCCGGTACGGCGAACTGCTCGGCGCGCATCTGATCGGCCCCGAGGTCACCGAACTGCTGCCGGAGCTGACACTGGCCCAGCAGTGGGACCTGACGGTCCACGAGGTCGCACGCAATGTGCACGCCCATCCGACGCTGGGCGAGGCGGTCAAGGAAGCGGTCCACGGTCTGGCCGGTCACATGATCAATTTCTGAGGCCCGCCCGCGGGGCCGGGGATCGGTGGCGGTGATCCGGCGTAGACGTTCCGTATCGCCAGCAGCCGCCTCGCGGAGGGCTCTTGACGGGCGGTTGGTCCAGTCCTATCTTCCCACTCAACCATTCAAAATCAGAGTCGGCGTTCATGTATATGGAATGCGGGCTCTGATTGCGTCCTCCCCCAGAGAGGGAAGTGAGACATGTTCACACGCCTTCGGACGTTCACGGTTCTCGCCGCGGTGGGTGCTTCCTCGTTCCTCGCCGTCCCGCCCGCCTCCGCCGAGGTCGAGCCCGGCGGGTGGACCTCGGTCTCGCCCACCTTCACGGTCCAGGAGCGGGGGTGCGGCCAGGTCGACGGTCTGACGTTCACGCTCACCTGCTCCACCGCGAGCGGCGACCAGCGCGCCGAACGCCGGTACGCCACCTATACCGGGGGCACCCGGCAGTTCGAGGGCTACTTCCGCATCAGCAGCCTGAGCGGTACGCGCATCAGCCTCAAGCAGACGTTCAACGAGTCCGCGTCGGGCCCCTACTTCATGCTGGCCGCCGAACGCGGCGGGCGGCTGTACGCGGTCCACGGCGGCACCACGCTGTCGAACGCCGGGACCGTGGGCGCGACGGTCCGCGTCAACACCGTTCACCAGGTCGGCACCTCGCACCGTACGTACATCAACGGGTCGCTCAAGCACACCTACGCGAGTCCGGGCGGCAGCTTCTACGACAAGTTCGGCGCCTACCGCACCGACAGCGGCAACGGACCGGCCACGGTGGTCTGGAGCGACGTCCGCTTCTGGCGCAAGTAGCGGGCCCGTCCGTGCGCCCAGCGATCCGGGCCGCCGTGCCGGCCGTCGCGCTCGTGCTGGCGGTGACGGCGTGTTCCACGCGGCCGCCGGCCGAGCGCCCCGTCCGGGGGTCCGCCACCTCCCCGGGCGGGGCCGCCGCCACCCCGGGTACGCCGGGGACCGGCGGCGGAGCGGCCCCCGCGCTCCGCGCGGTCCTGACCACCCCCACCGACATCGATCTCAGCTGGCGCGGCGGTGCGCCCGGCGCCTCCGGCCATGTCCTTGAGTTCGCGACGGAGGAGGCGGGGCCGTACACCGTCCTCCAGTACCTGCCGCCCGGGGCGACGGCATACCGTCACCCCGACCTGATGCCGCGTACGACGTTCTTCTACCGCCTCAGGACCTTCGACGGCCCGGCGTCGGCGCCGGTCGACGTCTCCCTGCCACCGGGCGAACTGACCACGGAGGACCAGGAGTCCGGCCACGACTGGCTGCCGCCGCGCAGGGATCCCGGACGGTCCGCGACCGGCCGTCCCGTCCGCGACGGGGGAGCCGCGGCGCCCACCGGACTCAAGGCCGTGGTCAAGCATGCGAACGGCATTCACTTCAGCTGGACCGATCACGCCTCGGACGAGGAGGGGTTTCTGCTGGAGGCGCGCCCCCGGGGCGGTTCCGCTTACGCTCCGGTCGCCGTCCTCGACCCCGACATCAACTCCTGCGGGCTGATCACCCTGCCCACCGAGAAACGGGCCTCCTACCGGGTCCGCGCCTTCACGTACGGCGCGCGGTCGAACGTCCCCCGGCTCACGACCGGGGAGCCTGCGGCGGACCGGCGTTAGGCCCTGTCAGGCGGACTCCCTGACCACGAGCACGGGCGCGAACAGCTCCGACCGCACGGCCTGGTCCGGCCGGGCGATCCGGCGCAGCAGGAGCTGGGCCGTCGCGGAGGCCATCTCCTCGACCGGCTGCCGTACGGTGGTCAGCGGCGGGTCGCAGGACTGGGCGGCATGGCTGTCGTCGAAGCCCACCACCGCCACGTCCCGCGGCACCTCTCTGCCCGCGCGCTGGAGGACCGGCAGCGCACCGAGGGCCATGAGGTCGGAGGCCACGAACAGTCCGTCCAGATCCGGCCGCCGCGCGAGCAGCTCCCGTACGGCCGAGGCGCCCCCTGTGTGGGTGAAGTCGCCCTCCGTCCAGGGGACATCATGGATGCCGTGCTCCGCCAGGGCGGCGCGGAAACCCTCCAGGCGCTCCCGTGCCGCGGGCATGTCCTGCGGCCCGGCCACCGAGCCGATCCGGGTCCGGCCCAGGGCCACCAGATGTCCGGCGGCCAGCCGGGCACCCTCCCGCTGGTCGGCCTCCACGAACGCGAGCGTGGAGTCGCGCCGCGGACGCCCCGACAGGACCGCCGGCAGCCGGGTGTCGGCGAGCAGTCGCGGCAGCGGGTCGTCCACATGCGACGAGATCAGCACCACACCGTCCACATGTCCCTGGCGCAGATACGAGAGGGTCTGGAGGCGGGAGGCCTCGTCGTCCACCAGCATCAGGACGAGATGGACACCCGCGGGCCGCAGCACATCGACCAGCCCGCTGACGACCCGCCCGAAGTGCGGGTCCGTGAACACCCGGCCGAGGAAGGGCGCGGCGGCGTGGCGCTTCTCCTGCTCGGAGACCACGAGCGCCACCGAACCCGTCCGCCGGGTCACGAGTGAGCGGGCCGCGCGGTTGGGCACGTATCCCGTGGCGGCCACGGCGTTCTCCACGGCGTGCCGGAGCGCCAGGTCCACGGTGGGTGTCTCGTTGATGACCCGGGACACCGTGGCCCGGGACACACCGGCGACGCGGGCCACGTCCTCCAGGGTCACCGGGCGGAAAGGGGGCGAGGAGTCGGCATCCATGAGGTCTTTTATATCCACGTGCTCCCTGCCGGCACACCGGCGGCCTCGCCGTGCGGCGGTCCCTCGCCGTACCGCACGGTCACCGGTCCAGTGAGGACAGCGTCTTCAGCTGTTCGGCGCGCGAGTCGGCGATGCGCGCGGCGAGCCGCTTCGCCTCCTGGCTGCCGCCCGCCCGGGACTCGGAGCGGGAGACACGCTGCGACTGTTCGAGGTGCGCGCGGATCTCCTGGCGTACGAAACCGTCGAATCGCGCGCCCTTGAGCCCGCGGGCGCGGGCGAGATCCGCTTCCGTGACCATGCCCGGCATGTCATGGCCCGCGTGCACATTGGTGTCGGGCAGGCCCATGCGGCCGAGCAGCTGCCGGAGTTGGGCCACCTCCGTACGGTGCTCCTTCGCGAGGGCGGCGGCCCATGAGGCCAGCGGCGGCGCGGAGTCGTGGGCGGAGGCCATCGCGAGGAGCTGCCCGGCCTGCTCGCTCATCGGCGTCATCAGCTGGATCCAGCCGGAGTCGGTGGCGGTGAACGGCGCGCTGGACGAGGGGGCGGGTGCGGCGGACGTGCCGGCGGCGGCCGGCCGATCGGCCGAGGCCGAGCAGCCGCTCAGGGACAGGAGCGGCAGCAGGAGAAGGGGGAGCAGAAGCAGGGCCGGCAGGGGGGTGACGAGGCGTCGCTTCATGGTGGGTTTTCCCGTGAAGGGCCCGCCCGGGAGACCCGGGCGGGCGTGTGGGGGGTGAGGTGACGAGAAATCAGGGACGGCCGTCCGCACCGCACTTGATGATGGGGTTGATGCAGTCGCGGACGCGACGCTCCATCTCGGCGGCGGGCCAGACGTTGAAGAAGTCGCCGTGCATGGTGTATCCGGGCCCCGAGGCCAGCCGGAACCGCGCGGGATCCCCGTTGACGGGATACCGGAGCACCTGCCGGAGCTTGGGCACGGGGACCGGGTGCGTGGAGGGGCAGGCGCCCGCCACCGGATAGGACATATGGCTCTTGTGGTCCGCGGAGTCCAGGTCCCTGCCGTTCCAGCACTGCGGGAAGTCGAGATAGGACTCCAGCATCGCACCGGCCGGGCAGTTCACGAAGTTGGGGGAGGACCCGACCTCGCCGTGGTGCAGACACGACCAGCGGGAGATGGTGTTGTCATTGGGGCCGGTGGCCTTGGCGTTGCCGGCCACGATGCGCAGGCCCCGGGGCATCGGCTGGATCTTCGCGATGATGTCGTCGCGTACGCCTTCACCCAGGTAGTAGAAGGTCGTTCCGGTCGGCTCCACCGCGGTGTCACCGTTGTACAGGGTCGGCACCCAGTAGGACGAGAGGTCGGTGGAGGGGCTGCAGTTGCTGGACGAGCGCTCCAGACTGGTCAGGTCCGAGTGGGCGTTCGTGGAGGTGTTCCCGAAGAAGCTGTGCATGTGGGACGCGCCCGGAAGGCCGGGGAACACGATGGGGTCGTCGGTGGCCCGGTGGCTGTAAGGGCACTCCGCGAGGAACTCGGCGACGCGCACCACGTCTTCGCCCTGGGCGGACGCGGCAGGGGCGGACGCGGCCGGGGTCTGCGCGGCCTGGGCGCGCTCTCCCGGGTAGCTGAAGCCGGCGATGAGCAGAGCGGCCACGGAAGCCGCGGCGAGTCCTAATAGCCGGCGCCAACGGGGCGGGGAGGGCGCGGTGGGGGGAGCGAGGATCCTTTTCACAAGGGGTCCAATCCAGTGGTTGCGGTGATGTGTCGGTCGGGACAGATGTGACGGGCTGACGCGCGGGTGGGGAATGGGGGGACGCGAGGACGGGGACTTTGGGGGACGGGAGGACGCGGGGGACGGACGGCGGCGGGCTGTCCGTATCAGCCCTGCTGCTCGGCATCAGCCCTTCTGCTCGACCCTCACCCAGTCGACCTCGGTCTGGATGCCGCCCTGGGCGATGCGGTCGACGCTGGACTGCGGCAGACCCCAGTAGGGCGTGGTGACCTTGTTCCAGCCGGCCGGATAGGCGCCGCCGAGAGCGAAGTTGAGAATCACGTACTGGTTGTGGTCGAAGACCCACTTGCCACGCGTGGACTCCAGCTTGTTGCGGGACGTCTCCTGGACGATCCGGTCGTCCACGAAGAACCGCATGGTGGTGGGCGTCCACTCGACCGCGTACGTGTGCCACTGGTCGGCGCTTCCCCCGGCGGGGTAGTACTGCTGGGCCCCGATGTTGCCGTCGGCGGAGTAGCCCGGCCCGTGCAGGGCGCTGCTGGTCCAGTTGCCGTAGCCGATGTTCTCCATGATGTCCGTCTCACCCGAGGCGGGCCAGGACACGGCCGGGTTGTCGACATCGCTGCCGAGCAGCCAGAAGGCGGGCCAGTAGCCGTCGCCCACCGGGAGCTTCAGCCTGGCGCTGACCTTGCCGTAGGTGAAGTCGAACTTGGTGTTGGTGTCGATACGGCCCGAGGTGAAGTCGTACGTACCGCCGCCCGCCTGGGTGCACCCCTTGCAGTACTTCGGGGTCAGGATCAGACTGCCGTTCGCCGTACGGATGTTGTCGGTGGAGTCCACATACGCCTGGGCCTCGCCGTTGACCGACCCCATCTCCTGGCCCGTTCTCACGACCCGCCACTTGGAGCGGTCGAGCGAGGCTCCCGTGAAGTCGTCGAAGAACGTCGTACGGTACGTGCCGCCCTGCTCGCCGGGGAGGGCGGGATAGGCGGCCGCCGCGCTGCCGCCGGTGCCCCACACCTGGAACTCGTAGAGGGAGTAACCGAATTGGGCCGTGGCGGGCGCCGGGTTGTAGAAGGAGCGCCGCTCCTTGCCGAGCATGCGCACATAGCGGCCGGTGGCGGGTGCGGAGAGCGTGACGGTGTCATGCCGCCCGGCCGCCTCGCCCGGGGACTTGATGTCGGCGCGGCGCGCGGCGACCTCGGCGGCGGACGGGCGGTGGACAGTGCGCCAGGTCCTGTTGTCGTCGGAGACCTGGATCTCGTAGTCGACGGCGTACGCGGCTTCCCAGTACAGGTCCACGCTGTTGATGACGGAGGTGGCGCCGAGGTCGACGGCGACCCAGCGGTCGGCGTTCCAGTCGCTCGCCCATCGCGTCTGGTCGCCCTTGAGGGCGGCGGGCCAGCCGCCGTCGGTGACGAACGCCGGCGAGTTCCCCGCGTGCTGGTAGAGGTTGCTGTAGGCGGGGTGGTGGAGGGCGAGATTGGCGCGGGTGGTGGATGCGGGGGCCGGGGTGCCGCCGTAGATCTTGAAGGAGAACAGCGAGTAGCCGTAGGGCGTGCCCCGTTCGATGCCGCGCAGGCGTACGTACCGGCCCCTGACCTCCTGCGGGTAGGTGTGCGCGGTGACGGTACCGCCGGTGCCCGCGTCCTCCGTGTAGAACGGCCGCCAGTTGGTGCCGTCGCCCGACACTTCCAGCACGTACTTCTTGCCGTAGGCGGCCTCCCAGTCGAGCGTGACCCGGTCGATACGGAGGGTCTCGCCCAGATCGACCCGGATCCAGGCGTTGTCGGCGGCGTTGCTCGACCAGCGGGTCGCGCCGTTGCCGTCGAAGGCGGCGCCGGGACCCAGCTCCGGGCTCTGACTGCCGGACGCGGTGGCGGCGGCCGGGTTCGCGCTCAGGGCCGCGGCCGCGAGATCACTGTCCCAGGCCGCGGCCGCGGCCCGGGGGGCGCCGGTCGCGCTCGGAGCCGTCGCCGCCGTCAACGCGGCGACGACAGCGGCGGCGGAAGCGAAAAGCAGACGTGGGCGCATGGCTCTCCTTCGAGAGGGGTGGGGGAGCTCGGACACAGCCCGTACGAGGGTCGGGGCTGAGGAGACCACAGCGAGAGAGCGCTCTCGTGGAACGTAGAAGCAGCCTCAGAAGGTGTCAAGACACCTGTGGCACACAGATTGCCGTTCGCTGTGATCGACACTTCGTGAATACAACCCCGCACGCCGGGAAGCGCGCTCGATCCACCCGGATAGCTCCTCATATCCCTTTATCACAGGGCTAGTTGGGGCCCGCTGCGATGCGGAACCGGTCATCTCCCTTGACGGGCTGTTCACATGCCGTGAACATGCCTGAGTGAGAGAGCGCTCCCTGTTACCCCCACCGTTCACATCCTGAACAAGGAGAGTCGCCATGCCTACTCCCCCCACGCGCCGTACCGTTCTTGGCGTCATGGCAGCCGCCGCGTCGGCTCCGAGCATGCTCGCCCTGTCCTCGCCCGCGTCCGCGTCGGTGCCGGCACGTACCGGCGCGGCGGCCCTGCCCGGCGGTGGTGATCTGGGGCCGAACGTGGTGGTCTTCGATCCGTCGACGCCCAACATCCAGGGCAGGCTGGACGAGATCTTCCGGCAGCAGGAATC
>NZ_JBVKAK010000021.1:6266-124907 GCF_055639435.1 Streptomyces sp. NPDC039430 | reverse complement strand
GTACTGCGCAGCGTCGAACGGCCCGTCTACGACACCCTCATGTCGGACCAGCTCGACACGGCCATCGAGCGGCAGGGCAAGGGCGATCTGGCCACCATGCTCGCCGGCGGCGACACCTGGACCGTCGTCGGTTAAAGCGTCTTCGGCAACGTTCCGGTTCTCCGGGGCCCGGATCTCTTAAAAGGTCCGGGCCTCGTCGTATGCCTGGCGGGCCTTGAACACGTCGTCCAGCCGTCGTTCCGTCCAGCGCCCCAGATCGCTCACGTACCCGGCGGCCTCCCGGCCCAGCTCGGTCAGGGAGTAGTCCACGCGCGGCGGGATCACGGGCTTGGCGTCGCGGTGGACGAAGCCGTCGCGTTCCAGGGTCTGGAGCGTCTGGGCGAGCATCTTCTCGCTGACCCCGCCGATCCCGCGCCGCAGTTCGCTGAAGCGGTAGGAGCGCTCCAGCAGCGCGCCGAGCACCAGCACGCCCCAGCGGCTGGTGACGTGCTCAAGGACGATCCGGGACGGGCACGTGGACGGGCCGGCGTCCGGCTGCCCCGCCCTCATGTTCTCCGGCTTCCACCAGTCCGCCGGCTTCCCTTGGGTTTCGCTTACGGCCATGCCAGTACCTTACTTCAAGGTGGGTACTTACGCCTGGTTAGTGCTCCCCCTAGGGTGAGTGACAGAGAGTGCCGGTCCCGGCATATCCACCCGAACGGGAGCCCCCCATGAGCATCGTTGTCACCGGAGCCACCGGACACCTCGGCCGCCTGGTCGTCGAATCCCTGCTGGCCGACGGCGTCCCGGCCGACGGGATCGCCGTCGTCGTGCGGAACAAGGAGAAGGCCGCGGGTCTGGTGGCGCGCGGTGTCGAGCCGCGGGTCGCCGACTACAGCCGCCCCGAGACGCTGACGGACGCGTTCCGGGCCGGTGACCGGGTCCTGCTGATCTCCGGGAGCGAGGTCGGGCAGCGCGTGCCGCAGCACGCCGCCGTCATCGACGCGGCGCGGGCGGCCAGCGTGGCCCAGCTCGCGTACACCGGCATACTGGGCGGGCCCGACGCCGACTTCGAGCTGGCCGCCGAGCACAAGGCGACCGAGCGGCTGATCCTCGATTCCGGGCTGCCGTACACCTTTCTGCGCAACGGCTGGTACACCGAGAACTACACCGGGAACCTCGCGCCCGTACTGGAGCACGACGCCGTCGTCGCCGCAGCGGGCGAGGGCCGGATCGCCGCCGCCTCCCGCGCGGACTACGCCGCCGCGGCGGCGGCCGTACTGACCGGCGAGGGTCACCTGAACAGGGCGTACGAGCTGAGCGGCGACACGGCGTGGTCGCTGGGCGAGTACGCGGCCGAGCTGTCGCGGCAGACCGGCAGGACGATCGCGTACACCAACGTGCCGGCCGAGACGCTGCTCGGGATCCTCACCGGCGCGGGGATGCCCGAGCCGATGGCCGCGCTCCTGGTGGAGGTCGACCACGCGATCGAGCGCGGGCTGCTGGCCGGTACGACGGGGGATCTGGCCCGGCTGGCCGGCCGTCCCACCACCCCGCTCGCCGAGACGATCGCCGAGGCGCTCAAGAGCTGACCCCCGCACGCCGGCAGCCGCCCCTCGCATACTGACGCGTCATGACCGTATGACGATACGGACATGACATCGCGGCCCGCGCGGCGCTACCTTCTTGGGGGCGCCGTGCCGGGACGGCGCGTGTGCGCGGGGAGGGTCTGTGAAGGCGAAGGGCGACCAGCGGGCGGGACTGCCGGCCCAGCGGGCGGGGCTGCTGTACGGGATCGGTGCCTACGGGATGTGGGGGCTGGTCCCGCTCTACTGGCCGCTGCTCGAACCGGCCGGGGCGATGGAGATCCTGGCCCACCGGATGGTCTGGTCGCTGGCGTTCGTCGCCATCGGACTGCTGGCGCTGCGCCGCTGGGGCTGGATACCGGAGCTGATACGGCAGCCCCGCAAGCTGGGGCTCATCGCCGTGGCCGCCACCACGATCTCCCTCAACTGGGGTTTCTACATCTGGTCGGTCAACACCGGCCATGTCGTCGAAGCGTCTCTGGGCTACTTCATCAACCCGCTGGTGACGATCGCCATGGGTGTTCTGCTGCTCAAGGAACGGCTGCGGCCCGCCCAGTGGACTGCGGTCTTCATCGCGCTGGCCGCCGTACTGGTCCTCGCCGTCGGATACGGGCAGCCGCCCTGGATCTCGCTCGTACTGGCCTTCTCGTTCGCGACCTACGGCCTGGTCAAGAAGAAGATCAACCTCGGCGGCCTGGAGTCGCTGGCGGCCGAGACCGCGGTCCTGTTCCTGCCCGCGTTCGGCTATCTGGTGTGGCTGGGCGTGTCCGGGTCGGCCACCTTCGGCTCGGAGGGTACGGGCCAGATGGCCCTGCTCGCCGCCACGGGCGTGGTCACCGCGCTGCCGCTGGTCTGCTTCGGCGCGGCGGCGATCCGGGTACCGCTCTCGACGCTGGGCCTGCTCCAGTATCTGGCCCCGGTCTTCCAGTTCGTCCTGGGCATCACGTACTTCCACGAGGCGATGCCGCCTGAGCGGTGGGCGGGCTTCTCGCTGGTCTGGCTGGCCCTGGCGATCCTGACCTGGGACGCGCTGCGGAACGCCCGCCGTACGAGGGCGGAGGCGCTGCGCCTCACGGCGGAGGCGGCAGCGGCAGCGGCAGCGGCGGAAGCGCCAGAGACGGAGGCCGAGGCGGCGACAGCGGCGACGGCCCCGGCGCAGGCGGGCGCGCCGGTCCCGGTCACGGACGCGCCGCTCCCGGTCGCGGAGGAGAAAACGGCCGGGCGGTGAATCCGGCCGCCGTCCGCCATCCGGACGTGCCGGAGCACGGCGTACGAACATGACCGGCCGTACGCGGAGGAGAGCCGGAGGCGGCCGGGTGGCGCGCGCGTCCCGCCCGGCCCACGACATGCCCCGAAACCGCCGGGGAAACAGGACATGTCCGGTCAGCGAACACCGCTGACCGGTTTCCGCTCTTGACGGCGAGTCAAGCTCTCCCCCAGCATTCAGCACGCACAGCGCACCAACAGCTTCAGCACCACGATCAGCTTCTCGATCGGCACCACCAGCGCCACCAGCTCCAACGCCCCGCGCCGTCGTCGCCGTGGGGCGTCTCGCACGTTCCGTCCTGTCCCCGTACGGAATCCGGAGCCCCCACATGAAACTCTCCGTTCCCGGAGCGCACCGCATACCCGCTCGGCCCGTCCGCACCGGCCGAATATCCACCCGCGGTGCCACGGCCGCGGTCGCGGGACTCGCCGTCGCCGGGCTGCTCGCCGCCGCCGCGCCCGCCGTGTCAGCGGCCCCCGCCGCGCCTCAGGCCGCCAAGAGACCGGCACAGTCCGCGCCCGCCGCGCTCGCGGCCCCCGATATACCGCTCGCCAATGTCAAGGCGCATCTCACCCAGTTCTCGTCCATCGCCGCCGCCAACGGCGGCAACCGCGCCCATGGCCGCGCCGGCTATCTGGCCTCGGTCAACTACGTCAAGGGCAAGCTGGACGCGGCCGGGTTCACCACCTCCGTCCAGCAGTTCACCTCCGGCGGCGCCACCGGCTACAACCTGATAGCCGACTGGCCGGGCGGCGATCCGAACCAGGTCGTGATGTCCGGTTCGCATCTCGACTCGGTCACCTCGGGCGCCGGGATCAACGACAACGGATCGGGCTCCGCCGCCATCCTGGAGACCGCGCTCGCCGTCTCGCGGGCGCAGCTCAAACCGGCGAAGCATCTGCGGTTCGCCTGGTGGGGCGCGGAGGAGCTGGGTCTGGTCGGCTCGCGGTACTACGTCAACAATCTGCCGACCGCCGAGCGCGCGAAGATCAGCGGCTATCTGAACTTCGACATGATCGGCAGCCCGAACCCCGGCTACTTCGTCTATGACGACGACCCGGCCATTGAGCAGACCTTCAAGGACTACTACGCGGGTCTCGGCGTCGCGACGGAGATCGAGACCGAGGGCGACGGCCGCTCGGACCACGCTCCGTTCAAGAACGTGGGCATCCCCGTCGGCGGGCTCTTCAGCGGCGCCGACTACATCAAGACCGCCGCGCAGGCGCAGAAGTGGGGCGGCACCTCGGGGCAGTCCTTCGACCGCTGCTACCACTCCTCCTGCGACACCACGGCGAACATCAACGACACCGCGCTCGACCGCAACAGCGATGCCGTCGCCCACGCGGTGTGGACGCTGTCGGCGAACTCCTCGGGCCCGTCGGGTGAGGTCTTCGAGACCCTCGACGACGTCACCATCCCGGACAACGGCCCGACCATCACCTCGGCGGTGACCGTCTCCGGCCGTACGGGCAACGCCCCCGCCGCGCTCAAGGTGGGTGTGGACATCAAGCACACCTGGCGGGGTGACGTGGTCATCGACCTGATCGGCCCGAGCGGGACGGCCTACCGGCTGAAGAACTCCAGCGCCAACGACTCGGCCGACAACGTGATCGCCACCTACACGGTGAACGCGTCGAGCGAGGTCGCGAACGGCGTCTGGCGGCTCCGGGTCCAGGACGTGGCCGCCCAGGACACCGGCTACATCGACAGCTGGCGCCTCACCTTCTGAGGCGTCCGATGCTTCTGAGCCGTACGGGCGGTCCGGACCGGACCGGACCGCCCGGGGCCGTATGAGGCGCCTCCCATGACCGCGGCTGCCCGCGTGCTGCAATCGGTGCGCACGCGGGCGGCCGCACGTACTCCGGGGGCGTCTGGCTCAGACGCTGATGTCCTTCGTCGTGAAGCGCGCCCAGGCCGCCGAGCCGAACACCGCCGCGTACAGCGCCTGGAGCCCCAGGTTCCGGCCGATGTCGTCCCAGTAGAACGGCTCGCGCAGCAGATCCGCGAAGGACAGCCAGTGGTGCGAGAAGAGATACGGCTGTATCGCGTGCAACTGCGGGATCGTGTCCAGGATCTGCACCGTGATCAGCAGCCCGACGGTCGCGGCCATCGCCGCGATCCCGCTGTTGGTCAGGGTGGAGATGAACAGACCGAGCGCCGCCAGCCCCACCAGCGAGGCGGCGACGACCACCGCGATCAGCAGGGCCCGCAGCAGCCCGTCGCCGAAGGAGACGCGGGTGCCCGAGATCGTGGTGACCTCGCCCAGCGGGAAGAGCAGCGCGCCGACGGCGAGCGCCGAGACCGCCACGACGAGCGTCGCGACCAGACAGAAGGCCAGCGTGGACGCGTACTTGGCGAGCAGCAGTCGCGTACGTCCGGCCGGCGCGACCAGCAGATAGCGCAGCGTCCCGCCATTGGCCTCACCGGCGATCGCGTCGCCCGCGATGACCCCCACCGCCATCGGCAGGAAGACGGGCAGCGTCGCGGCGAGCGCCGCGAAGACCAGGAACAGTCCGTTGTTGGTGATCTGCGTAAGGAACGCCGGGCCGTTCGGTCCGCCCCCCGGCCCCACTCCCCCGCCGTCGCTCGTCTCGATCTTCACGGCGATCCCGATGAGGACGGGTACGGCGGCGAGCACACCCAGCAGCGCGAGGGTCCGCCAGCGCCGGAAGGTGGTGGTCACCTCGGAGTACAGCAGCCCGAACGTCCACCACAGCCGGCGCTCCCTGTCCCGGGTCACGGGCCCCGCCGGTCCCGCGCCCGCCGTCGCCGGCGCTTCCGCCTCGGCCCCTGCCCCGGTCCCTGCCCCGGCCCCCGCCTCAGCCCGCGACATCGAAGCCCTCCCCCGTCAGCGCGACAAAGGCGTCCTCCAGCGAGGCGCGCTCCTGGCCGAAGGCCCGTACGCGGACCCCGGCCCGTACGAGCGCCGCGTTGAGGTCGGCGGGGTCCACCGGCTCCGCCCCGCCCGTGGGCAGTTCGCCGCTCACCCGGTCCTCCGCCACGACCACATCCGTGACCCCCAGCTCCTTCAGCACCCGGGCGGCCTCGCCGGGATCGGGGGTGGTGACGGCCAGCCGCCCCCGGGTCCCGGCCGCCAGCTCGGCGACCGGCCCCTGGGTGATCAGCCGTCCCTGGGCCATCACGGCGGCGTGCGTGCACACCTGCTCGATCTCGTCGAGGAGATGCGAGGACAGGAAGACGGTCGTGCCGTCCGCAGCCAGCTCCCGTATCAGGGTTCTGATCTCCCGCATGCCCTGCGGGTCAAGACCGTTCGTGGGTTCGTCGAGCACCAGCAGCCTGCGCGGCCTCAGCAGCGCCGACGCGAGCCCGAGGCGCTGCTTCATCCCGAGGGAGTACGCCTTCGCCCGCTTGCCCGCCGCGGCGGTCAGCCCGACCCGGTCCAGGGCGTCGGTCACCCGGGCGCGGCGGGTACGGGGGTCGGCGGTCGGGTCGGCGGAGTCGTACCGTACGAGGTTCTCCCGGCCCGACAAGTACCCGTACAGCGCGGGCCCCTCGATGAGGGCGCCGACCTCGGGGAGTACGGCGCGGGCCGCGCGGGGCATGGGCCGGCCCAGGAGCGAGGCCGAGCCGGCGGTCGGCTCGATCAGTCCCATCAGCATCCGGATGGTGGTCGTCTTGCCCGAGCCGTTGGGCCCGAGGAAGCCGAACACGCTGCCGGCGGGGACGGAGAGGTCGAGCCGGTCCACGGCGAGCTGCCCGCCGCGGTACCGCTTGGTGAGCCCACGCGTCGCGATCACAGCGCGCGCCTCGCGCCCATGGGTCTCGTCGAGCACGGCTGTCATCTCGCTCCCGCTCCCCCGGTCTGGTCGTCCCGTCGCCGGCCGTACACCGGTCCTCTGCCATCCGTGCGCCGTCCGTGCGCCGTCCGTCGCCGTCCGGCAGTACGAGAACGGACCGGCCCAGGTCAGCGTTCCGCCCCGCCGTACGCGACGTACGACGGGGCGGAACAAGCCGGACGGACCGAATAAACCGAACAGGCCGGACGGATCGTTACTTCGCCGCGTTGGCGGCCTTGACCAGCGCGTCCTGCGTGACCGCGCCGACGTACACCGTGCCGTCGTCCGTCATCAGGGCGTTGATCAGACGGGTCTTGAAGACCGTGCCCGAGCCGAACTTCCCGGTGACCTTGTCACCCAGCGCGTCCAGGAACTGCCGCGCCTCGGCCGGGACATCGCCCGACTTCCCCGCGTCCGCGCCCGCCGCGCCCGCGAAGCCCTCGCCGGCGCCGGTGTTGAGCTCGTAGACGGCGTTCCAGCCCCCGCCGATGACCTTCGGAGCGTCCTGCTCCTTCGGCCCCTCGGCGCCGTCGTGGCCCTTGGGCAGCTCCGGGATCCCGCTCTTGTCGCCCGCGCCCTTGTCGTCGCCCCGCGTCACCTTCGCGCCCTTGGGCGGCGTGAAGTCGAACGTGGAGGCGGCGGGCTTGGCGAAGTCGACCTCGGTGAAGCCGACATCGACCACGGCCTTGCCACCGCTGCTCGGCGAGAGCGTGAACTTCAGCGGGGTACCGGTCTTCGCGTCGACCGCGACCTTGATCGAGCCGACCGTCGAACCGCTCTGCTTGGGCTTGATGAGCAGCTGGTAGGCATCGCGCCCGGCGACCTTCGCCGTGCCGTCGACGGTCACGGACGTCGTGTCGCCCGCGGCCTTCAGCGCCTGCTCGGCGAAGTCCTTGGGGGTCGCCGGGACATCCTTCAGCGCGTCCTTCGGGGCGTGCTTCCCGCCGTCCTCGGCCGCGCCGCCCTTGGCCGCGCCCTTCGGGGCCGTCGCGTGGTACGCCTCGTTGGAGGCGCTGTCGTACGCCCAGACCTCGCCGCCGTTGTGGATCAGGCTGTACTCGGCGGCGGTGTCACGGATCGACAGCCGCTGCTTGTCGGGACCGTCCACCGCGACCCGCAGCGTGTGCGTGCCCGAGCCGAGCTCCATCAGCTTGGCGTTCGGGTCCGCGGACGAGCCGTCCGTGGGGCCGGAACCGGCCGGTCCGCCCTTGCCGCCGGCGAGCGCGCCGCCCGCCAGGTCGCCGAGGCCGGCCAGTGGCGGGAGCCCCAGATCCGTGGTGATCTTCACGGAGCCCGAGAGCTGCTCGGTCTCCGACGCGGCGATCTTCTCGATGAGTTGCTGCGCGCTGATCTCCGGCAGTTCGGGGTCGCCGGTCGCGGCGAGTGCCGGGACGAGCCCGATGGTCGCCGCAGCCACCCCCGCCACCGCGACGGGGAGCGCGTAGCGCGCCGCCTTGCGGCGGCCCTCGCCGGGCTCCCTGTCGTCCTCGGTGATCCGTGCGCTGTCGTTCGGTGCCATGTGTGCTCTACCTCCGTGGTCGGCGGCCTTCGGTCTCGTGCACTCGTCCACTCCGCGCCGCCAGTCTCACCCGAATTGGTCAGGAGTGGTGTTAACCATCTGACCAAACGGCCTCGATATAAGCGTCAGACCCGGGGCGCAACTTCCCGTACTGCTCTGGGATGACATACCGATGAGATGCTTCCCGTATCCACTAGGGGAAGACAACGTTCCGCCAACCCGCGCCGACCCGCGCCACGTCACGCCGGCCCATCGCTCCGGGCGGACGCCCCGGCCCACCGCCCCGCCTCGGGCGGACGCCCCGTCAGCCCGCCCGGTGGACCACGGCGTCGCACAGCTCGATCAGCGCGGACTTCGCGTACCCGTCGGGCAGCGGCGTGAGCGTCGCCCGCGCCTCCTGCGCGTACCGCACCGTGTCCCTGCGCGCCTGCTCCAGGGCCGGATGCGCGCGCAGCAGCCGCAGGGCCTCCGAGAGCCGCTCGTCGTCCGACAGATCGCCGTCCAGCAGTTCGACCAGCGCGAGGTCCTCGGGCTTGCCGTACGCCTCGGCCTGGGCGCGCAGCAGCAGCACCGGCAGCGTGGGAATGCCCTCGCGCAGATCCGTGCCGGGAATCTTGCCCGACTCGTGCGAGTCGCTGGCGATGTCGAGTACGTCGTCGGCGAGCTGGAAGGCGACGCCGAGCCGCTCCCCGTACTGGGTGAGGATGTCGACGACCGACTCGTCCGCCCCTGAGGTCATCGCGCCGAAGCGACAGGAGACGGCGACCAGCGAACCGGTCTTGCCGCCCACGACATCGAGGTAGTGCGCGACCGGGTCGCGTCCGTCGCGCGGTCCCGCGGTCTCCAGGATCTGGCCCGTCACCAGCCGTTCGAACGCCTCGGCTTGGACCCGTACCGCCTCGGGCCCCAGGTCGGCCAGGATGTGCGAGGCGCGCGCGAAGAGGAAGTCGCCCGTGAGGACGGCGACCGAATTGCCCCAGCGGGCGTTGGCGCTGGCCACGCCGCGGCGGACCTCCGCCTCGTCCATCACGTCGTCGTGGTACAGCGTCGCGAGATGGGTCAGCTCGACGACCACCGCCGCCGGGACGACACCGGGGGCGTACGGGTCACCGAATTGTGACGCGAGCATGACCAACAACGGCCTGAACCGTTTGCCGCCGGCTCGTACCAGGTGCCGCGCCGCTTCCGTGATGAAGGGCACGTCGCTCTTGGTGGCATCGAGCAGTCCCGCCTCGACAGCCGCCAACCCGGTCTGGACATCGGCCTCAAGAGCCTGGTCCCGCACGCTCAGCCCGAACGGCCCGACGACGGTCACGAGAAGTACTCCTGTCTGCTGACGATCACACGGATTGTCGATGTGTCGCTGCCTTCACTCAAGTCAGCGTATCCGGTCGCCTTTCGATCACCGTGGGCGCCTTCCCGGACCCGCCGGTATGTTCGGAACAGCCATACAACCAGGAGTAGCGCTTTTGTCCGGAACAACGGCCGAACCCCGAGCGAACGCGGAGCAGCCACCGCCAGGCGACGATCACGCCTTCCTCGGCCACCCCCGAGGTCTGCTGACCCTGTCCGGTCTCGAAGTCTGGGAGCGCTTCTCATTCCTCGGGATGCAGGCCGTCCTCGTCCTCTATTTCGTCGCCACGGTCCAGGACGGCGGCCTGGGGATGGCCGACGGTACGGCGGCCTCCGTCGCGGCGGCCTACGGGACGCTCGTCTATCTGCTCTCGGTGGCCGGCGGCTGGCTCGCCGACCGGATCCTCGGCTCGTACCGCGCGGTGCTCTGGGGCGGCGTCCTCATCGCCCTCGGGCACTACGCCATGGCCGTCCCCACGGCGGGCATGACGTGGGCGGGCCTCGGTCTGATCAGCGCCGGCACGGGCCTGCTCAAGCCGAACGTGTCGGCCATGGTCGGCAAGCTCTACCGCACCGAGGACGAGCGCAGGGACGCCGGCTTCGCCCTCTACTACATGGCGATCAACATCGGTGCCTTCCTCGGCCCGCTCGTCACCGGCTGGCTCGGCGACCACTCCGGGTGGCACACCGCGTTCTCGGCCGCCGCCGTCGGGATGACCCTCGGTCTCGTCCAGTACGTGGCGGGCCGCCGTCACCTGGCCGGACGCAAGCACGCCGCCGGGTTCGCGCTCGCGCCGGAGCCGATGCGCCGGGCCGTACGGCTGATGATCGCGGGCGCGCTCGTGATCGCCGTCCTCGCGGTCGCGCTGTCGCTGGCGGGCTGGCTCACCATCGGCCGCTTCGCCGACGTCCTCACCGTGCTCTCGGTGATCGCGCCCGTCGTCTACTTCGTGGTGATGTTCCGCAGCCCGCGGGTGACCGCCGAGGAGCGCGGCCGGCTGCGCCCGTATCTGGTGCTGTTCATAGCCTCCGTCTTCTTCAACTTCATCCTGTTCCAGGCGTACTCGACGATGATCCTGCTCGCCTCGGCCAACGCCGACACCTCGATCCTCGGCTTCACCTTCCCCGCCGGGTGGTACGCCTCCGCCCTGGGCGCCTTCGAGGTCGCGCTCGCGCCCGTCGTCGCCGCCGTCTGGGTCCGGATGGGCCGCCGCCAGCCGCACGCCTCCAACAAGATCGCGATCGGGGTGATCCTCGGCGGTCTGTCCTTCCTGCTGATGGTGCTGCCCACCTCCGGGCACGGCGGCACCGACTACCGGATGGCCGCCTGGTGGATCGTCGGCTCGTATCTGCTGCTCGGCCTCGGCGACATCCTGGTGGAGACCTCCGGGCTCTCCGCCTCCACCAAGCTCGCGCCCAAGGCGTTCGCCGGCCAGACCCTGGCGCTCTGGTTCCTCTCGCTGGCCCTCGCCAACGGCATCCAGGCACAGACCGTGAAGCTGTACGGGCAGGTGTCGCAGCCCGCGTACTTCGGCGTGAACGGCGCCATCGCGGTCGTGGCCGGTCTGGCGGTGGTCGCGGCGGCCCCCTGGCTGCGCCGGACCATGCACCCCGTCCACTGAACCGCACCCACCGAGCCCCGTCCACCGGACCCCGCCCACCGAGCCCCGTCCACCGGACCCCGCCCACCGAGCCCCGCCCACCGACTCCCGGCCGCCGGGTCCGCCGAGCCCCGGCCACCGGACCCGCACCCCAGCCCTTCCCCCTCCCCGCACCGTCCGCCGAGGTGACCGGCATGCCCCCCACCATCCGCACCGACTTCCCGTACGAGACGACCCGCACGGACGTACGCGTCCCCCTCCCCGACGGCACCCGGCTCCACGCGCGCGTATGGCGCCCGGTCACCGACGAACCCGTCCCCGCGCTGCTCGAATACCTGCCGTACCGGCTGAGCGACTGGACGGCCCCGCGCGACTGGCAGCGCCACCCCTGGTACGCGGGCCACGGCTACGCGTCCGTACGGGTCGATGTGCGCGGGCACGGCAACAGCGAGGGCCTGCCGGGGGACGAGTACGACGCGACCGAGCTGGCCGACGGCGTCGAGGTGATCAACTGGCTCGCCGCGCAGCCCTGGTGCACCGGCCGCGTGGGCGTGTTCGGGATCTCCTGGGGCGGCTTCAACGCGCTCCAGCTCGCCGCCCTCGCGCCGGAGCCCCTGAAGGCGATCGTCACCGTCTGCTCGTCCGACGACCGCTACGACAACGACGTCCACTACATGGGCGGCTCGGTGCTCGCCGTGGACATGCACGCCTGGGCGGCGACGATGCTGGCCTTCGTCGCCCGGCCGCCGGACCCGGTGTACGCCGGGGAGGGCTGGCGCGAGATGTGGCTGAACCGCCTCGAAGCCGTCGAGCCCCTCGTCCACACCTGGCTGGCCCACCAGACCCGGGACGCGTACTGGCGGCACGGCAGCGTCTGCGAGGACTACGGCGCGATCGAGGCGGCGGTCCTGGCCGTCGGCGGCTGGCACGACCCGTACCGCGACACCGTGCTGCGGCTCGTCGAGCACCTGGACCCGGCGCGGGTACGGGGGCTGATCGGGCCCTGGTCGCATCAGTACCCGGACCGGGGGCTGCCGCCGGGCCCGGCGATCGGCTTCCTCCAGGAGACCCTGCGCTGGTGGGACCAGTGGCTGAAGGACACGGACACGGGGATCATGGCCGAGCCGCCGCTGCGCTCCTGGATCAGCGCCTCGCACCCGCCCGCGACCGTCTACCCCGAGCTGCCGGGCCGCTGGGCCGGCGAACCCTCCTGGCCCTCGCCCAACGTCACCGTCGTCCCGTACGCCTTCCAGGGCGAGCCGGTGGCCGTCGACTCCCCGCAGCAGACCGGGCTGGACGCGGGCCGCTTCTTCCCGTTCGGCAATGACGCGGACCTGCCGCCCGACCAGCGCGACGAGGACGCGAAGTCCGCCTGCTTCGAGATCCCCGTCACCGGCGGGCTGACCGAGATCCTGGGCCGCCCGCGCGTCCGGCTGCGGCTGCGGCTCGACGTCCCCGCGGGACAGGCGATCGCCCGGCTCTGCGACGTCGCTCCGGACGGCTCGTCCACCCTCGTCACGCGCGGTGTCCTCAATCTGTCGGCGCGGAAGGGCCGCGACCGGGTCGCGCCCTGGCCCGAGGGCGCGACCGAGGACGTCACCTTCGAGCTGAACGGCATCGGGCACACCTTCCCGCCGGGGCACCGCGTCAGGCTCGCGGTCTCGTCCGCGTACTGGCCGTGGATCTGGCCGCGCGCGGAGTCGGCGGGCTTCACCCTGGACCCGGCGGGCAGCTCGCTCGAACTCCCGGTCCGTACGGCCACCGCCGCCACCGCCGCCGCGGACCGGGCGATCGCTTTCGGACCGCCCGAGCAGGCCGAACCGATGGGCGTGGTCTCGCCGGTCACACTGGACGAGGAGCGGCCCGAGCGGCTGGTGACCCGGGACGTGGCGCGGGGGCTGTGGCGGCTGGAGGTCGATCCGCGCTACGGCGGCACCCGCGTCTATCCCGACGGGCTCGAATTCGGCGAGGACGCGCTGGAGACGTACACGATCCAGGAGAGCGACCCGCTGTCGGCCACCGCCCGCTCGGACTGGCGGATCCGGCTGCACCGGCCGGAGCTGGGGTGGGACGCGCGGGTCGAGACCCGCTCCGAGATCAGCTGCGACGTGGCCGACTTCATCACGTCCAACGAGGTGATCTGCCGCGACGGCGACGAGGTGGTCTACCACCGGACCTGGGAGAAGCGCGTTCCGCGCACGGCGGGGTGATCGCGCGCACAGCGGCGCGGAGCCCGCGCCCAGGCGGTACGCGGACGGGCCCGACGTGCGCGTACCTGGGACGGACGGGGACGGACCCGACGTGCGCGTACCCCGGGAGGGGCGGGGACGGGCCCGACGGCGGCGATCTGACGGGGGAACAGGTCCGCGGCGGGGGCTACCGCGGGTACGCTCCGCGAACTACCCGTCACAGTCCGCACTTTTGGGTCAAGGCGGACTTTTCACCACTGCCGCGGCTGGGCAACAGCGACGTAACGTGTCCTGCATCGATCCGGAAAGCGAGGCAGCACCAATGCCCGAGCAGAGCCCGCTCGAACCGGCCGAGGGAGACCCCTTCGGCCCGCACAACCTCCCGTACGGAGTGTTCTCCACCGCCGACGAGCCCGACCGCCGCCGGCTCGGGGTCCGTATCGGCGACCACGTGCTCGACGCGGGAGCGGCGGCGCACGCCCTGGGCTCCCCGTACGCCGCACTGCTGGCCAGGCCGAGCCTCAACCCCCTGATGGCGGCGGGCCGTACGGCCTGGCGCGATGTCCGCCGGGCCCTCACCGCGTGGGTCACCGTGCCCGCTCACCGCGCGGACATAGAGCCCCTGCTCCATCCGCTCGGCTCGGTCACGCTGCATCTGCCGTACGAGATCGCGGACTACGTCGACTTCTACGCGAGCGAGCACCACGCCACCAATGTGGGCCGGATCTTCCGCCCCGACGGGGACGCGCTGCCCGCCAACTGGAAGCATCTGCCGATCGGTTACCACGGCAGGGCGGGCACGATCGTCGTGTCCGGTACGGACGTGACGCGCCCGTCGGGCCAGCGCAAGACGCCCGCCGACCCGGCGCCGGTCTTCGGGCCCTCCGTCAAGCTCGACATCGAGGCGGAGGTCGCCTTCGTCGTCGGCACGCCCTCGCGGCAGGGCGGTGCGGTGGACCAGGCGTCCTTCCGCGACCATGTCTTCGGGCTGTCGCTCCTCAACGACTGGTCGGCGCGCGACATCCAGGCGTGGGAGTACGTACCGCTCGGCCCGTTCCTCGGGAAGTCCTTCGCCACGTCCGTCTCGGCGTGGGTGACCCCGCTGGAGGCCCTGGACGCGGCCCGGGTGGCGCCCCCGGCCCGTACCGCCGAACTGCTCCCCTACCTGGACGACGCCGACGACGAGGAGCCGGGCGGCTTCGACCTGCGGATCTCCGTCGCGCTCAACGGCCAGGTCATCTCGGAGCCGCCGTTCTCCACCATGTACTGGACGGCGGCCCAGCAGCTGACCCATATGACGGTCAACGGCGCCTCGCTCCGTACAGGGGACCTCTTCGCGTCCGGCACGGTCAGCGGCGCCGCGCGCGAGCAGCGCGGCTCCCTGCTCGAACTCACCTGGAACGGCACCGAGCCCCTCGAACTGCCCGCCGGCAAGCGGACGTTCCTGGAGGACGGCGACGAGGTCACCCTGACCGCCTGGGCCCCGGGTCCCGACGGCACCCGGGTCGGCCTCGGCGAGGTCACGGGCCGGATCGTGCCCGCCTGAACCGACCGCCCGGTACATGACGAGACTGCCCGGCACCCGCGACGGGTGCCGGGCAGCCGGCTCGGTCGATGGACTCCAACGGACTCCGTGGACTCCATGGACGGCGCTCTACCGTACGAACCCGCCCGCCTGGCCCGCCAGGTCCAGAAAGTACTGCGGGGCCACGCCCAGGACCACCGTGACCGCGACGCCCACCGCGATCGCCGTCGTCGTCAGTACCGACGGCACCGCGACCGTCGGGCCCTCCGGCTTCGGCTCGCTGAAGAACATCAGCACGATGACCCGGATGTAGAAGAACGCGGCGATCGCCGAGGCGATCACACCGATCACGACCAGCACCCCGGCGCCGCCGTCCGCCGCCGCCTTGAAGACCGCGAACTTCCCGGAGAAGCCCGAGGTCAGCGGGATACCCGCGAAGGCGAGCAGGAAGACCGCGAAGACCGCGGCCACCAGGGGTGAACGCCGCCCGAGCCCGGCCCACTTGGACAGATGCGTCGCCTCGCCGCCCGCGTCGCGCACCAGCGTGACGACCGCGAACGCGCCGATCGTGACGAAGGAGTACGCCGCCAGATAGAAGAGGACGGACGAGATGCCCTCGCTCGTCCCCGCGATCACACCGGCCAGGATGAAGCCCGCGTGCGCGATCGAGGAGTACGCCAGGAGGCGCTTGATGTCGGTCTGGGTGATGGCGACGATCGCGCCGCCCAGCATCGTGACGATCACGACGCCCCACATCACCGGGCGCCAGTCCCAGCGCAGCCCCGGCAGCACGACGTACAGCAGCCGCAGCAGCGCGCCGAAGGCGGCCACCTTGGTCGCCGCGGCCATGAAGCCGGTGACCGGTGTGGGCGCGCCCTGGTAGACGTCCGGGGTCCACATGTGGAACGGCACCGCGCCGACCTTGAAGAGCAGCCCCATCAGCACCATCGCGCCGCCGATCAGCAGCAGCGCGTCATTGCCCATGGTGCCGGCGAGGGCCGGGTTGACGTTCTGCGCGGTGCCGCTGACGACCTCCGCGATCCGCGCGTACGAGACGGAGCCCGCGTATCCGTACAGCAGGGCGATCCCGAAGAGCAGGAACGCCGACGAGAAGGCGCCCAGCAGGAAGTACTTGACCGCCGCCTCCTGCGACATCAGCCGCTTGCGGCGGGCGAGGGCGCAGAGGAGGTAGAGCGGGAGCGAGAAGACTTCCAGCGCGATGAAGAGCGTCAGCAGGTCGTTGGCCGCCGGGAAAACCAGCATGCCCGCGACGGCGAACAGGGCCAGCGGGAACACCTCGGTAGTGGTGAACCCCGCCTTGACCGCCGCTTTCTCGCTGTCGCTGCCCGGTACGGCCGCGGCCTGCGCCACGAACGAGTCGACGCGGTTGCCGTGGGCCTCCGGGTCGAGCTTGCGCTCGGCGAAGGTGAACACGGCGACGATCGAGGCCAGCAGGATCGTGCCCTGGAGGAAGAGCGCCGGACCGTCGACGGCGATGGCGCCCATGGCCGCGATGTGCTTCTTGGTCGTGCCGTATCCGCCGGCCGCGAGCCCGACCACCGCCGCGAAGCCGGCGGCCAGGGCGACCACGGAGAGGAACAGCTGGGTGTAGTACCTGCCCCGGCGCGGGACGAACGCCTCGGCCAGGATGCCCAGGACCGCCGCGCCCAGCACGATCAGTACGGGTGACAGCTGCGCGTACTCGATGTTCGGGGCCGGGATCTTGGTGATCCCGTCGGCCGCCGTCGTTGTCCACAGGCTGTGGACGACAGTCGCACTCATGGAGCGGCCTCCACCTCGGGCTTGGGATCGGTCTGCTGGACGTCGGAGAGCGTGTGCTCCACCGCCGGGTTGACGATCTCGGTCAGCGGCTTCGGGTAGACACCCAGGAAGAGGAGCAGCGCGATCAGCGGGGTGACGACCACCAGCTCCCGGACGCGCAGATCGGGCATCGTCCTGACCTCGGGCTTCACCGGTCCCGTCATCGTGCGCTGATAGAGCACGAGGACATAGAGCGCGGCGAGCACGATGCCGATGGTGGCGATGATGCCGATCACCGGATACCGGCTGAACGTGCCGACCAGGACCAGGAATTCACTCACGAACGGGGAGAGCCCCGGCAGCGAGAGCGTCGCGAGCCCGCCGATCAGGAACGTCCCGGCGAGAACCGGCGCGACCTTCTGCACCCCGCCGTAGTCCGCGATGAGCCGCGAACCGCGCCGGGTGATCAGGAAGCCGGCCACCAGCATCAGCGCGGCCGTCGAGATCCCGTGGTTGACCATGTAGAGCGTGGCGCCCGACTGGCCCTGGCTGGTCATCGCGAAGATGCCCATGATGATGAAGCCGAAGTGGGAGATCGACGCGTACGCGATCAGCCGCTTCATGTCCCGCTGGCCGACGGCGAGCAGCGCCCCGTAGACGATGCTGATCAGCGCGAGCACCAGGATCACCGGCGTGGCCCATGTGGACGCCTCGGGGAAGAGCTGGAGGCAGAAGCGCAGCATCGCGAACGTGCCGACCTTGTCGACCACGGCCGTGATCAGTACGGCGACGGGCGCGGTGGCCTCGCCCATGGCATTGGGCAGCCAGGTGTGCAGCGGCCACAGCGGCGCCTTCACCGCGAAGGCGAAGAAGAAGCCGAGGAAGAGCCACCGCTCGGTGTCGGTCGCGATGGACAGCGAGCCATTGGCCCGCGCCTCGGCGATCTCGGAGAGCGAGAAGCTGCCCGCGACGACATAGAGCCCGATGACGGCGGCCAGCATGATCAGGCCGCCGACCAGGTTGTAGAGGAGGAACTTGACGGCCGCGTACGAGCGCTGGGTGGCCGCCGCCTCGTCCCCGCCGCTGTGGGCGCGGTCGCCGAAGCCGCCGATGAGGAAGTACATCGGGATGAGCATGGCTTCGAAGAGGATGTAGAAGAGGAAGACGTCGGTGGCCTCGAAGGAGAGGATCACCATCGCCTCGACCATCAGGATCAGCGCGAAGAAGCCCTGGGTCGGCCGCCAGCGGCGGTTCGGGTTCACCTCTTCCAGCGGGTCGGCGTCATGCCAGCCGGCCAGGATGACGAAGGGGATCAGCAGCGCGGTCAGCGCGAGGAGCGCCACCCCGATGCCGTCCACGCCCAGTTCGTACCGGACCCCGAAGTCCGCGATCCAGGCATGCGATTCGGTGAGCTGATAGCGGGCACCGCCGGGCTCGAAGCGGACCACCACGAGGGCGGCCAGCACGAGCGTGGCGAGCGAGAAGAGCAGCGCCAGCCACTTGGCGGCGGTGCGCCGGGCGGCCGGGACGGCCGCCGTGACGATCGCGCCGACCGCGGGCAGCGCGGCCGTCGCCGTCAGAAGCGGGAACGACATGTCCGTTACACCGCCCTCATCAGCAGGGTCGCGGCGATGAGCACTGCCGTACCTCCGAACATCGAGACCGCATAGGTGCGGGCGTAGCCGTTCTGCAGCTTGCGCAGCCGGCCGGAGAGCCCGCCGAACGACGCGGCGGTGCCGTTGACCACGCCGTCGACCAGGGTGTGGTCGACATAGACCAGGGAGCGGGTGAGGTGCTCGCCGCCGCGGACCAGGACGACATGGTTGAAGTCGTCCTGGAGGAGATCGCGGCGGGCGGCGCGGGTGAGCAGCGAGCCGCGCGGGGCGGCCACCGGCACGGGCTTGCGTCCGTACATGAACCAGGCGAGGGCGACCCCGAGAACCATCACGACCACGGTGGCGGTGGTGACGGTGGCCGCGCTGACCGGCGGGTTCCCGTGCGAATGTCCGGTGACGGGCTCCAGCCAGTGCAGGAAGCGGTCCCCGATGGAGAAGAACCCGCCGGCGAAGACCGAGCCGAAGGCCAGGATGATCATGGGGATGGTCATGGACTTCGGGGACTCGTGCGGACGCGGCTCGTGTCCGTTCTCATCGGGCTGCCAGCGCTTCTCGCCGAAGAACGTCATCACCATCACGCGCGTCATGTAGAACGCGGTGATCGCGGCGCCCAGCAGCGTGACGGCGCCGAGGATCCAGCCCTCCGTACCGCCCTTGGCGAAGGCCGCCTCGATGATCTTGTCCTTGGAGAAGAAGCCGGACAGCCCGGGGAAGCCGATGATGGCCAGATAGCCGAGACCGAACGTGACGAACGTGACCGGCATGTACTTCCGCAGGCCGCCGTACTTCCGCATGTCGACCTCGTCGTTCATGCCGTGCATGACCGAACCGGCGCCGAGGAAGAGCCCGGCCTTGAAGAAGCCGTGCGTCACCAGGTGCATGATCGCGAAGACATAGCCGATCGGGCCGAGGCCCGCCGCCAGGATCATGTAGCCGATCTGCGACATCGTCGAGCCCGCGAGGGCCTTCTTGATGTCGTCCTTCGCGCAACCGACGATCGCACCGAAGAGGAGCGTCACCGCGCCGACCACCACGACCACCAGCTGTGCGTCCGGCGCCGCGTTGAAGATCGCGCCGGAGCGGGTGATCAGATACACGCCCGCCGTCACCATCGTCGCCGCGTGGATCAGGGCCGACACCGGGGTCGGGCCCTCCATCGCGTCACCGAGCCAGGACTGCAGCGGCACCTGCGCCGACTTGCCGCACGCGGCCAGCAGCAGCATCAGGCCGATCGCCGTCAGCTTGCCCTCCGTCGCGTCGCCCGTGGACGACAGGACGGGGCCGAAGGCGAAGGTCCCGAAGGTGGTGAACATCAGCATGATCGCGATCGACAGACCCATGTCGCCGACGCGGTTGACCAGGAACGCCTTCTTGGCGGCCGTGGCCGCGCTGGGCTTGTGCTGCCAGAACCCGATGAGCAGGTACGAGGCGAGCCCGACACCCTCCCAGCCCATGTACAGCAGCAGGTAGTTGTCGGCGAGGACCAGCAGCAGCATCGCCGCAAGGAACAGGTTCAGATAGCCGAAGAAGCGGCGGCGCCGCTCGTCGTGCTCCATGTACCCGATGGAATAGATATGGATGAGCGTGCCCACGCCGGTGATCAGCAGGACGAAGGTCATCGACAACTGGTCGAGCTGGAAGGCGATGTCCGCCTGGAACCCCTCGACGGGGATCCAGCTGAACAGATGCTGGTGCAGCGAGCGGCCTTCGCCGCTCTTGCCGAGCATGTCGCTGAAGAGCACGACACCGATCACGAAGGACGCGGCGGCCAGCAGTGTGCCGAGCCAGTGGCCCACGCGGTCGAGCCGACGCCCGCCGCACAGCAGGACCGCCGCTCCGAGCAGAGGCGCCGCGACAAGCAGCGCAATCAAGTTCTCCACGATTCAGCGACCCCTCAGAGCTTCATCAGGCTGGCGTCGTCGACCGAGGCCGAGTGGCGGGAACGGAACAGCGACACGATGATCGCGAGCCCGACCACGACCTCCGCGGCGGCGACGACCATCGTGAAGAAGGCGATGATCTGGCCGTCGAGATTGCCGTGCATCCGGGAGAAGGCGACGAACGCGAGGTTGCAGGCGTTCAGCATCAGCTCGACGCACATGAACACCACGATCGCGTTCCGCCGGATCAGCACCCCGGCCGCGCCGATGGTGAACAGCAGCGAGGCGAGATAGAGGTAGTTGACCGGATTCATCGCTTGACCTCCTCATCCTCGCGGCCCAGCCGCTCCGACGACCGCTGCTCCAGCGCCTTGAGGTCCGCGATGGCCTCGTTCGACACATCGCGGATCTGTCCGCGGTCCTTGAGCGTCTTGTTGACCGTCAGCTCGGACGGGGTGCCGTCGGGCAGCAGACCGGCGATGTCCACCGCGTTGTGCCGGGCGTAGACACCGGGGGCAGGCAGCGGGGGCAGTTGTGTGCCCTTGCGTACGCGCGCCTCGGCCAGCTCCCGCTGGGTCTTGGCCCGTTCGGTGCGCTCGCGGTGCGTGAGCACCATCGCGCCGACGGACGCGGTGATCAGCAGCGCGCCGGTGATCTCGAAGGCGAAGACGTACCGCGTGAAGATCAGGGTGGCCAGCCCCTCGACGTTGCCGCCGGCGTTGGCCTGGCCGAGCCCGGTGAAGGAGTTCAGCGAGGCGTTGCCGATCCCGCCGATGAGCAGCACACCGAAGCCGAGCCCGCAGGCGGCGGCCCACCAGCGCTGCCCCTTCAGCGTCTCCTTGAGGGAGTCGGCGGCGGTGACACCGACCAGCATGACCACGAAGAGGAACAGCATCATGATCGCGCCGGTGTAGACGACGATCTGCACCACGCCCAGGAAATAGGCGCCGTTGGCGAGATAGAAGACCGCGAGGATGATCATCGTCGCGGCCAGACACAGCGCGCTGTGCACGGCCTTCTTCATCAGGATCGTGCAGAGCGCGCCGATCACGGCGACGGTGCCGAGGATCCAGAACTGGACGGCCTCACCGGTCGAGGTCGTCGTGGCGGCGGCGGCGAAGGAAGGGGCGCCAGTGAAAGAGGAAACAGACGTGACGGACGAGAGGGCGGACGCGGCGAGCAGGCTCATGCACCGACCTCCTCGTCCGTCGGCTTCTCGCCCTTGCTCACCGCGACCTGCCGGACCGTACCCGGCGCGGCCTCGGTGACCAGCCCCCGGTAGTAGTCCTGTTCGTCGGTCCCGGGGAAGATCGAGTGCGGCGACTCGACCATGCCTTCCTGGAGGCCCGCGAGCAGCTGCTCCTTCGTATAGATCAGGTTCTCGCGGGAGCTGTCGGCCAGCTCGAAGTCATTGGTCATCGTGAGCGCCCTGGTCGGGCACGCCTCGATGCACAGACCGCACAGAATGCAGCGCGCGTAGTTGATCTGGTAGACGCGGCCGTAGCGCTCCCCCGGGGAGTAGCGCTCCTCGTCCGTGTTGTCCGCGCCCTCCACATAGATCGCGTCCGCCGGGCACGCCCAGGCGCACAACTCGCAGCCGATGCACTTCTCCAGCCCGTCCGGATGCCGGTTCAGCTGATGCCGGCCGTGGAAGCGCGGCGCCGTCACCTTCTGCTGTTCCGGGTACTGCTCGGTCAGCCGCTTCTTGAACATGGCCTTGAAGGTCACGCCGAAGCCGGCCACCGGATTCCGGGGGGGACGCGGGATGTCCCCCGGCGAAGAGTCAGACACTGTCAGCCTCCTTTCCGTCACTCTCGGTACCGTCACTCACAGTATTGCCCCCGCCACTGACAATCAGCTCGCGGTCACGTCGTGGCCGCCTGCGCGGTACGGGCGGCAACTCCTGTCCCGGCAGCGGCGGTACGGGGAATCCGCCCGCCATCGGGTCGAAGGCCGGGGGTTCCGGTTCGTTCGCCGCCGCGGCCTTCTCCTTCCTGTCGCGGAAGATGTCCGCGACGAAGGAGAGCAGCAGGATCGCGATGACCGCCCCGAGGACGTACAGCACGATCGACTGGAAGCCGTAGTTCTCGTTGCGCAGGGCCCGTACGGTCGCGACGACCATCAGCCAGACCACCGAGGCCGGGATCAGGACCTTCCAGCCGAGCTTCATCAGCTGGTCGTAGCGCACGCGCGGCAGCGTGCCGCGCAGCCAGATGAAGAAGAACAGCAGCAGCTGCACCTTCACCACGAACCAGAGCAGCGGCCACCAGCCGTGGTTCGCGCCCTCCCAGAACGTGGAGATCGGCCACGGAGCGCGCCAGCCGCCGAGGAAGAGCGTGGTCGCGACGGCCGAGACGGTGACCATGTTGATGTACTCGGCGAGCATGAACATCGCGAACTTGATCGAGGAGTACTCGGTGTTGAAGCCGCCGACGAGGTCGCCCTCGGACTCCGGCATGTCGAAGGGGGCGCGGTTGGTCTCGCCCACCATCGTGACGATGTAGATGATGAAGGAGACCGGCAGCAGGATGATGTACCAGCGGTCGGCCTGGGCCTCGACGATCGCCGAGGTCGACATCGACCCCGAGTAGAGGAACACCGACGCGAACGCGGCGCCCATGGCGATCTCGTACGAGATCATCTGCGCGCACGAGCGCAACCCGCCGAGCAGCGGATACGTCGACCCCGACGACCAGCCCGCGAGGACGATGCCGTAGATCCCGACCGAGGCGACCGCGAGGATGTAGAGCATCGCGATCGGCAGGTCGGTCAGCTGCATCGTGGTGCGGTGGCCGAAGATCGACACCTCGTTGCCGGCCGGGCCGAACGGGATCACGGCGATCGCCATGAACGCCGGCACCGCCGCGATGATCGGCGCGAGGACGTAGACCACCTTGTCGGCGCGCTTGACGATGATGTCTTCCTTGAACATCAGCTTGGCGCCGTCGGCGAGCGACTGGAGCATGCCCCAGGGGCCGTGCCTGTTGGGGCCGATGCGCAGCTGCATCCAGGCGACGACCTTGCGCTCCCACACGATGGCGAAGAGCACGGTCAGCAGCAGGAACGCGAAGCAGAACACGGCCTTGACGACCACGAGCCACCACGGGTCCCGGCCGAACATCGACAGGTCCTCCGCGGCGAGGACGGTCCCAGGCGCCGCCGCGAACTGGGCGAGGGCGGTCATGCGCGCACCTCCGGTGCTTCCGTGGCCGCGTCCCTTGCCTCGGCCGGGCCGATACGGACGAGCGTGCCGGGGCGGGAGCCGGTGTCCGCGAGGACCCCGCCGCCCGTGGAGTTGAGCGGCAGCCAGACCACCCGGTCCGGCATCCGCGTGACCTGGAGCGGGAGCGTGACCGTGCCCAGCGGGCCGGTGACGGACAGCTCGTCGCCGTCCTTGACGCCCGTCTCGGCGGCCGTCACGGCGGAGAGCCGGGCGACCGCCGCGTGCCGGGTGCCGGCCAGCGCGTCGTCGCCCTCCTGGAGCCGGCCGAGGTCGAGCAGCAGCCGGTGGCCCGCGAGGACCGCCTCGCCGTCGCCGGGCCTGGGCACCGGACGGGACGGTTCCAGCGGCTCGGTGGCGCGCGGTCCCTCCCAGCGGCCGAGCCGGTCCAGCTCGGTGCGTACGGCCCGCAGGTCCGGCAGTCCGAAGTCGCCGGGTACGCCGGCGCCTTCGGTGGCGGCAGGTGTGGCGGCGAGCGTGTCGGCCAGCATGTGCAGCACGCGCGCGTCGGCCGGGGCCAGGCGCCGGGTCATCTGCTCCGGCTTCAGCGCGGCCTCGAACAGCCGCGCCCTGCCTTCCCAGTTGAGGAACGTGCCGGACTTCTCCGCGACGGCCGCCACCGGGAAGACCACATCGGCCCGCTCGGTGACCTCGCTCGGCCGCAGCTCCAGCGAGACGAGGAAGCCGACGGCGTCCAGCGCGGCCCGCGCGCCCGCCGGGTCGGGCAGGTCCGCGACCTCGACACCCGCGACGACCAGGGCGGCCAGCTCGCCGGTGGCGGCGGCCTCGATGATCTGGCCGGTGTCGCGGCCGTAGTGGTGCGGCAGTTCGCGTACGCCCCAGACCGCCGCGGTCTCCTCACGGGCCCGCGGGTCGGTGGCGGGACGGCCGCCGGGCAGCAGCGACGGAAGCGAGCCCGCCTCCACCGCGCCGCGCTCGCCGGCCCGCCGCGGGATCCACACCAGCTTCGCGCCGGTCGCGGTGGCGGCCCGCGCGGCGGCGGTGAGCCCGCCGGGTACGGCCGCGAGCCGCTCGCCGACGACGATCACGGCGCCCGGCTCGCGCAGCGCCTGGGAGGCCCGTTCGCCGTCCCCTTCGAGTCCGGCGCTGACCGGGTTGGCCGCCAGCGCGTCCAGCCACTCGGTCTCGGTGCCGGGCGCGGCGGGCAGCAGCGTGCCGCCGGCCTTCTCCAGACCGCGGGTGGCGTACGGGGCGAGCGAGAAGGTGCGCTGGCCGCGGTTGCGGTGCGCCTTGCGCAGCCGCAGGAAGACGCCGGGCGCCTCCTCCTCGGACTCGAAGCCCGCGAGCAGCACGGCCGGAGCCTTCTCCAGCGTGGTGTACGTGAGCCCCGTACCGTCCAGGTCACGGCCGTGGCCGGCGATATGGGCGGCCAGGAAGTCGGCTTCCTCGGTGCTGTGCACGCGTGCGCGGAAGTCGATGTCGTTGGTGCCGAGGACGACCCGGGCGAACTTGGCGTAGGCGTAGGCGTCCTCGACCGTGAGCCGGCCGCCCGCCAGGACGCCGGCCCGGCCGCGCGCGGCGCCCAGACCGCGGGCGGCGGCCTCCAGCGCTTCGGGCCAGCTCGCCGGTTCGAGGACACCGTCCTCGTTGCGTACGAGCGGGGTGGTGAGCCGGTCGGGCTTCTGCGCGTAGCGGAAGCCGAACCGCCCCTTGTCGCACAGCCATTCCTCGTTGACCTCGGGGTCGTTGGCGGCCAGCCGCCGCATGACCTTGCCGCGCCGGTGGTCGGTCCTGGTGGCGCAGCCACCCGCGCAGTGCTCGCAGACGCTCGGCGAGGACACCAGGTCGAACGGGCGGGAGCGGAAGCGGTACGCGGCCGAGGTCAGCGCCCCGACCGGGCAGATCTGGATGGTGTTCCCGGAGAAGTACGACTCGAAGGGGTCGCCCTCGCCGGTGCCGACCTGCTGGAGCGCGCCCCGCTCGATCAGCTCGATCATCGGGTCGCCCGCGATCTGGTTGGAGAACCGCGTACAGCGCGCGCACAGCACACACCGCTCGCGGTCCAGCAGCACCTGCGTGGAGATCGGGACGGGCTTCTGGAACGTCCGCTTCTTGCCCTCGAAGCGGGTGTCCGGGTCGCCGACCTGCATGGCCTGGTTCTGGAGCGGGCATTCGCCGCCCTTGTCGCAGACCGGGCAGTCCAGCGGGTGGTTGATGAGCAGCAGCTCCATCACCCCGCGCTGGGCCTTCTCGGCGACCGGGGAGGTCAGCTGCGACTTGACGACCATGCCGTCGGTGCACGTGATGGTGCAGGAGGCCATCGGCTTGCGCTGGCCCTCCACCTCGACGATGCACTGGCGGCAGGCGCCGGCCGGGTCGAGCAGCGGATGGTCGCAGAAGCGCGGGATCTCGATGCCGAGGAGTTCGGCGGCGCGGATCACCAGGGTCCCCTTGGGGACGGAGATCTCGATGCCGTCGATGGTCAGCGAGACGAGATCCTCGGGCGGGACCGCCGCCTCGCCGCCGCCGGAGGGAGCGCTCGTCGTCACGGTCATGCGTTCACCTCCAGGTGCGGGTTCCGGTCTGCCCAGACGGTGGACTTCGCGGGGTCGAAGGGGCAGCCCTTGCCGGTGATGTGCTGCTCGTACTCCTCGCGGAAGTACGTGAGCGAGGAGAAGATCGGGGACGCGGCACCGTCGCCGAGCGCGCAGAAGGACTTGCCGTTGATGTTGTCGGCGATGTCGTTGAGCTTGTCGAGGTCGGACAGCTGTCCCTTGCCGTCCTCGATGTCGCGGAGCAACTGCACCAGCCAGTAGGTGCCTTCGCGGCATGGCGTGCACTTGCCGCAGGACTCATGGGCGTAGAACTCGGTCCAGCGGGTGACGGCCCGTACGACGCACGTGGTCTCGTCGAAGCACTGGAGCGCCTTCGTGCCGAGCATGGATCCGGCGGCGCCCACGCCCTCGTAGTCCAGCGGGACATCGAGGTGCTCGTCGGTGAACATCGGGGTCGAGGAGCCGCCCGGCGTCCAGAACTTGAGCCGGTGGCCCGCCCGCATGCCGCCGCTCATGTCGAGCAGCTGGCGCAGTGTGATGCCGAGCGGGGCCTCGTACTGGCCGGGGCTGGTGACATGGCCGCTGAGCGAGTAGAGCGTGAAGCCCGGGGACTTCTCGCTGCCCATCGACTTGAACCAGTCCTTGCCGCGGTTGAGGATCGCGGGAACGGACGCGATGGACTCGACGTTGTTCACCACGGTGGGGCAGGCGTAAAGGCCCGCCACCGCCGGGAAGGGAGGACGCAGCCGGGGCTGTCCGCGACGGCCCTCCAGGGAGTCGAGCAGCGCGGTCTCCTCACCGCAGATGTACGCGCCCGCGCCCGCGTGCACGATGACATCGAGGTCGAGCCCGCTGCCCAGGATGTTCTTGCCGAGATACCCCGCCGCGTACGCCTCGCGCACGGCTTCCTGCACCCTGCGCAGTACGGGGACGACCTCGCCGCGCAGGTAGATGAACGCGTGCTGCGACCGGATCGCGTAGCAGGCGATCACGATCCCCTCGATGAGGGAGTGCGGATTGGCGAAGAGGAGCGGGATGTCCTTGCAGGTGCCCGGCTCCGACTCGTCCGCGTTGACGACGAGATAGTGCGGTTTGCCGTCTCCCTGCGGGATGAACTGCCACTTCATCCCGGTGGGGAAGCCCGCGCCGCCGCGGCCGCGCAGGCCCGAGTCCTTGACGTACGCGATGACGTCGTCGGGCGGCATGGCGAGGGCCTTCTTCAGCCCCTCGTACCCTTCGTGCCGCTCGTAGGTCTCCAGCGTCCAGGACTCCGGCTGGTCCCAGAAGGCGGACAGGACGGGCGCGAGGATCTTCTCGGGGCTGGTCCCGTTCTCGTTGAGCGCGGCGGCCATCGTCATCACTCCCCCTCCTCGGCTGCGGGTCCGGCCGGGTGGTCCGGGTCGGAGGCCGAGGTCTGCTGCGGCGATGTCTCCGGTGTCCCGGAGGGACTCGTTGTGGGGTGGTGGTCGGGCGACGGGCCGGCGTGCGAGCTGAGGTGCTCGGCGCCCGGCTGCGCCGCGTCGCGCGGCGCCCCGGAGTCGCGCGGGCGCACCACGCGCGGCTCGGGCGTCTCGCCCTTGGCCAGCCGCAGACCGATCAGCGACGCGGGCCCGGCGCCGCCGGTGGCCTCGACGGCGCCGGGGCGCTCGTCGGGGAAGCCGGCGAGAATGCGCGCGGTCTCCTTGTATGTGCACAGGGGCGCGCCGCGGGTCGGCTGGACGGTCTGCCCTTCGCGCAGGTCGTCGACGAGCCGCCTGGCGCTGTCCGGTGTCTGGTTGTCGAAGAACTCCCAGTTCACCATCACGACGGGCGCGAAGTCGCAGGCCGCGTTGCACTCGATGTGTTCGAGGGTGACCTTGCCGTCGTCGGTCGTCTCGTTATTGCCGACGCCGAGGTGCTCCTTCAGCGCGTCGAAGATGGCGTCGCCGCCCATCACCGCGCAGAGCGTGTTGGTGCAGACGCCGACCTGGTAGTCGCCGCCCTGCTTGCGGCGGTACATGGAGTAGAAGGTCGCGACGGCCGTGACCTCGGCGGTGGTCAGGTCGAGCAGCTCGGCGCAGAAGGCCATCCCCGTACGGGAGACGAAGCCCTCCTCGGACTGCACGAGGTGCAGCAGCGGAAGCAGCGCGGACCGGGAGCCGGGGTAGCGGCCGATGATCTCCTCGGCGTCCGCTGCCAGCCTGGCGCGCACATCGGCCGGGTAGTCGGGAGCGGGGAGCTGTGGCATCCCCAGGCTCACCCCCGCGTTGGGCGGTGTGGTGGTCACCGGTCGACGCCTCCCATCACGGGGTCGATGGACGCGACGGCGACGATGACATCGGCGACCTGGCCGCCCTCGCACATCGCCGCCATGGCCTGGAGATTGGTGAAGGACGGGTCGCGGAAGTGGACCCGGTAGGGGCGCGTGCCGCCGTCGGAGACGACATGCGCGCCCAGCTCGCCCTTGGGCGACTCCACGGCGGCGTACGCCTGTCCCGGCGGGACCCGGAAGCCCTCCGTCACCAGCTTGAAGTGATGGATCAGAGCCTCCATGGACGTGCCCATGATGTTCTTGATGTGGTCGAGCGAGTTGCCGAGGCCGTCGGGGCCGAGCGCGAGCTGCGCGGGCCAGGCGATCTTCTTGTCGGCGACCATCACCGGGCCCGGCTCCAGCCGGTCCAGGCACTGCTCGACGATCCGCAGCGACTGCCGCATCTCTTCCAGCCGGATGAGGAAGCGGCCGTACGCGTCGCAGGTGTCGGCGGTCGGGACCTCGAAGTCGAAGGTCTCGTAGCCGCAGTACGGGTCGCTCCTGCGCAGATCGTGCGGGAGCCCGGCGGAGCGCAGGATCGGTCCTGTGGCGCCCAGCGCCATGGAGCCGGTCAGATCGAGATAGCCGACGTCCTGCATACGGGCCTTGAAGATCGGGTTGCCGGTGGCGAGCTTGTCGTACTCCGGCAGGTTCTTCCGCAGCGTCCTCAGCAGCTCGCGCAGCTGGTCGACGGCGCCCGGGGGCAGGTCCTGGGCGAGGCCGCCGGGGCGGATAAACGCGTGGTTCATCCGCAGGCCGGTGATCAGCTCGTAGGCATCGAGAATCAGTTCACGATCACGGAAGCCGTAGATCATGATCGTCGTCGCGCCCAGCTCCATACCACCGGTGGCGATGCAGACGAGGTGCGAGGAGAGCCGGTTCAGCTCCATCAGCAGGACGCGGATGAGCGTGGCCCGGTCCGGTACGTCGTCCTCGATGCCGAGCAGCTTCTCGACGCCCAGGCAGTACGCCGTCTCGTTGAAGAACGACGTCAGGTAATCCATGCGCGTGACGAAGGTGGTGCCCTGCGTCCAGTTGCGGAATTCGAGGTTCTTCTCGATACCGGTGTGCAGATAGCCGATGCCGCAGCGGGCCTCGGTAACGGTCTCGCCCTCGATCTCCAGGATCAGCCGCAGCACTCCGTGGGTGGAGGGGTGCTGGGGACCCATGTTGACGACGATCCGCTCGTCGTCGGCCTTGGCTGCGGACTGGACGACCTCGTCCCAGTCGCCGCCGGTGACCGTATATACGGTGCCCTCGGTGGTCGCGCGGGGCGTGGCGTGGGGTGCGTGGGGAGCAGACATCAGGAGTACGACCTCCGCTGGTCCGGAGCCGGGATCTGGGCGCCCTTGTACTCGACGGCGATCCCGCCGAGCGGATAGTCCTTGCGCTGCGGGAAGCCCTGCCAGTCGTCCGGCATCATGATCCGGGTCAGGGCGGGGTGGCCGTCGAAGATCAGCCCGAAGAAGTCGTACGTCTCGCGCTCGTGCCAGTCGTTGGTCGGATAGATCTCGACCAGGGACGGCACATGCGGGTCGGCGTCCGGCGCGGAGACCTCGACGCGGATCAGCCGGCTGTGGGTGAGCGAGCGCAGGTGGTAGACGGCGTGCAGCTCGCGGCCCTTGTCGCCCGGGTAGTGGACGCCCGACACCCCCGTACAGAGCTCGAAGCGCAGCGCCGGGTCGTCGCGCAGGGTGCGCGCGACCTGGACGAGGTGCTCGCGGGCGACGTGGAAGGTGAGTTCGCCGCGGTCGACGACCGTCTTCTCGATGGCGTTCTCCGGGACGAGTCCCTGCTCCTCCAGCGCGCCTTCCAGCTCGTCGGCGATCTCGTCGAAGGACCCGCCGGGGCCGCCGTACGGCCGGGCGGAGGCGCCCGGCAGCAGCACGGTCCTGACGAGCCCGCCGTATCCGGAGGTGTCGCCGCCGTTGTTGGCGCCGAACATGCCCTTCTGTACGCGGATGGGCTCGCCGGTGTCCTCGCGCGCGGACGGAACGTTGCTTCCGGAGGGCCGCTCTCCGGATCCCTGGTCGCCGGTCACCGCAGCAACCCCTTCATCTCGATCGTCGGGAGCGCCTTGAGGGCCGCCTCCTCCGCCTCGCGGGCCGCTTCCTCCGCGTTGACCCCGAGCTTGGAGCTCTGGATCTTCTGGTGGAGCTTGAGAATGGCGTCCATCAGCATCTCGGGCCGCGGTGGGCAGCCGGGCAAATAGATGTCGACAGGGACAATGTGATCCACACCCTGGACAATCGCGTAGTTATTGAACATTCCGCCCGATGATGCACAAACCCCCATGGAAATCACCCACTTGGGGTTGGGCATCTGGTCATAGACCTGCCGCAGAACCGGCGCCATCTTCTGGCTCACCCGCCCGGCCACGATCATCAGATCGGCCTGCCGCGGCGAACCGCGGAAGACCTCCATGCCGAACCGCGCCAGGTCGTACCGCCCGGCACCGGTCGTCATCATCTCGATGGCGCAGCACGCGAGGCCGAAGGTCGCGGGGAAGACGGATGACTTCCGCACCCAGCCCGAGGCCTGTTCGACGGTGGTCAGCAGAAAACCGCTCGGCAGCTTCTCTTCGAGTCCCATTGGTGGCCCCTCAGCCCCTTTAGTCCCATTCCAGACCGCCGCGCCGCCACACATACGCGTAGGCGACGAAGACGGTGAGCACGAAGAGCAGCATCTCCACGAGCCCGAAAAGCCCCAGGGAGTCGAAGGTGACAGCCCAGGGGTAAAGGAAGACGACCTCGATATCGAAGATGATGAAGAGCATCGCCGTCAGGTAGTACTTGATGGGAAAACGGCCGCCTCCGGCCGGCGTCGGCGTGGGTTCGATGCCACACTCGTACGCTTCAATTTTGGCCCGGTTGTAGCGCTTTGGCCCGATAAGCGTGGCCATGACCACGGAGAAGATCGCAAACCCAGCCCCGAGGGCGCCGAGCACGAGGATGGGTGCGTAGGAATTCACGCCCCTCAGCTCCTTCCAGTCGTCCTTGACCGTTGGATCGCACCGGGCGGTTCGCCTCGCCGCCCCACCGCAACCCCTGAAGATCGCGTACATGTGAGGCAGTTCACAAGCCCGACTGCCCCGCATCCTATGCCCGGTGGTCTGTGATCTGCGACACGGGGTACAGCAACGGCTTTGTGATCTCCACCACCCGACGAAGGATCATGAAGTCGGATGAGCGGTGATCTTCATACGTGAAGCGGCCGAGCGGTCACCAGATGTGACATCCGATCTCGTTTCCGCTGGTCGGGGGCGCATCCCTCTACCAAGGGATGCACCGTACAAGCAAATTTGCAATGAAATAGTCTACCGTGATAAGGGCCCGATGGTCACCCGCACGAGGGGAAGTGCGGACCGACATGGACACGTGCACGCATTCACGAGCAACCGGGACAGCTTCACGTGCGTCCACAGAGATACGTGCGAGCACCTTCGAAGGACCCCAAGATCACGCCGAGATCACGCCGGGATCACCCCGAGCGGGCCCCGTGATCGTTCCGGCCGCCGGACGTGGCCACTCTGTGACCTGTACCACCTCACCTCACCGCCAAGACAAGAGGGCTTGGCCAAGTATGTGAAGGGGTGGTAAGTGGCGGGCAATTCGGACGTTTACCCGAAAGACCGTGATCACAGCCATGATCACCCATGCCCGGTTTGCCCGTTACGGCGTCAATAAGACCCGAGGCTAAGCGGATTCACAGATTCCGAACGTAACTGTGGCGCAACACACCTTGCTTGACGGGAACCAGGTTCCACCTGATAGCCGTAGTTCTCATGTCCCACACCGCTCACATACCCAGCCACCGGAAGCCCCGCCGCAGCGCGTCGAAAGTCGTCCTCCGTAGTGGAGTTGCCGGTGGCGTCCTCAGCACCATCGCGGTCGCCGGTGCCGCCGGACCGGCGAACGCCGAGCCGGTGACCACCCAGACCATCGAAATGCCCACGCTCACCTCCGGACTCGTCGGCGACTTCACGCGGTCCGCCGAGGCCACGCAGCGCGTCGCGAACTCCCTGGACCTGCGCGCCCAGCAGGACGCCGCCGCGTCCTCCGCCGCGCAGACCGCCAAGAAGGCCAAGGCCGAGGCGGACCGCGAGGCCGAGGCGAAGAAGAAGGCCGCCGAGGCCCGCGCCAAGGCCGCTGCCGCCGCCGAGCGCGCGTCCCGTACCGCGGAGCGCACGACCCTGTCGGCGTCCTCCTCCTCGAACTCCGGCTCGGGCTCGTCCTCCGGCTCGACCGCCTCCGCCTCGAACGTCAGCTCACAGGCGACCGGCTCCGCGGCGGCCGTCCTCGCGTTCGCCCAGTCCCAGATCGGCGACGCGTACATCATGGGCTCGACGGGCCCGAACGCCTGGGACTGCTCCGCCCTCGTCCAGGCCGCCTACCGCCAGATCGGTGTCGACCTCCCGCGCGTCTCGCAGGACCAGTCGACGGCCGGCACCCAGGTCTCCCTGAGCAACCTCCAGCCGGGTGACATCCTCTACTGGGGCGGCGCGGGCAGCGCGTACCACACGGCGATCTACGCCGGCGGCGGCGAGTTCATCGGCGCGCAGAACCCCAGCTCCGGTGTTGTGAAGAAGTCCATGGACTGGGACCCGCCGAGCGGCGCGGTCCGCGTCCTCTGATCCACCCGCAGGCCCACCGGCCATACGGCGAACACCCGCACCCCTCTCGGGGGATGCGGGTCTTCGTCGTTCCCCTCCTCGCCCTGTCAGGCGGCCGGGGCAGGAAGCGTGACTCCCGTGAGGCGCTCGGACTCCGCCCACAGACGGGCGTTGGCGGCCGGGTCGAGGGCCCGGCGGGTGGTACGGGCCGTGGTGGTGGGGCCGACCAGCTCGAACCGTCGGCTCGGACCGTAGTAACCACCCGCGACGGCACCGGGATCGGCCGCCGCGTACAGCAGCGGTTCCGTGCCCTGCTGGACGTCCTGCGAGGGCAGGAAGGTGAGAGACGTGAGTACGGAGACCCCGCGCGACGGCTTGCCGGTGCCGAGACTCGGCCCCGTCGTCTGGAGGTTCGTGCGGGTATAGCCGGGGTGCGCGCCGGTGCTCAGCAGCCGCCAGCCGCGCTCGGCGGCGAGGGCCGCGAGGTGCCGGGTCATCATCAGGTTGGCGAGCTTGGACTGCGCGTAGGAGAGGTTGGGGCTGTAGCGGCGGCGCTCCCACTGAAGATCCTCGAAGTCGATACGGCCGTAGTTGGCCACACCGCTGCTCATCGTGGTCACCCGCGGCGCGGTGGCGGAGAGCAGCAGCGGAAGCAGCCGGACGGTCAGCGCGAAGGGGCCGAGGTAGTTGCTGCCCATCTGGAGCTCGAAGCCGTCGGCCGTGGTGTGCCTGGACGGCGGGGCCATCACCCCGGCGTTGTTGACCAGCAGATCGAGTGGGGTGCCGTCGGCGATGAGCCCGTCGGCGAACTCCTGGACGGAGGCCAGCTCGGCCAGATCGATCCGGCGCACCTCCAGCCGGGCGTCCGGGTGCTGGGCCAGGATCTCCGCACGGGCCTGCTCGCCCTTGGCGACCGTACGGACGGCCATCACGACCCGCGCCCCCGCGCCGGCGAGCCGCCGGGCCGCTTCCTTGCCGGTCCCGCTGTTGGCGCCGGTGACGACGGCGAGCTTCCCGCTCTGGTCGGGGACGACGTACATGGCGACTCCTTCTAGTAGACCGGCGGTCTGTTGTCTCGACTGCCCCGACGCTAGCAGACCGATGGTCTGCTAACAACAGACCAGGGGTCTGTAGTCTGAGGCCATGACAACGCCCTTCCAGCGCGCCCGCAGCGAGGAGCAGCGCGCCGTACGCCGGCAGGCGATCCTGGACACCGCGGCGGCGATGCTGACCGAGATGCCCGTGGCACAGGTGAGCCTCAACGAGCTGAGCCGACGGGTCGGTCTGGCGAAGTCGAACGTGCTGCGCTACTTCGAGTCCCGCGAGGCGGTCCTGCTCGAACTGCTCGACACCGCGCTGCGGGAGTGGCTGGAGCTGCTGGACGACGCCCTCGCCACGGCGGTCGACACAGCCGGCGGACCGTACGAACGCGGCGACCAGCTCGCCGGCGCCTTCGCGGAGACACTCGCGGCCCGCCCGGTGCTCTGCGACCTGGTCAGCACACAGGCCGCGGTGCTGGAACGGAACGTCTCCCCGCGGATCGCCGCGGAGTACAAACACGCCACCCTGGCCAACGCCTCCGTCATGGCCCGGCTGATCCGCGCATACGTACCCGAGCTGGACGAAAACGACGCGATGCGGTACGCCGCCGCCGCCTTCTTGCTGACCGGCGCGATCTGGACCCACGCGCAGCCGTCGGCCGCGATGCTGGCCGCGTACGAGGCCGATCCCGCACTGGCGGCCCTGCGCATGGACTTCACGGCGACGCTCCGCGAGCAGCTGGAGGTGGCGGCCTCGGGCCTGCTGGCCCGCGCGGCGCGCTGAGGCGGGGGATGGGCTGAGGCGTGGGATGGGCTGAGGCGGGGACTTCGGCTGAGGCGCGGGATGCGCTCGCTGGGGCACGAGATGCCGCGCTGAGGCGCGCGGCGCCCTGAGGCTCAGTCGGCGGATACGACGGAACGCGTAGGGGCCCCGGTACAGTCACCGCCCATGGTCAGCGACGACTTCCACGACTTCTTCCTCGCCGCCGCGAGCGCGGTGGGCGCGCTGATCGGCCTGCTGTTCGTCGCGATGTCGGTGGTCCCCAGATCGGTGATCGCGAAGGCGGAGCGCCGGAAGGAAGGCTTCAACGCGGCGGCGGCACTGAGCGTCTTCACCGACGCGCTGGTCGTCTCGATGGTGGCGCTGATCCCCGGGAACAACCTGGGGACCGGCTCGACCATCGTGTCGATCGCCGGAATCGTCTCGACGGTGGTCCTCGCCGTGGCACGGCTGCGGACGGAGATCCCACGCAGCGCCTGGTGGGAAATCCTCCGATCCACGGCGTCGCTGGCCATGCTCCTGGCGCTGTACGTGGTGCAGCTGACGAGCGCGCTGAGCATCAACGGCACCGAGGCGGACGTCTCACAGGTGCGCACGCACGCGATCCTGGTGATCGTCATGTTCATCGTGGGCATCAACCGAGCCTGGGAACTGGTCGGCGCGAGCCGCCCGGGGGTACTGAGCATGTTCAAGCACCTACCGCCGGACGAACCGCAGCAGCCGGGCGGGGGCGGGTACGGGGGCGGGTACGGGTACGGGTAGGGGGCGACGGCGGGCTGGTGGGTGGGGGCGCGGGGGTGGAGTGGGGCGGCGGGGCACCGGCTAAGCGGGCTGATGTGGGTGGGTGGTTGGGATTCATGCCCCGCTGGTGGGGGGAGGGTTCTTCGACTGCGGGTCAGGACCAAGAGGTAACCGTGGCGACCCGGAATGGATCATGGCGGGTGGGGGCCGCCCCTGAGGCTTCAGTTTCGCGGCTCCGGGTCGGGCGTCAAGGGCGCTCCTTCGTCGCGTCGGCAAGCCGATGACCTTCGGTCACCCTTGACTCCCGTCCCTGCGCCGCAAGTGCTGCTTTGAGGGGGGCGGCCCGGGGGGAGGGGTCCCCGGGGAAGCTCCCTTGTTGCGGGGGTCCGGTTGCCGACTGCCGGTCGGTGGGTGGGGGCGCAGGAGTGGAGTGGGGCGGCCCGGCACCGGCTCAGCGAGCAGGTGTGGGTGGGTGGTTGGGGCGCATGCCCCGCTGGTGAGGGCCCGTTGTCGGCTGCTTCTGTAGGCCAAGGCGTACGAGACCCGCAGCTTGCTCCCTATGTCCCAGTTTGACGGGCCTTTTGGGGAGTCCTCGGGCTGGTCATGCGTCCTGGTGCCAGCTAACCGGGCCTCATGACGCCCCACGGCCCCTGGCCGGCCCACTCACCGCCTCCCCCGTCACACCCGCCCCACCACCCACACATCGTCACCAGCGGGGCACGAATCCCGGCCACCTGCGGGGGTCAGTCGCTGAGCCGGGGCCGGGCCACCCCACACCACTCCCGCGCAGACCACCCACCGGACAGCAGGCCGGGAACAGACCCGGCCCACGAACCCAGCCCCCCGGGGACCCCTCCCCCGGGCCGCCCCCCTCAAAGCAGCACTTGCGGCGCAGGGACGGGAGTCAAGGGTGGAGCGCAGCGCAATCGGCGCAGCCGACGCGACGAAGGAGCGCCCTTGACGCCCGACCCGGAGCCGCGACACTGAAACCCAAGGGGCGGCCCCCACCCGCCATGATCCATTCCGGGCCACCCCGACTACCCCCCGGCACTCACCCGCAGCCGAAAACCCTCCCCCACCAGCGGGGCATGAATCCCAACCGTCCACGGGGATCAGTCGCTGAACCGGCGCCGGGCCGCCCCACACCACTCCCGCGCCCCAGCAGACGACAGCAGACCGGCCAGAGGCCGTGGGGCGCCATGCATCCCGGTCAACTGGCCACAGGACACACGACCAGCCCGAAGACCCCCCAAAAGGCCCGCCAAAACGGCACATAGAGGGCAAGCTGCGGATCCCGTCCATCCCGGGCCACAGAAGCACCCGACAACGGACCGCCACCAGCGGGGCATGCGCCCCAACCACCCACCCACACCAACCCGCCAAGCCGGGGCCGGGCCACCCCACACCACTCCCGCGCAGACCACCCACGATCCGAGGTCGGCAACCGACCATCCCCACCCACGGATCCCCTCCGGGGACCCCTCCCCCCGGGCCGCCCCCCTCAAAGCTGCACTTGCGGTGGAGGGGCGGGTGTCAAGGGTGGAGCGCAGCGGAATCGGCGTAGCCGACGCGACGAAGGAGCGCCCTTGACGCCCGGCCCGCAACCGCGAAACTCAAAGATCAGGGGCGGCCCCCACCCGCCATGATGGATTCCGGATCACTCCGGCTACCCCTCGGTTCTGACCCGCCGCCGACCACCAGGAACACGCCCCACCAAATGCGCCTGCGGCGCACGGATCGTGACCCGCACCGGGTCGGGGCAGCAGTAGCAGGTGTACGTGTACCCCTCCTCCGCATCCAGCGGCACCAGCGGAACAGCGGCACTGTCCACCGCAGGCATCACCGCACACGACACCACGCCGGATCCGTTACGGGTTCCATCACCCGGCCACCTCGTTCCTGGCCTCGGACAACGTGAACCAGACCGCCTTCAGCTTGGGCGAGCGCCCCCCGTAGATCGTGAATCCCCACGCACGGGCCAGGCTGTCCACGAGCATCAGCCCGCGTCCGCCATCCTGCGCACGCTCCACGCACAGCGCGGCGGGCTCGGGCGGCAGGGGGAAGGACCAGGGCCTGTCGTCCGCCACGGAGACCGTGGCCTGTTGGTGATCGACCGTCACATGTACGCGGATCAGCGGCGTATGCGTGTGGCGATGCGCGTTGGTGACCACCTCGGTCACGCAAAGGCGCGCGTCATCAACGAGTGCGCGGTGACGGTTCACCCCCAGCAGCGACGTGACGAAGTCACGCGCGACCTTGGCCGCGCTCGCGGTGTTAGGCAGGGCGAGCCGGTAGTTCTCGCCGCCTTGTGGTGGCGGGGGTACGGGAGTTGCGGTGGCGGTCACGGTGGTCATGTCGTTCTCCCAACGCGGTGCGGTCTGAACTGGCGCGTGGCCCGCCATGCGTGGCGATGACCGCGTGAGCGCGCCTCAAGGCGCGCCAAAGCGGCTGCACTTCGGTCTTACTGACGTGCGACGCGATGCTGAGACGACCATAGCGCCTTCACCTCACACGTTGGACGGAGTCGCGTAAAGTCACGAACGAGATGGACCCCGGTTTGGTCACGGGCCACACTGAAAGCCAACAAGAGGAGAGGCCGATGCCATCGAGGAAGGCACCCACAGCGCGCCAATGTCGCTTGGGTACCGAACTGCGCAAGATCCGGGAGCGCACTGGCTTGTCGCTCACCCAAGCGGCAGCCAAGCTCGGCACGGATCGCACCACCATCAGCAACATCGAATCCGGTCGATTCGGTGTAAGCCCTGAGCGAGTGCGCACCTGGGCCGGCCATTACGAATGCCCCGACGCGGCCTACATCGAGGCGCTCGCCGACATGGCAGCAGAGCGCATAAACGGATGGTGGGAGGACTATCGGGGCGACCTCTCCAGTGGCGCCCTCGATCTTGCCGAGCTGGAGCACCACGCCGTCGGCATCCGGTCAGTGGAGATCATGCACATGCCCGGCTTGCTCCAGACCGAGGACTACGCACGCGCCGTATTCACGGAGACAGTGCCACCTCCAAGCGACACCTACCTACGACGCCTGCTTTCACACCGCCTGAAGCGGCGCGACGTGCTCGACCGCGCAGACTCACCCGCTTGTACGTTCTTGATCCACGAAGCCGCACTACGGATGACGTACGGCGGCACCAAAGTCGCTGGCAGACAGCTCGACCACCTACTGAAGGAGTCGGAACGCGACAACGTCACCGTTCGAGTGATTCCGTTCTCAGCGGGTGGGTTCCCGCATGCCAGCAGTTCGGCACACTATGTGTACGGTCCCGTTCCGCAGCTCGATACCGTACAGACGGATCCAGCAACCGGATCAGGATTCCTGAATGCCGAGACGAGCCTCGAGAACTGGCGCGGCGCACTGGATCGGACCGAAGAGCGGTCACTCGATCCGGAGAGTTCGCGAGACTTCATTCGCAGAATCGCACAACAAGTATGAAGGCGTGAAAAATGGATATTCATTGGCGCAAGTCCTCGAAGTCCTCAAATGCTGACGGCAGCAACTGCCTCGAACTTGCCGAGCACGACGGCGAGATCCTGATGCGCGAGAGCGACAACCCCGACGTCATCATCCACACCACCCCCGCCAAGCTGCGCGCCTTCCTCGACGGCGCCAAGGAAGGCGAGTTCGACAACCTCGCTTGATCCAACGCGTTCCGCACAACGGGCGGTCTCCACCGGCGCAGGTGGAGGCCGCCCGTTTGGCTGCCGAGACGCCAAACAGGGCGAGTTCGACGACCTGACCTGAGCCTCCGCCCAGACCGCCAGCTTCATCACGTACAACCCGTCGACACGAGCCGCCTCACTCGTTAGACGTCAAACACTTGATACGCGTCCGCAGCAAACGCTAACGTCTCCCCCGTGCCGCCGCCACGGGCAGAACTCCCGGCCCCGCCGTGCCCGTGGATGTCGCACAACTCCCCCTCCCTCTGCGCCAGTTGGGGGAGCGTCAGAAAGGTTGCCCCCTGCCCGCCGCTCGTCATGCCGGCCAAAGGCAGGGGGCAACCCCGCACCTCCTCCACACTCCGCCCACCCGCCAGGAGGCCCCACCATGCCCAACTCCGGCACAGAGCAAGCAGAGCGCGCGTTCTGGTGCGAGCGGGTCACCTACAGCTCACTGGCCGTCGGCGGCGTCGCCGACGCGTCGCACCACGTGGCTCCCACCCCCGCAGACGCGATCAGCGCCATCCGCAGGGCCGTTCGTGATCTCGCCGCCACCCTCCCGCCCATCGAGCGCAAACGCGCCCTGAGTTGGGTGGACGGCGGCGGCTGCATCGGCGCGGTCGGGGCGCTGCACCGGGGCGAGCCGTGCGGGTTCTCGCTCAGCCACCGTGGCCTCTGGACGGAGTGGACCGTACACCCCGTCCCGCTCCCCCTCAGCACCCGGCATGACGATGGCCCTGTGCGGTGACCGATCGGTCACCGCACAGGGCCATACGTACGGCTCAGCCGTCAGTCTCGCTCGTTCGGCGGCTCGTACCACTTGTCGTTCGGTATGTACTTGCCCAAACTACCGTCCGGGTTGATCTCCCAGGCGCCCTTGATGTACCTCGAATCGATCCCGCCGGGGAAGGCGACCTCCTCTTCGCTGGACCAGCGACTGTTGTCCCCGAGGGTCCCGTTGACGTCGATTCCCCCCGGCGGATCGATGTCGTAGCGGTACTTCCTGTCTTCGTAGAGCAGATCCGGCTGCTCGTTCCTCGTCGTCCCGACGAACGCCGAGTCCGTGTTCTGCGTGACGTAGTCGTACAGATCCCCGTTGTCCGGATTCTTGGGATCGAAGCCGTTCAGGAAGATGTCCTCGGGGGGACGGTCATCGAAGCGGTACAGAGGCTCGTCCGAGTCGCGCCACTTGATGTCTTCCTGGTCGACACCCGTGATCTTGATGTCGTAGTCGTCCTCCATCACCTCTGGGTGAGGGTTGGGGTTGGGCTTGCCGACCGGGCAGTCCTCCGGCCCCGGCTCGGGCTCGGGCTCCGGCTCGGGCTCCGGCTCCGGGTCTTCCTTGATCGGCGGGGGCGGCGGGTCCGTGAGGCCGATCGCGATGGTCAGCCTGTCCTTGACGTCCTGGAACGTGTCGACACCGGCGATGGTGGACCCGGACACCGTGGAGATCAGGTTCAGGGGGGAAGGGATTCCGGAGCCGGCTGCGAACGTGGTGCCACTGACGACAACGGGCGTACGAATACCGGCCGAGGCGAGCGTGTAGCGCCCGCTGCCGGCTCCGCCGGGGGTCACACGGTTGTAGAAGGCGACATTTTTGTTCCGACAGTCGTCGTTGTCGTCGTCCTTGTCGTCATCCTTGTCGTCGTCATCCGGCTTATCCGGCTTGTCCTGCTCCGTGCAGTGCTGGGTGATCCCCGCAGGACCCATGACCGGCGTGCAGACGGTTTCCTTGCCGTCGTCGTCCTTGTCCTTGTCGTCATCCTTGTCATCGTCATCCGGCTTATCCGGCTTATCCGGTCCCGTGCAGTGCTGGGTGATCCCCGCAGGACCCATGACGGGCGTGCACACGGTTTCGCCACCCGAACCACCACTGTCCGAGCCGCCACTGCTCGACCCACCGCCGCTCGAACCACCACCGTTCGAGCCACCACCGCTCGAACTGCCACCGCTCGAACTGCCGCCATTCGAGCCACCACCGCTTGAGCGACCACCGGTGGAACCGCCACTGCTGGACCCGCCGCCGTTCGAACCACCGCCGTTGGAACCGCCACCGCTGGACCCGCCGCCGTTCGAACCACCACCGTTCGAGCCGCCACCGTTCGAACCACCACCGTTGGACCCACCACCGCTGGACCCGCCACCGTTCGAACCACCACCGTTGGACCCACCACCGCTGGACCCGCCACCGTTCGAACCACCACCGTTGGACCCACCACCGCTGGACCCGCCACCGTTCGAACCACCACCGTTGGACCCACCACCGCTGGACCCGCCGCCGTTCGAACCGCCACCGTCTGATCCACCATTGGACCCGCCACCATTGGACCCGCCGCCGTTCGACCCGCCGCCGCTTGAACCGCCGCCGTCCGAACCACCGTCGGAGCCGCCACTATCAGACCCACCATCCGAACCACCGCCGTCCGACCCACCATCGGACCCGCCGCCGTTCGACCCGCCCCCGTTGGAGCCACCACCGCTCGAACGTCCGCCGTCCGAGCCACCGCCGTTGGAACCGCCACCGTCAGACCCGCCATCGGACCCACCGCCGTTGTCCCCACCGCCGGAGTCACCACCCCCGTTGTCCCCACCGCCGGAGTCACCACCGCCGTTGTCCCCACCGCCGGAGTCACCACCCCCGTTGCTCCCACCGGAGTCACCACCGCCGTTGTCCCCACCACCGGAGTCACCACCCCCGTTGCTCCCACCGGAGTCACCACCGCCGTTGTCCCCGCCACCGGAGTCACCACCCCCGTTGTCCCCACCGCCGTTGCCGGTGCCACCGGTGCCACCGGTGCCACCACCGTTGCCGCCGCCCCCCGACTCACCGCCGCCGCCCGCGACCGCATCGCTGTCGCAGTCGCCGCCGAGGATGTTGCAGACCGCCGTCTGGAGGCCGTTCGCGATCTGAGTGCCCACGCCGCCCAGCACAAGCGCGCCGATGATCAGCGCGACCAGGCCGATCATTCCCACGTACTCGGCCGTCGTCTGACCACGGTTCCTGCGCCACCCGATCAAGTGGGAGATCGACGGGATCCCCTCCCGGCGCAGCCGCTCCAGCGTCCACCGCGGCCTCACAGCCCGCTGCTCCGCAGGCAGTTCGAACCACGTCCGACTGGCACCCGCACCGACCAGCACCAGCAGAGCACCCGGCAGCAGAAGCTGGCTGAGCCCCCGCGCGGAACCCCCGTACAGATTGACGATGCTGCCGACCAGCAGCCATCCCTGGAGACCGATCAACGCGAGCCAGACAACTTTCCCACCGGTCCACAGGCGCCGCGCCAGAATCACGGCGGCGATACCCGGCACCAGCGCGTACAGCGCGGCCAGTGTGAGCGTCGGCGTGATGTGGGTGCCCAGTTCCAGCAGCGAATTCAGTACGCCGATGGCGCCCAGCAGCGTGAGAGCGAACATCAGATAGAGCAGCACCCGGGTCACAGCAAGTGATCTCGGCAACTCCCAACGATGCGTGGGTATGCCGACCTGAATCGCCAGGCCCTGTGAGTCCGACACGGGTAACCCTTCCAGCAAACTGCTTTGTTGTCCGGCCCGGACGTCCAGCCCATGGCACGTATATCGGACAGTACGTACGACCAAGACCCATTTCGAAGGGCCCACGGACCCACCTCGGGCCCACGCCGGGCCCACGCCGTGTCTCAACGGCGGGCTCAAGTTCCCTCAGCCGGGGATTTCACTCGTAAAGATGTCGTGGCTGTCGCCGATACGCCAGCGCGGTCCGTACGAACCACGCTTGGGTAAGGGAGAGTTGAAACGCTTGAACCACCGCGCAGGAGGCCTCTCCCCCATGACCACCAAAGGCATCGACGTCTCGTCACATCAGAGTTCCAGCTACAGCACCGCCGACCTCGACTTCGTCTTCGTCAAGGCCACCGAGGGCACGTCGTACGTCAACCCCAAGATGACCGCGCAGGCCGGACGGGCCCGGGACGCCGGGCTGGTGGTCGGGTTCTATCACTTCCTGCGGCCCGGTGACATGAAGGCGCAGGCGCGCTATTTCGTCGAGAAGTGCGCCAGCGTCGAGTACGACCCGCTGTTCGCCGACTGGGAGGACGACGGGGTTTCCTGCGCCGAGAAGGACGCGTTCATCTCCGAGGTGAAGCGGTTGCGCGGGTCCAATCACCGGGTGGGGCTGTACTGCGGGCAGTACTACTGGCTGCACCGCGACACCACCAGCAACGCGGGTGACGCGCTGTGGATCGCCGACTATGTGACCGCCGGAAAGCCCCGGATCAAGGCCGCGTGGCAGTTCCATCAGTACACGGACACCCCGGTCGACACGAACGTGGGGAAGTTCGCCGACCGGGCCGCGCTGAAGAAGTGGACCCGAGGCTGAGACAAATTCCCCGTGAACCCGAGGCCGGCACGAATTCCCCGCGGCCCCGTGGACCCGAGGCCGGCACGAATTCCCTGCGGCCCCGGGGGTCCGGGCCGAATTCCCCGCGGCCCCGGGGATCCGGGCCGGAATGAATTCCGGGGCCGGGTGTGCCCTCTACGCCTTGGGGGCCACCTTCGACAGTCCGTTGATGATGCGGTCCATCGCATCACCGCCCGTCGGGTCCGTCAGGTTCGCCAGCATCTTCAGGGTGAACTTCATCAGCAGCGGATGCGTCAGCCCGCGCTGCGTGGCGATCTTCATGATCTTCGGGTTGCCGATGAGCTTCACGAAGGCGCGGCCGAGCGTGTAGTAGCCGCCGTAGGTCTCCTTGAGAACCTTCGGATAGTGGAGCAGTGCCATCTCGCGCTGGGCGGGGGTCGCGCGGGCGTGGGCCTGGACGATGACGTCGGCGGCGATCTGGCCGGACTCCATGGCGTACGCGATGCCCTCGCCATTGAACGGGTTGACCATGCCGCCCGCGTCACCGACCAGCAACAGGCCCTTGGTGTAGTGCGGCTGGCGGTTGAACGCCATGGGCAGCGCGGCGCCGCGGATCGGCATCGTCATGTTGTCCGGGGTGTAGCCCCAGTCCTCCGGCATCGAGGCGCACCACGCCTTGAGCACCTCGCGCCAGTCCAGCTCCTTGTACGCGGAGGAGGAGTTGAGGATGCCGAGGCCGACATTGGACGTACCGTCGCCCATCCCGAAGATCCAGCCGTAGCCGGGCAGCAGCCGGTCCTCGCCGGGGCCTCGCCGGTCCCAGAGTTCGAGCCACGACTCCAGGTAGTCGTCGTCGTGGCGGGGGGAGGTGAAGTACGTACGGACCGCGACACCCATCGGTCGGTCCTCGCGCCGGTGCAGGCCCATGCCCAGGGACAGCCGGGTCGAGTTCCCGTCGGCCGCGACGACGAGCGGCGCGTGGAAGGTGACCGGGGTCTTCTCCTCGCCCAGCTTGGCGTTGACGCCGATGATGCGGCCGGTGCGGTCGTCGGTGATCGGGGCGCCCACGTTGCACCGCTCGTGCAGCCGCGCGCCGGCCTTCTGCGCCTGGCGGGCGAGCTGTTCGTCGAAGTCGTCGCGCTTGCGGACCAGGCCGTAGTCCGGGTACGCGGCCAGATCCGGCCAGTCCAGCTGGAGCCGTACGCCGCCGCCGATGATCCGGAGCCCCTTGTTCCGCAGCCAGCCGGCCTCTTCGGAGATGTCGATGCCCATCGAGACGAGCTGCTTCGTGGCGCGCGGGGTAAGGCCGTCGCCGCAGACCTTCTCGCGCGGGAACGCGGTCTTCTCCAGCAGCAGAACGTCCAGGCCCGCCTTGGCGAGGTAGTACGCGGTGGTGGAACCGGCCGGGCCGGCGCCCACGACGATCACATCTGCGCTGTTTTCGGAGAGGGGCTCGGTCACAGCGGGTTCTCCCGAAGACTCGAATTTGGGTACCTGGCGGCACGGGGCATGTGCAGTCTATGGGGGTGCACTGTTACCTCCACTGAAGGGCTGCCCTCGTGAACAACATGACCCACCCCCTCCCTGTGGTGCAGCTCCACGTGCCCACGGAGGAGGACGCGTTCCACTGGCACCGGGTTTTCGACGACCCCGAGGTGATGGAGTTCCACGGTGGCGTCTCGGCGGAGAAGTCGGTGTACGAGGAGTTGACCGCCCGGCAGCGCAGGCACGACGCCGAGCGCGGCTTCTGCTTCTGGACGATGACGGACGACGACGGTGAGGTCATCGGCTTCACCGGCGCACAGCCCTGGCCGCACGAGACGTTCGGTCCGGTCGGCGAGATCGAGATCGGCTGGCGGCTGGGGCGGGCCCACTGGGGGCGGGGTTACGCGACGGCCGCCGCGCGCGCCACGTTGGAACGGGTACGCGCGGCGGGGGTCGGCCGGGTCGTCGCGATGGTCAACTCCCGCAACGAACGCTCGGTCGCGGTGACGCGGCGGCTCGGGATGGAACTGGCGGAGACGTACCCGCTCTCGTCGGGGGACACCGCGTACTGCTTTCGGATGGAGTTGTGAGCCGGTGAGCGCCTGATCCGGAGCCGAGCCGGGACCGAGCCTGAACCGAAGTCGGAACCGAGCCGGAGCCGAAGTCGGAGCCGAGCCGGTCCCGGGGGTCGCCTGAGCCGGCGCGGCTCAGGCGCGTACGCCCCGGTGCAGCGCCACGATCCCGCCCGTCAGATTCCGCCACGCCACCCTGGACCAGCCCGCCCCCTTCAGCCGCGCCGCGAGGGCGGGCTGTTCCGGCCAGGCCCTGATCGACTCGGCGAGATAGACGTACGCCTCGGGGTTGGAGGACACGGCGCGCGCGGTCGGCGGCAGCGCGCGCATCAGGTACTCCTCGTAGACGGTACGGAACGGCGCCCACGTCGGGTGCGAGAACTCACAGATCACGATCCGCCCGCCGGGCTTCGTCACCCGGTACAGCTCGCGCAGCGCGAGGTCCGTGTCCTGGACATTGCGCAGGCCGAAGGAGATCGTCACCGCGTCGAAGACCCCGTCGGCGAACGGCAGTTTCGTCGCGTCCCCGGCCGTGAACGGCATCCATGGGTGCCGCTTCTTGCCCGTACGCAGCATGCCCTGGGAGAAGTCGCAGGGCACGACGTACGCACCGGCCGCGGCGAGCGACATCGAGGAGGTGGCGGTGCCCGCGGCCAGGTCGAGTACCTTCTCCGCCGGGCGGGCCTTCACGGCCTTGGCGACCTCCTTGCGCCACAGCCGTGCCTGGCCGAGCGAGAGCACATCATTCGTGAGGTCGTACTTCTCCGCCACGTCGTCGAACATCGAGATGACTTCGTGCGGCTGCTTGTCCAGGGAGGCTCGGGTCACGCGCTCCATTGTGGCAGGGCCGGAATCGGCCGGACCGGCCCGCTCCCCCGTACGACTCCCCGCTCCCGCAGGACGCGGCTACGCACAGACACGGCTGAGCGCCTACGCGAGCTACCGGGCTACCGGGCTACGGGGCTACGCGCGGCGGTGCACCAGTCGGCCCGCGCACACCGTGGCGACGCAGCGCCCGTCCGCGTCGAACACCGCGAGATCGGCGCGGCCCGCCTCGGCGATGGCCGTACGCCCGGCCACGGGCAGGACGAGGACGCCCACCCGCGCGGCGGCTTCGCGCAGCCCCGGGGCCGTCGCGTACTCGGCGAGGACCGCCGCCGCGCCCAGCTTCAGTACGGCGTGGATCCGCTCGCGCGGGGTCGGGGCGTCCGGCAGCGGCCCCTCGTGGACACGGGCGGGCCCGAGCACCCCGGCCCACGTCCGCACCCGCGCACCGGGGAACCGCTCCCGCAACTCCTCGAACGTGCCGACCGCGCCGATCCGGTCCCCTGTCACCACGACGCCGCCGCCCTTGACCGGCTCAGCGGCGTCCCAGGCGCGGCGCACCTCGTCGGCCACATGCAGGGTCTCCACCGCGCGGACTCCCGGACTCCCGATCGATCGGCTCAGTTGGTGGCGATGAGCTTCAGCTCGGGGTGGGCCGTACCGCCCTCGATCGCCGTCGACGAGATGTGCGACTGGACGCGGTCGTCGACGGGGTCGTTCGCCGGGTCGTCGTGCACGACCAGGTGCTCGTACGTCGTGGCGCGCTGCGCCGGGACGCGGCCCGCCTTGCGGATCAGGTCGATGATCTCCAGCCGGTTGGAACGGTGCTTGGCGCCGGCCGACGACACCACGTTCTCCTCCAGCATGATCGAGCCCAGGTCGTCGGCGCCGTAGTGCAGCGACAGCTGGCCGACCTCCTTGCCCGTGGTCAGCCAGGAGCCCTGGATGTGCGCGACGTTGTCGAGGAAGATGCGCGCGATCGCGATCATGCGCAGGTACTCGAAGAGCGTGGCCTGCGTCTGGCCCTTCAGGTGATTGTTCTCGGGCTGGTAGGTGTACGGGATGAAGGCGCGGAAACCGCCCGTCCGGTCCTGTACGTCACGGATCATCCGGAGATGCTCGATGCGCTCGGCGTTGGTCTCGCCCGTACCCATGAGCATCGTGGACGTCGACTCGACACCGAGGCCGTGCGCGATCTCCATGATCTCCAGCCAGCGTTCGCCGGACTCCTTGAGCGGCGCGATCGCCTTGCGCGGGCGGGCGGGCAGTAGTTCGGCGCCCGCGCCCGCGAAGGAGTCGAGACCGGCGGCGTGGATGCGCTGGATCGCCTCCTCGGCGGAGACACCGGAGATCCGGGCCATGTGCTCGACCTCGGAGGCGCCGAGGGAGTGGATGACCAACTGCGGGAAGTCCTTCTTGATCGCGGCGAAGTGCTTCTCGTAGTACTCGACGCCGTAGTCCGGGTGGTGGCCGCCCTGGAACATGATCTGCGTACCACCCAGCTCCACGGTCTCCGCGCAGCGGCGCAGGATGTCGTCGAGGTCGCGGCTCCAGCCCTTGGCGGTGTCCTTGGGCGCGGCGTAGAAGGCGCAGAACTTGCACGCCGTCACACAGACGTTGGTGTAGTTGATGTTCCGTTCGATGATGTACGTCGCGATGTGCTCCGTCCCGGCGTACCGGCGGCGGCGTACGGCATCGGCAGCGGCGCCGAGCGCGTGCAGCGGAGCGGAGCGGTAGAGGTCGAGCGCTTCCTCGGGGGTGATGCGACCGCCGGCGGCGGCGCGGTCCAGGACGTCAGTGAGGCTGCCAGTGACTTTTACGGACGTGAGGTCGGCCTTCTCGGTCACCGGTGCGGGTCCTTCCCAAGGGGGCTGTGACGACCGATCCAGCCTACGCCAGGGGTGGCGGCGGGCCGCGAGCGCCATGGGGGCGGGTGAGCCTCAGGCGCGGGGAAGCGGCCTGCTCATGTCTGCGGCTGCCGCTGTGGCCACGTCTGCGGCCGACCCGTGGCCACGTCTGCGGCCACGTCTGCGGCCACGTCTGCGGCCACGTCTGCGGCCACGTCTGCGATCGCCTCTGTGGTCACCTCTGTGGTCACCTCTGCTTCGTCAGGATGCCGGTGGGGCTGCCCGCCCGCGCGTCCTCGGAGAGGTAGCGCAGGCCGTCCCTTTCGAGGCCGAGCCGCAGTCCGGTCGTGCTCTCGGTGCACATGTCCTTGCTGCGAGGGCCGCGCCGGGCGTCGACCACGAGGGTGTTGCCCTCGACGCCGGTGAGGGTGAGCAGGTCCTCGCAGATGAAGTTGCCGAGTATGTCGGTCTGTTCGGCCTTTCCGACCCGCTCGCCGGCGGAGCCCGTTTGTATGGTCACCTTCATCGTGCCCGCGGGCAGTCCGGCGGCGGTGACCTCGCCGTCCCAGACACCGACGAGTTCCGCGGGTACGGAGGCGTCGCCGGAGCCTGCCTGAGGACTGGACGCGGAGACGCTCGACGACGGGGCGGGCTTGTCCGTGGAGGCGGAGTCGTTGGTGCCGCCGCCGCTCGGGATGAGGTCGAAGAGGAACGCGCTGCCCACCATCACTGCGGCCATCGCGCCCGCGACGGCCAGTGCCACCGTGCAGCTGATCTTGCGCGCTCGGCGTCCGGTGCCGGTGCCGGTGGTGGAGTCGGAGCCGGTGCCGGTGTGGGAATCGGTGCCTGCGATGGAGTCGGGACCCGTTCCCGTTGCCGTGCTGTCCGTCGGCGGTCCGAAGACCCCCAGCGACGGGTTGCTGAAGGGCACGGGACCCGTCTGTACGGGCGGAGCCGTCGCTTCCAGGTGCAGCAGCCGGACCACCGCCCGGCTGACCTCCTCGACCAGCGGTGCCGGCAGCCAGCCCGCGGCCACCAGTTCCCGCGCACCGTCGGCCATGCCACCGGCGAGGCGGCGCACGATCTCGGCCGGCGCGGGCCGTGCGGACGGGTCCTTGGCGAGGCAGTCCGCGACCAGCTCTCGCAGTTCGCCGCGGAGGGAGCCCAGTTCGGGCTCCTCGTGCACCACGTTGTAGAGGAGCGCGGCCGACGAGTCGCCGGGGAAGGGGCTCGTGCCCGTCACCGCGTACGCCAGTACCGCGCCCAGCGAGAAGACGTCCGACGCGCCCGAGACCGCCTTGCCCAGGATCTGTTCCGGCGACATGTAGCCGGGCGACCCGACCGAGACGCCGGTCGAGGTGAGCGAGGCGGTGCCGTCCGTGGCACGCGCGATACCGAAGTCGATCAGCCGGGGCCCGTCCGGGGCGAGCAGCACGTTCGACGGCTTGACGTCCCGGTGCACGAGCCCGAGGCCGTGCACGGCCTCCAGCGCCTCGGCGAGACCGGCGCCCAGCGCGCGTACGGAGTGTTCGGGCAGCGGGCCGTACGTCCCGACCGCCTGGGTCAGCGAAGGGCCCGCCACATAGGCCGTGGCCACCCACGGAACGGCCGCCTCCGGGTCGGCGTCCAGCACCGGCGCCGACCGGCGGGACCCGTCGGGCGCCGTACCGACGCGCTGCGCCGCGTCCACCTCGCGGCGGAAGCGGGCCCGGAACTCGTCGTCCGTCGCGAAGTGCGGATGGACGACCTTGACCGCGACCGTACGGCCGCCCTGCGAGCGGGCGACGTAGACCCTGCCCATTCCGCCCGAGCCCAGCCGCCCGAGCAGCCGGTACCGACCGATGATCGCCGGATCGCCGGCCTCCAGCGGCTGCATTCCCCGTCCCCCTCGTGAGTCCTGTCCTACGTCCCCGAACGTCCCGACGGACCTCTACGCAGCAGAGTAGGGGGTGGGGGTACGTCCGCGGTCAGGTCCTGAGCAGCTCGACGTGCACATCGGCAGGGAACCCGGTGGTCGGGCCCGTGCGGTGCGCGAACTCCCGTACGCCCGCGAGCTGGTCGGGGCCGAAGCGGAAGTCGAGCGTCGTGAAGTACCGCTCCAGCAGCTCCGCGTCGAAGGTCTCCCACCGCGCCGCCTGCTTGGCGACCTTCGCGACCTCTTCCAGGGAGAGATCCCGGGACGCGAGGAACGCCTCGTGGACCTTCCGTACGACCCTCGGCTCACGCGCGAGATAGTCCTTGCGCGCCGCCCACACCGCGAAGACGAACGGCAGGCCCGTCCAGTCCTTCCACATCTGCCCCAGGTCGTGGACCTGGAGGCCGAGCCGGGGCGCTTCGTAGAGGGAGGCGCGCAACGCGGCGTCACCGATCAGGACGGCCGCCTCGGCCTCCTGCATCATCAGACCGAGATCCGGCGGACACGTGTAGTAGTCGGGCGCCACCTTGTACTGCTCGCTGAGCAGCAGCTGAGCCAGGCGCACGGATGTACGGGACGTGGAGCCGAGGGCCACCCGGGCGCCGTCCAGCTGGTCCAGCGGTACCTGCGAGACGATGACACAGGACATGACAGGCCCGTCGCAGCCGACCGCGAGATCGGTGAAGGCGACAAGATCGTCGGCGTTGCGGAGGAATTCGACGAGGGTGACGGGGGCGATATCCAGCTCGCCGCGCACCAGCTGCTCACTGAGCTTCTCGGGAGTGTCCTTCGTCAGCTCCAGATCGAGAAGAGCACCGGTCCTGGCGAGGCCCCAATAGAGGGGCAGGCAGTTCAGGAACTGAATATGGCCGACACGCGGCCGACTGCGACGGTCGTCACCGCCGCCGGCCACCACTGGTGCCCCAGGCGTCCCAGTCGCCTCAGGCACCTCGGCCGGGGGGGCTGCCGCGCCGGATGCCCCTGATGCCCGTGATGCTTCTGTCGCTGTGTTTTCCGCTGGACTGTCCACAGCGCGAGGCTAGACCCGCGCCGGGTGCGGGACGGCCCCGGGGCTCCCTTACGGCGTGGCTCGTCAGCACGTCAGGGCCCTATACAAACGTCCGGGTGAAGTGATCTTTCCCTCTACCGCTGGACATGTACTGCGTGCTAGGCTCGCCGCAAGTTGCAGTTTGGTTTCCCTTGCAGTACAGAGCCTGCGGAGCATGTGACCCGCAGGCTTTTGTAGTTTTCAGACTTCTTTGCAGGTTCTGGAGCAGGGCAACCCTTTGGCCCAAGGAGGGCTTATGGCTACCGGAACCGTCAAGTGGTTCAACGCTGAAAAGGGCTTCGGCTTCATCGCCCAGGACGGCGGCGGCCCGGATGTCTTCGTCCACTACTCCGCGATCAACGCGACCGGCTTCCGCTCCCTTGAGGAGAACCAGGTCGTGAACTTCGACGTCACTCAGGGCCCGAAGGGCCCGCAGGCGGAGAACGTCACCCCGGCCTAGTTGCCCGGGTCGGCGATCGCGCACGACTTACGCAGTAACCAAGGAGCCCTGCTTTCCCCACTCGGGTGGGGGACAGCGGGGCTCCTGCCTTTCGCGCCGGGGCGAGCGGGAGGGGCGCCGCTACCGACAATCCAACCCCTGTTCCCACGCTGGAACGTATACGACCGGTGAGCGGTGGGGGTGGGTTTTCGGCTGCGGGTGAGTGCCGGGGGGTAACCGTGGTGGGCCGGGGGGTTTGATGGCGGGTTGGGGCCGCCCCTCAGGCTTCAGTTTCGCGGCTCCGGGTCGGGCGTCAAGGGCGCTCCTTCGTCGCGTCGGCAAGCCGATGACCTTCGGTCACCCTTGACTCCCGCCCCTCCACCGCAAGTGCTGCTTTGAGGGGGGCGGCCCGGGGGGAGGGGTCCCCGGGGAAGCTCCCTTGTTGCGGGGGTCCGGTTGCCGACTGCCGGTCGGTGGGTGGGGGCGCAGGAGTGGAGTGGGGCGGCCCGGCACCGGCTCGGCGAGCAGGGGTGAGTGGGTAGTTGGGGCGCATGCCCCGCTGGTGAGGGCCCGTTGTCGGCTGCTTCTGTAGCCGGGGGGCGGACGAGAGGACCACCCGCCCCCTATGTCCCAGTTTGGCGGGCCTTTTGGAGGGTCCTCGGACCGGTGATGCGTCCCGTGTCCACTTAACCTGGCCCCACGGCACATCACGGCCTCTCACGGGCCCACTCACCGCCCCCTGAGTCACAGCCACCCCACCACCCACACACCCTCACCAGCGGGGCATGCGTCCCAACCACCCCCCACGGCCAGACGCCGAGCCGGTGCCGGGCCACCCCACACCACTCCCGCGCCCCAGCAGACGACAGTGGGCCGGCCAGGGGCCGTGGGGCGTCATGAGGCCCGGTTGGCTGGCACCAGGACGCATAACCGACCCGACGACCCCCCAAGAGGCCTAACAAACTGGGGCATTAGGGGCGGGTGGCCGCTTCCATCCGCCCCGGGCTACAGGAGCAGCCGACAACGGGCCCTCACCAGCGGGGCATGCGCCCCAACCACCCACCCACACCAGCCCGCTGAGCCGAGGCCGGGCCACCCCACACCACTGCCGCGCAGCCCCGCAGGGCCCACCGGCCAGTAAGCCGGCAACCGGAGCCCGGGAACATGGGTGCCTCCCCGGGGACCCCTCCCCCCGGGCCGCCCCCCTCAAAGCAGCACTTGCGGTGGAGGGACGGGAGTCAAGGGTGGAGCGCAGCGCAATCGGCGCAGCCGACGCGACGAAGGAGCGCCCTTGACGCCCGACCCGGAGCCGCGACACTGAAACCCAAGGGGCGGCCCCCACCCGCCATGATCCATTCCGGGCCACCCCGACTACCCCTCGGCCCTCACCCCCAGCCGAAAACCCACCCCCACCCCCACCACCTACCGCCTCCCCCCGTACAACCCCTCGATCTCCGGGCCGAAGTCTTCCGCGATCTTCGCTCTCTTCAGTTTGAGCGACGGCGTCAGGTGGCCGCTCTCTTCCGTGAAGTCCACCGGAAGGACCCTGAAGCGGCGGATGGACTCCGCGCGGGACACCAGGCGGTTGGCCTCGTCTATCGCGCGTTGGAGTGTGCCGCGCAGGTCTTCGTCCTCCGTCAGGGCGGGCAGGGGGATGTCCTGCTTCTTCTTCATCAGGCGCCAGTGGGCCAGGCCGTCGGGTTCGAGGGTGATCAGGGCCGTGACGTACGGGCGGTTGTCCCCGAGCACCATGCACTGGCTGACCAGAGGATGCGCGCGCAGCCAGTCCTCCAGGGGTGCCGGGATGACGTTCTTGCCGCCCGAGGTGATGATGATGTCCTTCTTCCGGCCGGTGATCGTCAGATAGCCGTCCTCGTCCAGCGCCCCCAGGTCCCCCGTCGCGAACCAGCCCTCCGGCTGCCCCGGCCCGGATCCCGGGCCCGGCTCCAGCGCCCCCACCGCCCGGCCCCGCTCCGCGTCCCAGTAGCCGGCGAACACATGGCTCCCGCGCAGCAGTACCTCCCCGTCGTCGGCGATCCGTACCGCCGTGCCCGGCAGCGGCCAGCCGACCGTTCCCAGCCGGGGTTTGAGCGGTGGGGTGACGGTCGACGCCGCCGTCGTCTCCGTCAGGCCGTACCCCTCGAAGATCCCGATGCCCGCGCCCGAGTAGAACGCGGCGAGCCGGCGCCCCAGGGGTGAGCCGCCGCAGATCGCGTACGTCACCTTGCCGCCCAGGGCGGCCCGTATCCGCCGGTAGACCAGCGGGTCGTACAGCGCGCGGGCCGCGCGCAGGGCGAACGACGGGCCCTGGCCGGTGCCGTGTTCCTCCGCCTCCAATGCCTGGCCGTACCGCCGGGCGATCCTCGCCGCGCGGTCGAAGGACGAGGCGCGGCCCATCCTCTCGGCCGTCGCGCGGCCGGTGTTGTAGACCTTCTCCAGGACGTACGGGATGGCCAGCAGGAACGTCGGCCGGAACCCCGCCAGATCCGCGAGCAGGTCGTCGGTCTTGATGGACGGCGCGTGTCCGAGCCGTACCCGCGCCCGCAGACAGCCGATCGCGACCATCCGTCCGAAGACATGGGACAGCGGCAGGAACAGCAGTGTGGACGCCGGCTCCTTGCTCACCGATTTGAAGACGGGGTGGAGCAGTTCGATGGAGTTGTCCACCTCGGCGAAGAAATTGGCGTGGGTGAGGACGCAGCCCTTGGGACGTCCGGTGGTGCCCGAGGTGTAGATGAACGTGGCCGGGGAATCCGGCGCCAGCCGCGAGCGGCGCGCGATGACCTCCTCGTCCGGGAGGTGTTCGCCCGCGCCGCGCAGGGTGCCGACGGCGCCGGTGTCGAACGCCCACAGGCGGGTGAGATCCGGTAGTTGTCTGCGTTCCTGGGAGATCAGCCGGGCCTGCTGCGCGTCCTCCACGACGCATGCCACCGCGCCCGAGTCCTGGAGGATCCAGCGAGCCTGGAAGGCGGAGGAGGTCGGGTAGATGGGTACGGTGATCAGCCCGGCGGCCCAGGCCGCGAAGTCGAGGAGTGTCCACTCGTAGGTCGTACGGGCCATGATCGCGAGTCGGTCACCGGGGCGCAGCCCCTCCGCGATCAGCCCTTTGGCGACGGCCCGTACCTCGTCGGCGAAGGCGGCGGCCGTGACGTCCCGCCACCGCCCGTTCGGTCCCTTGCGGCTGAGGACCGCCTCGCCGGGGGCCTCTTCGGCGTTGTCGAAAGGGATGTCCGCGAGGGAACCGTGCCGGACGGGCGGCGCGAGCGGGGGTACGGACACCTGTCTCACGGTCCCGTCCACGCGCTGCTTCTCGGGCTCGACCAGCCTCGGAAGAACGGACACGGAGGGCTGAGGGGACTGCGCGGACCGCGCGGACCGCGCGGACCCGGCATCGGCAGATGTGTCGGCGGACACGGGCGGCTCCTCGGCAGTGAGGCTTCTGCTGCTGCGCTGCTGAACTGCTGTGCTGCTGAACTGCTGTGCTGCTCCGTCATCCCGTGAGACGCGTTCGGGAATCGCCAGCGCCTCGTGGATCCCGAAGAGGCGTGGATCTCGAAGAGGGCGGAGACGGAGCATCTCGACCAAATTCCTGACCCTTAAGTAACCTTACTGGGGAGTAAATCTACGACCGTCCAGGGAGTCAGACAATGGCCGACCGCTATCTGCACTTCACCGGCACAGCACCCGGCCGTTTCCTCTCCTCACCACCTCGACTGGCGCCCGCCATGGTGCGCGGTGCCATCGCCTCGCCGGGCCGCGCGCGGCGGCTGCGGCGGCCGGGCTGGACGGGGCGGATACGGGACGACGCCGACGCTCTGCCGAAGACCCGGCTCGTGCTGACCGGTGCCCGTATCGACCCGGGTCGGCTCGCTTCGTACATCCGGCTCTGCGGGTTTCCCTCCGACCCGAACGGGACGGTGCCGCTCACGTATCCGCATGTCCTCGGATTCCCGCTGGCCATGCGGCTCATGACGGCACGTCAGTTCCCCTTGCCCGTGCTGGGGCTGGTGCACACCTGGATCGAGATTGGCGGACAGCGGGCCCTCTCGGTGGAGGAACGGCCGGAGATCAGCGTGTACGCGCAGAGTCTCGTGCCGCACCGCCGTGGCGTGGAAGTGATCATCGTGACGGAGGCGCGGGTCGCCGGCGAAGTGGTCTGGCACTCCCGCAGCGCCTATCTCGCGCGCCACCGGGACGACGACGGGCGGGGCGACGGGCGGGGCGACGAGCCCGGCCACGGTAGCCGTGGCCCCGACAGCCGTGGCCGTCACGGCCGCCGGCTGCCAGCTCCCGCGCCTACGGTCGCGGTCGCGCCCGACATCCCCCGACCGCTGCCGGTCAGCGCGGAGTGGCGGCTACCCGCCGAGCTGGGCCGTCGCTATGGCGCCGTGTCCGGCGACCGCAACCCCATCCATCTGCATCCGCTCACCGCGCGGCCCTTCGGCTTTCCGCGTGCGATCGCCCATGGCATGTGGACGTTCGCCCGCTGCGTCGCGGAGGCGGAAGGCGAAGCCGGCACCGGCACCGGCACCGGTACGGGTGGCCACGGTGGCCACGCGTCGTCCGTACGCGGGGAGTTCAGGGCGCCCGTACCGCTTCCCGCCACCGTGACGTACGCCGCGCGGACCGGCGCCGAGGGCAGCGTCGCCTTCCAACTGCGCGACGGCGCCGGGACCCGCGTCCATCTCACCGGGGAGCTGTCTCGCGATCCGTCCAGCGCTCCCCCGCCATGAGATTCCCGAGTCCCGTCCAGGCGAAGTTCATCAGCGTCGCCGCGGCCTCCTTCGCCGAGACGCCCGGAGTCTCGTTCGCCCACGCCGCGAGCGCCTCCGCCGCCCCCACCAGCGCCTGCGCCAGCCCGGCCACATCCCGGTCGGCCAGATCGGGCGCGCCGTGCGCCTCGCGGGCCGTCGCGCCGATCAGTCCCGTCACATACGCGACCAGCGCTTCCCGCATCTTCGTGGCCTCGGCGGCGAACGGCTGGCCGTGCGTACGCGCCTGGCGGTGGAGCACCGCCCAGCCGTCCGGGTTCTCCGCGGTGTGCGTGAAGAACGCCACGAGTCCGGTCCACAGCTGCCGGTCGGCCGGCGCCCCCGGTTCCACGGCCGCCGTCACCGCCGCGACCAGCGCCGCCGACTCGCGCCGGATACAGGCGGTGAACAGCTCTTCCTTGGAGTTGAGGTAGAGGTACACCAGCGGTTTCGAGACACCCACCTGCTCGGCGATCTCGTCCATCGAGGCGGCACGGTAACCGCGCTGTCCGAAGGTGCGCACGGCGGCGTCCATCATCTGCCGTTCGCGCTCCGCGCGCGGCATCCGCTTGCTCTTGCCGGTGCTCGCGGCACTCACCGCACCCACGTCAGGCTTCCTCCCGCTCTCCCGGTATCCCCGCCGCCCCACAAACCCGGCCCACACAACCGGCCCACGCGTCCCATCCACGAACCCGGCCCACAAACCTGGCTCACGAACTCGACCCAAACCCCGTAAGCCTACGGTTCGCCGGAAGCGCGGACAGCGGACCCGTGGTGTTCCGGCCGACTTACCGGATCGTGCTGCCCGTGAGCCGCTCGCTCGGCTCCCACACACGCCGCGGCCCGCCCGCTCCGGCCACAGCACGTCGCCCCCGGCCTCAGCAGAGGACGGGGGCGATCCGAGTGGCGCTTCCTGCGTGTGCGTTACGCGTGTGCGTTACGCGTGTGCGTTACGCGTGTGCGCGTCGCGTGCGCTCGTTACGCGGCGACCGGGACCTTCGTCCCGCGCGTCTCGTCCGCGCTGTCGTAGTCGTCCACCGGCGACGCCGAGGCCGAGTTGTACGCGTCGTGGTCGAGGATCTTCTCGCGTGCCGCGACGATGACCGGGACCAGCGCCTGGCCCGCCACGTTCGTGGCCGTACGCATCATGTCCAGGATCGGGTCGATCGCCATCAGCAGGCCGACGCCCTCCAGCGGGAGCCCCAGCGTGGAGAGGGTCAGCGTCAGCATGACCGTCGCGCCGGTGAGGCCCGCGGTGGCCGCCGAGCCGACGACCGAGACGAACGCGATCAGCAGATAGTCCTGGATGCCCAGCTGGACGTCGAAGATCTGCGCGATGAAGATCGCGGCGAGCGCCGGGTAGATCGCGGCGCAGCCGTCCATCTTGGTCGTCGCGCCGAACGGTACGGCGAAGGAGGTGTATTCCTTCGGGACGCCGAGGCGTTCGGTGACCTTCTGGGTGACCGGCATCGTGCCGACGGAGGAGCGGGAGACGAAGGCCAGCTGGATCGCGGGCCAGGCGCCCTTGTAGAACTGGAGCGGGTTGACCTTGGCGACCGTGGCGAGCAGCAGCGGGTAGACGCCGAAGAGGACCAGCGCGCAGCCGATGTAGACGTCGGCGGTGAAGGTCGCGTACTTGCCGATGAGGTCCCAGCCGTAGTCGGCGATGGCGAAGCCGATGAGGCCGACCGTACCGATCGGGGCGAGCCGGATGACCCACCACAGGGCCTTCTGGAGCAGTTCGAGGACGGCTTCGCTGAGGGTGAGGATGGGCTGGGCCTTCGGGCCGAGCTTGAGGGCCGCGATTCCGGCGACGGCGGCCATGAAGACGATCTGCAGGACGTTCAGCTCGGTGAACGGCGTGATCACGTCGGTCGGGACGATGCCGGTCAGGAAGTCGATCCAGGATCCGGAGCCCTCGGGTGCCTTGCCGTCCTTCGGGGTGAGGCCGGTGCCCGAGCCCGGGTTGGTGATCAGGCCGATCGCCAGGCCGATGGCGACCGCGATCAGCGAGGTGATCATGAACCAGAGCAGGGTACGGGAGGCCAGCCTGGCCGCGTTGTTGACCTTGCGCAGGTTGGTGATCGACACGAGGATCGCGAAGAAGACCAGCGGCGCCACGGCCAGCTTCAGCAGCTGGACGAAGATGCTGCCGATCTTGTCGAGGGTCGTGTAGAGCCAGCTGATGTCCTGGCTGCGGGCGAGCCAGCCGAGCAGCACACCCAGGACCAGACCGGCGACGATCTGCGCCCAGAACGGGATCTTGGGCAGCGGGAAGCCGGATCTTGGACCGGCCGGCTTCTCTGACGTGGTGGACGCGGAGTTCGCGGACACGAACACACTCCAGACATGACGTATCGGGGCCAGGGGCCAGGGCCCCTACGGGACGGGGGTGCGGCGCTCGTGCTTCGAAGGGCTCGGGAGGACGTGAACGAAGTCTCAGGAGAACTCAGCAGGGGCGCCGCTGCATGATGCCGGGTCAGACAGCGCGGCAACAGACCGCGGACATACAGCGGCACAGATCGACATGCAGGCGTGCCACGAGCGGGATGCCCAGGTGGCCGCGGTGACGCACTGCTGTCTTCATATCGAACACGTTAACACTTGAACTTTGAGAAGCTCAAAGCACTTCTTTGAGGTAGGAAGCGCGCGAAAGACCGCCGGAAGGATCCTGCAAAGGCCCCTGAAAGGCCCGGAAAGGCCCTGAAAGGCCCGGAAACGGCAGCACCCCAGCTCTGGAGGGACGGCTCCGGAGCTGGGGTGTGAGAAAGCTTACGTGGCGCTTACGTGGCACTTATGCCGCGCCCACCGTGCCGCCGCGCCCACCGTGCCGCCGCGCCCGCGGCAGCCGCCGCGATGACGTACGGAAGGGGGGACGGGGGCGCGTCGCCCTACTGGGTGACGCCGTCCTCCCGGGCGCGGTTCGCCTCCAGTCGCGACTTCGCGCTGTCGACCTTGCCCACGAGCTGCGCCGACATCTCGTCGCGCTGCTTGCGCAGCAGGATGAAGCTGAGCGGCGCCGAGATCACGATGGCGAGCAGCAGCACCCAGACGAAGTTGGAGTCGCCGAGTCCCTTGGGCAGCACACCGAACTGGACCAGGCCTGCGACGACCACGAAGCACCCGGCGAAGATGCCCAGACGCATCGCGGTGTACCGGATCGTGGCGCTTGTCTTCGAAGCGGTCACAGCGGGCCCTCTCTCTTCCTGGCGTACCGACGTCGCGGTATGTCCGAGTCCTACCAGTCAAGCACGGCCTGTTCAGTACCGGTTCAGCGGGAGGAGCATCGTGATGTCGTCACGGTCGTCACCTGGGGCGACCCTGATCGCGTCCGGCACCCGCCCGACCTCCTTGTAGCCGCAGGAGGCGTAGAACGTGTCGACGCCCGTGCCCCCGCGGCAGGTGAGCCGGATCGCCTCGATGGACTCGATCCCGCGGGCGGCGTCCGCCGCGGCGGCCATCAGGTCACGGCCGTACCCCTTGCCCTGGTGCCGGGGGTGGACCATCACGGTGTAGAGCCAGAGCCAGTGCCGCATCAGCCGGTGGGTGTTGAGCGCGAGGAACGCCGTCGCGGCGACGGCGCCCTCCTCGTCGTACCCGACCAGCAGCCTGACCCGGCCCTCGGCCATGGCCGCGAAGTGCTTGACCAGCTCGGGCCGTACGTCGTCCACCGTGACCGGCGGTACGAATCCGACGGCACCGCCCGCGTTGGAGACATCCGTCCAGAGCGCGAGAACTCCGTCACGCAGGCCGGGGTCCACCGCCGGATCCAGCTCGAATATGAGCGCCATCCCGAATGCCCTGTCCCTGTCCCTGTCCCTGCCCTGTCCCGTGCGTCTTTCGGATCCGTGCGCCCGCTCAGACCCGCATCGGCTGCGGGGACTCGCGGCGGTCGGCGTCGGGGCCCGGGTACTCGCGGATGATCTCGTACCGGGTGTTCCGCTCGACGGGCCGGAAGCCCGCGTCGCGGATCAGGTCGAGCAGGTCCTCGCGGCCGAGCTTGTTCGGCGTGCCGTAGTTGTCCGCGTCGTGCGTGATCTTGTACTCGACGACCGAGCCGTCCATGTCGTCCGCGCCGTGCTGGAGGGCGAGTTGGGCGGTCTGCACGCCGTGCATCACCCAGAACACCTTGACGTGCGGGACGTTGTCGAAGAGCAGCCGGGAGACCGCGAAGGTCTTCAGCGCCTCCGCGCCCGTGGCCATGGTCGTACGGGCCTGGAGGCGGTTGCGGACCTTGCCGTCCTTCATGTCCACGAAGTCGTGCTGGTAGCGCAGCGGGATGAAGACCTGGAAACCGCCGGTCTCGTCCTGGAGTTCACGCAGCCGCAGCACATGGTCGACGCGGTGCCGGGGCTCCTCGATGTGCCCGTACAGCATCGTCGCCGGGGTCTTGAGCCCCTTCTCGTGCGCGAGCCGGTGGATGCGCGACCAGTCCTCCCAGTGGGTGTTGTGGTCGACGATGTGCTGCCGGACCTCCCAGTCGAAGATCTCGGCGCCGCCGCCGGTCAGCGACTCCAGACCGGCCTCGATCAGCTCGTCGAGGATCTCGGAGGCCGACAGGCCGGAGATCGTCTCGAAGTGGTGGATCTCGGTGGCGGTGAACGCCTTGAGGGAGACCTGCGGGAGGGCTTCCTTCAGCGCGCTGAGCGAGCGCGGGTAGTAGCGCCACGGCAGCGTCGGGTGGAGGCCGTTGACGATGTGCAGCTCGGTGAGGTTCTCGCCCTCCATCGCCTTGGCGAGGCGGACGGCCTCCTCGATGCGCATCGTGTACGCGTCCTTCTCGCCCGGCTTGCGCTGGAACGAGCAGTAGGCGCAGGAGGCCGTGCACACGTTCGTCATGTTGAGGTGCCGGTTGACGTTGAAGTGGACGACGTCACCGTTCTTGCGGGTACGCACCTCGTGGGCGAGACCGCCGAGCCAGGCCAGATCGTCCGACTCGTACAGCGCGATGCCGTCCTCGCGGGTCAGCCGCTCGCCGGCCCGGATCTTCGCCTCCAGCTCGCGCTTGAGACCCGCATCCTGAACAGATGCAGTCATCAGGCCGCCTCCCACTATCTCTGCTGTCTCTGCTGTCTCTGCCGAAATGTCCGCCACAACGTGCCAGTCGAGACTACGCCCCTCACGGAACGAGAACGACGCGGCCCATGCTGACGCGCTGTTCCAGCAGGTCATGCGCGCGAGCGGCCTCGTCGAGCGGCACGCGCGCATGGATCACCGGCCGTACGGAACCGTCCCCGACCAGCCGGAACAGCAGCCGTACGCCCTCCTCCGCGAGCGCCGGGCTGTCGCGCAGCATGGTGGGCATGCTGAAGCCCGTCACGTGCCGCATGCCCAGCAGCTCCATGACGGGGATGGCCGGCTGCTCGCTGTCGCCACCGGACGCGCCGTAGAAGACGAGCCGTCCGTACGGTGCGAGGAGCCGGACGCCGTCGAGGAGCCGGGGGCCGCCGACGCCGTCGAGGACGACGTCCACGCCCTCGGGTCCGGCGGCGTCACGGACCCGCGCGGGCCAGTCGGGGTCGGTGTAGTCGACGGCCGCGTCCGCGCCGAGCGCGCGTACGAAGTCCAGCTTGCGCGGTGAACCGGCGGTGGCGATGACCCGTTGCGCACCCAGGGCACGGGCCGCCTGTACGGCGATATGGCCGATCGCGCCGGCGCCCGCGTGCACCAGCACCGTCTCGCCGGCGGCCACCCGCGCGGTCTGGAGCAGGTGCACCGCGATCCGGCCGGTGGAGCCGAGCAGTGTGGCCTCCGCGAAACCGAGGCCGTCGGGCAGCGGCAGCACCCGCGCGGCGGGGGCGGCGACGAACTCCGCGTAGGCGTCACGGGCCTTCCATACGATGACCCGCTGTCCCGGCTCGATCCCGGTCACCCGGTCGCCGGTCTCGACCACGACGCCCGCGACATCCGTGGACGGGCAGTACGGGAGCGGCGGGGCGCCGAGCGGGAAGGTGCCGAGGCGGCGCTGTACGTCGGCGTGGTCGACGCCGATGGCCTCCGCGCGGACGAGCACGTCCTCGGGGCCGTGGGCGGGCGGCTCTGCCTTCTCGGTCCGCAACACCCGGGACGGGCCGTACTCGTGGTGCCGGACGATACGCACAGTCGCTTCCTCTTCCTCTGCTGCGTTTCCGGTTCTGTGCTTCCGGTTCCGTGCTTCCGGTTCCGCGCTTCCGGGTGGACCCGCCGGGGTCACACCTCCTCGGGCAACTCCCCCACCCTGTTCTCCCACTTGGTGGAGAGCACGATGGTGGTACGGGTCCGGGAGACGCCCTTCGTACCGCTCAGCCGGCCGATCGTCTTCTCCAGGCCGTCCACGTCGCTCGCGCGGACCTTCAGCATGTACGAGTCGTCGCCCGCGATGAACCAGCAGTCCTCGATCTCCCCGAGATCGCGCATCCGGCGTGCCACGTCCTCGTGGTCGGCGGCGTCGGAGAGCGAGATCCCGATCAGCGCGGTGACGCCGAGGCCGAGTGAGGCCGAGTCGACCGTGGCGCGGTAGCCGGTGATGACGCCCGCCGCTTCGAGACGGTTGATACGGTCGGTGACGCTGGGCCCGGAGAGTCCGACGAGCCTGCCGAGCTCGGCGTACGAGGCTCTGCCGTTCTCCCTGAGGGCCTGGATGAGCTGCCTATCCACGGCGTCCATATGCCTGAAGCCTTCCATTATTCAGCAATCCCACAAGATTATAGATAAAATCTAAGGCATGCAGGGTCGAAACCCTACGAATATTTGGTTCAGGGCCCTTTCCTCGTCCCAGTCGGTCTCGTCGTCACCCACGAGAGCCGCCTAGCTCTCCCTCCCAACGGCGGTACAGCCGGTGCGGCACCCCTGCCGCGTCCAGGACCCGCCCGGCGACGAAGTCCACCAGGTCCTGGATATGTGTCGCCCCCGCGTAGAACGCCGGAGAGGCGGGCAGCACCACGGCGCCCGCCTCGTCCAGGGTCACCAGATGTCTCAGCGTCTGGCCGTTCAGCGGCGTCTCCCGTACGGCGACCACCAGTGTCCGCCGCTCCTTCAGAGTCACGCTCGCCGCGCGCTGGAGCAGATCCTTGGACAGGCCGAGCGCCACCCCGGCCACACTCGCCGTGGACGCGGGCACGATCAGCATCCCCTTCGCGGGGTACGAGCCCGAGGAGGGGCCCGCCGCCAGATCGCCGGCCGGCCAGTGCCGTACGTCGTCCGCGCCCGGGTCCGGGCTCAGCTTCACGTCGAAGGTGTCCGGCTTGCCGTCCGCGCCGCGCGCCAGCCAGGTGCGCAGATCGGCCCGCCAGCGCGCGTCCCTGAAGGCGATGCCCGTCTCGTCGAGGAGCGTCAGCCGTGACGCCCGGCTGACCACGAGATCGACGCTCTCGCCCCCGTCCAGCAGCCCCCGCAGCACGGCCGCGGCGTACGGCGTCCCCGACGCTCCCGAGACGCCGACGACCCAGGGCCGCCGGGGCTGGCGCGGGCTGTGCTCGTCTTCGTACGATCCGGGCTTCACGGATCCGAGCCTATCCGGCGGGCCGGGGCAGGAACCGATGACCGTACCCCGGACGTTCACGGGGCGCAGAACCTCGGGAACACGGACGAGCAGTGACCAGAGGGGGCCCCGATGCCGTATCCGACCGCCCGACCGCCCGCGGGCTCGACCGCACGGAGCCGGAGCCGGACCTCACGGATGAAGCCGGCCGCGGCCGTCATGATCGGCTGGGTCGCCCTGCTCTGGGTGCTCGAAGCGGTGAACGGCCCGACCGGCTCGCTCAGTACGTACGGACTGAGCCCGCGTGACGTCGGCGAGCTGCGCGATGTCATCCCGATGGCCTTCCTGCACCACGGCTACGACCATCTCGTGTCCAACTCCCTGCCCCTGCTGATCCTCGGCTTCCTCGCCGCGCTGACCGGCCTGCGGCGGTTCGCCGCCGTCGTGCTCACGATCATGGTCGTCGGCGGCCTGGGCGTCTGGCTCACCGCCGCCGACCACACGGTCACGGCGGGCGCCTCCGGGGTGGTCTTCGGGCTGCTCGGCTATCTGCTGGTGCGCGGCTTCGTCGACCGCAACGCGGTGGACATCGTGACCGGTCTGCTGGTCCTCGCGTTCTACGGCTCGGCCCTGTGGGGCGTCCTGCCGACGAACTCGGCCGTCAGCTGGCAGGGCCATCTCTTCGGGCTGATCGGCGGGGTGCTGGCCGCGTTCATGTTCCGCAGGCAGCCCCCGCTGAACGAACGAATAACGGCGCGGGGCTGAGCGGCTCGCGGGGCTGAGCGGCTGAGGCACAGGACACCGGCCGTACGTGGACACCGCCGCACGTGGACACCGCCGCATCCGGACACCGGCCGTACCCGCCTGCCGCGCCGGCCGCCCTACAGCGTCAGGCCCCGCACCAGGAGATCCAGCAGCGCGGCCACGAAGAGGGCTATCCCGATGAAGCCGTTCACGCTGAAGAACGCGCGGTTCAGCCGCGAGAGATCGCCCGGCTTCACGATCGTGTGCTCGTACAGGAACGCCCCCGCGACGACGGCCAGCCCGGTCCAGAAGAACGCTCCGGCGTCCGTGGCCAGCGCGTACCAGACCAGCAGCGCCACGGTCACGGCATGGCAGGCCCGCGCCCCGTACAGCGCCGCCGGGATACCGAACCGCGCCGGTACGGACAGCACGCCGTGCGCACGGTCGGCCTGGACATCCTGGCAGGCGAAGATCAGGTCGAAGCCGCCGATCCAGATGCCCACCGCCAGCCCGAGGATCACCGCGTCCCACGACCAGCTGCCGGTGACCGCGAGCCAGGCGCCTACCGGGCCTATGGCCTGGGCGAGGCCGAGGATGGCGTGCGGGAAGTTGGTGAACCTCTTCCCGTACGGATAGACGACCATCGGGATCACGGCGATGGGCGCGAGGGCGAGACAGAGCGGATTGAGCGCCGCCGCGGCCCCGAGGAAGACGACGACGGCCACGAGCGCGCCCGTCCACGCGGAGCGCACCGAGACCGCGCCCGTCACCAGTTCGCGTCCCGCCGTACGCGGATTGCGCGCGTCGATCTCGCGGTCGATGATCCGGTTGCAGGCCATCGCGAACGTACGGAGCCCGACCATCGCGATGGTGACCAGCAGCAGCCGGACCCAGTGGACGTTCCCGTCCAGCTGGAACATCGCGGTCAGCGCGGCGATATACGCGAACGGCAGCGCGAAGACCGAGTGCTCGATCATCACCAGCCGCAGAAAAGCCCTGGTCCTGCCCGGCTGCGGTACCGCCGCCGCTGCGCTCGTCACAGCCCGTACTCCCTCCACCGGCGGTCGACTTTCGCCGCCGTCTCCGGGTCGGACTCGACCATCTCCGGCCAGCCGCCGTCCCGGGTGTACCCCTCCTCGGGGAGCTTCCTCGTCGCGTCGATCCCCGCCTTGCCGCCCCAGAACTGCTGGTAGGAGGAGTGGTCGAGATGGTCGACCGGGCCCTCGACGACGGTGAGGTCGCGCGCGTAGTCGGTGTTGCCCAGCGCCCGCCAGGACACCTCGTGCAGATCGTGCACATCGCAGTCCGCGTCGACGACCACGATCAGTTTGGTCAGCGACATCATGTGCGCGCCCCAGATCGCGTGCATCACCTTCTGCGCGTGCTTGGGGTACTTCTTGTCGATCGAGACGATCGCGCAGTTGTGGAAGCCGCCCGACTCGGGGAGGTGGTAGTCCACGATGTCCGGCACGATGATCTTCAGCAGTGGCAGGAAGAACCGTTCCGTCGCACGCCCCAGCGGCCCGTCCTCCGTCGGCGGCCGGCCGACCACGATCGACTGGAGCAGCGGCCGCTTCCGCATCGTCACGCAGTCGATGGTGAGCGCGGGGAACGGCTCCTGCGGGGTGTAGAACCCCGTGTGATCGCCGAACGGGCCCTCGGGCAGCATCGTGCCCGGTTCGAGCCACCCCTCGATGACGACCTCGGCGTTGGCGGGCACCTGGAGCGGGACGGTCTTGCAGTCGACCATCTCGATGCGCCGGCCCTGGACGAAGCCCGCGAAGAGGTACTCGTCGATATCGCCGGGCAGCGGGGCGGTCGAGGAGTACGTCACGGCGGGCGGACAGCCGAACGCGATCGCGACGGGCAGCCGTTCACCGCGCTTGGCGGCCACCTGGTAGTGGTTGCGGCTGTCCTTGTGGATCTGCCAGTGCATCCCGATGGTGCGCCGGTCATGGCGCTGGAGCCGGTAGAGCCCGAGATTGCGGACGCCGGTCTCGGGGTGCTTGGTGTGGGTGAGACCGAGGTTGAAGAAGGAGCCGCCGTCCTCGGGCCAGGTGAACAGCGCGGGCAGCTGGTCCAGATCGACGTCGTCGCCGGTGAGGACCACTTCCTGGACAGGCGCGTCCTTGATCTTCTTCGGCGGTACGTGCGCCATGGAGCTGAGCTTCCCGAACGCCTCGCGCATTCCGATGAAGCCCTGCGGCAGTTCGGGCTTGAGCAGCCCGCCGATCTTGTCGCTGATATCGCTGTACGCCTTGAGCCCCAGCGCTTTCAGCAGCCGGCGGTCCGTGCCGTACACGTTCATGGCGAGAGGCATCGCCGAGCCGCGGACGTTCTCGAAGAGCAGCGCGGGCCCGCCCGCTTTGTTCACCCGGTCGACGATCTCCCCGACCTCCAGGTACGGATCGACTTCGGCCTTGATGCGCTTGAGGTCGCCCTCGCGCTCCAGCGCCCGGAGCAGCGAGCGGAGATCGTCGTAAGCCATGCGCTCCAGTGTGTCATCCTCCCCGGCGCGGCCCGCCGGGGGCTTACCGACCGGACGGGGCCCACGTGCCGACTAGACCTGCGTGCGGCGAGAAGACCCCTGTGCGGCGAGAAGACCGCTTGACCGTCCGGGACCGGGTCTGATCGGTTACTCGTTACCCTGGTGCTGTCAGGGGGCCGCTGACGCGGTCTCGATCTCCGCCAAAATCTCGATCTCCACTAAAAAGGGGACTCCATGCTTCGGGTGCTGATGATTCTGGTGCCGTTGGCTCTCAGCATCTATGCCTTCATCGACTGCATCACCACCGATGAGAAGGAGATCCGGTACCTCCCCAAGCCCATCTGGGCGATTCTGGTGCTGCTTTTCCCTCTGGTCGGCTCCATCTCGTGGCTGATCGTGGGCCGGGAGCGGACGACGGCGGTGCGCCGTGGAGGCGGCTGGGTGGCGCCCGACGACAACCCGGAGTTCCTCAACTCCCTCAAGGACGAGAAGAACGTCAAGGGCTCCAAGGACGCCGAGGACGTGGGGGGAAGCGACGAGGACTCCGCTCATCTCGCGCAGTGGGAAGCGGATCTGAGGCGCCGCGAGGAGGAGATCGAGCGGCGTGAGAAGGGCGGCGGCAGCGCGGACGACACCCCGCCGAAGCCCTGACAGCCGCCCCTTCGGACGGACATACACCCATCAGGCATACGCACCTACAGGGGCGCCCCACGCGGAGTCAATACCGCGGAGGGCGCCTCTTGATGTATCCGGTGTACGCGGGATGCATCCGGCGTACGGGAGTTGCATCCGGTGTCCTGGCGGTGCACCGGTGTACGCGAGTTACACCCCCGCGTACGAGTGCTTGCCCGTGACGAAGATGTTCACGCCGTAGTAGTTGAAGAGCCAGCAGCCGAAGGCGGCCAGCGCCAGATAGGCGGCCTTGCGGCCCTTCCAGCCGGCGGTGGCGCGGGCGTGCAGGTAACAGGCGTACGCGACCCAGGTGATGAAGGACCAGACCTCCTTGGGGTCCCAGCCCCAGTAGCGGCCCCAGGCGTCGCCGGCCCAGATCGCGCCCGCGATGATCGTGAACGTCCAGAGCGGGAAGACCGCCGCGTTGACGCGGTACGCGAACTTGTCGAGCGACGCCGAGGCCGGCAGCCGCTCCATCACCGAGGTGGCGAAGGCGCCGGGCTTGAGGCCGGCGGCGAGCTTCGACTCGTACCGCTCACGGAAGAGATAGAGCAGCGTGGCGACCGCGCCGACGTAGAAGACCGCGCCGCAGAAGATCGCCGTGGAGACATGGATCCAGAGCCAGTACGAGTGCAGCGCCGGAACCAACTGGTCGCTGGCGGTGTACAGGACGGTGACCGCGAGCCCGAGGTCGAGGAGGACCACGGTGACGAGCGGCAGTCCCATCCAGCGGACGTTCTTCCGCAGCGCCAGGAGCGCGAGATAGACCCCGACGACCACGGTGGTGAAAGTGATGTTGAACTCGTACATGTTGCCCCACGGCGCCCGCTGCACGGACAGCGCGCGGGTGACCACCCCGGCCGCCTCGATGCCCCAGGCGAGGACCGTGAGGGAGACGGCGATCCGGCCGTACAGATCGCCCTGCGCGTCACCGCCCGCCGCGCCGGGGCCGTCGGGCAGGTCGCGGGTGCCGCTCGCGGAGCGGGTGATGACCTCCGGCCGCTCCAGGACGGCCGTGGAACCGCCTTCCCGCGCGGACCGTACCGTCACCGGCGCCGCCGCGGACGTCCGGTCGCCGCCGGTCAGCGCGGCGGCGGTCCTGGCGACCTTGCTGCGGCTGCCGAACAGCCACTCGGCCATGTACGCGAAGAAGGCCAGCAGGTAGACGGCCATGGCCGAATAGATCAGCACATTGCTGGTCTGTGCCAGGCTCTCATTGGTTGCTGTGGCGGCGAGATTCACTTCTCAGCCCCTTCAACAGTCTTTTCTGCGGGATCAGGCGCGCTGGGCGCCTCTGAATGGAGGGTGCCGGCCAGTTCGGCCAGTTCCTCGGGGAGCTTGGCGGACTCGCTGCGGCCGAGTCCCGCCATCTCGACGACGGTGACGCCGTCGGCGCCCCGTACCGCCCGGACCCAGACCCGGCGCCGCTGGATGAAGAGCGAGCCGGCCAGCCCCGCGATGGCGGCGATCGCACCGGCGAGGGCCCAGGCGTCACCGGGCTGATGGGTGATCTGGAAGCTCGCCCACTCCCTGACCTCCTTCTCGAAGGTGATGGAGCCGGCGCCGTCGGGCAGCGTCAGTGAGTCGCCCGGCATCAGGGTCTTCTTCAGGACATTGCCCTTGGCGTCCTTGAAGGCCGTCATCTTGTCGGTGTTCAGCTGGTACACGTTCTGCGGCAGCCCGGAGTCGACACCGAGACTGCCGTGGTAGGCGCCGATGTTGAGCACCGGGAAGTCGAGCGCGGGGAACCGGGAGAACATCTGCCCCGAGCCCTTCCCGCCGTACGTCGGCACGAAGAACGCGGCGAAGCCCAGCTGGTCCTTCTTGCCGTTCTTGTCGCGGTAGCCGTCCATGACCTTGATGGCGCCCGTGGACGAGACGTTGTTGTCGATCGGCAGCAGCGGGACCGCGCCCCGGAAGACCTCCTTGCCGCGGCCGTCCTTGACGGAGACGACGGGGGCGTATCCATGGGCGATGAGATAGACCTTCGAGCCGTCGACGTCGAGGGGCTTGTTGACCTCGATGACGGCCTTCTTCTCCGGGCCGGCCGGGTCGGTGGTGTACCGGACGTCGGCCTTGAAGGTCCGGGGGGTACCCAGTTGCGGCCCGCTGCGCTCGTACGTTCCCGTGAACGCGTCCAGCGTGAAGCTGAACGGCGCCAGCTCGTCCGTGTTGAAGAGGGAGCCGGACTTGAAGTCGTCGTACTGGGTGAGGGTGTTGGAGAAGCCGTCGCCCTCGACGATCAGCTTGCCGCCCTCCGACTTGAGGAGCTGTCCGCTCGCGAAGGCCACCAGCATCACGATCAGCGCGATGTGGAAGCCGAGATTGCCTGCCTCGCGGAGATAGCCCTTCTCCGCGGCGACCGCGTCACCGACCGTATGCGCCCGGAAGCGGCGCTTCTTGAGGATCGCGAGCGCGGCCTCGCGGGCGGCCTCGGGCTCGGCGGTGGTGCGCCACGTCGCGTACGCGGGCATCCGGTCGAGGCGCTTGGGCGCGCCCGGCGGCCGGCCGCGCAGCTGGCCGACGAACTGCCAGGTGCGCGGGACGATACAGCCGATGAGGGAGATGAACAGCAGGATGTAGATCGCGGAGAACCACACCGAGCTGTAGACGTGGAAGAGCTGGAGGCTGTCGTAGATCGGCGCGAGTGTCTCGTGCCGCTCCTTGAAGTCCTGCACCTTCACCTCGTCGATGCCGGTCTGCGGGATCAGCGAGCCGGGGATGGAGCCGAGGGAGAGCAGGAAGAGGAGGATCAGCGCGACGCGCATGGAGGTGAGCTGGCGCCAGAACCAGCGGAGCCAGCCGACGATCCCGAGGGTGGGGCCGCCGATGACGGTGTCCTCACGCTCCTCGCGGGGGGCGGTGGAGAGGGTGGACCCGGCGTCGCCGAGTTCGCGCGCGTCACGGGCGTCGGAAGCGGCGCGGGCCGCGTCCGATGCCGCCCGCGCGGCGGAGTCGGTGTCGTCGCCGGTGTTGGTGGCGTTGTCGCTGTCGTTGTCGGTCCCGGCCACGGTCGGGGTGTCGGACCCGGTGTCGTTCATGGACGCCTTGCTCATGGAACTAGATCCCCACCGTGAAGCCGTTGGTCCAGGTCTGCATGGACTGCACGAGGCTGTCCCACGCGCCGGTCAGCAGCGCCAGACCCGTCAGGATCATCATCGCGCCGCCGATGCGCATCACCCATACGTAATGGCGCTTGATCCAGCCGAACGCCCCGAGCGCCTTGCGGAACGCCACCGCCGCGAGCACGAACGGCACTCCGAGACCGAGGCAGTACGCGACGGTCAGTATGGCCCCCCGGCCGGCGCTCGCCTGATCGAACGCGAGGGCGTTCACCGCGGAGATGGTCGGCCCGAGGCAGGGCGTCCAGCCGATCCCGAAGAGGGCGCCGAGCAGCGGCGCGCCCGCCAGGCCGGACACCGGGCGCTTGTGGAAGCGGAATTCGCGCTGGGTGAGCCAGGGCATCATCCCCAGGAAGAACACACCCATGAGGACCATCAGGACGCCGAGCACCTTGGAGAGGACGGCGCGGTGGTCCTGGAGCGTCTCGCCGGCGAAGCCGAACAGCGCCCCGCCCGAGACGAAGACCGCGGTGAAGCCGACGACGAAGAGCGAGGCGCCGGCGACCATCCGGCCGCGTCTGGCGTCCGCCAGATCGGTGCCGCTGACGCCGGTGACATACGAGAGGTAGCCGGGCACGAGCGGCAGCACGCAGGGCGAGAAGAAGGAGACGAGCCCGCCCAGCAGGGCGATCGGCAGCGCGACCAGCAGCGCTCCGCTGTAGACCGTCTCATTCATGCCGGGGACCGCGGCGAGAACCTGCACGGGATCACTTCTCCGCGATCAGCGGGTCGATCATCTTGCGCAGCTTCTCCGCGTCGAGCGCCATCAGCGCGCGGGCCGCGATCTTCCCGTCCCGGTCGAGCACGATCGTGGAGGGGATGGACTGCGGGTTGAGACTTCCCCGGGGGAAGCCGTTGACGATGAGCTTGCCCGTCGGGTCGTACAGACTCGGGTAGGGGACGCCGTAGTCCTTCTCGAACGCGAGCGCCGGGCCCTTGTTGGCGTCCCGGGTGTTGATCCCGACGAACGCCACGCCCTTCGACTCGGTCTCCTTGGCGACCTTCGCGAAGTGCGGGGCCTCGGCGCGGCAGGGCGGGCACCACGAGCCCCATACGTTCATCACGACGATCTTGCCCTTGAGGTCGGCGACGTCGAGCCGCTGGCCCTCCAGGGTCTCGCCCGCGAGCCGGTTGGCGGGCTTGCGGTCGGCTGCCGCGACGGTCGAGATGCCACCCGTGTTCGTGACGAAGTTGGTGTCACCACCGCCACCGGACTTGCCGCCGCCCCCGCAGGCCGAGAGCGTCAGGGCCGCCACGCCGACGACAACCGGCGGGAGGGCGCGGAATCGTCGCTCGGAGCGGCGTCGGGAAGCGCGGCCTGAGTTCATGTGAAAAGTTTCGCATGGGCGATTCAGGGATCTTGCGCACCCCCCTGGCTGCCCGTAAAGCCCGTTGTAAAGGGCCGTGTACGGGCAACAGCCGGGGGTCCGCGCGACGATCCGCTCAGCCGGTCCGCTCAGGCGGCCTTCTCAAGCGGCCTTCTCAGGCGGCCTTCTCGTGCTCATGCCTTGAAGAATGCGTTCCAGCCGCCGGCGGGGGCCTGGCCGACCTCCAATGTGCGGAGCTTGTCGAGTACGGCGGGGTCCTGGACATCGAGCCAGTCGGTGAACTGCCGGAACGAGACGAGCCGTACGTCCTTCTTGCCCGCCATCCCCTTCAGCGCCTCCTCCACGGCGTCCATATAGATCCCGCCGTTCCACTGCTCGAAGTGGTTGCCGATGAAGAACGGCGCGCGATTCGATTCGTAGGCACGGCGGAAACCGCCGAGATACGCCTCGGTGGCCTGCTTGCGCCAGCCCGCGTAACGCGAGGTCATGCCGTTCGTCGAATTCTTCGACTGATTCGCCAGAATGTTGTAGTCCATGGAAAGGACCTCGAAACTGTGCCCGGGGAACGGGACTTGCTGCAACGGGAAATCCCAGATCCCCATCTTCTTGTCCGGCCACCGCTGCGTACCGCCGGGCGAACTCGCGTCGTAACGCCAGCCCAGCTTCTTCGCCGTCGGCAGCAGATTCTCCTGGCCGAGCAGACAGGGCGTACGGCTGCCGATCAGTTCCTTGCGGTAATCGAAGGGCAGCGGGTCGAGATCGGTCCAGCCGCTGTTCGTACGCCACTCGGTGACGAAGGACACAGCCTGGTCGATCTCGCTGCGCCACTGCTGCGGGGTCCAGTCGCCGACGCTGCCGGAGCCGGCGCAGAAATGCCCGTTGAAGTGCGTACCGATCTCATGGCCGTCCAGCCATGCCTGGCGGACGTTCTTGAGGGTGTCCTTGATATGGCCGTCGGTGAGATAGCCGATGTCGGAGGCGCCGACGGGGTTGTTCGGCGGGCGGTAGAGCGTCTTCTTCGACTCGGGCAGCAGATAGAGGCCGGAGAGGAAGAAGGTCATCGCCGCGTCGTGGTTCTTGGCGAGTTCCAGAAAGCGGGGGAAGAGACCGTTGCCGACCTCACCGGCTCCGTCCCAGGAGAAGATCACGAACTGCGGCGGGGTCTGGCCGGGTTCCAGGGGGACCGGGGCGGCCGGCTGGTGCGGCTGCTTTCCCGTGTCGGAAGTGGAACCGTCGCCTATGAGACGGACCTCCTTGGCGAGGGGGCGCGCACTGCCCGTCGCGCCTCCGCTCTCACCGCCCTTGCCCACGCCCGCGTGCCGGACCGAACCGCTCTCACCGGTGGAGCAGCCCGCGATCCCGATCGCGGCAGCCGCTCCAATTCCCGCTCCGAGTAGACTCCTTCGGCTGATGTCGCGCATACCGTTCCCATCCGCGCTCGTCTGGTGCGTATGCCGCTTGTAAAAGTCTTACAAGCGGCAACACCAGAGATGAGAGAGCGAACGGGGAGGTTCCTGTAATTGTCATATCTTTACTGATCTTCACTGATGTATCAGTGGATATGACAGAAAGTGATCAGCGGAACGCGAGCGGGCGTCAGTTCGGAGCGAGCGCCGGTTCCCGCGCATTCAGGCGCCGAAGGCTTTGGTGCCGCCCTTGACCGGCCGGGCGCCGGCGAGCAGATGTGCCGGGACAAGATCGCGGGCGGGCTCGGAGTAGCCGACGGAGACGATCTTGTCGCCCTGATAGGTGAAACTGGTCAGGGACGCGAGCGTGCACTGCCGGCGGCGCGGGTCGTGCCACAGCCGGCGCCGCTCGACGAAGCTCCGCACGATCCAGATCGGCAGCTGATGGCTGACGCAGACCGCCTCGTGCCCGCGGGCCGCGTCGCGCGCGGCGTTCAGGGCGCCCATCATCCGTACGACCTGCTCGATGTACGGCTCGCCCCAGGACGGCCGGAACGGGTTGGTGAGATACCTCCAGTTCCCGGGCCTGCGCAGCGCGCCGTCTCCGACCCCGAAGGCCTTGCCCTCGAAGACGTTCGCGGCCTCGATCAGCCGGTCGTCGGTGTCGAGGGCCAGTCCGTGGCTCTTGGCGACGGGGGCCGCGGTCTCCTGCGCGCGCTCCAGGGGGGAGGCGACGACGTAGGCGATGTCACGGTCCGCGAGGTACTCCGCGACCCGGTCGGCCATCTGCCTGCCCAGCTCGGAGAGGTGGTAGCCGGGGCGCCGGCCGTAGAGGACACCGTCCGGATTGTGCACTTCGCCGTGGCGCACGAGATGGACGACGGTGATCTCTTCGCTCGTGCTCATGCGGCGTTCTCCGGATCGGTGGGCTCGGGTGCGCCGGTCCCGGCGCCGATGGTGTCGGGGGCGCTGGGCTCGGGGGCGCTGGGCTCGGGGGCGCTGGGCTCGGGGGCGGTCGCTTCGGCGGCGGCGCGTGCGGCGGCCGGCAGCGCGGCGGCGATCCGCTCGATCGCACGGTCGTCGTGGGCGGTGGAGACGAACCAGGACTCGAAGGAGGACGGCGGCAGATACACGCCGTCGGCCAGCAGCGAGTGGAAGAAGGGGGTGAAGCGGAACGACTCCTGCTTCTTGGCACCCTCGTAGTCGTGGACCTCGTCGGCGGTGAAGAAGACGGAGAACATGTTGCTCGCCGTCTGTACGCGATGGGCCACGCCCTCCTTGCTGAGCGCGTCCGTCACCAGCCCCTGGATCTGCCGCGAGACGGCGTCGATCTTCGCGTACGCCGCGTCGTCGAGCAGCCGCAGCTGCGCGAGGCCCGCGGCGGTGGCGACCGGGTTCCCGGAGAGCGTGCCCGCCTGGTAGACGGGGCCCGCGGGGGCGAGCCGCCCCATGATGTCGGCGCGCCCGCCGAACGCGGCGGCCGGGAACCCGCCGCCCATGACCTTGCCGAAGGTCATCAGATCGGGCACGACGCCGTCGACGCCGTACCAGCCGGCCTTCGACGTACGGAACCCGGTCATCACCTCGTCCGAGATGTAGAGCGCGCCGTCGGCGGCGCAGAGCTCCTTGAGCCCCGCGTTGAACCCGTCCCTGGGCGGGACGACGCCCATGTTGCCGGGCGAGGCCTCGGTGATCACACAGGCGATCTCACCGGGGTGCGCGGCGAACGCGCGGCGCACGGCCTCAAGATCGTTGTACGGCAGGACGATGGTGTCCCCGGCCTGCGCGCCGGTCACCCCGGGGGTGTCGGGCAGCCCGAGGGTCGCGACCCCGGAGCCCGCCGCGGCGAGCAGCGCGTCGACGTGCCCGTGGTAGCAGCCGGCGAACTTCACGACCTTGGCGCGCCCGGTGAAACCGCGGGCGAGCCGGATGGCGGACATGGTCGCCTCGGTCCCGGACGACACGAGCCGCACCTGCTCGACGGGGCCGACCCGGGCCACGATCTCCTCGGCGAGCGCGACCTCGCCCTCACCGGGCGTACCGAAGGACGTACCGCGGGCGACCGCGGCCTGGACCGCTTCGATGACCTCCGGGTGGGAATGACCGAGAATCATCGGCCCCCAAGAACATACGAGGTCGACATATTCGCGACCGTCCGCATCGATGAGGTATGGACCGTTACCGGACACCATGAACCGGGGCGTACCGCCCACCGCGCGGAAGGCACGGACGGGAGAGTTCACGCCGCCGGGCGTCACGAGGGCCGCACGGTCGAAAAGCGTCTGCGAAACTGGGGCGTCATAGGGGAAGCTCACGGAATCCATGGTGTCAGAGGCTCGGACGTTCTTGCGGACAGGTGTTTCACCGGACGTCCGTGGGGGAGGTCACTGTCACGATGATCGGGTTGCGCGGCCATGGCTGCGAGTGGTCGGGTGGAGATATGCATCGCGGTGGCGGACTGGGCGAGGGAACCGACGACCTCGGTCCCGAGCCTGCCCGGCGTGGAAAGCATCGACGGCGCGAACGTGAGGCGCGGGATCAACCGCCGACAACGCCGGAAAGCAGGAGTGGTGGCCGGGTGGGGGTGACCTACAAATACTTCGGCGCGCCCGACGGAGCCACGGCCGCGCGTGTGCCCATTTCCATGCGCCCGGAGGAGCTGGGCGGCGATGAGCTCGGCATGGGTGGCATGTTCACGAAGATCAAGCCGGAGACGATAGCGGCGATGGTCCTCACGGGCATTCAGGGCCTGCCCCTGTACAAAGTGCCGCCGCTTGAACTGGTCGTGCTGCACCCCGATTACGCGGTGGTCAAACTCCCGATGACGGTGGTGGACCCGCTGCGCGGAATCGGCGAGGAATCCGTGGGCGCGGCGGCCTTCATCTGGTCGACGGTCCCGGACAGGGGCGGCCCGAGGGACGCGTACAACGTCTACCAACTGCTGCACGAATGGCAGGACTTCAGCCACCGGCTGCACGAGGCGGGGCACCAGCCGTACTGCCTGGTGTGGCCCTGACCTGACGTCCGTTCGCCCGGCTGAGGTGAGCCGCGGGGGTCAGCGCCGGGGCGAGATCGCCGGGGCGAGGAGGTCCAGCGCCTCCTCCCAGCGGAACCGGTCCGTGGCTCCCTCCGGCTTCGCGGACTTCGGGCTGTGGGGCCGGTACGACCCCAGCAGAACGCCCATCTCCCGCAGTTGGTCCAGGCTTCGGGCGTACGCGGGGTGCGAGGCCATGGCCGCGTTCACGTACGGGAGGGCCGCGGTCGGAATGCCCAGTCCGTACGCCTCGCACAGGATCCCCAGGGCGAGAGTGTCGGCGATTCCGGCGGCCCACTTGTTGATCGTGTTGAAGGTGGCCGGCGCGACAGCGATGGCGTCCGGGGGCGGCAGCGGGCGTGGGTCGCCGGGGCTGCGCCAGGCCGAGCGGATGGGGTGGCCGGTCTGGGCCTCCACCGCCTCGGCGTCGATGAAGCCGAGCCCTTGCGGGGTGGCGATGACGCCGACGTCCCAATTCGCCTCTTGGGCAGCCGTGATCAGGTTGGCGACGTCGCCGGCGACGCCGGCCGCGCACACGACGACATAAAGGAACGGCTTCTTCGGCTGGTCATTCATCGGCGCGCCCGCGCCCCGGCAGTGGCAACGCGCTCTCCCGTGGTCATGCCCCAGACCCTAACGGCCGGGAGGGCAACGGCGGTTGCGGGACCTCGGCGGCACGGAAGACGCGAGGCGTCCCCGCAGAGTTCACCCAACAGTGCGGCGGGCGCCACTTTTCGCAGGTAGGAGGGGGTGCGCGGCCCTCTGAGTGGGCCCCTCAAGTGGGCCCGGGGACCCTGCGTTTGGGCCCGGCCCCATCCATACGCTGCTCTCGCTCGGGGGTTCGGGGACGGCGTGGGCGAGGAGAACTGATGAGGGGCGCCGACAGGTTGCGCGGATGGCACCGGCACAACCATGGGCTGGGCGACAGGGCGCATCGCGACCTGGGGCAGAGCGGGGCCGAGTACGCGGCGATGGTCGGGGTGGTGTCCCTGGTCGTGGCGGCGATCGTCGGTCTGAGCGTGCCCGCCGACGAGGCGACCGGGCTGAAGAGCGCCGTATGCCGAATACTTCACCCGCTGAGCGGGGCCGAGGCGTGCTCCTCCGGCGACTACGCGGGCGACGGTGACGGCGGAGACGGGGGCGGCGACGGGGGCGGCGGGCCCGGCGGTCCGGGCGATCCCTTCGTACCCAACGGGGATCCGTTCGAGCCCGCTCGGTGCCTGCTGTCCCAGGACCAGACCAAGACCACCGTCGTCATCCAGATCCTCTTCATCAAGATCAGCAGCTCGGAGACGGTCAAGCTCCAGCAGTGGTCGGACGGCACGGTCACCCTGGAGCGCGTGACCGAGGTCGGAGGCGGGGTCACGGCGAGCATCTCCGCCGGCATCCCCGGGCTGAAGGACTGGGGCGGCAGCGCCAAGCTCAGCGGCACCTACCTGGCGGGCAGCGGCAGCGGCGGGCAGTGGCTGTTCAACGGGAACAAGAGCGGCGATCCCCAGGCGGACCTGGCGGCCAATCTTGAGGACGCCCAGCAGTTCACCGAGTACCTCAAGGCGCAGGACAAGTGCAACAGCAGGCCCGCCGGTCCGCGCTCCTCCGAGCTGGGGATGATCTGCGGCTACCACGCGGGCAAGAAGAAGCCCGACCTCGAACCGGAGAAGGCGCCGGACGTCGACATCACCAAGACCTCCACCGAGGCGTCGGGCAATGTGAGCTTCGGCGGGAAGTTCAAGAGCAACGGCAAGGGCGGCAAAGACGCGGGGAAGAGCGACGGCCCCAAGGACCTCGGCAAGATCTCCGGCGAAGTGCTCAACGGCACCATGACCGAGGACGTCGTGGTGATGCGCACCAACACCGGTGTCAACGCCGGGAAGATCACCTTCATCTACACCTTCACCGTCAAGGGCTCGGCCGGCGCGGGCGGCGTCGCCACCGGCGAGAGGATGCAGCAGGTCGCGGTCACGTACGACGCGGCGGCCTATGACGAGGAGGAGAAGAACGACGACCCGCACCACCCGGAGAAGCTGGTCATCACCACCAGCCAGGAAGCCGGGGACGGCGGCGGCGTCAAGGTCGAGGGAGGCGCCAACGCCGGTCCCGTCACCATCGATGTCGGTGGCGGCGGCGGATCCACCGAGTCGCGGATACACACCGAGACGGCCGAGCTCATCCTCGACAACGACACCGACAGCACCACCGTCGAGGACTGGCTGCGCGGGCGTGGCGACGACCCCGCCAGCAACCCGCTGCCCTCCCCCTCCGACGCCGCGGAAGTACCGGACTCGGACGCCGGCCCGCTCGAACACCTCCTGCACAACAAGGGGAAGCTCAGCCGGCTCGACTACGAGGCCAACACCGACTGGTGGAACGCCTCACTCGGCATCGGCTTCGGTATCTCCGCCGGACAGTTCTCCCTCGGCTTCAAACTCTTCGGCATCGACATCACCCACGAGGAGAAGAACCAGACGATCACCGGCGACCCCACCTACGCCACCGGCCCCAAGAACGGCGGCGCCCGGCCCTGGGTCGAATGGAAGAACTGCACGAAGACCAAGCCCATCCCCACCTGACGGACGGAACCGGAGGACAAGGCCGGGGCACGCGCACGGCGAACCGGACGCCACCCCGCCCCGGACGCGGCGCCGCCCGGACGCGCCGCCGCCCCGGCCCCCTCCGGCCCGCCAACTGCGTGGCTGAAAGGCGCGGTTGGACGCCTCGGGCGGATGTCGGAGATGAGCCTTGCTCTCCGTGACGGATCAGTGGCGGACGCGATGACGCGAAGGCATGTGCGGGCTGTTGGCCGCCGCGACATCAGGGGCTGTCTTCACGGCAGCGCCGTCCGCCCGAAGGACGGGCCCGCCGTGTCCACACGAAAGACGCGGGAGCCCGGGCAGAGCCGGCAGCGCCGGGCCGCGCGGCATGGTGCGTGTCCTCCGCAACGGCCTCGCGCCCCGCGCCCGCCCCCGGACCGGGCTCAGTCCTCCCCCTCCAACTCCCCCTCCAACTCCCCCTCGGTCTCCAGGAACACCGCCCGCAGCGCGTCCAGCACCGCCGGGTCGGGCTTCGCCCACATCCCGCGCGACTCCGCCTCCAGCAGCCGTTCCGCGATGCCGTGCAGGGCCCAGGGGTTGGCCTCCTGGAGGAACTCGCGGTTCTCGGGGTCCAGGACGTACGTCTCCGTGAGCTTGTCGTACATCCAGTCCGCGACCACGCCCGTCGTCGCGTCGTACCCGAAGAGGTAGTCGACCGTCGCGGCCAGTTCGAAGGCCCCCTTGTAGCCGTGGCGGCGCATCGCCTCGATCCAGCGGGGGTTGACCACACGGGCGCGGAAGACCCGTGACGTCTCCTCGACCAGCGTGCGCGTACGGACCGTCTCGGGGCGGGTCGAGTCGCCGATGTACGCCTCGGGGGCCGTGCCCTTGAGCGCGCGGACGGTGGCGACCATGCCGCCGTGGTATTGGAAGTAGTCGTCCGAGTCCGCGATGTCGTGCTCGCGGGTGTCGGTGTTCTTGGCGGCCACCGCGATGCGCTTGTACGCGGTCTCCATCTCGTCGCGCGCCGGGCGGCCGTCGAGTTCCCGGCCGTACGCGTAGCCGCCCCACACCGTGTAGACCTCGGCGAGGTCCGCGTCCGTGCGCCAGTCGCGGCTGTCGATGAGCTGGAGGATGCCCGCGCCGTACGTGCCGGGCCGGGAGCCGAAGATACGGGTCGTGGCGCGGCGTTCGTCGCCGTGCTCGGCGAGGTCCGCCTGGGCGTGGGCGCGGATGAAGTTGACGTCGGCCGGCTCGTCCAGCGAGGCCGCGAGCCGTACCGCGTCGTCCAGCAGCCCGATCGCGTGCGGGAACGCGTCACGGAAGAAGCCGCTGATGCGCAGGGTGACGTCGACGCGCGGGCGGCCGAGTTCGGCGGGAGGGATCGCCTCCAGGCCCGTCACCCGGCGCGACGCGTCGTCCCACACCGGGCGGACGCCCAGCAGCGCGAGCGCCTCCGCGATGTCGTCGCCCGAGGTGCGCATGGCGCTCGTACCCCAGAGGGACAGCCCGACGGAGGTCGGCCAGTCGCCGTTGTCGGTGCGGTAGCGGGTGAGGAGGGAGTCGGCGAGTGCCTGGCCGGTCTCCCAGGCGAGCCTGCTCGGTACGGCCTTGGGGTCGACGGAGTAGAAGTTGCGGCCGGTCGGCAGGACGTTGACCAGGCCGCGCAGCGGGGACCCGGACGGGCCCGCCGGTACGAACCCGCCGCTCAGCGCGTGCACCACATGCTCGATCTCGTCGATGGTGCCCGCGAGCCGCGGTACGACCTCGCGCGCCGCGAAGTCGAGGATCGCCGCGACCCCCGCCGGGAGGCCCTCGGCGACGCCCTCCACCGCCGCCGGGTCCCAGTCCGCGTCCTCCATCGCCTGGACGAGCGCGCGGGCCCGCTCCTCCGCCGCGTCGGCGTCGGTACGGGTCGCGGCCGACTCGTCGAGCCCGAGGGCCTCGCGCAGACCGGGCAGGGAGGCCGTACCGCCCCAGATCTGCCGGGCGCGCAGGATCGCCAGGACCAGGTTGACGCGCGCCTCGCCGGCCGGCGCGCCGCCGAGCACATGCAGACCGTCGCGGATCTGCGCGTCCTTGACCTCGCAGAGCCAGCCGTCGACATGGAGCAGGAAGTCGTCGAACCCGTCGTCGTCCGGCCGGTCTTCGAGCCCGAGGTCGTGGTCGAGCTTCGCCGCCTGGATCAGGGTCCAGATCTGGGCGCGGATCGCGGGCAGCTTCGCCGGGTCCATGGACGAGATCGCCGCGTACTCGTCGAGCAGCTGCTCAAGGCGCGCGATGTCGCCGTACGACTCGGCGCGCGCCATCGGCGGTACGAGATGGTCCACGAGCGTGGCGTGCACGCGCCGCTTGGCCTGCGTGCCCTCGCCCGGGTCGTTGACCAGGAACGGGTAGATCAGCGGCAGGTCGCCGAGCGCGGCGTCGGGGGCGCAGGCCGCCGACATTCCCGCGTTCTTGCCGGGCAGCCACTCCAGATTGCCGTGCTTGCCGAGGTGGATCATCGCGTCGGCGCCGAAGCCGCCGTCCTCGCGGGCGGCCTGGATCCAGCGGTAGGCCGCCAAGTAGTGGTGCGAGGGCGGCAGATCGGGGTCGTGGTAGATCGCGATGGGGTTCTCGCCGAAGCCGCGCGGCGGCTGGATGAGGATCAGCAGATTGCCGCGCCGCAGGGCGGCGAGCACGATGTCGCCGTCCGGGTCCCCGCCCGCGCCGACGCGGCTGCGGTCGAGGAACATCTCACCGGGCGGCGGCCCCCAGTGCCGCTCCACCGACTCGCGCAGCTCGGCGGGGAGTTGGCCGTACCACCGCCGGTAGTCGGCGGCCGGGATACGGACCGGGTTACGGGCGAGCTGCTCCTCGGTCAGCCACTCCTGGTCATGGCCGCCGGCCTCGATGAGGGCGTAGATCAGCTCGTCGCCGTCGCCGGACGCCAGCCCGGGGACGGGCTCGGAACCGAAGTCGTAGCCCTCCTCGTCCAGCCGGCGCAGCAGGGACACCGCGCTGGCGGGGGTGTCGAGACCGACGGCGTTGCCGATACGGGAGTGCTTGGTGGGGTACGCGGAGAGGACCAGCGCGACGCGCTTCTCGGCGTTCGTGACATACCGCAGCCTGGCGTGGCGTACGGCGATCCCGGCCACGCGGGCGGCCCGCTCGGGGTCGGCGACGTAGACCGGCAGACCGTCCGGGTCCAGCTCCTTGAAGGAGAACGGGACGGTGATCAGGCGGCCGTCGAACTCCGGCACCGCGACCTGCGAGGCGGCGTCCAGCGGGGACAGCCCCTCGTCGCTCTCTTCCCAGGCGGCGCGGCTGCCGGTGAGGCAGAGGGCCTGGAGGATCGGTACGTCGAGCGCGGCGAGCGCCCCCGCGTCCCATGCCTCGTCGTCCCCGCCCGCCGACGCCTCGGCGGGTTTGGTGCCGCCGGCCGCGAGCACGGTCGTGACGATGGCGTCGGCCTCGCGCAGGGCCACCAGCAGCTCGGCCTCGGGCGCGCGCAGGGAGGAGACGTAGAGCGGGAGGGCGCGGGCGTCGGCGGCCTCGACGGCCTCGCACAGCGTGTCCACGAAGGCGGTGTTCCCGCTGAGGTGGTGCGCGCGGTAGTAGAGCACGGCGACCGTCGGCCGGTCGGCGCCCGGCGCGGTGGCCCGTACCGGACGGGGCACCCGGCCCCAGGTGGGCGCGGCGGCGGGCGGCTCGAAGCCGTGGCCGGTGAGCAGGACCGTGTCGGAGAGGAACCGCGCGAGCTGGTCCAGGTTGGCCGGACCGCCGTGCGCGAGATAGGCGTGCGCCTCGGCCGCGATACCGATGGGGACGGTCGACGCCTCCATCAGCTGGGCGTCGGGGGCCTGTTCACCGGTGAGGACCACGACGGGCCGGTCGCCCGCGAGCAGCAGGTCGATCCCGTCCTGCCAGGCGCGCAGCCCGCCGAGGAGCCGTACGACCACGAGGTCGGCGCCGTCGAGCAGCGCGGGCAGTTCGTCGAGCGCGAGCCGGGCGGGGTTGGCGAAGCGGTACGGGACGGGCCCGCCCGCCGCGTTCGCCGCGCGGGCGCTCAGCAGATCGGTGTCGGACGTCGACAGGAGCAGAAGCATGCGGCGTCTGGCCTTCCTCGGGGTCCGCGCCCCGGGCGAGGTGTGGAGGACGGCGGGAGTTCCTGGCTCGCCCGGCTGCTGCCGGACTCACAGTGGCGGGACCGCGCCGGGTTCGCACCGGGCTTCCTCCCCAAGACGCCGTCGCTGGCGTTGACGGGCCTGGGCAGACCCGTCGTCTGCATAGTAAGTGCTGAGGTCACGGGCGGGGGAGGGTGCCTGGAACGCGGGCCGGTAGGAGGCCGATACGAGGCTGATACGGGCCCGACAGGGGCGGGAGCGGGCCGGGCGGTGGCCGGACGGTGGCTGGGTGATGGCTGGATGGCGACCGGGCGGGTGACCGGGCGATGGCTGGGTGGCGAGCGGCGCCGTGGCCGGCCGTGGTGGCCGGAGAGGCGGCCCGGCGGCGGGACGGGAGCGGGCGTGGGCGCGTGGGTATGCTCGCCGCCATGCCGCCCACCTCGCCAACACCCGTGAACCGGGACGAAGCGCCCCCGCGGGCCGCCGTACGGGAGTCCTCGCAGGAGTCCGTACGGGCCCCTCTGCGGGAGCGCGGCGACGCCTGCCCCGGCGCGCTGCGGCTGCACACCGCGGACGACGGCCGGCTGGCCCGGTTGCGGCTGCCCGCCGGACTTTTGACGGTCCGTCAGGCGGAGGTACTGGCGGACGCGGCGGAGCGGCTGGGCGACGGACATCTGGACCTCACCTCCCGCGGCAATGTGCAACTGCGCGGCCTGGACGACGTGGGCGGGAACCGCGGCGCGGAACTCGCCGGGCTGCTGCACGAGGCCGGGCTGCTGCCCTCGGAGACCCACGAGCGGGTACGGAACATCGTGGCGTCACCGCTGGCCGGGCTCGACGAACTCCCGTCCGCCGACGTCCAGTTGTGGGCGCGTGAGCTGGACGGGCTGCTGTGCGCGAGCGCGCGGGCGGCGGCGCTCTCCGGGCGGTTCCTCTTCGCGCTGGACGACGGACGCGGTGATGTGGCGGCCCTCGGCGCCGATGTGACGTTGCTCGCACGCGGGGACGAGTCGGTTGTCGTACGTATCGGGGCAAACAGGTCGGGCTTGCGCGTGACCCCCGAGGACGCACCGCGCGCGGCCCTGTTGGCGGCGGAGACGTTTCTCACGGTCGCGGAGGCGAGTGGCTCGGGGGCGTGGCGGGTACGGGAATTGCCCGCCGAGTACGGCCGGGGGCTGGAGGCGGCGGTACGGGCGGGGCTGGGGGACGCCGGGATCGGGACGGAGTACGTGACGGGGGCGGAGGCGGCGGGTGCGGGGCCGAACCACCCGGGTCCGGGCTCGGGCTCGGGCTCGGGCTCGGGCTCGGGCTCGGAAGAGGAGCTTCCCATTCCGGACCCCGTTCCGGATCACGTTCCGAGCCCTGCTCCTCGTCCCGTTCCGAGCCCTGCGTCCGGTCCCGTTCCAGGTCCCGTTCCTGGCCTCGTACCGTCGCCCGACGGGACCATGGCCCTCTCCGTCCACGCCCGCCTCGGCCGGCTGACCGTGGCGCAGTGGCGGCTGCTCGCGGCGGCGGCGAACGGACCGCTGCGCGTGACCCCGTGGCGCGGAGTGATCGTGCCGGGGGTGGCTCCGGCAGCGGCCGGCTCCGCCCTGGACCGGCTCCGTACGGCCGGGCTGATCACCGGCCCAGGCTCCCCCTGGCACGGCGTCGGCGCCTGCACCGGCCGGCCCGGCTGCGCGAAGGCGCTGGCGGACGTACGGTCCGACGCGGCGGCGGCCGTGTCCCACGGCTCGGGCGGCCTGCCCGTCTACTGGTCGGGGTGCGCACGCCGCTGCGGCCATCCGCGGGGCCGGTGGGTGGATGTGGTCGCGACGGGCGAAGGCCGTTACGACATCTCCGTACAGGGAGACGCCCCGGACACCACCCCGAAGTCCCCCACCACAGGACCGGAACTCGCCGACGCGGTTGCGGCGGCACGCACAACCCCTTTGACGAGTTCGACGAGTTCGACGAGTTCGACGAGATGAGCGAGAAGACCACGGTGTCCACAGTGCCCACAGGGTTCGAGTACGAGAAGGACGGCGCGGCGATATACCGCCAGTCCTTCGCCACGATCCGCGCCGAGGCGGACCTCACCGGGCTGCCGGCCGAGGTCTCCCAGGTCGCGGTGCGGATGATCCACGCCTGCGGCATGGTCGACCTGGTCCGCGACCTCGCCTTCAGCCCCGGTGTGGTGGTCCGCGCCCGCGAGGCGCTGCGCGCGGGCGCGCCCGTGCTGTGCGATGTGGCGATGGTCGCCAGCGGGGTCACCCGCAAACGGCTGCCCGCGGACAACGAGGTCGTCTGCACCCTCTCCGATCCGTCGGTGCCCGCGCTCGCCGCCGAGCTGGGAACGACACGCAGCGCCGCCGCGCTGGAGCTGTGGCGGGACCGGATGGAAGGCGCGGTGGTGGCCGTCGGCAACGCGCCGACCGCCCTCTTCCGGCTGCTGGAGATGATCGAGGACGGCGCCCCGCGCCCGGCGGCGGTCATCGGAGTGCCGGTCGGTTTCATCGGCGCGGCCGAGTCCAAGGACGCGCTCGCCGGACACCACTCCGGCCTGGAACACCTGGTCGTACGGGGACGGCGTGGCGGCAGTGCCCTCGCCGCCGCGGCCGTCAACGCGATCGCGAGCGAGGAAGAATGAGCGCCCGGAGCATCACCGACGAGCAGGGCGCGGACGTCCGGGCGGCGGACACGGGACGCCGGGCGGGCACGGACGCGGGCACGGACGTCCGGGCGGACGCGGGCACGGACGTCCGGCCGGACGCGGGCACGAACGCGGGCACGTCCGTGGGCCGGCTGTACGGGGTCGGTCTGGGGCCGGGAGACCCGTCCCTGATGACCGTACGGGCCGTACGGGTCATCGCCGAGGCCGATGTGATCGCGTATCACAGCGCCCGCCACGGCCGGTCCATAGCCCGGTCCATAGCCGCCGAGCATCTGCGCGCCGATCACATCGAGGAGCCGCTGGTCTACCCGGTCACGACCGGGACCACCGACCACCCCGGCGGCTACCAGGGCGCGATGGACGAGTTCTACGCCGAGTCGGCCGCCCGGCTCGCCGCCCATCTGGACGCCGGGCGGACGGTCGCGGTGCTCGCGGAGGGCGATCCGCTCTTCTACGGCTCGTACATGCATATGCACAAGCGGCTGGCCGCCCGCTATCCGACCGAGGTCATCCCCGGTGTGACGTCCGTGAGCGCGGCGGCGGCGCGGCTCGGTACCCCGCTCGTCGAGGGCGAGGAGGTGCTGACGGTCCTGCCGGGCACGCTGCCGGAGGAGGAGCTGACGGCCCGGCTGGCCTCGGCGGACTCGGCGGTGGTGATGAAGCTCGGCCGTACGTTCCCGGCCGTACGGCGGGCGGTCGAGCGGGCGGGCCGGCTGGCCGACGCGCGGTACGTCGAGCGCGCCACGATGAGCGGTGAACGCACCGGGGCGCTGGCCGACACGGACCCGGAATCGGTCCCGTACTTCTCGGTGGCGGTGCTGCCGAGCCGCGTCGCCGCGCGTGCGGCAGCGGGGTCGGCCGAGGAACCGGCTGAACGCACCTCCGGCGAGGCGAGCGGTCAAACGGCCGGCGGGGCGACCGGCGCCGTCACCGGCGCTGTCACCGGCGCGTTCACCGGCGGGGCGACCGGCGCGGTCACCGGCGAGGCGACGGGTGACGTGGTGGTCGTGGGGACGGGCCCGGCCGGGCCGCTGTGGCTCACGCCCGAGACGCGCGGCGCGCTCGCCGCCGCCCAGGATCTCGTCGGCTACACCACCTATCTGGACCGTGTTCCGGTCCGCCCCGGCCAGCGGCGCCACGGCTCCGACAACAAGGTGGAGTCGGAGCGCGCGGAGTTCGCCCTCGACCTCGCCCGGCGGGGCCGGCGCGTGGCCGTGGTCTCCGGCGGCGACCCGGGGGTCTTCGCGATGGCCACGGCCGTACTGGAGGCCGCGTCCGCCGATCCGTACCGGGATGTGCCCGTACGCGTACTCCCGGGGGTGACGGCGGCCAACGCCGCCGCGGCCCGGGTCGGCGCGCCGCTCGGCCACGACTACGCCGTGCTCTCGCTCTCCGACCGGCTCAAGCCGTGGGAGGTCATCGCGGAACGGCTGCACGCGGCGGCGGGCGCGGATCTGGTGCTGGCGCTCTACAACCCCGGTTCCGCCAGCCGGACCTGGCAGGTCGGCAAGGCCCGCGAACTCCTCCTGGAACACCGCGCGCCCGACACCCCCGTCGTCCTCGGCCGGGATGTGGGCGGGCCGGAGGAGAGCGTACGGATCGTGCGGCTGGCCGATCTCGATCCGGCGCAGGTCGACATGCGGACGATCCTGCTGGTCGGCTCGTCGCGGACGGTGACCGCGCGGCGGGGCGAGGACGGGGACGAGACGGTGGTGTGGACGCCGCGCCGCTACCCGGAGAGCCCGGAAAGCCCTGGGGGCACGGTCAGCCCCGGAAACCCGGGAAGCTGAGCCAGCCACTCCACCGCGCCCTCGACGGTGGCCACCGGGACCACCCCCTCGGGGACGGCCGGCCGCCGGACGACCACGACCGGTATCCCCGCCTCGCGGGCGGCCGTGAGCTTGGGCGCGGTGGCGGCGCCGCCGCTGTCCTTCGTCACCACGACGTCGATGCGATGGCGGCGCAGGATCTCCCGCTCGCCGTCGAGGGTGAACGGCCCCCGGTCCAGGAGCACTTCCGTACGGGCCGGGCACGGAGGTTCCGGGGCGTCCACGGACCGTACGAGGAACCACACCGCGTCGAGGTGCTCGAAGGCGGCGAGCCCCATCCGCCCGGTGGTGAGGAAGACTCGCGCGCACCGCAGCGCGGCCAGCTTCCCGGCGGCCTCCGCCAGGGAGCCGGCCGTATGCCAGTCGTCACCGGCGACCGGCACCCACGAGGGGCGGCGCAGGGAGAGGAGGGGAACATGGGTGAGCCGGGCGGCATGTGCCGCGTTGCGGCTGATGGTGTCGGCGAAGGGATGGGTGGCGTCGATGAGCGCGTCCACGCGGTGCTCGCGCAGCCAGCGCGCCAGCCCCTCCGCGCCCCCGAACCCGCCGATCCGTACGTCTCCTGGCGGCGGCACGGGCCGGGCGACCCGGCCGGCGAGGGAGCTGGTGACACGGAGAGGGGCCCGGCCGTGCAGGCGCTCGGCGAGCCGGCGCGACTCGGTCGTACCGCCGAGGATCAGCACATGGGCCGGGGCCGGCTTCGGGAGCGGGGTCGGTTCACTCATCGTCGGCGGGTCTTTCCATGACGGGGTCTTTCCATGACTGACGGCGGGAAGGGCGGGCGCGCCGCCCAACTCAAGCACACCGGTCTGCGGCCTGGCTGGACGACCGGCGCGTGCGCGACGGCGGGCACGACCGCCGCGTACACGGCGCTGCTGACCGGCGAGTTCCCCGACCCGGTGACGATCACGCTGCCCAAGGGCCAGACGCCGTCCTTCGCGCTCGCCTCGGAGTGCCTGACCACCGGTGACCGGGCCATGGCGGCCGTGGTCAAGGACGCGGGCGACGACCCCGACGTCACGCACGCCGCCGTGATCCGTACGACCGTACGGCTGCTGCCGCCGGGCGCGGGGGTCGTCTTCCGCGCGGGCCCGGGTGTGGGTACGGTCACCCGCGCCGGACTCCCCCTGGACGTGGGCGAACCGGCGATCAACCCGGTCCCGCGTCAGCTGATGCGCGCCCATGTGGCGGAGGTGGCGGCCCGCCACGGCGGCACGGGCGATGTGGAGATCACCGTCTCCGTCGACAACGGCGCGGAGATCGCCCGCTCCACCTGGAACCCACGCCTGGGCATCCTGGGCGGCCTCTCCATACTCGGCACGACGGGCATCGTCGTCCCGTACTCCTGCTCCGCCTGGATCGACTCGATCAGACGCGGCGTGGACGTGGCCCGCGCGGCGGGCCGTACGCATGTGGCGGGCTGTACGGGATCGACCTCCGAGAAGACGGTCCTCGCGGCCTACGGCCTCCCCGAGGACGCCCTCCTGGACATGGGTGACTTCGTGGGCGCCGTACTCAAATACATCCGCCGCCACCCCGTCGACCGCCTCACCCTCTGCGGCGGCTTCGCCAAACTCTCCAAACTGGCGGCGGGCCACCTCGACCTCCACTCGGCCCGCTCCCAGGTGGACAAGCCCTTCCTCGCCCAACTGGCCCTGACGGCAGGCGCGGACGCGCCGCTGGCGGAGCGGGTGACAGCGGCCAACACGGGCCTGGAAGCACTCCGCCTGTGCCAGTCCCGGCACATACCGCTGGGCGACGAGGTCGCGAGACGGGCACGCGACGAGGCACTACGGGTGCTGCGCGGAGCGCCGGTGGAGGTGGACGTGATCTGTATCGACAGGGCGGGCACGGTAGTGGGCCGCAGCGATCCCGCGTGACCGCGCGAGCCCCCGCACATCGGTTGTACGTCACTCACCAGCACCTTTTCGGCACTCCTCGGACCCGAATCCGCAAAGGCCGAGCACGACGGAGGCCCCAAGCCGGACAATGCCCGGAGAGATTGCCCGATCCCCCGGGTCCGGGACGCGATGGCGAGCGCACGGACCCGGGTCGCGAAGGAGTCCGGTGAAGAACAGCCTGACCCGCGGCGTCCTCGCCCTGGGGGTGGCCGTCGTGCTCGGGCCGGTCCTGGCCTCGTGCTCGACCGCCACGAACGGCGGCAGTGCCGGCGCGCGCGGCCAGGTGTCCGGCTGGGACGAGGACGCTACGCCGGCGAGCGTCAGCAAGCGGCCCGGCGTCGAGATCCCCGCGGCGGCCACCGACCGCCGGGCCGCCTACCAGAACGGCTTTCAGGATGACGGACTGCTGCCGGCGTTCTCCCTGTCCACCTCGGAGGTCGACGCGTTCGTCACCGGGCCGGCGCCCCAGGGCGAATTGACGCGGCGGGAGAAACCGCTCCGTAAGTCCGTCAAACCCACCACGCTGTTCCCCCACTTGGGCCTCGCGGAGCCCGAGACTCTCCCTGACGTTCAGGAGGGACAGATCCGCGCACCGTGCGAGGGCCGGCTGAACTCCCTTCAGATCGCGGTGCATCCGCTCGACGACCGGGCCGGCCGCGTCTACCTCAGGGGAGTCGGCTGACCCGTCCCTCCCCCGGCGCCCCGCCACCCGCGCCCTTACTCCCCGCGCCCGCGCCCCCGCTCAGTCCCCGCACACCGCCCCCGGCGGCACCGCCGCCGGTATCGCCTCGCGTTCCGCGTCCGTGAGGGTGCGGCGGCCGGTCACCGCGCACAGCGCGGCCGCCCATTCCCCGGGGTCCAGGCGTACCGGGATCATCTGGTCCTCGTCGTCGTACAGGACCGTCGAGCCGTCCGCCGAGACGGCCGGGAACGTCCCCGGGGTGGTGTTCGTCGCCGTTCCGAAGTCGAAGGATTCCGCGGCGGAGCGGCGTCCTGCCTCGTAGATCCGCACCTTTCCCGCGTCCGCCACCAGGAAGCGGCCCTCGCCGTCGGTGAACTCGCCGTCGATGAACTCGCCGGTGAATTCCCCGCCGGTCCCGCCTCCGCCCGCGCCGCTCATGGGTCCGAGTTCCCTGCGGGCCGGGTCGAGGCGCCACAGCTCCCAGTCGCCGCCCCGGCGGAAGACCGCCATGTACCGGCCCGTGGCGTCGATACGGAGGCCGGTCGCGTCCTCGCCGATCTCGACGCGGAGTTCCCTCACCTCGCGCCCGGTTCGGAGGTCCACGACATGCAGGGCGGTGTCGCCGAGCACCGCCACATGCGCCTCCCGGGGATGCGGCCAGGTGATCGCGGGCCCGCTGCCCGCCAGGTCCAGTTCCAGTTCCGCCAGGTCGATCCGGTGGAGGCGCCGCCCGCTCCTGGCGTCCCAGCGCTCGACGGTGGTGTGCGTGGTGACGAGCAGATGCCGGTCGTCGGTGAACATGAACAACGAGGGCTCGCCGATCTCCGCGGGGCTCAGGACGCTGACCTCGCGCAGGGACGGCACCTCCCGGATGACGATGTCGGAGTCCACCGGATCGGCCACCAACGCGCCGTCACGGCTGACCTTCAGGCTGTCCCGCGCTCCCAGGCCCGGCCGGTCCGCCGTGGCGTCCGTCGTGAATCCCCCGGCCACGGTGTGCGTCCGTATCAGCTCCGCGTCGCGCGACTTGCTGATCGCCGTGGCACCGTCCGGTGTCAGGGCCGTGCCCATGCCGTCCCGGTCGGCGGAGAGGAACTCCTGCACACCGGCGGACATTCCGGTCACGGTCACGCCGGCCGGATCGTAGCCCAGGAGAAAGAACCCGCTGTCCTCGCGGCTGTCCTCGCGCACCAGCCGGCCGTACGGGCGACGGCTCCCCGGAGCGGTGTCCGGCGCCCCGGCCCCCACCCGCGCCCCGATCGCGGCGACCGGTTTCCGCTGCTTCGTGTCGGCCAGCCGCATGACGTCGCCCACGAGATCGCTGACCGCGATGTACCGGCCCGTGCGGTCGATCGCCATTCTGTCCACGCAGGGACCGTCGCTCGCGAACCGGCCGGTCTCCGCGCCGTCCGCCACCCGCACCACCCGGTACAGCGCCTTCTCCGAGACGCCGGTGCCACGGCAGAAGACCACCGCGCTTCCGTCGCCGGACACTTCCACCCCGTTCACGTCGGACAGGACGGTACGCGGCGGGCGCGAGCCCTCGTACGCGCGGAGTGTGTACTCCCTGCCCGCCAGGGAGTCGCCGGTGTACGCCAGTACGGTGTCCCGGTCCGCCCCGAACCAGAGCGCCAGGAAATCGTGGCCCTCCGGAGGGCCGGCCCTGCGGACGACGGTGCCCCTGGCGAGATCCCAGATCACCAGGTCGTCGCTGACGACGGCGGCCACCCGGCTTCCGTCCGACGAGACCGCCGCCTGCCGGAAGGCCGAGCCACGGGTGGAGGCGATCGGGGCCGCGGATATCGTCCGGCCGTTCGCCACCAGCGTGTCCGTTTCCGCGCGGACCTGGTACCAGAGCAGCTTTCCGTTGGACGCGACGTAACCGGCGCCCTTCCCGTCCCGCGCGACCACCGGATGGGCCGCCTCCGCTTCCGCCGGGAGGTGGACCCGGCGGATCCGCCCGTCGTCGTCCCGTACGAACACAGTGGCCCGTCCCAGCACGGTCGTCGCCAGCACGACGCGCCCGTCCTCACTTGCGGCGACCTCACGCACCCTGCCCAGCGTCCCCGACATCAGCCAGCGCGCCCGCCCGTACGCGAGGTAGCTCTGCAGCAGGGCGTCGCGCGCGGATTCGGTGGGCGAGCGGCGGTACGCGGAGATCGCGAGCAGCGCCGACAGCGCGGGATCGGTGGCGCGCAGGTCCGTCGAAGTCGCCGCCATGGAGCGGGAGTCCGCCTCGGCGGCGCGCTCCTCCGTGACGCCCCTCTGGTAGACGAAGAGCGAGCCGAGCACCGCCGCCAGCGCCAGGACGGTGCCGAGGCCGGTGAACAGGCCGCGTCTGCGCAGGGTTCGCGTCCGCCACCGGTCGCGGCCCCGGCGCAGGAAGTCGCTGTCGGCCTCGCTCAGGTCCTCGCCGCGCTCACGCTCCCAGCGGCGCGCCGCCTCCAGGGCCGACGCGGCGGGCAGCAGATCCGGCGCGCGGCCGGTGGCCTCCCAGCGTTCGCGGTCGTGCCGGAGGCCCTCCCGCCAGGCGAGGAAGTCCCGGTCGCGTTCCACCCACGCGCCGAGCCGGTCCCACGCCCGGATCAGCGCCTCGTGGGCCAGTTCGACGGTCTCCCGCCGCTCGTCGTCGAGGCCGATGACCACCAGCCGTTCCCTGGCCAGCGCCTGGGCGAACGTCCACTCCGGCGCGCCCAGCTCCGCACGGGGCACGACGCGGCGCGTGGCCGCGGGGCCGCCGAGCGGCAGCCGGACCAGACGCGTGAACAGCCGCCGCGCCGTGTCCTCGTCGGCCCCCTCCGGCCGGCCCGGCCCGTCCGCCTGCCCCACCGCGCGCCGCCATACGGCCTCCGCCCGCTCGGCCGGCGCGCCGCTGACGCCGCCGAGTTCCTCGTACGCCCGGTGGGTGAGCAGACCGCCCCGCTGCCGCTCCCACAACTGGTCGAGAGTGAACTCCAGGAGCGGCAGCACGCCGTGCGCGTCGCCGCAGTCGGCGAGAATGCGCTGCTCCAAACCGTCCGCGTACGCGACGGACGCGATCGTCTCGACCGGCAGGACCACCGCCTGCCGCACCTGCTCCGCGGACATCGCGGGCAGGAGGAGGGACTTGCCCCGCAGGGCGCGTTCCAGACCGGGCCGCGCGCTGACGGCTTCCAGGAAGTCGGCGCGGAGGGTCGACAGCACGCGCAGCCCGGACGGCGGGTGTTCGGGGAAGAGCGCGGCGACGGCCTCGGCGGCGGTCCGGGCGGCGGGGCCGTTGTCGAGAAGTTCCTCCAGCTGGTCGACGACCACGACGAGACCGCGGGGACCGCCCATCCCGCGGGGACCGCCCGCCCCACGGAGACCACGCGCCCCGCGAGCGCGCCGCGTGACCGCACCGGGGCCACCCCTCGTACCCGGACCGCCCCCCGTACCCGGACCTCCGCCCAGGCCCGCGCCCCCGTCCGTCAGCTGCGCCAGGATCTCCCCCCAGCCGTGCACGGACAGCTCCGCCTCCACCACCCGGCTCTCCTCGCGCTGCGCGCTCCCCGTCAGTCCCGGCCGGGTGAGCCGCGTCAGCTCCATCGCGAGCGCGCCGAGCAGACCGGAAGGACCGCCGGGCCGTACGACGACGACGGCGTATCCGGCCTCCCGCAGCCGGGGCACCACACCCGCCCGCACCAGCGACGACTTCCCGCAGCCCGACGGGCCGAAGACGGTGACCACCGGGTGCTCGGCGACCAGCGCGGCGACCTCGGCGCTCTCCTCGTCCCTGCCGTGGAAGACCTCGCTGTCCGCCTCCTGGAACGCCGACAGGCCCCGGAACGGCGAGGGCGGCAGAACCACGTCCCGCAACGACGGTACGGCGAGCAGCAGTTCCGCGGTCGGGATGAGGAAGGCGGACGGCTGCTGGGGGTCGGCGGCGACCACCATGCCGACCACGGCGCCCAGCCGCTCGTCCCACACCGGTGCTCCGCTGAAGCCCCGGCTGATCGCGTGGTTGCTGCCCGCCGCCCGCTCGAACTGGAGCCAGCCGGCTCCCTGCCGCGCCCGCAGGACGCCCGCGTGCCACACCCCGTCGTCGTGGCGGGCCGGGAAGCCGAAGGTCCGCACGGGATGCCCCCATACGTCGTCCGCCTCGGCCATGCGCAGGGGTACGGAGCCGGGGATGGTGGTCCGCAGGCGCAGTACGGCGATGTCCCGGGCCCCGGACGGGCCGCCGTCGGGCCAGTACTCGACCGCAGCGGGAACGACCACGGGACCGGCCGCCGGACCGGCCGCCGGAACGACCACAGGACCGAGCGGCAGGTCCACCTCGACGGTCGCCCCGGGGGCCGGGCGCTCGTCCTCGTCCAGCCCGAGCGCGGAGGCGACGACATGGGCGCAGGTGACGGCCAGTTCCCCGGTCACGAGAAAGCCGGCACCGACAGCCGTACCGTCGGGATACCGGACCCTGAGCACCGCGGCGGCGAGCGGCTCGGGCGTACTCGGTATCTCGACCACGTACACCCAACTCCCTTGTACGGCTTGGCAGTTTATTGAGGATTTATTGAATGTTTGATTGCCCGCTCAGTATGGCGCGCGGACGTAACCCACGTGGAGCCCCAGGTCGAACACATGAGGAAGATGTGACATGACCGCGACGAAAAAGAAGCAGGGCCGGGGCAGGACCGATCAGGGCCCCAAGGGCTCGAAGCGCCTGAAACGCCTGAGGCGCCCGACAGGACCTGACAGAACCCGACAGACCTACGGCCGCGAGCCGTGCGGGCGCTCCCTGTCGGCCGAGTACAGGTGGCTGTCGCGGAACTGCTCCGCGCCCAGCGTCCGGCCGACCATGATGACCGCCGTCCGCACCACACCCGCGGCCTTCACCTGGCCGGCGATGTCGTCCAGCGTGCCGCGCAGCACCAGTTCGTCCGGGCGGCTGGCCATCGCCACCACCGCGGCCGGGCAGTCCGCCCCGTAATGCGGCAGCAGTTCGGCCACGACCCGGTCCACATACCGCGCGGCCAGATGCAGGACGAGCAGCGCGCCGCTCCGGCCGAGGGTCGCCAGGTCCTCGCCCTCCGGCATCGGGGTGGCCCGCTGGGCGATCCGCGTGAGGATCACCGTCTGGCCCACCGTCGGAATCGTCAGCTCACGCTTCAGCGCGGCGGCCGCCGCCGCGAACGCCGGTACGCCCGGCACCACTTCGTACGGCACGCCCGCCGCGTCCAGCCGGCGCATCTGCTCCGCGACCGCGCTGAAGACCGACGGGTCGCCGGAGTGCAGCCGGGCGACGTCGTGGCCCTCCTCGTGCGCCCGGACCAGCTCGGCCGTGATCCCGTCCAGGTCCATCTGCGCGGTGTCGACGAGGCGCGCGTCCGGCGGGCACTCGGCCAGCAGCTCGCGCGGCACGAGGCTGCCCGCGTACAGGCACACGCGGCAGGCGGCCAGCCTGCGGGCGCCGCGCACCGTGATCAGATCGGCGGCGCCGGGACCTGCGCCGATGAAGTACACCGTCATCGTTCTTCTCCTGCCGAGGGAACCCCTACCGAAGGGCTGAAGGAACGCCTGCCGAAGGAACGCCCTCCGAGGGGTCCCGCGGAGGCCGGTCCTTCGTGACCGCCCACTGTGTGACCGGCATGGCCTGCCGCCAGCCGGTGAAACCGCCCACCGGGACGGCGTGCGCGACGGCCAGCCGTACGAGGTCCCCGCCCAGGCGGCGGTACCACTCGGCCAGCAGCGCCTCGGACTCCAGCGTCACCGTGTTCGCGACCAGCCTGCCGCCCGCGGGCAGCGCGTCCCAGCAGCTCTCCAGCAGCCCCGGCACGGTCAGCCCGCCGCCGATGAACACCGCGTCGGGCACCGGCAGTCCGGCCAGCGCGCCGGGCGCCCCGCCGGGGACGACGCGCAGCCCGGGGACGCCGAGCGCCCGCGCGTTGCGGCCGATACGTTCCGCCCGCGCCGGATCGCGCTCGACCGAGACGGCGCGGCAGGACCGGTGCGTACGCATCCACTCGACGGCGATCGAGCCCGACCCGCCGCCGATGTCCCAGAGCAGCTCGCCGGGCGCGGGCGCGAGCGCGGCCAGGGTCGCGGCGCGCACATGCCGTTTGGTGAGCTGGCCGTCGTGTTCGTACGCGGAGTCCGGCAGGCCGGGTACGGCGCCGAGGCGCGGCGCGCCGGGCGCGCGGCGGCACTCGACCGCCACGACGTTGAGCGGGTCACCGGCGGGCTCGGCCCACTCCTGGGCGAGGCCGTCGGTACGCCGTTCCCGTTCCCCGCCGCCGAGTTGTTCGAGGACGTGCATACGGCTCGGCCCGAAACCCCGGTCCCGCAACAGCGCCGCCACCTCGGCCGGGGTCGCCGCCCCGGCGCTGAGCACGAGCACCCGGCGGCCGTCGTACAGGGCGGCGGCGAGTCGCTCGACGGGGCGGCCGACGAGCGTGACCACCTCCGTGTCCTCCACCGGCCAGCCGAGCCGGGCGCACGCGTACGAGACGGACGACGGATGCGGCAGCACGCGCAGCGCCCCGGCCTGCTGGGCATAAGTCCGCAGGGCGTCGCCCGGCTGGGCGTCGGCCCGCTGCGCGTCGCCACGCCGGGCATCGGTCCGCAGGGCATCGGTGCCGAGGGTCACGGACAGGACCTCGGACAGGGTCCGCCCGATCCCGTGGAACATCGGGTCCCCACTGGCCAGTACGGCGACCCGGCGCCCGGCGTGGGCGGCGAGCAGGCCGGGAACGGCGGGCCGCAGCGGCGACGGCCACGGCACCCGCTCACCCGCGCACTCCTCGGGGAGCAGGGCCAGTTGCCGGGGGCCGCCGATGAGTACGTCCGCCTCGCGCAGCGCGGCCCGCGAGGCACCGGGCAGCCCGGCCCAGCCGTCGGCGCCGATCCCGACGACCGTCAAAGGCACAGGCGCAGGCACAGGCACAGGCACCGGCGCAGGCACGCGGGGCGCGGTGGGCCCTATCGGCCCCGTGGGCGCGGATGGCTGGGCGGGGGTCACTGCCGTACACCTCTGAACTGGGGGAAGACCGAGTCCGCACTCTACTGGCCGCCCTCCGGAAGAGATGCGGGTGACCCATCCGTATGGAACCTTGAGGTGACGGCAATGGCCGCGGACCGGCACCGGCCCGCGGCCCCTCTCCTCCCCGAGGGAGCGCCCCATGACGGCCAAGAGGGCACTTGCTACCGGATGGACGGTCTTCGCCGCGGTTCTCATGATCTTCGGCGGCGCGATGACGGTCCTGGCGGGCATCTCCGCCATCGCCAGGGACGACATCTTCCTGGCGACGAGGAACTACGTGTTCTCGTTCAGCCTGATGGGCTGGGGATGGGTGCATCTCATCATCGGCGCCATCATCTTCATCGCGGGCTGCGCGCTGCTGCGGGGCGCGGTGTGGGCACGCGTGGTGGGTGTGATCCTGGCGGGTCTCGGCGCGGTCTCGAACTTCCTCTGGATCCCGCGCTATCCGCTCTGGGCCCTCGTGCTCCTCGCCGTGGATCTCTTCATCATCTGGGCGCTGTGCGCGGGCGACCGGCGCCGCTCGGACAGATGAGAGTAAGGCGCGGGACGAGCGGGATGCGCGGGACGAGACCGAGGACCGTTCACGGGCCCGGTGGGGCGATGCCCGCCAGCAGCGCCCGTACGGTCTCCCGCGCGAAATCCGCCTCGCTCTGCGGACGCAGCGTGCCCTCCGGGGGATCCGGGGCGAAGAACAGGTCCAGAAAGGCCCGGTGGAAGCACGCGCCGACGAGCAGCAGCGCCGCCGCGTCCGGGTCGATGTCCCGGGACACCCGGCCCAGCTCCTGTTCCGCCGCGAGATACCCGGCCACGGACCGGCTCACCTCGTGCGGCCCAGAGCCGTCGAGTCCGAGCCGCTTGCGGTGGGCCGCGAGCAGGTCGGGGCTGGCGAAGAGGGACCCCGCCATCGGGAACGTTCCCCGGTAGAACCGCACCCCGACCCTGGCCACCTCCTCCAGATGACCGGCCACCTCCCCCTCGCCCACGCGCCCGGGGAGCCGCGCCAGCGCGTCCGTGAAGCGCGGCGCGCGCTCGTGCAGGACGCTGACGAAGATCTCCTCCTTGTCGCGGAAGTGCTTGTAGAGCGCGGCTTCCGAGCAGCCCGCCTCCCTCGCGATCTCCTTGGTCGTCGTGCGCGTCAGCCCCACGGTGCCCATCAGCCGCGCGGCGGCGTCGAGGATCCGCGAGCGCGTGAGGGCGCCACCGCTCAGGGGCGGCGCGGTCGCTTCTCGGTTCGTACCCGTACCCGTCATGCCCGCCAGCCTACTTTGACAAGTGAGTGAACGCTCACCCACTATGGGTGGTAAGCGTTCACTCACCCCCGGAGGGGTTATGAAAATCGCTGTGCTGGGAGCCACGGGCGGCGTCGGACGGCAGCTCGTCCGTCACGCTCTCGCGGACGGACACAAGGTCTCGGCGGCGGTACGGGACCCGGCCAAACTGCGGACGGAGCACGGGAGTCTGACGGTCGTACGCGCCGACGCCCTCGACGCGGCCTCCCTGACCGAGGTCGTCGACGGGGCCGACGCGGTGCTGTCGGGGATGGGCCAGGCAGGCCGGCACGACCCGCTCAAGCCCGCTTCGACCTCGGCGCGGGCCGCGATCGAGGCGATGGCCGCGACCGGGGTGCGGCGGATCGTCGTGGTGAGCGCGGCGCCGCTGAACCGCTCGGGGACCGGTCAGCCGTGGCTGGCGCGCCGGGTGCTGCTGCCCGGGATGTGGCTGGCGCTCAAGGAGCTGTACACGGATCTCGAACTGATGGAGACGATCCTGCGCGAGAGCGGGCTCGACTGGACGTCGGTACGGCCGCCCCGGCTGACGGACGCCGACGGCAGGGGCACCTACCGGCACGCGGTGGAGGCGGGCCCGGCCGCCAACGCGATCGCCCGCGCGGACGTGGCCCGCGCCATGCTGGACTTCGTCACGGACCGGGCGACGTTCGGACACGCGGTCGGCGTCAGCGACTGACGTACGGACGGACGCGCGACCGGACGGGCGGGCGGGCGGGACGGACGCGCGGGCGGGACGGACGCGCGACGGTGGCCGGCGCGGCGACCGACCGAAGACCGGACAGCGGAGACCGAAGTCCGGGGATCCGGAGACCGGACCGGCGTCCCATCAACGACCGGGGACCGGCCCGCGCGTCACACGCGGGCCGGTCCCGGTTCAGCCGATGGCCGGGCCGGTGATTCCGCCGATGGCGCGGGCGCCGCTTCAGCCGGCGGTACGCACCGACGTGGCAGCGCTGTCGTCGACCGCCGCCGCGGCCGCCGCGGCCTCCGCTGCCTGCCGCGGCCGGAGCGCCCGCTCCGCCAGCGCCCCGAAGATCAGCCCGAAGGCCGTCCACAGCAGCGCCTGTACGCCGATCGACGCCAGCCGGAATTCCCAGAGCAGGGCAGCCGGGAAGGAGGCCGGAACGGCATCGGAGTTGCCGGGCAGGACAAGACAGGCCACCACCACGGCGACGACGTAACCGCCACCGGCGGCAGCCGCCGCGTTCCAGTTGCCCAGACGCGGCGCGAGCCGTCGTCCCGCGATGACCGCGACGACGGCCAGCAGGACGCTCAGCAGGATCATCAGGAAGAACAGCGTGGTGCGCTTACCGATGGTGTCCGGGTTGCCGACCGCGGGCGGGGCCGCCGGATACTTCAGGAACGGCACCAGATAGACGGTGACGAAGGCGGCCCCCGCGAGCAGGGCCGCGGTCGCCTTCGGACCGAAGCGGCCGATCCTGCCGAGGCAGCCGGCGAAGACCAGCGAGGCGATCCCACCCAGGGCCACCCCGTACACCAGGACGCCGGTGGCCAGCCCGAAGGTCGACTGCACCGGCCGGCTGACCAGCTCTTCCTCCTCTTCTTCCGTGCCTTGTGGATGCTCTCCCCCGCCGTGCTGATGCGCGGGCGCCGAGCGGGCCTCCTCCTGAGCGATGGAGTCCCGTACCGAGGGCTCACCCGCCACGTAGGCCAGCACGAACGCGCAGAGTCCGGCGAGCAGGCCCGCGATCATGCCGCGGACCAGGAGGTTTCTGACGGTGGACGCGTGCATGTGCGTGTTCTCCGTCGGTCGTCAGTGGCAGGGGAAGCCGAGGAGATGACGGCCGTCGTGCACCCACTCGTGCACCTCCGCACCGGAGAACACCGAGGTGGCGCCCTGCTCCGCGCCGACGAAGTACAGCAGCACCAGCATCAGGGTGCCCACGAACACGGCCCACGGCAGCACCGCGCGGAGCGGGAGCGGGGTGACAGCCGTACCGGTGGCACCGGTGGTACCGGTGGACGAAACGGTCGGGGGTGCTATGGACTGCGCCATGGCACAACCTCCTTGCGGGAACTCGCGTCCCATTCAGTGGAGCTCGAACGACGGCGTCCGGGTCTGACTCACCGGGGCCCCCGCCGCGCTGTACGCGGCCGGCGCCCGGCTTACAGTGGCGCGACCGTGCCGGATTCCCACCGGACTTCCGTTCCGCCGTCGTGATTGCGACGTGAAGGTACCGCGATACGGCAGACCGGCCAAGAGGACCTCTTTCCGGAACCTGATCTGCCGACCCGGCAGGACCGAGCCAGAACCAGGCAGCGAGGACCGTATGACCACCCGCCTCATGCTCGTCTCACCGGCCATGAACCCGGCCTTGCGCGAGGCCCGCTTCCCGCACACCGATGACCCGGCCGCGACCGCCGCCGGAGCGGCCACCGGACCTGCCACCGGAGCAGGCACCGGAGCAGGCGCCGGAGCAGGCGCCCGGCCGAGCACCGGACCGGGCGGCGAGCCCCGTACCGAAACCGGCGCCGGACCGGGCGCCCGATCCGGCGGCGACGCGCTGGACGCCCTCGGGCTGCGGCAGGCCGAAGCCGTACGGGAGCACTTCCCCGCCACCGCCATCGCATACGTCTCCCCCTCCCCCCGCTGCCGTCGCACCGCCGAGGCCCTCGGCCTGCACGCGAAGCCGCTGCCCGCCCTCGCCCCCTGCGCGATGGGCCGCTGGCAGGGCAGGACCCTCGACGAAGTGGCCGCCGCGGAACCGGACGCGCTCGCCTCCTGGCTGTCGGACCCCGCGTCCGCCCCGCACGGCGGCGAATCCCTGCTGGAGCTGCTCGCCCGCACCGCCCACTGGCTCGACGCCCTCGGCGAAGGCGCGGCGAGCGACGACGCACCGGCCGACGGCGCCACGGGCGGGAGCGCCACGCCCCCCAGCCCCACGACCCCCAGCGCCACGCCCCCCAGCCCCAGCCCCAGCCCCAGCCCCAGGGCCACCGACGGCCGCCTCATAGCCGTCGTCGAACCCGACATCGTCCGCGCCTGCGCGGTCCACGCCCTGGGCGCACCACCCGCGGCCTTCTGGCGTATCGACGTACGCCCCCTCACCGCCACCGAACTCAGCGGGCGGGCCGGCCGCTGGAACCTGCTCAGCGGCCGCCCGCTCCACAGCACCGCCCCCTGAGACACCCGCCGGAACACGCCCGGACCCGGTACCGACAACGGGCCCACGCCCATTCGCCTTGTGAAGACCGGCGGTGTAGGTATAGGTACATGGCCCGACATATGGGTCGATCCTGGGCTCGGGCCTTGTCTGCCCGCTCCGGCCGGCGCCCACGGAGTCGGCGGCGTGAGCACCCGCGCACGGCAGACGGGCTGCGACGATGGATCCAGCGCCGGGCCCCTCGGTTGCCGCAGGGGTGGCGTCGTCCGTCATGGCTGAACGTCCGCACGCTCGCCGGACAGGTCTTCATCCTGCAACTGGTCATCGTGCTGCTGCTGATCGGATCCTCGCTGGTCTCACTGCTCCTGGTGTCCCGGCACGACACCGAGCAGGAGGCGCGCAACCGCTGTCTCTCCGTCGCCACCGCGTTCGCGAACTCGCCGGGAATCGCGCCCGCCCTGCGGGCACCCGACCCCAGCGCGATCCTCCAGCCACGGGCCGAGGCGGTCCGCAAAGCCTCCATGGTCGACTTCGTCGTCGTACTGAACACGAAGGGCATCCGGCTCACGCACCCCAACCCCGCGCGCATCGGGGAGCACTTCATCGGCACCATCGGGCCGTCGCTGAAGGGCCGCACCATCACCGAGATCGTCCCGGGGACCCTCGGCCCCTCCGTACGGGCGGTCACCCCCGTCAGGGACGCGAACGGGAAAGTGGCCGGCCTCGTGTCGGCCGGGATCACCATCAACAAGGTGAACAGCCTCGCCAACCGCGAGGTCCCGATCGTCCTGGCCGCCGCCGCCGCGTCGCTCGCCCTCGCCACCGGCGGCACCGCGCTGGTGAGCGGCAGGCTGCGCCGTCAGACCCACGGCCTGGAGCCCGTCGAGATGGCGCGCATGTACGAGCACCACGACGCGGTGCTGCATGTCGTACGCGAAGGGGTGCTCATCCTCGACGGCGACGGCCGGCTGGTGCTCGCCAACGACGAGGCGCACCGTCTCCTCGATCTGCCCCCGCGACCGGAGGGCCGCGCCGTCACCGATCTCGGCCTGGATCCGCAGATGGCCGCCCTGCTGGCCTCGGGCCGCGCCGCCAGCGACGAGGTGCTGGCGACCGGAGAACGGCTGATCGCGGTGAACAACCGCTCCACGGACCGTGACGGAGGCCCGCCGGGCAGCGTGGCCACCCTCCGCGACTCCACCGAGCTGCGCGCGCTCACGGGCCGGGCGGAAGTGGCGCAGAAGCGCCTCAAGCTGCTGTACGACGCGGGCGTGGAGATCGGCACCACCCTGGATGTGACCCGGACCGCCGAGGAGCTGGCGCGGGTGGCGGTTCCGCGGTTCGCGGACTTCGTCACCGTGGACCTGGCGGAGGCCATCCTGCGTGGTGAGGACCCCGCGGGGGTCACCGCCGTCTCCGAACTGCGCCGTACGGCCGTGGTCGGCGTCCGCGACGACCACCCGCTCTACCCGCTGGGCGAGCGGTTCACGTTCCGTGCGTCCACCCCGCAGGCACGGAGCCTGCGGAGCGGGCGCGGCACCGTCGAGCCCGATCTCGGCGTGTCGGCCGGCTGGCAGGCCCAGGACCCCGAGCACACCGCCCGGGTCATCGCGTACGGCATCAGCTCCCTCGTCACGAGCCCGCTGCGCGCGCGGGGCGTGCTCCTCGGGGTCGTCAATTTCTGGCGTACGGGGCAGCGGGACCCCTTCGAGGAGGACGACGTCTCCCTCGCCGAGGAGCTGGCCAACCACGCGTCGGTGTGCATCGACAACGCGCGCCGCTACACCCGCGAGCACGCCATGGCGGAGACGCTCCAGCGCAGCCTGCTCCCCCAGGTGCTGCCGGAGCAGAACGCCCTCGACGTCGCCTACCGGTATCTGCCCGCGGAGTCGGGGGTGGGCGGCGACTGGTTCGATGTCATCCCGCTGCCCGGCGCCCGCGTGGCCCTGGTGGTGGGTGATGTCGTCGGACACGGCCTGCTCGCGGCGGCGACGATGGGCCGGCTGCGTACGGCGGTCCACAACTTCTCGACGCTCGACCTGCCGCCCGACGAGATCCTCACCCACCTGGACGATCTGATCACCCGCATCGACCACGACGAGGGCATCGCGGGCGGCGGCGCCGTGATCACGGGCGCGACCTGTCTCTACGCGATCTACGACCCGGTGACCCGGCTCTGCTCCATGGCCCGCGCCGGCCATCCGCCGCCCGCGCTGGTCGGCACGGACGGCAGCGTGGAGTTCCTCGATCTGCCGGCCGGGACTCCGCTGGGGCTCGGTGGCCTGCCGTTCGAGACGGTGGAGATGCGCCTGCCCGAGTTCAGCCATCTGGTGCTGTACACCGACGGGCTCATCGAGGACCGCGACCGGGAGATCGACGAAGGGCTCCACATGCTGCGCGCCGCGCTGTCCCACCCGCACCGGGCCCCGGAGGAGACCTGCTCCGCGGTGCTCGAAGCGCTGCTGCCCGACCGCCCGAGCGACGACATCGCGCTCATCGTCGCCCGTACCCGCGTGCTCGAACCCGACCGGATCGCGGAGTGGGAGGTGCCCTCCCATCCCTCGGAGGTGTCCCGGCTGCGCGCCGCCGTGGCCCGGCAGCTGGCGGAGTGGGGGCTGGCCGAGGTGGCGTACTCGACCGAACTGATCCTCAGCGAGCTGATCACCAACGCCATCCGCTACGCCCTCGGGCCGGTCAAGGTGCGGCTTCTCCGCGACCGCACCCTGATCTGCGAGGTCTCCGACTCCAGCAGCACCTCGCCGCATCTCAGATACGCGAAGGCCACCGACGAGGGGGGCCGGGGCCTGTTCCTCGTCGCGCAGTTCACGGAACGCTGGGGCACCCGCTACACCGCGGAGGGCAAGGTCATCTGGGCCGAGCAGGCACTGCCGTCGGACGACGGACCCGCCGCGGAAGGCTGACAGCTGCCGGCCGGCCACTGAGCCGACACGCGGAGAGCTGGAGAGAGCTGACGACGACACGGACGCCACGACAGGCCACGGACGGGCTTCAGACGGGCCCCGGACAAGCCACGGACAAGCCACGGACGGGCTTCAGACGGGCTACGAGCGGCTCCAGCCCGGATCCCGCCCCGTCGCGCCCAGCAGCGCCTCGAACGGCCCCGCGTCCTCGCCCACCGCCACGGGCTCCCCGAACACCCCCATCTTGCGCGCCGTCGGAGCCAGCGCCCCGAACTCCGTCCCGAGCAGCCCGACGAGCGCCGCGTCCGGCTCGTACGGCTGCCCCGTGGCCCGCGCCAGATCCCACCCGTGCACGGCGAGGTCGCCCACCACCATCACGCCCACCGTCCTGGCCGGCATCCCCAGCGCCCCCGAGGTGCCCTCCTCGGCACCCGGCGCGCCCCAGGCCTCGACGAGCCGCACGGTCTCGTCGGCGAACCGGTCGCGCCACGCGCCCGTCAGATGCTCGGGGGCGGCGCCGAAGTCGGAGTCCTTCTTGGCGGCCAGTGCCTGGAAGTTCACGATGACCTGGAAGAGATGGTCGACGAGGGCGTGCACGTCGTACTCCGCGCACGGCGTCGGGGCGGTGAGCTGGTCGTCGGTGATGTTCCGGACAACGGTGACGGTACGGTCGGCCGCCACCTCCAGCAGTTTGCTGATCGTGTCGTTCGTGGCCGTCTTGCTGATCGTGTCGTTCATGGCGGTCATCGTAGGAATCGGCGTCCCCCGCGTCTTGAAGAAACGCGACATAGGATCCGTACGTGGCAGGACCGCGGCGTGACACCCAAGGCATCGTCGACGCCCCGGGGCTCTTCGCGCGGGTACGGTTCCGGCGCCGCGAGCCCGCTCCGGCCCTGCGGCCGTATCTGGAGCACTACTGGCTGATCGACTGGGATCTCGAACAGCCCTACGCCTCCCATGTCGTGCCGCACCCCTCGGTCAATGTCGTGTTCCAGCGGTTCGGCCGCGGAGCGGACAGCCCGGCCTTCGGCGAGGTCGCGGGGATCGGTCTGGAGCTGTTCACGCGGAAGCTGGAGGGGCGCGGCCGGGTGTGCGGGGTGCAGTTCAGGCCCGGCGGCTTCCGGCCGTTCGCACCGGGATGGCCCGTGTCGGAGTGGACGGGGCGGCGCGTGCCGATCGCCGAGGTCATGCCGGCGACCGCCGCGGACATCGCGGCGGTGCTCGGCCCGCCCGACGCCACGGAGGACGCGCGGGTGGCCGCGCTCGACGCGTATCTGCTGGGCGTGGGCCCGCGCCAGGACCCGCGCGCGGCGCGGGCCATGGCGCTCGCCGACCGGATCCGTACGGACCGCACGATCCGGCGCGTGGCCCCGCTCGCCGAGGCGGAAGGGGTGTCGGTGCGCTCGCTGCAACGGCTCTTCGCCACGTATGTGGGGGTGGGACCGAAGTGGGTGATCCTGCGCTACCGCATCCACGAGGCCCTGGAGCGCGCGGAGTCCGGAACGGCTACGGGGCCGGATGCGGGTACGGGTGTGGCGGCGGGTGCGGCGGCGGAGGTGGACTGGGCGGAGCTGGCGACCGAACTCGGCTACAGCGATCAGGCCCATCTCGTACGGGACTTCACGGCGACGGTCGGAGTCCCTCCGACGGCGTACGCCAAACCCCCGGCCGCGGGCCCCCCGGAAGCCGGCCCTCCGGACGCCGGGCCGCCGGCGGCCGGACGCCCCGATGTCAGACCCCCGCCCTACAGTGCCTGACATGCCTCACACGCCTGACATGCCTGCCACACGGAGCGAACCACCGGGGGTACGGCTGGATCCCTGGTCCGAGGGCGATCTCGGCCTGCTCCGCGCCATGAACGCGCCGGAGCTGATGAGCCATCTGGGCGGCCCCGAGACCGAGGAACAGCTGCTCACGCGGCACCGGCGGTACGTCGACCTGAGCGCGGACCGGACGGGCCGGGGCCGCATGTTCCGGATCGTGCTGCCGCTGTCCGGCGAGGCCGTCGGCACGATCGGGTTCTGGGAGCAGACCTGGCAGGGACAGCAGGTGTACGAGACGGGCTGGGGGGTGCTCACCGCTCATCAGGGGCGCGGCATCGCGGCGGCAGCGGCGGCGGCCGTCGTGGCGAAGGCGCGCGCCGAGCACAGGCACCGCTATCTCCACGCCTTCCCGTCCGTAGACAACGGCTCGTCGAACGCGCTGTGCCGCCGGGCGGGGTTCTCGCTCAGGGGCGAGTGCGAGGTCGAGTACCCGAAGGGGCGTCTGATGCGCGCCAACGACTGGCGGCTGGATCTGACACCCGGCGCCGATGACCAGGAAAATCCTGGCCCGGCCCCCGCGTCCGATGGCATCCTGACGACGTGAACGGACCGGAGATCCAGATCGATTTCGCCCCCGAGCTGCGCCTTTTCGTTCCCGCCGAGCGGCGTCACGGACGTACGTCCCTCCTCACCGACGGTGCGTCCACGCTCGGTCACACGGTCGAATCGCTCGGCGTCCCGCTCACCGAGGCCGGAGCGCTGCTCGTGGACGGCCGTGAGGTGCCCGTCTCGCACATCCCCGCCGCGGGCGAATCCGTCGAGGTACGGGCCGTGAACCGCCCCCAGCGGGTGCCGGGCGCTCCCCTCCGCTTTCTGCTCGACGTCCATCTCGGCACGCTCGCGCGACGGCTGCGGCTGCTCGGCATCGACGCGGCGTACGAGAACGAGGACCTCGGCGATCCCGCCCTGGCCACCCTCTCCGCCGCCGAGCGCCGGGTGATGCTGTCCCGGGACCGCGGGCTGCTGCGGCGCCGCGAGATCTGGGCCGGGGCGTACATCTACAGCGACCGCCCCGAGGTCCAGCTCCGGGACGTGCTGGAACGCTTCGCCCCCGCCCTCGCGCCATGGACCCGCTGCACCGCCTGCAACGGCGGCCTGGGCCCCGCCGACAAGGAGTCCGTCCGGGAGCGGCTGGAGCACGGCACCCAGCGGTCGTACGACGTCTTCGCCCAGTGCACGGCCTGTGGCCGGGTGTACTGGCGCGGCGCGCACCACGCGAGGCTGGCGGCGATCGTCGAGGACGCGGTAAGGGAATTCGGCGACGCCGCCGCGTAGTTCCCGTGGATCACGCTTAGCCCCCGTGGATCACGGGGCGGCCGGAGAGGACGCGGTCAGAAGGCGTACGGGTCCCCGGTGGCCGGGGCCAGTACCCGGTGCCGGTGGTTCTCGGGGTTCGGGTCGCTCGCGCCGCCGTTCCAGGCGGTGTCGATCTCCACGACCGCCTCCACGGGCCGCCCGGCCGCCTTCAGGTCGAGAACGGTCTCCGGGCTCCGCCCGACCGCCCGGAGCGGACCCGTACGGCACAGCACCACCCGGTCTCCGCCCCGCACGCAGTTCGACGGCAGGCTCTGACCGGCCGCGAGAGACACCGAGAAGGCCAGCCGTACGGTCGCGTCCGCGAGCGCGGACGGGCCGTGGTTCTCGGACTCGAAGCGGACCGACAGCTGCTGGCTCCACAGCGACACATGCCCGTGGTGCGAGAGATCGGCCTCCGGCACGACACCACCCCGGAAACCAGCGGCCCCGGCCTCGGCACCGGTTCCGGCCCCGGCCCCGACGTCGGGCCCCGCACCCGTCACCGTCACCACCGTCGCGACGACCGACACCGCCACCAGCCACGCCCTGTGCTTGACACCCATGGCGGGAACATACCGATCATCACACCGAGAACCGGGCCATCCGCAGGCCCGGCGCGCCCCCGGTCACCCACATGACACGCGGCCCCCGGGCACGGCGGAGTCACGTACGCGCCCCGCGGCCACCGCCCTGACAGCACGGCGGTCCGCGCTCCGGACACCACGGGCACCCGCCCGCGCACCCTGCCTATCCTGGCCGTGTCCGACATCGATCATCGATCACACGCGCGAGGAGTACGTCATGACCGCCGCGGGGACCCCCATCGCCGTCATCACCGGAGCGAGCAGCGGCATCGGCGCCGCCACCGCACGCCAACTCGCGGACGCCGGCTACCACGTCATCGTCACCGCCCGCCGCAAGGACCGTATCGAGGCCCTCGCCGCCGAACTGACCGCCGCCGGGCAGCAGGCCACCGCGTACGCCCTCGATGTCACCGACCGCGCGGCCGTCGACGCCTTCGCCGCCGAGCTGGGCCGCTTCCCCTCCGTGAACGTCCTGATCAACAACGCCGGGGGCGCCCTGGGCGCCGACCCGGTGGCCACCGGCGATCCGATGGACTGGCGCCGGATGTACGAGACGAACGTCCTCGGCACGCTCCACGTCACCCAGGCGCTGCTTCCCGCCCTCACCGCGAGCGGCGACGGCACGGTCCTGGTCGTCTCCTCCACCGCCGGCCACGGCACGTACGAGGGCGGCGCGGGCTATGTCGCGGCCAAGCACGGCTCCCACGTCCTCGCCGAGACCCTCCGCCTGGAGATCGTCGGCACACCGGTCCGCGTGATCGAGATCGCCCCCGGCATGGTCAAGACCGACGAGTTCGCCACCACCCGTTTCCACGGCGACACGGAGAAGGCGGCGAAGGTCTACGCGGGCGTCGCCGAACCGCTCACGGCCGACGACGTCGCCGACACCATCACCTGGGCGGTCACCCGCCCGAGCCATGTCAACATCGACCTCCTGGTGGTACGCCCCCGCGCCCAGGCGTCCAACTCCAAGGTCCACCGCGAGCTGTGACGCCGCACTCGCCGGTCAGGGAGACCTGAGCGGCCGTCCCCCGGCGGAACACCGGGGGACGGCCGCCCTCCCGCGAAACGGCAGGACCATCAGGACGGAGAGGCAGGACCTCACGGCCCGGGTCCCGGCCACCCGGCTCAGCCCTTCACGCAGATGACCTGCTTCAGCTTCGCCACCACCCGCACCAGATCCCGCTGCTGCTCGATGACCTGCTCGATCGGCTTGTACGCGGCCGGGATCTCGTCCACGACGCCGGAGTCCTTGCGGCACTCCACGCCCCGCGTCTGCTCCTCCAGGTCCCGCGTCGAGAACCGGCGCTTGGCGGCGTTACGGCTCATCCGCCGGCCCGCGCCGTGCGAGGCCGAGTTGAACGACGCCTCGTTCCCCAGGCCCTGCACGATGTACGAACCCGTGCCCATGGAGCCCGGGATGATGCCGTAGTCGCCGCTGCCCGCACGGATCGCGCCCTTGCGCGTGACCAGCAGGTCCATGCCCTCGTACCGCTCCTCCGCCACGTAGTTGTGGTGGCAGGAGATGACCTGGTCGAAGGTCACCCGGGCCTTCTTGAACTCCTTGCGGACCACGTCCTGGAACAGCCCCATCATGATCGCGCGGTTGTACTTCGCGTACTCCTGCGCCCAGAAGAGATCGTTCCGGTACGCCGCCATCTGCGGGGTGTCCGCGATGAAGACGGCCAGGTCCCGGTCGATCAGCCCCTGGTTGTGCGGCAGCTTCTGGGCCTCGCCGATGTGGTGGTCGGCCAGTTCCTTGCCGATGTTCCGCGATCCGGAGTGGAGCATCAGCCAGACCGAATCCGACTCGTCCAGACAGAATTCAATGAAGTGATTGCCCGAGCCGAGCGTTCCCATCTGCTTCGTGGCGCGTTCCTCACGGAATTTGACCGAATCGGCGACTCCGTCGAACCGCTCCCAGAAATCCGCCCACCCCGCCGTGGCGAACCCGTGCATCCGCCCCGGATCCACCGCCTCGTCGTGCATGCCGCGCCCCACCGGGATCGCCTGCTCGATCTTGGAGCGCAGCCGGGACAGGTCACCCGGCAGATCGTTCGCCGTCAGGGACGTCTTCACCGCCGACATCCCGCACCCGATGTCCACGCCCACCGCCGCCGGGCAGACCGCACCGTGCATCGCGATCACCGAACCGACCGTCGCGCCCTTGCCGTAGTGCACGTCCGGCATCACGGCGAGGCCCTTGATCCAGGGCAGTGTGGCGACATTCCGGAGCTGCTGGAGGGCGCCCTCCTCGACCGTCGCGGGATCCGCCCACATCCGGATCGGTACCTTCGCACCCGGCATCTCTACATACGACATAACGCCTCAATTCCCCCGAAAGTCCTATAACGCAAAAGCCGGAACCAGGGCCGTCAAAAGAGACGGCCGACCAGCATCGACGGCGTCGCGTGCGATAGACATTGTGTCCATCGACCGTCATACGGCGGCAAGCAGTTTTCGCGCGGAGCCCCGCGCGGAACCCCGTACAGAAGGGAGCCCGGGACCGTGCAGCCAAAGGCGCGCAAGGCGTACGTACCCGGCCTGGCGGCGCTCCTCGTGGCGGTCGTCGCCGGCTGCTCGGGGGGCGGTGGCGCGGACGGCACCATCACCGACACCAAGCCCGGCGGCCCCACCACCGCCACCGCCGCTCAGCCCGGCAAGTACCGCACGCTCCGCGAGCCCTGCGGCTCCGTGCCGCGCTCCATGCTCAAGGACCTGCTGCCCGGCGTCGCCTCGCTCCCCGAGGACCAGCGGACGAAGGCGTACGAGGGCACGGCCGCTGTGACATACGACACGGACCGCCGCGTCGGGTGCAGCTGGAAGGCCACCTCCCCCGACGCGTCGAACCAGCTGGTGATCGACCTCGAACGCGTCGTGTCGTACGACCCGGCCGTGAGCGACGCGGACCGGGCGCAGGAGGTCTACGCGAAGGCGGAGACGGCCGCCGGCCTGCCCGCGGCCACGGCTCCCGGAACGCCGGGCGGCACGCCCTCCGCGACGGATTCCGGTATGGGTACGGACTCCGGTACGAGCGCACAGACCGGCTCCCCGTCCGGTACGCCCTCCGGCACCCCGTCCGGCTCCGTCTCCGGCTCCGGCGCGCCCTCGGACGGCACGACCTCCGAGGGCCTCGAACCCCGCGTCCTGGACAATCTCGGTGACGTCGCCTTCCTGGACGATGTCCTCGCCCGCTCCGGCGCGGCCGCTCAGCAGCGGACGGTGAGCGTGGTGTTCCGCACATCGAACGTGATCGTGACCGTCCGGTACACCGAGCAGCCCGCCCACCCCACCGTGGTCCCCGACAGCAAAGAACTGCAGGACAAGGCGCGGGGACTGGCCCGGACGCTCGCCGAGCAGCTCAACGAGTAGCCGCCCTCGTCCCGGCCGCCCGCCCCGCGCGCGCGGGGCACGGACTCCCGCTCCGGCAGCCCGCGGACCCGGCTCGGCGGTTACCGTGGCCGATCGGACCGTATGACAACCGACCGACTGAAGGAACCATGCACCGTTCAGCCTCGCGACTCACCCGCATACTCGCCTGCGCAGCCGTTCCGGTGATGCTCGTCGTCGCCGGCTGCTCGTCCGACTCCGGAGACAAGAGCGGCGCCGACGGCTCCTCGTCGAGCCCGAGCGCCGCGCCGTCCCCGGAGATCGCGCCGGCCAAGTACAGCGGGCTCCCCGACGCCTGCGCCACGATCGGCGCGAAGACGGTCGGCTCGCTCGTTCCCAAGGTCAAGTCCAAGGCCGGTACGTCGGGCAAGTCCAGCGACATCGACACCCGCGGCAGCTGCTCCTGGAACGGTCTGGACGACAAGGGCGTCAAGGGCTCGCAGTACCGCTGGCTCGACGTCTCCCTCATGCGGTACGACTCCGACGCCACGCTCGGCAGCGGCGCCAAGCGCGCCGGCGAGTACTACGCGAAGGAGGTCGCCGGGGCCCAGGGCACGGCGGGCGCCAAGAGCCTCAAGTCCGTCGAGACGGCCGGCGTCGGCGACCAGGCGACGCTGGTCACGTACACCCTCAAGAAGACCGACGAGGACTTCGCGTACGCGACGGTCGTGGCCCGCGCGGAGAACGTCGTCGTCACCCTCACCTACAACGGCGCGGGCTACGCGGGCGCGAAGTCGCCCAGCCCCGCCGATCTGACGAAGAACGCGGAGAAGGCGGCCAAGGAAGCCGTGGCGGCCGTCGCCGCCGGTTCCGATGACGCGTCGGGCGGCTCCGGTGACGCGCCGGGCGGTTCCAGCGACGCGCCGGGCGCCGGGGAGAGCTCCAAAGCCGCGTCCTGACGGCCGGCTTCCGCTCCCCGCGCAACGCCCTCCGCACACATGTGCCAGGCTGTGCCCGCCGGGTGTCGGGGCGTCGAGTGATTGTTGTCGAGTACCTGACGCCCCATACAGGCCGAATACGGGAGGAGATCGCGGGTGGCCGCGATGCAGCTGACACGCACGCACCGGATTCTCATCGGGATCGTGGTGTTCGGAGCGGTGATCATCGCCGCGATCGGATTCGCGGGGTCCTACGCCGCCGTGCGCGAACTCGCCGAGGCCAAGGGTTTCGGGCGTTTCTCCCTGGTCTTCCCGATCGGTATCGACGCGGGTATCTGCGTTCTGCTGGCGCTCGACCTCCTCCTGACCTGGATGCGGATCCCGTTCCCGCTGCTGCGCCAGTCGGCCTGGCTGCTGACGACGGCGACGATCGCCTTCAACGGCGCCGCCGCCTGGCCGGACCCGCTGGGCGTCGGGATGCACGCGGTGATCCCGCTCCTCTTCATCGTCTCCGTCGAGGCGGCGCGCCACGCGGTCGGCCGGATCGCGGACATCACCGCCGACAAGCACATGGAGGGCGTACGGCTCACCCGCTGGCTGCTCTCGCCCGTGCCCACCTTCAAGCTGTGGCGCCGGATGAAGCTGTGGGAGCTGCGCTCGTACGAGCAGGTCATCAAGCTCGAACAGGACAGGCTCATCTACCAGTCGCGCCTTCAGGCGCGGTTCGGCCGCAACTGGCGCCGCAAGGCGCCGGTCGAGGCGCTGATGCCGCTCCGGCTCGCGAAGTACGGCGTACCGCTCGCCGACACCGCGCCCTCGGGACTGGCCGCCGCCGGTATCGAACCGGTGCTGCTGCCGCCCCCGCCCCCGGTGGCCGAACTCCCGCAGGGCCGGGCCGAGATACCCGCCGCGGGCCCGTCCGTGTCTCCGTCCCCGGAGCCGACGGAACAGCAGCCCCAGCCCCAGCCCCAGCCTCAACAGCCCCAGCAGCAGCCGATCCCGCCGCAGCTGCGGAAGCAGGACCAGGACCCCCAGGAGCAGCACCAGCAGCAGACCGACCCCCGGCAACACCCGGAGCAGTCCCCGCAGCCGCAGCACCCCCAGCCTGAGCCTCAAGCCCAACCCCAAGCCCAGACCCAGCCCCAGCCCCAGCCGAGCCCCTGGTTCGCGGCCCCGCATGTGCAGGAGGCGGGGTACGAGGGCGCGTACAACCCCGCGTACGCCGAAGGCCAGGACCCCGCCGCCCCGGTGATGATCCCCGCCGGCCCCGGCCGCAGCCGCCCGCTCGGCGGGGTGCCCAATCAGCGCGTGGAGGGCCCGTACGCGACCCCGGAGCCGGAACAGGCCTCCCAACAGGCCCCGGAACAGCGGCAGTACGCCGAGCCCGCGCCCGTCCAGGAACAGCCCGAGGAACTGCCCGTTCCCGCGCTCCCCGACGACATCTCACGCGAGGAGGCGTACTTCAACGCCTTCCGCAAGTACATCAGCGAGCATGGCGACTACCCCAACGGCCGCCAGTTCGGCCTGTACTTGGTCGACCTGTACGGGATCACCGGCCGCACCGGCGGCCCGCTGAGCGAGAGTTCGCTGCGCCCCTACCTGAAGGAATTCCGCTCCCGGTACCAGGCGGCACTGGACGAGGAGTACATCGCCTAGTGCTGTGACCGCGTAGGTTCGCCGGGTTGGTGGTCGTGACGGTCGGATGAACCGCAGCCCCGGAGTGCCGCAAGGGACAGGTTCACGAGAAGGACGGCGACAGAAGGACAGCGGCGGAAGGACAGCTCAGGAGGACAGCTCAGGAGGCGGACGGCTCGATCTCTCCCGCGAAGACGATGACCTGGTCGATGAGGCTCCGCCGCAGATGGACGACGTCCGTTCCCGCCAGGCGGGGGCCTCCATCCGGCGTGGTGAAGACCCACTGGTACCGGGCCCACTCCCCAGGCATGTCCACCGCTGAGCAGCGCACCATCGTGCCGGTCCCCGCCGGGTGGCGCCGGATGTCCAGCACGAACCGCTCGACCGCCGCGATTCCTTCGCTGCGGCCCAACGGCCCCCAGAAGACCACGTCTGAGGTCAGGGCCTGGGAGAGCAGGGCAGTCACATAGCTGTCGTCCGAGGCGTTGAACGCGGAGATGAACGTGTCGATCGCGGAGCGTGCCGTCTCTTCCTGCATGCCCCAGTAATACCAGCCGTTGCGCGTGCGCTCGGCCCGCGAGCCGCCGTCCGGTCACGGTGGGCCATCCCGGTCACAGCACCAGGTCCTGTCCGGTCGGACAGGACCTGGACGAGTAAGCCCGCCCGCGGCGGCCGGAGCCGACCGAGGGCGGCCGGAGCCGACCGGCCGGCCTCACCGGCGAGCCGGGACCGAGCCCGGCGAGACCGGGACAAGGCCCGGCCGGGCCGGACGCCGGCCCAACCGGGCCCCGGCCCAACCGGGCCCCGGCTCAGCCGCCGAGCAGCACCCGCACCCTGTCCGCGCCCACCGCCAGCAGCAGCGTGGGCAGCCGCGGCCCGGTGTCCCGGCCGACCAGCAGCCGGTAGAGCAGCGCGAAGAACGACCGCTGGGCGGTCTTCAGTTCGGCCGTCGGCTTGGCGTCGGGCGCCAGCCCCTCCATGACCTTGGGCACGCCGTAGACGAGCGTGGTCAGCCCGTCCAGCGACCAGTGGCTGTCCAGACCCTCCAGCAGCAGCCGCAGCGACTCGCGCCCCCGCGCGTCGAGCGAGTCGAGCAGCTCCCGGTCGGGCTCGGAGCGCACGATCGTCCGCGCCTCGGCCGGTACCTGGCTGGTGATCCAGTTCTGCGCGCGGTCCAGCCGGGGACGCGCCTCGTCCAGCGAGGCCAGCGGACGAGCCGGGTCCAGTTCGCTCAGGATCCGCAGGGTCTGCTCCTCGGCACCGGCCGTGATGTCCACGACCGAGGCCAGCGTGCGGTACGGCAGCGGATGCGGCGTACGCGGCAGCGCACCGGCCGCCGTGCTCGTGGCGCGGGAGTACGCGGCGGCGTCGGCCGGCAGGACGGAGCCGTCGGCGACCTTCCGCTCCAGCGCGTCCCACTCGTCGTAGAGCCGCTGGATCTCCTGGTCGAAGGCGATCTTGAACGACTGGTTGGGCCTGCGCCGCGCGTAGAGCCAGCGCAGCAGCGGCGCCTCCATGATCTTCAGCGCGTCGGCCGGGGTCGGCACGCCGCCCTTGCTGGACGACATCTTCGCCATCCCGGAGATCCCGACGAAGGCGTACATCGGGCCGATCGGCTGGACGCCGTCGAAGATCTCGCGCACGATCTGCCCGCCGACGACGAACGAGGACCCCGGCGAGGAGTGGTCGACCCCGGACGGCTCGAAGATCACGCCCTCGTACGCCCAGCGCATCGGCCAGTCGACCTTCCAGACCAGCTTGCCGCGGTTGAACTCGCTGAGCAGGACGGTCTCGGAGAAGCCGCACTCCGCGCAGGTGTACGTGAGCGCGGTCGTCTCGTCGTCGTACGCGGTGACGGTGGTGAGGTCCTTGCCGCAGCCGCCGCAGAAGGGCTTGTACGGGAAGTAGCCGGCGGCCCCGCCGCTGCCGTCGTCCTCGGCCGCGGCGCCCGAGCCCTCGGCGGCTTCCAGCTCGGCTTCCTCGGGCTGCTTCTGCCCCTGCTTCTGGCCGCCCTGCCCCTGCTTCTGCCCCTGGGGAGCGTTGTTCTTCGGCTTGTCCTTCGTCCGATAGCGGTCGAGGATCGCGTCGATGTCCGCGCGGTGCTTCATCGCGTGCAGGATCTGCGCGCGGTACGCCCCGGCGGTGTACTGCTCGGTCTGGCTGATGCCGTCGTACTCGACGCCCAGCTCGGCCAGCGCCTCGGTCATCGCCGCCTTGAAGTGCTCGGCCCAGTTCGGGTACGCGGACCCCGCGGGGGCGGGCACGGACGTCAGCGGCTTGCCGATGTGCTCGGCCCAGGACGGGTCCGTACCGGGAACGCCGGCCGGAACCTTGCGGTAGCGGTCGTAGTCGTCCCAGGAGATCAGATGCCTGACCTCGTGACCGCGCCTGCGGATCTCGTCCGCGACCAGGTGCGGGGTCATGACCTCGCGGAGATTCCCCAGGTGGATGGGGCCGGAGGGGGAGAGTCCGGACGCGACGACGACCGGTTTGCCAGGCGCACGTCGCTCCGACTCGGCGATGACATCGTCCGCGAAACGGGAGACCCAGTCGGTCTCGGTGCTCTGAGCCACGATCGGCACGTCCTTACTTCTTTCTCGTACGCCCAAACATTCCGGCGGCCGCCATTCTCCCAGGTCCCCCCAGGAGAGCGAAAATGGCTTGTTACACCATGGGATACTGGGCAGGACTTCCCTCCGTACCCGACAGGAACGGCACCAGCCCATGGCCTCGGTCACTTCCCTCGCTTCGACCGTCGATCAGCGCATCGCGGACGCCCTCTCGGCAGCCCTGCCGGAGGCCGGTCCCGCGAGCCCGCTGCTGCGCCGAAGCGACCGGGCCGATTTCCAGGCGAATGGACTCCTGGCGCTCGCCAAGCGGCTCAAGGGCAACCCGCGCGAGCTGGCGACGCGGGTCGTCGCGTCGCTCCCCGCCGATGGCGTGATCAAGGACATCGAGGTCTCAGGACCCGGGTTCCTCAACATCACGATCACGGACCGGGCGATCATCGAGACCCTCGCGGCCCGCGCGGCGGACGCCCGGCTCGGCGTCCCGTTCGAGCCGGAGCCGGGCACGACCGTCATCGACTACGCGCAGCCGAACGTGGCCAAGGAGATGCACGTCGGGCATCTGCGGTCCGCCGTGATCGGCGCGGCGATGGTGGAGATCCTGGAGTTCACGGGCGAGAAGGTGGTCAGGCGCCATCACATCGGCGACTGGGGCACCCAGTTCGGCATGCTCATCCAGTATCTGATCGAGCACCCGCACGAGCTGGACCACAAGGGCACCGCCGGCACCGCCACCTCCGGCGAGGAGGCGATGTCCTCCCTCAACCGCCTCTACAAGGCGTCGCGGACGCTCTTCGACTCCGACGAGGAGTTCAAGGCGCGCGCCCGGGACCGGGTGGTGGACCTCCAGGCCGGTGACAAGGAGACGCTGGCCCTGTGGCAGCGGTTCGTGGACGAGTCGAAGATCTACTTCTACTCGGTCTTCAACCAGCTGGACATGGAGATCCGCGACCCCGACATCGTCGGCGAGTCCGGCTACAACGACATGCTGGAAGAGACCTGCAGGCTGCTGGAGGAGTCCGGGGTCGCGGTCCGCTCCGAGGGCGCGCTCTGTGTGTTCTTCGACGATGTGAAGGGCCCGGACGGCAATCAGGTCCCGCTCATCGTCAAGAAGTCCAACGGCGGTTACGGCTACGCGGCCACCGACCTCTCCGCGATCCGCGACCGGGTGCGGAACCTGTCGGCGACGACCCTGCTGTACGTGGTCGACGCGCGCCAGTCGCTCCACTTCAAGATGGTCTTCGAGACCGCCCGCCGGGCGGGCTGGCTGAACGACGGGGTCGACGCCGTTCAGCTGGCGTTCGGCACGGTCCTCGGCAAGGACGGCAAGCCGTTCAAGACCCGTGAGGGCGAGACCGTACGGCTGGTGGACCTGCTGGAAGAAGCGGTCGAGCGGGCGACGGCGGTCGTACGGGAAAAGGCGAAGGACCTCAGCGAGGAGGAGATCGCCGAGCGCGGCCGACAGGTGGGCATCGGCGCGGTGAAGTACGCCGACCTGTCCACGTCCGCCGCCCGCGACTACAAGTTCGACCTGGACCAGATGGTCTCGCTGAACGGCGACACGTCCGTCTACATCCAGTACGCGTACGCCCGTATCCAGTCGATCCTGCGCCGGGCGGGCGACGCGAAGCCGGCCGCCCACCCGGAGCTGGCACTGGCCCCGGCCGAACGGGCGCTGGGCCTGCACGTGGACCAGTTCGGCGAGGTGCTGGCGGAGGTCGCGTCGGCGTACGAACCGCACAAGCTCGCCGCGTACCTGTACCAACTGGCCTCGCACTTCACGACGTTCTACGACCAGTGCCACGTACTGAGCGACGAGAACCCTCCCGAGCTGGTCGAGAACCGCCTCTTCCTCTGCGACATCACGGCCCGCACGCTCCAGCGGGGCCTGGCACTCCTGGGCATCCGCGCCCCCGAGCGCCTGTAAGCCTCACTACGCGGCGCGGGGGGGGGGGGGGGGGGGGGGGGGGGGGGGGGGGGGGGGGGGGGGGGGGGGGGGTGGGGTGGGGGGGGGGGAC
>NZ_JBVKAK010000021.1:0-6258 GCF_055639435.1 Streptomyces sp. NPDC039430 | reverse complement strand
CCACAGGAAGGCGGGCAAACACAAGCGCCCCCTGCCCCCCCCCCCCCCCCCCCCCACCCTCCCCCCCCCCCCCCCCCACGCCCATGTGTTCTGTCGGCCGGGTCCCGGCCGGGTCAGAGCGCGACGATGCCCTCGCCGCCGACTCCGTCCGGGACCTTCGTGGTGCTGATCTTGGTCAGCGAGCCGTCCTTGTGGATACGGAACGCGTCCACGGCGCCCGCGCCGCCGGTCTGGACGTAGAGGAACTGGCCGTCGGGCGTGATGGACGAGTCCACCGTGCCCACGCCCGTGGGCGTGTTGCCCAGGCGCTGGAGGCGGGCCTCACGGTTCTGGTGGAAGCGGGTGACGGTGTTGCTGCCCGCGTTGGACGCGAAGAAGTGGTCGCCCGTGCGGGAGACCCAGCAGGTGGCCTGCTGCCCGGTCGGTGCCGCGTCGACCAGGGTGGTACGGCCGTCCTTGTGGATACGGAACGTCAGGAGGGCGTCCTCCACACCGTCGGCGACAACCAGCCGGTTCTGCGCGTCGAAGGTCAGCCCGAACGGCTGCGCGCCCGGCTTGCTGTCCACGACGGGCTTGTGCGACAGCACGCCGTCCTGGGTGAGGTGGAAGATCTCGATGCTGTTGCCACCCAGCTTGGTGGTGACGACGAGCTGCGATCCCTCGGGGGTGAAGGCCACCTGGCCCGGGGTGTGGGTGAACTCGGGCGCGGCGCCGGTGTTCAGACGCAGCGCACGGTGCCAGGCCTCGACGCGGTGCAGCTTGCCTTCCTTGAGCCGGAAGCCCTGGATGGAGCCGCCCTCGCGCGCGTTGAGTACGAAGACCCGGTCCCCGTGCGCGGTGACGCTGACCGGGAACACGCCGCCGGACTCGATGACCTGCTTGCGGTGCAGCCGGTCGCCGTCGACCGCGAACACCGTGATCGTGTTGCTGCCCGCGTTGACCGCGTACAGCAGCTTGTTCTGATGGTCGTACGTCAGCGATCCCTGCGAGGCCAGGTGGTCCACGACGGAGCCGCCGAGTACACCGCCCTTGCCGCCGGTGCCGTAGATCACGCGCTTGTGCAGGGAACCGTCGGCTTCGCGGCTGTAGGCGATCACCTGATTGCCCTCGACGCGGTCGTTCTGGACGAACACCACCTTGCCGTGGTGGTCGGCGGACGGGGCGGGGCCGGTGGGTGCCGCGGTGGCGGGCACGGCGAAGGCGGCCGTCGAGAGGGCCACGGTCACGGCGACCTTGACGATACGAGCGAACCTGCGGGTAGTTGTCGGCATCTGCCTTTTCCTGAGTCGGGCCGGCCGGGCGCGACTCCTGTGAGGAAGGCGTACACGACGGTCGGCGCGGAGCGTCATTCCGCCGTCATCGTGAGGGACGAACGGCCCGCGCCGACGGACCGCCGCCCACCGGGTAACCCGTCCGGATGGATCGAGGGCGGCGAACGGTGGCACACGGGCAGGCACATGCCGGGGGGACGGTGTCAGGCGGAACGGTTCTCCGCGCTGACCATCCAGGCGTGCTTCTCCAGGGAGTCGATGATCGAGTGCAGCAGGTCGGCCGTGGACGGATCCTCGCTGTCGACCTGGTCATGGAGGGTGCGCAGCGTATCGACGGTGGCCCGCAGGCGCGCGGTGATGAGGTCGACGACGGCATGCACGCTCTGCACCCCCTGCGGGAACGCGGGGAGCGTGGTGGTCGCCGACACCGTGTCGGAGCGGCCGTCCGGCCAGGCCTCCAGCGCGCGCATGCGCTCGGCGATGGTGTCGGCCGACTCCCGCGCGTCGTCGACGACCTCGTCGAGTTGCAGGTGCAGGTCGCGGAAGTTGTGCCCGACCACGTTCCAGTGCGCCTGCTTCCCCTGGAGATGCAGCTCGACGAGATCCACCACGATCTGCTGCAACGCCCGGGAGAGCTGTGCCGAGGCCGTGAACTCCGGCACATCGGACTCCGAACGCCGGGAACCCCCAGGGGCGGAGGAAGCGGGCATGACGTATCTCCTTCGAGAGCACCGGAGGGCGGACCCCTGGGAGAGACGGGACAGGGGGTCCGTTGATCTACGTCCTCAAGCCTTACGAAGGTCCCTTTCCGCCGCCACCGGGCGTTAGTCCGTCTGCTCCCGCTTGGAGCCCAGGGCCCGGTGCCCGGTCAGTACGTGAAGCGGCGCACGGCCTCCGGGTGGATGACGACGCGGAGGTGCTCGGTGGCCAGCATCGTGGCGAGACTGTCGGCCCGGGTCCGGTCGTCGAGGTCCCAGTAGCGAGCGGCGAGCCGGGAGCACAGCTCGCGCGCCCCGTCGGCCTCGATCGTGACGCGGCCGACGACGGACACCCAGCGCTCGCGCTCACCCACCGGCGCCGCGACCACGATCGACGCGCGGGGGTCGTCGCGCAGCCGCCGCACCTTCAGTGAGTCCGGCTCCGTGAAGAGCTGGATCGTCCCCTCCGCGGTGGCCTCGAACCACACGGGCCGTGGCTGTGGCGGCTGCGTCCCCCCGGCCACGGACAGGAACCCGTGCAGGGGACGTCCGAGGAACTCCAGGTCCTCGGCGGTCAGAAGGCTGGTGCCGGTGCTCATGGCGGCCCTTTCGGAAGACGATGACGGTGGGCAGGGGCAGAGGACGACGATGGCGGTGGCGGGCCGTGGTGAGGGTCAGGGGCGCCAGGCTCCCGCCGCCGCGGCCCGCACGACGTACTCCTCGAAGGCCCGTGGTTCCCGCCCCAGCACGGTGGCGACACCGTCCGTCGTTGCGGCGCCCACCCCACGCTCCATCAGCACGAACATCTCCGCGAGGCCATGGGCGTCGTCCTCGCCCCAGCCCTCCTCGGCCAGCGCCGCGCTGTACTCGGCGGGGGAGACCCGCTTGTAGGTGAGGGGCCGCCCGGACGCCCGGGAGATCAGCTCGACGGCCTCGGCGAAGGTCAGCGCGCGCGGCCCGGTCAGCTCGTAGATCCGCCCGGCGTGCCGGCCGGGCTCGGCCAGCACCGCGGCCACGGCGTCGGCGACGTCCTCCACGTCGATGAACGGCTCGGGGACCTCACCGGCCGGGAGCGCCAGCTCTCCCGCGACCAGCGGCGCGTGGAACACGTCCTCGTCGAAGTTCTGGTTGAAGTTCGACGGCCGCAGAACGGTCCACTCCAGCGCCGAGCCGCGCACGGCGTCCTCGGCCGAGCGCATGTCCAGCCCGAACGCGGACTCGCCCCAGGTGTCGACCCCGTGCCCGGAGAGCAGGACCAGCCGCCGTACCCCGGCCGCCTCGGCCCGCGCCACGAACTCGTGCACCGGTCCCGGCACGGACGGCGGAACCACATAGACGGCGGTGACGCCCCGCAGGACCGCGTCCCAGCCGTCGGGCTCGGACCAGTCGAAGCGGGTCCGGCTCGATCGGGAGGCGGCGCGCACCTGCGTGGTGCCGTGCAGCCGCAACCGGGCGGCGACCCGCCGGCCGGTCTTGCCGGTGGCGCCGAGGACGAGGGTGGTGTCGAGGGTGGTGTCGTTGCTCATGACCACGAGTCAACGGCACCCGCGCGGACGAATCCATGGGTGAAGAGCCGGATCACCTTTGTCATCGTCTAGCCTCGGCCGGGTGGACGCGTTCGGAGACCTCTTCCGCGGGATGCGGGCCCAGGGCTCGTTGTTCGCCAGCTCGACCCTCTCCCCGCCCTGGGCGCTGCACTTCGTGGACGGCGCCCCGCTGACGTTGTGCACCGTCCTCGGCGGGGCGGGCTGGATCGTGCCGGAGCACCGCCCGCCCGAACACCTCCGCGCCGGAGAGACGCTCATCGTGCGCGGCCCCGAACCGTTCACCTTCGTCGACGAGGTCGGCACCCGGGCCGAACCGGTCGCGTGCGGCGAGCACTGCGCGACGCCCGAACAGGGCGGGACCCGGCACCGGCTCGGCTGGAACGACGGCAGCTGCGACGACTCCGGTGACGGCGCGACCACGCTGATCGTCGGCGCCTACCCGGTGCGCGGCGAGATCAGCCGCAGGCTGCTGGACGCGCTGCCCGTCGTCCTGCGCGTCGCCTCCGGCGGCGGGGCCGACGCCGTACTGGACCACCTCGCCGCCGAGGTCGCCACCGACACCCCGGGCCAGCAGGTGGTCCTGGACCGGCTGCTGGACTGGTTGCTGGTCTGCGCGGTGCGCGAGTACTTCGACCGGCCCGGCGGCGAGCCGCCCGCCTGGTACGCCGCCCAGCGGGACCCGGTGGCGGGCGACGCGCTGCGCCTGCTGCACGCCGAACCGGCGGCGCCCTGGACGGTCTCCTCGCTGGCCGGCCGGACCGGAGTGTCGCGTTCCACGCTCGCGAAGCGGTTCGCCGACCTGGTCGGCGAACCCCCGCTCACCTACCTGACCCGCTGGCGCATGACACTCGCGGCGGACCTGCTGACCGAGCGCGAGACGGCGACCGTCGCCGAGATCGCGCGCACCGTGGGCTACACCGACGCGTTCGCGTTCAGCGCGGCGTTCAAACGGATCCGGGGCGTCAGCCCGAGCGAGTTCCGGCGCGCGGGCGCCACACGGTAGCCGACGGGACACACACCAGGCGGAAGGGGATGCTCCGTCCCGCCCGCGCGCCGTCCCGAGCCGATACGGTGACGCCAGGGGAGGGGGCACCATGATGGAGACGGTCTTTCACAGCGATGACCTTCCGGCGGCGGAGCGGCTGGCCCGCTTCGACGCGTTCCAGGTCGGCAGTCTGTACCCGATGCGGGTGGAGAGCGGCGAGCGGGCGCGGTTCAGTGCCACGGCGCGGGCGCTGGACCTCGCGGCCGTGAACGTCATCGCGCTGACCTGCTCACCCTCGGACGTACAGCGCACACCGCGGCTGATCCGGCGGTGCGACCCCGAGCTGTACTCGGTCGTCTTCGCCCTGCGCGGCGGGCTCGGCGTCGTCCAGGACGCCCACGAGGTGGAGTTGGGACCGTACGACTTCGCGCTGTACGACAGCTCGCGCCCCTTCGACGTGAGGATCGCCGCCGACCGCGGGACGGCCGCGCTCGTACACGCCCTCGTACCGCGCGCGCTGCTGCCCCTGCCCGTGGACCGGAGCGCGGGGCTGATCGCGGTGCCGCTCCCGGGCCGCGAGGGCGTGGGGTCGCTGCTCACCCAGTTCCTCACCAGCCTGACCACCGACTCCGCCGCCTACCGGCCGGCCGACGCCCCCCGGCTGGGTACGGTCGCCCTCGACCTGCTGACCGCGGTACTCGCCCACCACCTCGACGCCGACACGCGCGTGCCGGACGGCTCCCGGCAACGCGCCCTGTTCCTGCGCATCGAGGCGTTCGTACAGCAGCATTTGCACGACCCCGAGCTGTCACCGGGCGCCATCGCCGCCGCCCACCACATCTCCGTCAGCTATCTGCACCGTCTCTTCCGCGCGCGCGACGACACCGTCGCGTCCTGGATCCGCGAGCAGCGCCTCGAACGCGCCCGCCGTGACCTCGCCGACCGTGCGCTACGGACCATCGCCGTCCACCGGATCGCGGCCCGCTGGGGCTTCCCGGACCACGCCACCTTCACCCGCGCCTTCCGCGCCGCCTACGACCTCCCGCCCCGGGACTACCGCCGCCAAGCCCTCGACTCCCCGGCGTAGCCGGCTTTCGCGTGGCCGCCGTCTCCCCTGTGGACGGCGGCCACGGAGGCCGAAACACCGAGACCCCTTGCACAGCCCGTGAAGGCCAGGCAGGGGGCGCGGTGTTGGCAGTCAGAGGAGCAGGGCGAGGATCCCGGTGACGGTGCCGGCCGACGCGATGGCCGGGCGGAATATCACCACGTCCGGCCCACCCACAAGAATTCGATCGAACCGCTGTATTCCCGGACGGTATGGAGGGCGTCGTCCCCATCGTTGATGAGGAAGTTGCCGTTCTGGTTCTGGATTCTGTCGTCGTCGGCAGTCCAGAACTGTCCGGAGCGGTTTCCACAGGGAGCCAGCCAGACGGCGTTCCACTCGGACTTGTTGTCCGTGGTCAGGCAGGCACCGGTGGCGACATTCACCAGCCGCTTCATCGTGTGACCTTGCCAGCTGTTCGACTCGGAGCCCCAGTACCACTGCTGCCGAATAGTGCTGGCGCAACTAAGACCGTGTCCTACATGGTCAGTTTGAGGAGCCGTTTGTAGCAGCAGAGAGCGGATGCAAGGCCGAGAAAGGCCAGGTAGTTGTCTGGTTTCCGTTCGTAGCGGTGGTTGAGGCGTCGGTACCCGGTCAGCCAGGACATGGTGCGCTCGATCACCCACCTGCGCCGGCCGAGCCGTTCGCTGGAGTC
>NZ_JBVKAK010000020.1:74684-132388 GCF_055639435.1 Streptomyces sp. NPDC039430 | reverse complement strand
CCCCGCGACCCCCCCCCCCCCCCTCCACCCCCCCCCCCCCCCCCCCCCCCCCCCCCCTCCCCCCCCCCCCCCCCCCCCCCCCCCCCCCCCCCCCCCCCCCCCGACGCGTACCCGCGCTCCGTGTCGGACTGACTCGTCTAGGCCGAGGCCGGCGGGTAGAGCGCGCGGGGCAGGGCCGAGGCCGCCGCCGCGTCGAGCAGCCACAGCGTGCGGCTGCGGCCGTACGCCCCCGCCGCCGGCGCCTGGATCTCGCCCGCGCCCGAGAGCGCGATCTCCGCGGCCTTCGCCTTGTCCTCGCCCGCCGCCAGCAGCCACACCTCGTGCGCCGCGCGGATCGCGGGCAGCGTGAGGGAGATACGGGTCGGCGGAGGCTTGGGAGCGCCGTGCACGGCGACCACCGTGCGCTCGGTCTCCCGTACGCCCGGCAGCTCGGGGAAGAGCGAGGCCACATGCGTGTCGGGCCCGACCCCCAGCATCAGGACGTCGAAGGTCGGCACCGGCCCGTGGTCCTCCGGGCGGGCCGCCGCGGCGAGTTCGGTGGCGTACGCGGCCGCCGCCGCCTCCACATCACTGCCGTACGGACCGTCGGAGGCCGGCATCACATGCACCCGCGAGGGGTCCAGCGGCACCGAGTCGAGCAGCGCCGCCCGCGCCTGGGTGATGTTGCGCTCCGGGTCGCCCTCCGGCAGGAACCGTTCGTCGCCCCACCACAGATCGAGCCGCGACCAGTCGACCGCGTCCCGGGCGGGCGCCGCGGACAGCGCGGCCAGCAGGCCGTTGCCGTTGCGCCCGCCCGTCAGGACGACGGAGGCGGAGCCGCGCGCGGCCTGGGCGTCCACGATCTTCGTGATCAGCCGGGCCGCCGCGGCCTGCGCCATCAGCTCCTTGTCGCGGTGGACGACCAGCTGCGGAGCGCTCACTTCGACTCCGCCTTCTTGGGCATGGCGGCAGGCGTGACCGCGCCGGCGGGCTTGGCGGGCGTCGCACCGCCGTCACCGGCCGTACCCGACGACGAGCCGGCCCCGTCACTGAGCCGGTCCACGCCGAACCGCAGCGCCGACGCGTAGGTGTCGTCCGGGTCCAGCCGGCGCAGCTCCTCGGCGATCAGCTCCGAGGTCTCCCGGCGCTTCAGCGCCACCGCCCGGTCCGGCTGCCCCTGGATGGAGAGCGTCGCCAGCGAGCCGTCCGCCCGGCCCAGCGTGATCGGCCCGCAGGATGTCTCCATCCGTACGGCCGTGAGACCGGGACCCTTCGAGACGCCGCGCTTGACCGGTACGTGCAGCCGGTCCGCGAGCCACATGGCGAGCAGCTCGCAGCTCGGGTTGTGCTCCTCGCCCTCCACCTCCACCGAGGTGACATCGCAGGCGACCTGGTCCAGAGCGGCCGCGAGCATTGAGCGCCACGGCGTGATGCGGGTCCAGGACAGGTCCGTGTCGCCCGGGGTGTACGCCTCGGCGCGTGCCGTCAGCTCCGCGACGGGATCCTCGGCCGCGTACGTGTCGGTCACCCGGCGCTGTGCCAGCTTGCCCAGCGCGTCCTTGGCCGGGTTGACCGGCGCGTTGACCGGCCACCACACGACGACGGGGGCGTCCGGCAGCAGCAGCGGCAGGACCACCGACTGCGCGTGGTCCATCACCTCGCCGTACAGCCGCAGGACGACCGTCTCGCCGGTGCCCGCGTCCGCGCCCACCCGTACTTCGGCGTCGAGCCGGGCCTTGGCCCGGTCGCGCGGCGAGCGCGAGTGGCGCTTGACGACGACCAGCTTCCTCGACGGGTGCTCGCGGGACGCCTCGTTGGCGGCCTTGAGCGCGTCGTACTGGTTCTCCTCGTCCGTGACGAGGACCAGCGTGAGGACCATGCCGACGGCAGGGGTGCCGATCGCCCTGCGCCCCTGGACCAGCGCCTTGTTGATCTTGCTCGACGTGGTGTCCGTAAGGTCGATCTTCATGGCCGGCGCCAGCTCCGTCCGTCTCGTGCGAGCATCTCGTCCGCCTCGACCGGACCCCAGGTCCCGGACTCGTACTGCGCGGGCTTGCCGTGCGTGTCCCAGAAGTTCTCGATCGGGTCGAGGATCTTCCAGGACAGCTCGACCTCCTCCACCCGCGGGAAGAGGTTCGAGTCGCCGAGCAGCACATCGAGGATGAGCCGCTCGTACGCCTCGGGGCTGGACTCCGTGAAGGACTCGCCGTACGCGAAGTCCATCGAGACGTCCCTGACCTCCATGGAGGTGCCGGGGACCTTCGAGCCGAACCGCATGGTCACGCCCTCGTCCGGCTGGACGCGGATGACCAGGGCGTTCTGCCCCAGCTCCTCCGTGGCCGTGTGGTCGAAGGGGGAGTGCGGCGCGCGCTGGAAGACCACCGCGATCTCGGTGACCCGGCGGCCGAGCCGCTTTCCGGTACGGAGATAGAACGGGACGCCCGCCCAGCGGCGGTTGTCGATCCCCAGCTTCACCGCCGCGTAGGTGTCGGTCTTCGACTTGGAGTCGATGCCGTCTTCCTGGAGATAGCCGACGGCCTTCTCGCCGCCCTGCCAGCCCGCGGCGTACTGCCCGCGCACCGTGCCCTCGGCGAGATCCTTCGGCAGCCGCACGGCGCCCAGCACCTTGGTCTTCTCCGCGGCCAGCGCGTCCGCGTCGAAGGAGGCGGGCTCCTCCATCGCGGTCAGCGCGAGCAACTGGAGGAGGTGGTTCTGGATCACGTCACGGGCGGCGCCGATGCCGTCGTAGTAGCCGGCCCGGCCGCCGATGCCGATGTCCTCGGCCATGGTGATCTGGACATGGTCGACATACGACCGGTTCCAGATCGGCTCGAAGAGGGTGTTGGCGAACCGCAGCGCCAGGATGTTCTGGACGGTCTCCTTGCCCAGATAGTGGTCGATCCTGAAGACCTCGTTGGACGGGAAGACCTCGTGGACGACCTTGTTCAGGTCCTGCGCGGACGCCAGGTCGTGGCCGAACGGCTTCTCGATGACCGCGCGCCGCCAGGAGCCGTCGGTCTGGTCGGCCAGCCCGTGCTTCTTGAGCTGCTGGACGACCTGCGGGAAGAACTTCGGCGGTACGGAGAGATAGAACGCGAAGTTGCCGCCGGTGCCCTGCGTCTTGTCGAGATCGGCGATCGTCGCCTTCAGGTTCTCGAACGCGTTGTCGTCGTCGAAGTCGCCCTGGACGAAGCGCATCCCCTGGATGAGCTGCTGCCAGACCTCCTCGCGGAACGGCGTGCGCGCGTGCTCCTTTACGGCGTCGTGCACCTCCTTGGCGAAATCCTCGTCCTGCCACTCACGGCGTGCGAAGCCGACGAGCGAGAAGCCCGGCGGCAGCAGACCGCGGTTGGCCAGGTCATAGATGGCAGGCATCAGCTTTTTTCGGGACAAATCGCCCGTGACGCCAAAGATGACCAGGCCCGACGGCCCCGCGATACGCGGGAGCCGTCGGTCCGCGGCGTCACGGAGCGGGTTCGCTCCGTGGGTTGCGGTCAAGGGATCAGCCCTCCGAAGGGGCGAGGCGCTTGAGCTCCGCCTCGGTCGACTTGAGCAGGTCGTTCCAGGCGGTCGCGAACTTCTCGACTCCCTCGTCCTCCAGCAGCTGGACGACGTCGTCGTACGAGATGCCCAGCTTCGCGACGGCTTCGAGGTCCGCGCGCGCCTGGTCGTACGTACCGCGCACGGTGTCACCGGTGATCCGGCCATGGTCCGCGACGGCTTCGAGCGTGGCCTCCGGCATGGTGTTCACCGTGTGGGGTGCCACCAGCTCGTCGACGTACAGCGTGTCCTTGTACGCCGGGTCCTTGACGCCGGTCGAGGCCCACAGCGGACGCTGCTTGTTGGCCTGCGCGCGGTCCAGGGCGGCCCAGCGCTCGGAGGAGAAGACCTCTTCGTACGCCTCGTACGCCAGCCGCGCGTTGGCCAGGGCCGCCTTGCCGCGGGCCTCCTTGGCCTCGGGCGTGCCCAGCGCGTCGAGCCGCTTGTCGATCTCGGTGTCCACGCGGGAGACGAAGAAGGACGCCACCGAGTAGATCTTGGACAGGTCCAGGCCGGCGGCCTGCGCCTTCTCCAGACCCGCGATGTAGGCGTCGATGACCTCGCGGTAGCGCTCCAGCGAGAAGATCAGCGTGACGTTGACGCTGATGCCCCGGCCGATCGTCTCGGTGATCGCGGGCAGACCGGCCTTGGTCGCCGGGATCTTGATCAGGGTGTTCGGGCGGTCCACCAGCCAGGCCAGCTGCCTGGCCTCGGCGATGGTCGCCTTCGTGTGGTGCGCCAGCCGCGGGTCCACCTCGATGGAGACCCGGCCGTCCTGGCCCTGCGTCGCGTCGAAGACCGGACGCAGGATGTCGGCGGCGTCGCGGACGTCCGCCGTGGTGATCATGCGGATGGCTTCCTCGACGGTGACCTTGCGGGCGGCGAGATCGGCCAGCTGGGCGTCGTATCCGTCGCCCTCCGAGATGGCCTTCTGGAAGATCGACGGATTGGTGGTGACGCCCACCACGTGCTGCTGATCGAGCAGTTCGGCGAGGTTGCCGGACGTGATCCGCTTGCGCGAGAGGTCGTCGAGCCAGATCGCGACGCCTTCGTCGGAGAGGCGCTTGAGTGCGTCTGTCATGAGAGTTCCATCTCCTACTGTTCGTATATAAGGCGTCAGCGCGCCGAAGCCGCCAGAGATTCCCGTGCCGCCGCGGCCACCGCGTCCGCGGTGAAGCCGAACTCGCGGAAGAGGACCTTGCCGTCGGCCGAAGCGCCGAAGTGCTCCAGCGAGACGATGCGTCCGGCGTCGCCCACGAAGCGGTGCCAGGTGAGCCCGATGCCGGCCTCGACCGCCACCCGCGCCCTCACGGCGGGCGGCAGAACGCTGTCCTTGTACTCCTGGTCCTGCTCTTCGAACCACTCGACCGACGGCATCGAGACCACCCGGGCCGGGATACCGGCGGACTGGAGCTGCTCACGCGCCTCGACGGCCAGCTGCACCTCGGAGCCGGTGCCGATCAGCACGACCTGCGGAGCGCCGCCCTCGGCCTCGAACAGGACGTAACCGCCCTTGGCCGCGTCGTCGTTGGCCTCGTACGTCGGCACACCCTGACGGGTCAGCGCCAGACCGTGCGGAGCGCCCTTGTCGTGCCGCTTGAGGATCTCGCGCCAGGCGATCGCCGTCTCGTTGGCGTCGGCGGGGCGGACGACGTTCAGACCCGGGATGGCCCGCAGCGCGGAGAGGTGCTCGACCGGCTGATGCGTCGGGCCGTCCTCGCCGAGACCGATCGAGTCGTGCGTCCAGACGTAGGTGACCGGCACCCGCATCAGCGCGGCCAGCCGGACGGCCGGACGCATGTAGTCGGAGAACACCAGGAAAGTGCCGCCGTAGATACGGGTGTTGCCGTGCAGCGCGATGCCGTTCATGGTCGAACCCATGGCGTGCTCGCGGATGCCGTAGTGCACCGTGCGGCCGTACGGGTCCGCCTCCGGCAGCGGGTTGCCCGCCGGGAGGAACGACGACGTCTTGTCGATCGTGGTGTTGTTCGAACCCGCGAGGTCGGCGGAGCCGCCCCACAGCTCGGGGATGACCTCACCGAGCGCCTGGAGCACCTTGCCGGACGCGGCGCGCGTCGCGACGGACTTGCCGGTCTCGAAGGCGGGGAGCTTCTCCTCCCAGCCCGCGGGCAGTTCGCCGGCCCTGACCCGGTCGAACGTCGCCGCGCGCTCCGGGTTGGCGGTACGCCAGGCGGCGAAGGTCTTCTCCCACTCGGTACGCGCCTCACGGCCGCGGTCGAGCGCCTCACGGGTGTGCGCGAGCACCTCGGCGGAGACGTCGAAGGACTTCTCCGGGTCGAAACCGAGCACCTTCTTGGTGGCGGCGACCTCCGCCTCGCCGAGCGCGGAGCCGTGCGCCGCCTCGGTGTTCTGCGCGTGCGGGGCCGGCCACGCGATGATCGAGCGGGCCGCGATGAACGAGGGGCGCCCGGTCTCCGCGCGCGCCGCCTTCAGCGCCTCGTGCAGACCCGCCGGGTCGAGGTCGCCGTTGGGCAGCTGCTCGACGCGCTGCACATGCCAGCCGTACGCCTCGTACCGCTTGAGGGTGTCCTCGGAGACCGCCGTCTCCGTGTCACCCTCGATGGAGATGTGGTTGTCGTCCCAGAGCAGGACCAGATTGCCCAGCTTCTGGTGGCCGGCCAGCGAGGACGCCTCGGCCGAGATGCCCTCCTGGAGGCAGCCGTCACCGGCGATCGCCCAGATGGTGTGGTCGAACGGGGAGGTGCCGGGCGCGGCGTCCGGGTCGTACAGACCGCGCTCGTAGCGGGCGGCCATCGCCATGCCCACCGCGTTCGCGACGCCCTGCCCGAGCGGTCCCGTGGTGGTCTCCACACCGACGGTGTGTCCGTACTCCGGGTGGCCCGGGGTCTTCGAACCCCAGGTGCGGAAGGACTCCAGGTCTTCGAGTTCCAGACCGTATCCGGCCAGGTAGAGCTGGATGTACAGGGTCAGGGACGAGTGGCCCGCCGAGAGGATGAACCGGTCGCGGCCGGTCCACTGCGCGTCGGCGGGATCGTGCCGCATCACCTTCTGGAAGAGCAGATAGGCGGCGGGGGCCAGGCTCATGGCCGTACCCGGATGGCCGTTGCCGACCTTCTGTACGGAATCCATGGCCAGGACGCGGGCGGTGTCGACTGCCCGGCGGTCCGAATCGGTCCACTCGAGCTCTGTGGTGGTCGGCTTGGTGCTCACCCTGAGTCAGGGCTCCTCTCCACATGATCGAATCCCGGTGTCTGAGGGCGCACCGGTTCGCTGTCGAGCCTACCCGCAGCGACAGTCATCTTTCCGAGCGTGTTTCCAGGGTGCGGCGCCGCCGGAGAGTTCGCCTCCCGGCGTCTCGGAGTTCACCTTCCGGCAGGTCGTGAGGACCATTCCGGGAGGGCTTTCCGTGGTGTTTCGCACCACCCACCCCCGCGAAGATCGGCATGAGGGCAACGTCTAGAGTGGCGTGGTACGCGCAAGTCTTTACCGGGCCTTCACGCCCGGAGCTTGCTGGGATTTCTCTGTCAGGGGTGTGCGTGACGGCCGTCGAGTCCCGACCCGCAGGGGTCGCTCTGACTCCGAGCTCGGGCGGCCATCGGCCGTTCGGCGCCCGCGTCAAGGCATTCGTGGTGCTGACCAAGCCGCGGATCATCGAACTGCTGCTCATCACCACCATTCCGGTGATGTTCCTCGCCGCGCAAGGTGTGCCGAATCTGTGGCTGGTGGTCACCACCTGTGTCGGAGGCTATCTCTCCGCCGGTGGCGCCAACGCGCTGAACATGTACATCGACCGTGACATCGACGCCCTGATGGACCGTACGTCGCAGCGTCCTCTCGTCACCGGCATGGTCTCGCCGCGCGAGGGGCTGGTGTTCGGCCTCACGCTGGCCGTGGTCTCGACCCTCTGGTTCGGACTCCTGGTCAACTGGCTGTCGGCGGCCCTCGCCCTGGGCGCGCTGCTCTTCTACGTCATCGTCTACACGATGATCCTCAAGCGCCGTACCTCGCAGAACATCGTCTGGGGCGGTATCGCGGGCTGCATGCCGGTGCTGATCGGCTGGTCGGCGGTGACCAATTCGGTGTCCTGGGCCGCCGTCATCCTCTTCCTCGTCATCTTCTTCTGGACGCCGCCGCACTACTGGCCGCTCTCCATGAAGGTGCGGGACGACTACGCGCGCGTGGGCGTTCCGATGCTCCCGGTCGTCGCCAGCAACCAGGTCGTGGCACGCCAGATCGTCCTCTACAGCTGGGTGATGGTCGCGGTCTCGCTGCTGCTGACCCCCCTGGGGTACACCGGCTGGTTCTATACGACGGTCGCGCTGGCGTCCGGCGGTTACTGGCTCTGGGAGGCGCACGGACTCCAGTCGCGCGCCAAGGCCGGTGAGACGGGCGCCAAGCTCAAGGAGATGCGGCTGTTCCACTGGTCCATCACCTATGTGTCGCTGCTCTTCGTGGCCGTGGCCGTGGATCCCTTCCTGCGCTGACGCGCCCCTGTACCGCACCGACTTGCTCCACCGACGGGTGGGGCGCGTGGCCAAGGCCACGCGCCCCACCCGTCGTCGGTTGATCTACCCGTGGGTAGCATCCCGTTCATGGCAGAGACCCAGCAGACAGAGCAGAGCGACGCGGCCGACGAGAGCAGGGCACTGGCCCGGCGGGCGGCGCGCGACGAGCGCCGGGCCGCCCGGCTGGCGAAGCGGATCGGCGCATTCGCCGGCCGGCACGGCGGCGCGGAGGGGCAGCTCGCGTACCTCGGACAGGCCGGTACGCGCATCGTGCTCGTCGGTGAGGACGGCGGCTGGGGCGATCTCGTCGCCCCCTCGCACGCCATCGCGAGCAGCGCCGCCGAGAAGGCGGGGCTGACCCTGCACGAGTCCTTCGACGGCGAGTTCGCCGCCAAGGTGCGCACGGGGCCGTACGAATGGAAGCGGATGGCCGGACTCCAGCTCGGTGGCCGCGAAGCCTGAGGGCGTCGGGAGAGGTCAGGGCGTTCTGAAGCCTGAGGGCGTCGTGGGACGGAGGGGCGCCCTCAGGCGTCCGAAAGGCGCCACCCGAGCGCGAGTTACCCGTTAGGACAGTAGGAGTACGGTCCACGACGGGAAACCCGATGATCGAAACAGCGTCCCTGGTGGACCAGTACTGCCACGGCGTACTCCGCACGGAACTGGGCCTCGGCGCCTTCGAGGCCCAGCTCGGCGTAACGGCGCGCGCTCCCGCGCCGGGCACCACGTTCTTCGACACCCAGACCGGGTTCGCCGTCCGGCGCTGGTGCCCGCCACTGCTCGGTCTTGAGCCGCACTGCCCGCCCGCCCGCTATCTCGCGCGCCGCCGGGAGCTGGGCGTACTGGAAACGGGACGCCGGCTGCTGCGCTCCACCGGGATCTCCACCTATCTGGTGGACACCGGACTGCCCGGCGATCTGACCGGGCCCGCCGAGATCGCCGCGGCGGGCGCGGCCGAGGCGCGGGAGATCGTCCGGCTGGAACCGCTGGCGGAACGGGTCGCCGATGTCGCGGGAGGCGCGGGCACCTTCCTGGCCGGCCTCGCGGAATCCGTGCACGCGGCGGCGGACTCCGCCGTCGCCTTCTCCTCCGTCGCCGGGGCCAGGACGGGCCTCGCCGCCTCGCCCGAGCCACCGGGGCCGGGGGAGGTACGGGGCGCGGCGGGCCGCTGGCTGGCCGGGCGCCGGGCCGGTGGCCCGCTCACCGATCCCGTACTGCTGCGGCATCTGCTCTGGATCGCGGTCGGCTCGGGACTGCCGCTGCAACTGCACGCGGGCGGCGCCACCGACACGTATCCGCGCGACGGCCACGCCGACCCGGGGGCGCTCACCGGCTTCGCGGCGGCCACGGCCGGGCTCGGCACCGATCTCGTCCTGCTGAACGGCTATCCGTACCACCGGCACGCGGCCCATCTGACGAGCGTCTTCCCGCATGTGTACGCGGATCTGGGGCCGGTACTGGCGCGGACCGGGGCCGGGGCCGCGGCCGTGCTCGCGGAGATCCTGGAGCTGGCGCCGTTCGGCAAGCTGCTGTTCTCCAGCGGCGCGCGCGGGCTGCCCGAGCTGCATGTGGTGGGCGCCCAGGTGTTCCGGGAGGCGCTGGAGCGGGTCCTCGGGGGCTGGGTGGGCGACGGAGCGTGGGCGTTACGGGACGCCCAGCGCGTCGCCAGGATGATCGCGGCCGGCAACGCCCACCGGCTCTACGGACTGCCGGACGCTCCCTGACCGCTCGCCGCCGCTTCGTGCACGGGCGTTTTCCGGCCGTGCTTCTCGGACCGCTTGTTTCTCAGGCCGCTAGCTTCCCGGACCAGCTTCCCGGACCAGCTTCCCGGACCGCTTCTCAGACCGCCGAGAGCGTCGGGTCCGACTGCGCGGGGATCTCCGTCGCCACCCGCGGCCGCTCGCGCAGGCTCATCGCCAGCCGCAGAACGGCGATCCACACCAGGCAGGAACCCAACATATGGGCGCCGACCAGGACTTCGGGGAGGTCGGTGAAGAACTGCACATAGCCGATGCCGCCTTGCGCCAGCAGCACGAGCAGCAGCTCACGAGCGCGCGCCCGGGTGTCCGCGGGGGCGTCCACCACCCGCAGCACCAGCCACATCGCCACCGCCAGCGCGCAGACGATCCAGGCGAACACCGCGTGCACATGGGCGGTGGTGGCCCAGTCGAACGGCATCCGGGGCACATCGCTGCTGTCACCGGCGTGCGGGCCCGAGCCCGTCACCGCCGTACCCGCCGCGATCAGCACCACCGCGGCGCCCACCAGCGCCCAGGACAGCTTGCGCACCGGGCGCGGGACGCGCGGCCGGGGCGCGCCGTCGCCCTCGCGGGTGCGCAGCCAGGTCAGGGTGGTGACGGTGAGCAGGATGCTGGCGAGGAAGAAGTGCCCGGCGACGGTCCACGGGTTGAGGTCCATCCACACCGTGATCCCGCCGATCACGGCGTTGCCCATCACGATCCAGAACTGCGACCAGGCGAGCCGGGTCAGCCCGCGCCGCCGCGGCTCGGCGGAGCGCGCCGCGATGATCGCCCAGCCGACCGCCGCGCACAGCACGTAGGTCAGCATGCGGTTGCCGAACTCGATCGCGCCGTGCAGCCCTTGCTCGGGGGTGGCGAAGAGGCTGTCGTCCGTGCACTTCGGCCAGGTGTCGCAGCCGAGGCCGGAACCGGTCAGCCGGACGGCGCCGCCGGTGACGACGATGACGACGCTCATCACGACGGCGGTGAGCGCGGCGCGCTGGAGCGTACGGGGTGAAGGCGTCCAGCGCTGGGCGATATACGCGAGGGGGGTCAACACGGCAACCATCGTAGGACGGAGCTTGTGCAGCTTTTCACGAGGGGTACGTATGCCGCGTCCCGGCGTCCCGCCCAACCGCTGCCGACCCGCTCCCGCGCCTACTCCCAGCGGAAGAACGCGCCCGCCGCGCCGAGGCCGAGCGCGGCCCAGACCGCGAGAATCCCGAGATCGCCCCACGGCAGCGCGGCGCCGTGCTGGAGCACCTCGCGCAGCCCGTCGGAGAGCGCCGATATCGGCAGCAGCCCGAGCACCGAGCGCGCCGCGTCCGGGAACTCGTCCAGCGGCACGATCACCCCGCCGCCCACCAGGAGCAGCAGGAAGACCAGGTTCGCGGCGGCCAGCGTCGCCTCCGCCCTGAGCGTGCCGGCCATCAGCAGCCCGAGCCCGGAGAAGGCGGCCGTGCCGAGGACGAGCAGCGGCAGCACGGCGAGCGGGCTGCCCCCGGGGGACCAGCCGAGCGCGAACGCGATCACCGTCAGCAGCACGATCTGGAGCACTTCGGTGACCAGCACGGAGAGTGTCTTGGCGGTCATCAGGGCCCAGCGCGGCAGCGGCGACACCGCGAGCCGCTTGAGCACTCCGTACCGCCGCTCGAAACCGGTGGCGATGGCCTGGCCGGTGAACGCCGTGGACATCACGGCCAGCGCGAGGACGCCCGGGGCGAGGAAGTCCACCGCCCTGTCCGCGCCGGTGTCGATGATGTCGACCGTCGAGAAGAGAACCAGCAGCAGCGACGGAATGATCACCGTCAGCAGCAGCTGCTCGCCGTTGCGCAGCAGCAGCTTCGTCTCGAACGCCGTCTGCGCCGCGATCATGCGCGTGAGCGGGGCGGCGCCGGGCGCGGGGGCGTAGGTGCCGGTGCCGCGCGTGCCTGTACCGCGCGTACCCGCGCCGCTCGTGCCGGTGCCGCTCGCGCTGGTGGTCATGAACGCAGCTCCTTGCCGGTCAGTTCGAGGAAGACGTCCTCCAGCGTGTGCCGCTCCACGGAGATCCCGTCCGCCATCACGCCGTGCTGCGCGCACCAGGAGGCCACCGTCGCGAGCAGCTGCGGATCGACCCCGCCGTTGATCCGGTAGACCCCCGAGGACAGCTCGTCGGCGGTGGTGCCGTCCGGCAGCGCCTTCAGCAGGGAGCCGAGGTCGAGCCCGGGGCGTCCGGTGAAGCGCAGGGTGTTCTCCGCGCCGCCCCGGCACAGCTCCTCGGGGCTGCCCTGGGCGATGACCCGGCCCGCGTCGATGATCACCACATCGTCCGCCAGCTCCTCGGCCTCGTCCATGAAGTGCGTGGTCAGCACCACGCCCACGCCGTCGGAGCGCAGCTCGCGTACGAGATCCCAGGTGGAGCGGCGGGCCTGCGGGTCGAGGCCGGCGGTCGGCTCGTCCAGGAAGACCAGCTCGGGGCGGCCGACGACGGCCAGGGCCAGCGCGAGCCGCTGCTGCTGGCCGCCGGAGAGCCGCCGGTAGGTGGTGCGTCCGCAGCCGCCGAGGCCGAGCCGCTCGATCAGCGCGTCCACGTCGAGCGGGCGGGCGTGCAGCCGGGCCATATGGCGGAGCATCTCCTCGGCGCGCGCCCCGGAGTACACGCCGCCGGACTGGAGCATCACGCCGATGCGCGGGCGCAGCCTGGCGGCGTCGGCGACGGGGTCCAGGCCCAGGACGCGCACGGATCCGGCGTCCGGCGCGCGGTACCCCTCGCAGATCTCGACCGTGGTGGTCTTGCCGGCTCCGTTGGGGCCGAGGACGGCGGTGACCGTACCGGCACCGACCGTGAGATCGAGGCCGTTCACCGCGGTCCTGGCCCCGTACCGCTTGACCAGGCCCCGTACCTCGACGACCGGCTCTCGGGAGGTCCGGCCCGCGGCGGAGCCGCTTTCGGGCAGCCGGTCATCCGGGAAGTCGCTGTACATGCCGGGAAGTCTAGGCAGCCGGACAGGGCCTCAATCCCGCGGGGGTGAAACGGCGATCGCACGCCATTCGGAGCCCCGACTTCCGGGTGCGCACGACCATCACAGTGGCATGAAGCGCCCGGAGGCGAACCGAGCCCTCTATAGATTAGGTAACCCTAAGTGATGAAGCGCACCGGAAGCGGGCTTCCACCTCGGTTGTCAGGACCGGAGGAATTACGCAACAATGGCGTTGTGAAATACGTTGGCGAGGCTTCCCGGGAGGAACTCGCGACCGGCGAGCACTCCACTCGCAACCGGGTCGCGCGGTCCATCCTGGACCACGGCCCGTCCACCGTCTCCGATCTGGCGGGGCGCCTCGGGCTCACACAGGCGGCCGTCCGCCGTCATCTGGACGCGCTGGCGGCCGACTCCGTGGTGGAGCCCCGTGACCAGCGGGTCTACGGCTCGCGAGGGCGCGGCAGGCCCGCCAAGGTGTTCGCCCTGACCGACTGCGGCCGGGACGCCTTCGACCAGTCCTACGACCAGCTCGCCGCCGACGCCCTGCGCTGGATCGCGGCCGCCGCCGGCGGTGGCGAGCGGGGCGAGGCGGCCGTCGCCGCTTTCGCCCGTGCCCGTATCGCCGGCCAGTCCGAGGGCTACCGGGAGGCGGTCGAGGCCGCCGAGCCCGGGAAGCGCACGGAGGCACTCGCCAGGGCGCTGAGTGCCGACGGGTACGCTGCTACGGCGCGTAGCGCGCCGAACCGGCAGGGCGAGCAGCTCTGCCAGCACCACTGCCCGGTCGCGCACGTCGCCGAGCAGTTCCCCCAGCTGTGCGAGGCGGAGACGGAATTCTTCTCCCAGCTGCTCGGGACCCATGTGCAGCGGCTGGCCACCATCGCCCATGGCGACGGGGTCTGCACGACCTTCATTCCCCGCGCCACCCCACAGACCACCCATCACGCTTCTGAAAGCACAGCCGGGAGGAACCCCGCATGACGCTCCCCACGGAGACTGCCCACCCTGAGCTTGAGGGTCTGGGTACGTACGAATTCGGCTGGGCCGACTCCGACGCGGCCGGCGCCGCTGCCAAGCGCGGTCTCTCGGAGGCTGTCGTCCGCGACATCTCGGAGAAGAAGAACGAGCCGGAGTGGATGCTCAAGCTGCGGCTCAAGGGTCTGCGCCTGTTCGACAAGAAGCCCATGCCCAACTGGGGCTCGGACCTGTCGGGCATCGACTTCGACAACATCAAGTACTTCGTGCGGTCCACCGAGAAGCAGGCGGCCTCCTGGGAGGAACTGCCGGAGGACATCAAGAACACGTACGACAAGCTCGGCATCCCGGAGGCGGAGAAGCAGCGCCTCGTCGCCGGTGTCGCCGCCCAGTACGAGTCCGAGGTCGTCTACCACCAGATCCGTGAGGACCTGGAGGAGCAGGGCGTCATCTTCCTGGACACGGACACCGCGCTGAAGGAGCACCCGGAGCTCTTCCAGGAGTACTTCGGGACGGTCATCCCGGTCGGCGACAACAAGTTCGCCTCGCTGAACTCGGCCGTGTGGTCCGGCGGATCGTTCATCTACGTGCCGAAGGGCGTGCACGTCGACATCCCGCTCCAGGCCTACTTCCGTATCAACACGGAGAATATGGGCCAGTTCGAGCGGACGCTGATCGTCGTCGACGAGGACGCCTACGTCCACTACGTCGAGGGCTGCACCGCCCCGATCTACTCCTCGGACTCGCTGCACAGCGCCGTGGTCGAGATCATCGTCAAGAAGGGCGGCCGCTGCCGCTACACGACGATCCAGAACTGGTCGAACAACGTCTACAACCTGGTCACCAAGCGGGCCGTGGCCTACGAGGGCGCGACCATGGAGTGGGTCGACGGCAACATCGGCTCCAAGGTCACCATGAAGTACCCGGCCGTCTACCTGATGGGCGAGCACGCCAAGGGCGAGACCCTGTCCATCGCCTTCGCGGGCGAGGGCCAGCACCAGGACGCCGGCGCCAAGATGGTCCACATGGCCCCGCACACCTCCTCGAACATCGTCTCCAAGTCGGTGGCGCGCGGTGGCGGCCGTACCTCGTACCGCGGTCTGATCGAGATCGGCGAGGGCGCCGAGGGCTCCAAGTCCAATGTGCTCTGCGACGCGCTGCTGGTGGACACCATCTCACGCTCCGACACCTACCCGTACGTGGACGTCCGCGAGGACGACGTGTCCATGGGCCACGAGGCGACCGTCTCCAAGGTCTCCGAGGACCAGCTCTTCTACCTGATGAGCCGCGGTCTCTCCGAGTTCGAGGCCATGGCCATGATCGTCCGCGGCTTCGTGGAGCCGATCGCCAAGGAGCTGCCCATGGAGTACGCGCTGGAGCTCAACCGGCTGATCGAGCTGCAGATGGAGGGGTCCGTCGGCTGACCGCCGCCCGGCCCTCGCCCGACCAGCAGCGCCCGTAATCCCTTACGCAGAGGCAGAGAGAGAGCACGACGACAGCCATGGCTGAGGCTCAGAACATTCCGGTGGGCTCCACGACCGCCGGTTCGATCGCGGTGGCCGCCGAGTCGACCGTCGCCACGCGCATGAGCGCGCCCCCCTCCTACGATGTGGCGGACTTCCCCGTCCCGCACGGCCGCGAGGAGGAGTGGCGGTTCACGCCGCTGGAACGGCTGCGCGGTCTGCACGACGGCAGCGCCGTCGCGCGGGACGGCGGCGTCACGGTCGAGGTGACCGCCCCCGAGGGCGTCATCGTCGAGACCGTCGGCCGTGACGACGCGCGGGTCGGCAAGGCCGGCATCCCGGTGGACCGGGTCGCCGCCCAGGCGTACTCCTCGTTCGAGAAGGCCTCGGTCGTCTCGGTGCCCAGGGAGACCGTGGTGAGCGAGCCGATCCGGATCGCCGTCCGCGGCGAGGGCGGGGTCTCGTACGGTCACCAGATCATCGAGCTGGGAGCCTTCGCCGAGGCGGTCGTGGTCATCGACCACACCGGGGACGGCGTGCTCGCCGCCAATGTCGACTACCTCATCGGGGACGGCGCCAAGCTGACCGTCGTCTCCGTACAGGACTGGGACGACAAGGCCGTCCATGTCGCCCAGCACAACGCGCTGGTCGGCCGCGACGCCTCGTTCAAGTCGATCGTGGTCACCTTCGGCGGCGATCTCGTACGGCTCCAGCCGCTCGTACGGTACGCGGGCACCGGCGGCGAGGCCGAGCTGTTCGGCCTCTACTTCACGGACCGTGGCCAGCACCAGGAGCACCGTCTCTTCGTCGACCACAACACCCCGCACTGCAAGTCCAACGCGGCCTACAAGGGCGCTCTCCAGGGCACGGACGCGCACGCCGTATGGATCGGTGACGTGCTCATCCGCGCCGCGGCCGAGGGCACCGACACCTATGAGATGAACCGGAACCTCGTCCTCACGGACGGCGCCCGGGTCGACTCGGTGCCGAACCTGGAGATCGAGACCGGTGAGATCGCCGGCGCCGGCCATGCCTCCGCCACCGGCCGGTTCGACGACGAGCAGCTCTTCTACCTGATGGCCCGCGGCATCCCGGAGACCGAGGCCCGCCGGCTGGTGGTCCGCGGCTTCTTCGCCGAGCTGGTCCAGAAGATCGGCCTGCCGGATGTCGAGGAACGTCTGATGGCCTCGATCGAGGCGGAGCTGGAGGCGTCGGTCTGATGGCCTACGTCCGAGTCTGTGGGCTGGGCGAGCTGGAGGAGGACACCCCGAAGAGGGTGGAACTCGACGGCACGCCCGTCTCCCTCGTCCGCACCGAGGGCGAGGTGTTCGCGATCAACGACATCTGCTCGCACGCGAACGTGTCCCTCTCCGAGGGCGAGGTCGAGGACTGCATGATCGAATGCTGGCTGCACGGCTCCAGCTTCGACCTCCGTACCGGAAAGCCGTCCGGCCTGCCCGCGACGCGCCCCGTCCCCGTTTACCCCGTAAAGATCGAAGGGGACGATGTGCTCGTCTCCGTCACCCAGGAGTCCTGAGTCACCCATGGCAACGCTTGAAATCCACGACCTGCACGTCTCCGTCGAGGCGGAGAACGGCCCCCGCGAGATCCTCAAGGGCGTCGACCTGACCGTCAAGCAGGGCGAGACCCACGCCATCATGGGCCCCAACGGCTCCGGCAAGTCGACCCTCGCGTACTCCCTCGCGGGCCACCCCAAGTACACGATCACCGGTGGCACCGTGACCCTGGACGGCGAGGACGTCCTGGAGATGACCGTCGACGAGCGCGCCCGCGCCGGTCTCTTCCTCGCCATGCAGTACCCGGTCGAGGTCCCCGGCGTCTCCGTCTCCAACTTCCTGCGCACCTCCGCCACCGCCGTGCGCGGCGAGGCCCCCAAGCTGCGTACCTGGGTGAAGGAGGTCCGGGAGACCATGGAGCGTCTCCAGATGGACCCCTCCTTCGCCGAGCGCAACCTGAACGAGGGCTTCTCCGGCGGCGAGAAGAAGCGGCACGAGATCCTCCAGCTCGAACTGCTCAAGCCCAAGATCGCGATCCTCGACGAGACCGACTCCGGCCTCGACGTCGACGCGCTGCGCGTGGTCTCCGAGGGCGTCAACCGCGTCCGCGAGAGCGGCGAGGTCGGCACCCTGCTGATCACGCACTACACGCGGATTCTCCGCTACATCAAGCCCGACTTCGTGCATGTCTTCGCGCAGGGCCGGATCGCCGAGTCCGGCGGTGCGGAGCTGGCCGACAAGCTGGAGAACGAGGGCTACGAGGCGTACGCGAAGGGCGGCCCCGTGAGCGGAGTGAACTCAGAGGAGGATGTCGCGTGACACGGCTGCCGGGCCTTCTCACAGGATCGGATCGGCTGCTCGACGAGGCGATCCGCAAGGATTTCCCCATCCTCGACCGGGTGATCCACGACGGCAAGAAGCTCGTGTACCTGGACTCCGCGGCGACCTCGCAGAAACCGCGCCAGGTACTCGACGCGCTCAACGAGTACTACGAGCGGCACAACGCGAATGTCCACCGCGGGGTGTACACCATCGCCGAGGAGGCCACGGCGCTGTACGAGGGCGCCCGTGACAAGGTCGCCGCTTTCATCAACGCGCCGAGCCGCGACGAGGTGATCTTCACCAAGAACGCCTCCGAGTCGCTCAACCTCGTGGCGAACATGCTCGGCTGGGCGGACGAGCCCTACCGGGTGGACCACGAGACCGAGATCGTCATCACGGAGATGGAGCACCACTCCAACATCGTGCCGTGGCAGCTGCTCTCGCAGCGCACGGGCGCGAAGCTGAAGTGGTTCGGCATCACCGACGAGGGCCGCCTCGATCTGTCCAACATCGACGAGATCATCACGGAGAAGACGAAGATCGTCTCGTTCGTGCTGGTCTCCAACATCCTGGGCACGCAGAACCCGGTCGAGAAGATCATCCGGCGCGCGCAGGAGGTCGGCGCGCTGGTCTGCGTCGACGCCTCGCAGGCCGCCCCGCACCAGGTGCTCGACGTACAGGCGCTCCAGGCCGACTTCGTCGCCTTCACCGGCCACAAGATGGCCGGCCCGACCGGGATCGGCGTTCTCTGGGGCCGCCAGGAGCTGCTGGAGGACCTGCCGCCGTTCCTGGGCGGCGGCGAGATGATCGAGACCGTGTCGATGCACTCGTCGACGTACGCCCCGGCGCCGCACAAGTTCGAGGCGGGTACGCCCCCGATCGCCCAGGCCGTCGGTCTCGGCGCGGCCGTGGACTATCTCACCGCGATCGGCATGGACAGGATCGCCGCGCACGAGCACGCCATCACCGAGTACGCGGTGAAGCGGCTGCTGGAGGTCCCCGGCCTGCGGATCATCGGCCCCGAGACGGCCGAGGACCGCGGCGCCACGATCTCCTTCACGCTCGGCGACATCCACCCCCACGATGTGGGCCAGGTCCTCGACGAGCAGGGCATCGCGGTCCGGGTCGGCCACCACTGCGCGCGGCCGGTCTGCCTGCGGTACGGAATTCCCGCGACCACGCGAGCGTCTTTCTATCTGTACTCCACTCCGGCCGAGGTCGACGCTCTGGCCGAAGGGCTTGAGCACGTCCGTAACTTCTTCGGATGAGGACCTGAGAGGGCAGGGGCAGTTCGTGAAGCTGGATTCGATGTACCAGGACGTCATCCTGGACCACTACAAGCACCCGCACGGGCGCGGTCTCCGGGACGGCGACGCCGAGGTGCACCATGTCAATCCGACGTGTGGTGACGAGATCACGCTGCGTGTCCGGTACGAGGGTTCGCTGATCGCGGATGTGTCGTACGAGGGCCAGGGCTGCTCGATCAGCCAGGCCAGCGCGTCCGTACTGAACGACCTCCTGGTCGGCAAGGAACTGGCCGAGGCGCGGAAGATCCAGGGCGCCTTCCTGGAGCTGATGCAGTCGAAGGGCCAGCTGGAACCCGACGACGCGATGGAAGAGGTGCTGGAGGACGCGATCGCGTTCGCCGGCGTCTCGAAGTACCCCGCCCGCGTGAAGTGCGCGCTGCTGAGCTGGATGGCGTGGAAGGACGCGACGGCCCAGGCCCTGGGCGACAGTGCGACGAAGGAGACGGCATGAGCGAGAACGAGACCCTGACGATCAAGCCGGCCTCGGAGGACGAGGTCCGTGAGGCGCTGTACGACGTCGTCGACCCCGAACTGGGCATCGACGTCGTCAACCTCGGTCTGATCTACGGCATCCACATCGACGATTCCAATATCGCCACCCTGGACATGACCCTGACGTCGGCGGCGTGTCCGCTGACCGATGTGATCGAGGACCAGGCGAAGGCGGCGACGGACGGCATCGTCAACGAACTCAAGATCAACTGGGTCTGGATGCCGCCGTGGGGCCCGGACAAGATCACCGACGACGGCCGCGAGCAGCTGCGCGCGCTGGGCTTCAACGTCTGAGCGACTGAGCGTCGGACCACGCGAGAGGGCCCCATGATCCCGGCCGGATCATGGGGCCTTTCGTGTCTTCCAGCCGTGGGCGGGGGTTCCGGCGGCTTCGGCCAGGGTGGGGGCCAGGTTCTCGGTGCGGATGCGCTGGTCGACGTAGAGGAGGTTGAGCACCAGCTGGGGGAAGGTCGTCGTGAGGAACTGCATGATCAGCTGGGCGACCAGGATCAGCAGCAGCAAGCCGCTCACGGCCACGAGGATCTGTCCGGCCGTCGGGTCGCCGCCGAGGGCGGACGGCGTCAGCGGATTGCCGACGGTGGTCAGCGCGTTGATCAGCTGCTGGATGACGAAGCCCGCGAGGGACGCCATGGCGAAGGCCAGCAGCGAGATGCCGCAGATCCGCCACCAGGCGCCGCGCACCAGGCCGGCCGAGCGGCGCAGGGACGCGAGCGGGCCGCGGGATTCGATGACGGCGACGGCGGGGGCCAGGCTGAGACGGACCCAGAGCCAGACCGCCGGCGGCGTGACCGCCAGGGCGCCGAGGAAACCCAGCGGTATCAGCCAGAACAGACTGGCGGGTGAGCCGTCCATGGCGATGTAGGTGATCAGCGTGGCGGTGAAGCCCAGGGTGAGCAGGGCCACCGGCAGGACGGCGATCAGCCCCGTGAGGATCACGGCGCCGAGGACCGCGGGGAACCGGGAGAGCGCCCGGCGCCAGACCGCGCCGAAGGTGGTGGGGCGGCCCAGGACGGCGCTCTGGACGACCGAGGAGCAGGCGGCCTGGACGACCGCGTTGGCGACGAGCAGGATTCCCATGCCGAGGAGCCAGACGCAGCCGAACGCGATCAGCAGCGGCCGGACGTCGTCCCAGGACGGATCCACGCCGTGGGGTGTGTCGACGACCTCGCGCAGTCGGTCACCGACCAGGGCATAGGCGACGGCCAGCGCGGTCGCCACGGCTGCCACGGCCATGCCGTACACCGCGGCGGCCACCCCGAGCAGCTGCTTCCAGTACCCGCCTATGGTGGCGAACGCGCCGCCGAGTATGTCGCCGAGGCTGAGCGGGGCGAGGGGTATCACCCCGGGCTTGGGAGGCGGGGGCGGAGGCGTCCAGCCGCCCCAGCCGTAAGGCCCGCTTCCATAGGGCCCGTTCCCGTACGGCCCGCCGGGCCCGTTCCCGTACGGTCCGCCCTGACCACTTCCGTACGGCCCGCCGGGACCGCTCCCGCGCCCGCCACCGCCGCCCCACCCCGTCGTGCCCTGCGCCACCGCTGCTCCGCTCCCGCTGCTCCGATCCGGATGACACACCGTAACCGGTGGGTCCGACAGTGGGATGCCGGGACGGTGTGTACAGCCGTACGCATCGATGCGTACACTCGTACGCATGGGATACGGACTGCTTGCCGCGGCGATCGCGGCGGAGGTGGCCGCGACATCGGCCATGAAGTACAGCGAGGGCTTCACCAGGCTGTGGCCCTCGCTGATCACCGTCGTGGGCTACGTCATCGCCTTCGCCCTGCTCGCGCAGACCCTCAAGACCATTTCCATCGGCACCGCCTACGCGATCTGGGCGGGTGTCGGCACGGCGGCCATCGCCGCCATCGGGATGGTCTTCATGAACGAGTCACCGGCGCCGGCGAAACTGCTGGGCATCGGCCTCGTGATCGCGGGCGTCGTCGTGCTCAACCTCGGAGGGGCCCACTGATGACCCGCCGTTACGACCCCGACCGGCGCCAGCGGATCATCGACGCCGCGATCCGGGTGGTCGGGCGGGGCGGAATCGCCGGACTGAGCCACCGCACCGTCGCCGCCGAGGCCGATGTGCCGCTCGGCTCCACCACGTACCACTTCGCCTCGCTCGACGAACTGCTGATCGCCGCGCTGCGGCAGACGAACGACAGCTTCGCGGCGGCCGTGCGGGAGAGCGGCGCCCTCGCGGATCCGGACTGCGACATCGCCGGTGAGCTGGCCCGGATCACCGGGGAGTGGCTCGCCGGAGACCGTACCGGCGTGGAGCTGGAGTACGAGCTGTATCTCGCGGCGCTGCGACGGCCCGCGCTGCGCCCGGTCGCGGGGGAGTGGTGCGCCGCGCTCGGGGACGAGGTGGCCAGGCGCACCGATTCCGTCACCGCGCGCGCGGTGGTCGCGCTGCTGGACGGGATCTGCCTCCAGGTGCTCCTCACGGACGCGGTGTACGACGGCGAACGCACCCGCGAGATGCTGACGCGGCTGATCCCGTCGGCGGCCTGACCCGCGTGGCGAGCGTGGCCAGCAGAGGCGAGCGAGGCGAGACTCGCGGGAGCGCCTGGGCCGCCCGTCCGTCCCGCCCGCCCGTCCGTCCCGTCCGTCCCGTCTCCCTCTCCCGGGCGGGAGATCACGTGGCGATGCGCCCGTCACCTGAGACCGGTTCGCCCGCGCCCCGCCGGGACCGTTAAGTTCGGAGCATGACCGACACGTCTTCCTCCAGTTCCCCCCGCACCACCGGCGCCGTCGCCGCCGGCCTCGCCACCCTCGCCGAGGACGGCACCGTCCTCGACACCTGGTTCCCCGCCCCCGCGCTCGCCGCCGAGCCCGGCCCGGCCGGCACCGAGCGGCTGACCGCCGAGCGCGCCGTGGAACTGCTCGGGGAAGGCGCCGCCAAAGCCATCGGTCCCGACGCCCGCCGCGGGGTCGAGGTCGTCGCCGTCCGTACGGTCATCACCTCGCTCGACGACAAGCCGCTGGACACGCACGACGTGTATCTGCGACTGCATCTGCTCAGCCACCGGCTCGTCCAGCCGCACGGCCAGAGCCTGGACGGCATCTTCGGTCTGCTCGCCAATGTCGCCTGGACCTCGCTCGGCCCGGTCGCCGTCGACACGCTGGAGACGGCACGGCTCAGCGCCCGCGCCGAGGGGCTGCACCTCCAGGTGACCTCGGTCGACAAGTTCCCGCGGATGACCGACTACGTCGCCCCCAAGGGCGTCAGGATCGCCGACGCGGACCGCGTACGGCTCGGCGCGCACCTCGCCGAGGGCACCACCGTGATGCACGAGGGCTTCGTCAACTTCAACGCGGGCACCCTCGGCACCTCCATGGTCGAGGGCCGGATCTCGGCGGGCGTCGTCATCGGCGACGGCTCGGACATCGGCGGCGGCGCCTCCACCATGGGCACCCTCTCCGGCGGCGGCAAGGAGCGCATCGTCATCGGCGAGCGCTGCCTGATCGGTGCCGAGGCGGGCATCGGGATCGCGCTGGGCGACGAGTGCGTCGTCGAGGCGGGGCTCTATGTCACCGCCGGGACGCGCGTCACGCTGCCCGACGGCCAGATCGTCAAGGCCCGTGAGCTGTCCGGCGCGAGCAATATCCTCTTCCGCCGCAACTCGGTGACCGGCGCGGTCGAGGCCCGTCCGAACAACGCGGTCTGGGACGGTCTCAACGAGGTCCTCCACAGCCACAACTGATCAGCCACGACGAGATCAGCCGTAACTGATCGGCCACGACCGGTCCCGGCCGATCGCGACCGGTATCAACTGATCACAGCGGGGGCGGCGGTGGAGCCGACCAGCTCTCCGTACGCCGCCAGCAGCCCGTCGGCCGTCTCCCGGCCGGCGGGCCGCAGTGGTTCTCGGACCGGTCCGCCGGGCCGGCCGAGCGCGCCCAGCAGCGCCTTCGCGGTGACCGTGCCGGGGAGTCCCGAGGCCATCATCAACTCCGCCAGCGGAAGGGTGAGTTGATTGAGCCGTACGGATTCGGTGACCGCTCCCGCGTCATACGCGTCGAGCGCGGCGCGCAGCGGGCGGGGCGCGGCGTTGGCGACCGTACTGACGAAACCGGCGCCGCCGACCGCGTACAGCGGCAGATTCAGCTCCTCGCACCCGGAGTAGTACGCGAGCGAGGTGCGGGCGATCACCTTGGAGCTGCCGAGCAGGTCGTACGCGCAGTCCTTCACGGCGACGACGCGCGGGTGCGCGGCGAGGCGGAGCATGGTCGCGGGCTCGACGCGGGTGCCGGTGCGGCCCGGGATGTCGTACAGCATCAGCGGGATGCCCGACGCGTCGGCGATCCGCAGGAAGTGCGCCTCCACATCCGCCTGCGGCGGGCGGCTGTAGTACGGCGAGACCACCAACAGGCCGTCGGCCCCGGCCTGTTCGGCCGCCCGCGCGAGGGCCAGGGTGTGCCGGGTGTCCGCGCTGCCGACGCCCGCGACGACGGCGGCCCGGCCGCCCACCTCGTCGCACACCGCGCGTACGAGGGCGGTCTTCTCGGCGTCCGTGGTGGTGGGCGACTCCCCGGTGGTGCCGTTGAGGACCAGCCCGTCGCATCCCTCGTCCACCAGCCGGCCGGCGAGTTCGCGGGCGCCGGGCAGATCCAGCTCTCCGTCGGCGGTGAACGGCGTGACCATCGCGCAGAGGGCGCGGCCGAAGGGGCGAGGTGTGCTCATGGTGGCAGTGTCCGCCGAGCGAATGTGAAGGTCCACTTAGATTTGCTTCGGGTGAGAGTGAAGCAGCGCTAAAGGTGGTGGTCCCGGGCCGTCTGGCATGATCGGCGAGTGCTTCGCAGGGGGCGGGGCGGGGGAGAGGGGCGCATGGCACGGATACGCCGAACGGCCGCGTTGGCGGCGGGCTCATTGGTCCTGATCGCGGGGGCGACCGGATGCTCCGACATCAGGAACGAGATCGACGCCGCGCGGGGCGGGGGCGGGGGCGGGGGCGCGGGCACGCCGGCCGCGGCGGCCTCCGAGCCCTCGGCGGCGCTGTCCGCCGAGCCGCCCCCGGACCGGCCCGCGGGCCCCGAGCCCTGGGAGGCCACCGGTCCCGGCCGCTGTCTCGCCTCGGGGGTGGCCGTCAGCCATGGCATGGTGAACGCCGCCATGGGGATCCGGGCCGTATCGGTCGGGCTGCGGAACTGCGGGACGAAGCCCTACCGGGTCAACGGCTACCCGGAGATCGGTGCCCTGGACGAGGACCGCGAGCCGGTCGGCCTGAAACTGGTCCAGGGGAACGAGAGCACCGGCGCGGCCGATGACCCGGGGCCGAGGGAACTGACCCTGGCGCCGGGGGAGTCCGCCCGGTCGGTGTTGCGGTGGAACAACCGGATCACCGAGTCGGGGGCCCACTCGACCGGCTCCTATGTGGTCGTCGCGGCGGCGCCCGGCGAGGAACGCGAAACGCTCCCGCTGCCCCTGGACATCGGCTCGGACGGCGAACTGCGTGTCACCGCGTGGGCGCTCTCGGAGACCCCGGAACCGTCGTGAACGGGCGGGCGGGAGCCCGTACACCGGACTCCGATATCGGCATCGAAGAGTGATCGCTGGTCCGTTCGGAATGGGGCAGGATGCGTACCATGACGCGTACGCTCCGCTCCTCACCGCTCCTGGTGTTATCGCCCCCCACGCTCGCGACGGCCGTACGCGGATCCGGGGACGGCCACGCCTCCGACTACCGCGTGCCGAAAGGCTCTTCGGGGTAGCAGAGGCCGGACTGTCAGTGGGTGCTGGTGCAATGGAGACATGGAGGGCATGGAGAGCATGGACACCGAAAACGCCGATCGGGGCGATGCCGACCAGGGTGGGACAGGCCGGGGCGACGCCGGAGAAGGCGCGGCCGACGAGGGTGAACTCGCCGCATTGCGCACGGCCTTCCCGGCGGAGGGCTGCCTGCCACCTCTGGGCTGGGACGGAGTGCGCGCCTTCGAGCGCGAGCACGGAATCGTCCTGCCCGAGCCGTACCGCACGCTGGTCGCGGAGATCTGCGACGGCTGCAGCGACGGGCCCGCGGATATCGACGGGCTGATACCCCTGGCCGCGCTGCCCGCCGACTGGGGATGCGACCAGACGCAGCGGGATCTCGCGAAGCCCTTCCCGCTCACCGAGGCGTGGGTGTGGGAGGACGACCCCCGGCCGTACGAGGAGATAGAACCGCTCATCGACGAGGTCTCCAACTACGGGAGCGTCGTGCTGGGCACGGACGGCTGCGGGATGTACTGGCATCTCGTCGTCAGCGGTGCGCACCGGGGACGGATCTGGACCATCAGCGATGTGGGCGCGGCGCCGTTCGGGGCGGCCTTCGGGCACACCACCGCGGAAGACGGCTTCGCGGGCTGGGTGGCGCACTGGGCCACCACACGCAGGCCGTGGTTCGACGTCGTGGTCTGACGGGGTGACGGTGGCCGCGGCCTGTTGACCTCAACCGCACTTCACATTTGAGCATGGTGGCCGAAGGCGCACCGCGGGGGTGCGCCACAAGGAGGTTCCACCGTGTCCGTGCGCCTCGGCACCGTTCCCGAGATCACCCGCCCCGGCGTGGGGCTCGTCCTGGTCAGCACCTGGCGCGTCGGCACGCCCGAGCGGCAGCGGGCCGCGGTCGACGCCATCACCCGGGCCTGGCGGAGCAGGGAGTGGCCGGACGTCGGCCTGCTCTCGTACAGCGTCAGCACCGGCGACGACGGGGACACCCTGCGCCACTACTCGCAGTGGCGCGACCAGGAGGCGTACGACGCGTTCGTCCGCACCTACCGGGACGAGCGCAACGCCGAGATCGACGCCGCCGTGCCCGGGATCGAGCGGATGGGGCTGCGCGCGTACGAGCTGTACCGCAGCGGGACCCCGGCGGAGGGGGAGACCAGGGTCCCCGGCTGTGTCGTGCTCGTGGACGTGGAGTTCGAGGGGCCCGACACCGAACGCCGGAAGAGCTGGGTCGACACGGTCTTCGAGGCCCTCGACGGCGATCCGGCCACGCCCTCCGGCGGGATCTCGGCGCACTTCCATCTCAGCACCGACGGCACACGCGTACTCAACTACGCGGAGTGGGAGAGCGCCCAGGCGCACATCGACGCGCTCAACGCCCCGGGGGACGGCGTCGGTTCCGCCACCGAGCAGTGGAAGCGGGTGCGGACCTACCCCGGGCTGAAGCGCAGCACGGTGACGCGGCACACCCCCGCGGTCAGCCTCAGCGCCGGCTGAGCGCGGCGCCCGCGGTCAGCCGCGGCGTACGGCGCCGCCGGGTGCGGTGGCCCGGCCGCGTGTGGGGTCGGGCCGGACCACCGCGGCTCATCAGGGGCGGAAACGCAGGACCTGCGGGTCGTGGTCGCTGTTCTGCCGGGCGAACTCCGCGTTGATGTGCACGCTGTCGTAGTCGAACGCACCGGAGGTGATCGAAGGACTGGTCAGGATCTGGTCCAGGACCTGCGAGTTGCCCTGGTAGACATACGAGTAACGCTCCCCGGCCGGCAGGGACTTGATCGCCGGATACAGCGCGCCGCCGTCGGCCAGCGCCTTGGCCGCCGCCGAGAACTCGAAGTCGTTGATGTCGCCGACGACGAGTACGTCCGCGTCCCGCTGCGCCGCGAGGATGTCCTTGACGAACGCGTTCACCGACCGGGCCTGCTGGAGCCGCTGGACCTCGGAGGAACGGTTCACCGGCTGATGGTGCGAGGTCAGCCCCTCGTCCCCGCCCTTCGAGGCGAAGTGGTTCGCGATGACGAAGACCGTGCGGCCGCGGAAGGTGAACTCCCCGGCCAGTGGCTTGCGGCTGTTGGTCCAGGCCGCGTCGGCGGGGTCGACCCGGCCGGGAGAGAGCGTCAGCGCCGCGCGGCCGTGTGTGCGGACGACCCCCGTGGCCGTCGTCGCGTCCCCGCCGGGGCGGTCGGTGAACGAGACCCGCGCCGGGTTGTAGAGGAAGACCTGACGGATGTTGCCGCCGGGCTCGCCGCCGTCCTTGTTGTTCTCCGGGTCGATGGTGCGCCAGGCGTAGGAGGGGCCGCCGGCCGCGGTGATCGCCGCCGTGAACTTCACGATGGCCTCCTCGGCGGACACCGTGCCGTCGTTTGTCGCGCCCGTACTGTCCTGGATCTCCTCCAGCGCCAGGATGTCCGGCGAGGAGAGGTTCCGCACGACCGCGCCCGCGAGCGCGTCGAACTTCTCCTGAGGGTCCGAGGGGTCGAGGTTCTCGACGTTGTACGTGGCGACGGCCAGCTCGCTCCCGTGCTGCGGGCGGGTGGTCTCGGGCTTCAGCTTCCTGTCCGTGACCGTGCCCAGCGTGCGGGCGACGAGCGTGTAGCCGCCGAACTGGTTGTAGTCCAGGGGGCCTTCGGTGATACCGGACAGCGTGTCGCCGACGTTCGCCGCCGGGAACGGGCTCTGGGCCGCGGGCGCGAGCTGCTGGATCTGGAGCCGGCCGGTGTTCTGCGAGGTGTACGAGCCGTAGACCGTGCCACCGCGGCGGTTGTCGTTCTCCCGCGGCTTGACCGTCACCCACAGCTCCGCGTACGGATCGGTCGCGCCGACCACGCGTGAACCGCCGATACGGACGTTCATGCCCTCCAGCGACTCGTACAGGTCAAGCGCGTAGTGGCGCGGCTCCAGCCGCAGGCCGTTGACGCTGCCGCCCGCCGCCGGATCACCCTTCGGCGCGTACGCCGAGGGCACCGACCTCTCCGAGATCGCGACCGGCGCGGGCAGCGGGTTGCCGGAGGAGACGACCGTCACCGTCGGCGAGGCGATCTGGGTGACCGACTGGTTGCCCGAGGCCGCGCCGCCCGGGATGTACTCGCCGACCGTGCCGGAGACCTTCACCGCGTCGCCCACGGCGACGGCCGGCACGGAGTTGGTGAAGACGAAGACGCCCTCGCTCGTGGCGGCGTCGCGGTCGGGCTCCGGATCCTGGATCCAGAACCCCCGGGAACCGGAGGTACGCACGCCGGTGACGATGCCGGGCACCTCCGCCACCGGCGTCCCCACCAGCGGGGATATCCGGCCGGTTCCCTGGATGCCATGGATACGGACCCCGGAGGAGGCGGCGGAGGCGGGGGCGCCCGCGAGCAGCCCGGAGGCCATCGCGAGGGCGACGAGGGCCGGGACAGCGGCCGTTCTCGGTACGGAAGAAGGCATGAAGGCACTCCGGAAGACGAGGGAGGGGTGTTCTACGCGCGTCAATCTCTTGGCTGCGGCGGTCAGTTGTCAAGGGCCCCCGGGCGTCCGGGCGTTGTCGCGTACATGAACCGGGTGGGATAGGTCCAAATGCGTCTACGCTGGGGGCCGCATCGACCGCGTACGCCACAAGGAGAACCACCAGATGCCCGGAGACCGCCCCACCCTGCCGCCGGTGCGACTGCCCTCGGACGCGGAGCTGGCGCGGGACGCGCTCGCCGCGCCACTGCTCGCCCGCGCGGTACGGCTCGCCCGCTGGGCCGGGCCGACGACGCGCGTGGGAGCCGGCGGTGAGCTGGTCGACGAGCAGCTGCCCGCCGCGGCGGAGGTGCTCGGCCTCGGTGACGAGCTCTCGGAGGGCGACGGCGAGGCGTACGCCGGCGAGGCCTGGCGGGTGGCGGTCGACACGGGCCTCGTGGAGGTCGACGACCCGGACGAGGACGGCGGGCCGGACGGCGCCGCCGACACCGAGGGCCGCGTCACCACGGGCGAGCAGCTCGGAGTGCTCACCTCCGGCGGCCCGCAGGACATCCTGTCGCTCTGGCTGGATGCCCTGGACGTCGTCTTCGCCGACGCGACCGCGCCCGTACTGGACGATCTCGCCGCGGCCATCGGCGACGACGGCGAGATCGATCTCGAATCGCTGGACTGGGACCCGGAGCTGGAGGCGGAGTTCCTGGAGGGCGTCCTCGGCAACCTCTATCTGCTCACCCTCGCGGAGGGCGGCGGCGAGGGGCCGGTGCCCCTGCCCGTCCTCGCCGCGTCGATGATCGTGCCCGACGACATGGGCGAGCCCACCGACGACATCCTGGAGCAGGTGTCCGAGGCGATGATGCGGCTGGACGACCAGTTCCGGCTGCTGGAGCCGATCGGGCTCGTCTCGTACGTACCGGTCGACGAGGCGCTGATGGCGGAGGACACGGAGGACGGCCCCGACGCGTCGCTGCCCGTCGGCGAGGAGGACGTCGCCCGGTACGGGATGGTCCGGCTGACGCCGCTCGGGCTCTACGGGATCAGGTCCCGGATGCTGGAGGCGGGGGTCGACGCGCCCGCGGTGGGCGACCTCGCGGACAAGGACGCGCACGCGCTGCTGGACGGCGTCGCGCACTTCCCCGAGCTGTCCGCGCGCGCGGAGACGGAACAGTGGCTGACCCGGCGCGCGCCGGCCGAGGCCGCACGCGAACTCCTCGCCGCCGCGCGCGGCACGGACCCGGGCGCGCCGCTGCGCCGCCTGCACTGCCAGCAGGCGCTGTCCCTGGTGGGCGCGGAGGCGGAGGCCGCGGTACGGGAGGTCCTGGACGACGCCGAACTGGGCGGCCTGGCCCGCGTCTGGCTGGCCGAGCTGGGCGCGGGTGATGTGCCGCCGCCGCCCGAGTCGATGATCTTCTGGCTGGCCATCGACACGATCGCCGCGCAGCTGGACGCGGAGGGCGAACCGGACGAGCTCCAGGAGCTGGTCGAGGGCCTGGTGGGGCAGCACAGCGGGTTCTTCGAGGCGGCGTGGCGGGTGGAGCATCCGGCGACGGCGGAGGTGCTGGAGGCGATGGGGCGGCTGCATCGGGACAGGGCGGCGTCGAAGGACGCGCGCAAGGCGGCGTTCAAGGCGAGGTCGCGGGGGTAGGGGGGCGGTCGCCGGGTTGCGGTTGCGGTCGCGTTGTCGTGGGCCGGGGTGTGGGGGCGGTGCGGCCCGGTGGTCATGGCAAAACGCCGTCTCGGTCGCGGTGAGTGGGCCGGTGCGGTCCGGTGGGCCTCGCCCGCTGCTCTGGTAGCGGACCGGGTGGGGAGTGTGCCGCCGCCTCCCCCGCCCGCCCTCGCGCACGGCCCCGTCGCTTGTGCGGGTGGTGAAGGGGGGCGCGCAGGGGTCGTGGCCGGGACGTAGAGCGTGATGTGTGGCGCGCGGACGCCCGAACCATCGACGGGCCGGAGTCGCGCCGTACATCATGCAGTCCCGGGCGCGAGCCCCGGAGCGCACCCCGGCGACAACCCGCACCCGGAAACCGGCCCCAGCCGAAGACGACCGCACCCCGGACCACATGCCCGCACCCGGAAACCGGCCCGGCGCCGGAGACGAGCGCGTATCGGACCACGAGCCCGCACCCGGCGACGTACGCGCGCTCCCGCCGAGGCGAACCCGGACCACGCCCGCTCACCGCAGGTGCGACGCTCCGTTGAGGTCCAGGATCGTTCCCGACGACCACTCCGCCCCCGGCGACGCCAGCCACACCACCGCCCCCGCGATCTCCTCCGCCGTGCCCACCCGCCCGAACGGGCTCTGCGCGCGGATCGACTCGCCCTCCTCGCCGGTGAGGCGGGACGCCACGCGTTCCGTGGTGAAGAAGCCCGGGGCCACGGACGCGACGGCGATGCCGTGCGGGGCCAGGGAGACCGCCAGGGACTGGCCCAGGGCGTGGACCGCCGCCTTCGTCGCGCCGTAGGCCGGGTGGTCCGGTTCGCCGCGGAACGCGCCCCGGGAGCCGATGTTGATGATCCGGCCGGGCGTCCCGCGGTCGATCATGGAGCGGGCGGCGCGGTGGCTGAGCAGGGCCGTGCCCAGCAGGTTGACGGACAGGTGGCGCTGCCAGGCGGCCGCCCAGTCGTCGTAGGACGTGGTGGGCAGCGGGTGGGGCTCGTTGACGGCCGCGTTGTTGACGAGGACGTCGATCCCGCCGAGCGCCTCGGCCGCCTCGTCCGCGACCCGCGCCGCGCCCGCCGGGTCGGCGATGTCGCCGCCCACCAGCGCGTGGCCGGTGCCGGCCAGCGAGTCCAGGGTGTGGCGGGCGTCGGCGGCGCGGGTCGCGTAGTGGACGGCGACGTGGTCGCCCTGCGCGGCGAAGGCGCGGGAGACGGCGCGGCCGAGGCCGCGGGACGCGCCGGTGACGAGGACGCGGCGGCCGGTGGACGGCAGATTCATGGGGAAGCGGGCCTCTCGATGTCGGGCGGTGTTCAAGCGCTGTTTATCCGCGGGCGGGAGCGTCGGGAGCGTACCCCTGACCCCCGTGCCCCTTCAGGAGACCGCGATGCCGCTGACCCGCAGGGAATTCACCGGAAGATCCGCACTGACCGGGGCGGGGCTCGTCCTCACCGGTGCCACCGGGGCGTTCGCCACCGCGCCTGGCGCGCTGGCGGCGGAGGACGCTCCCGAGGTCGCCTCCGGGCCCGCGCCGTCGCCCGGTTACGGGCCGCTCGTCCCCGACCCGCGGGGAACGCTCGCGCTGCCGGCCGGATTCTCGTACCGGGTCATCACGCACAGCGGGGTGACCAAGCTGGAGACCGGCGAGGACACCCCGTCCAACCATGACGGCACCGCCACGTTCGAGGGGCCGCGCGGGGTGGTGCTGCTGGTCAACAACCACGAGCTGGACGGTCCGAGGGGCGACTACGAGTTCCCGGTGCCGCTCACCGAGGGGCTGGTCTACGACCCCGCCGCGGCCGGGGGCTGCACCATCGTCGAGACGCACCGCGACGGCCGTACCGCGGAGTGGGTCGGTATCGCCGGCACCTCCACCAACTGCGCGGGCGGACGCACCCCGTGGGGCACCTGGCTCACCTGTGAGGAGAACTCCGACCGGGCCGGTGAGAACGGCATGACCAAGGACCACGGGTATGTCTTCGAGGTCGACCCGTACGACCGCCGCGCCAACCGGGACCCCAAGCCCATCAAGGCGTTCGGCCGCTACGACCACGAGGCCGTGGTCATCGATCCCCGTACCGGCTACGCCTATCTGACGGAGGACGCCTCCGAGCCCAACGGGCTGTTCTACCGCTGGGTCCCGCCGCACGGCTTCAAGCACGGGCGGGGGCAGCTGCGGCGGCTCGCGGACGACGCGGGGGTGCTCCAGGCGCCCCGCTGCTTCGACGCGGGCGGCCGTTTCGTGGACGACCTCTCGCGCGCCGCGAAGATCGGCACCGTCTACGGCGTGGACTGGGTGGACGTGCCGGACCGGGACGGCAGGACCGTGGCCGTACGGGAGCAGTTCGACGGCGAGGACGTCACCCGGGCCAGGAAGCTGGAGGGCATGTGGTGGGCGGACGGCGGCGCGTACATCGTCTCCTCGTACGCCCGTGACGAGAGCCCCGGCGTGCCGCACGACGGACAGGTGTGGTTCTACCACCCGCGCCGCCGCACGCTGACGCTCAAGGTGCTGCTGGGCGTCAACGCCGACCCGGACAAGGACGGCGCCTTCGACGGGCCGGACAACATCACCGTCTCGCCGTACGGCGGGCTGGTCATCGCGGAAGACGGCGAGGGCCTCCAGCATCTCTTCGGGGCGACGGAGCGCGGACGCACGTATCCCATCGCGCGCAATGACCTCAACGACAGCGAGTTCACGGGTGTCGTGTTCTCGCCGGACGGCCGCACGCTGTTCGCCAACATTCAGGAGCCCGGCATCATGCTGGCCATCACCGGCCCGTGGCGGCGCACTCCCCGGGACTGACCGCGGCTCCGGAAGGGGTGATCCGGGCGCCCGTCGGTGGCCGGGCATGGCGCGTCGGGGCTCCTTGGGCGCATACTCAAAGTAATGACAAAGTCAGCCGGATCCCGGCGCCACCTGCCGTCCAGTCCCTTCAACCGCCAGGCCCCGGCCTCAGCCCCGCCCGAGCAGTTCGATGTGGGAGACCGTGTCTCGCATGATCAGTTCGGGTTGGGAAGGGTCATCGGAGTCGAGGGCGAACATGCCGTGCTCATCGATTTCTCGGGGCGACAGGGGAGGATCCTGAGCCCCTTCGCCAAGCTGACCAAGCTCTGAAGCCCCGACCCCGGAGCTTGGAGGCCGTGCCCCCGGGCCGCCGCGGACCCTCAGGACCCGCGACGGCGCGGGGGCATCGTGCCATCCGCTTTCGGGGGCGGCCAGGAGCACAGGTCAGAGGATCTTCGCGGCGGGCTTGACCATGCCCCGGACCGTACGGGACTTGACGAACTCCCCCAGACCGGTCATTTCCCACTCGCCGGAGAACTGCCGGATCAGCTTCGCCATCAGCACCCCGGTCTGCGGCTCGGCGGTGGTCAGGTCGAAGCGCACCAGTTCCTCGTTCGTGGCCGCGTCGATCAGCCGGCAGTACGCCTTGGCGACCTCGGTGAACTTCTGGCCGGTGAAGGAATTGACCGTGAAGACCAGGCCGGTCGCCTCGTCGGGGATCCGGCCGAGATCGACGACGATCACCTCGTCGTCGCCCGCGCCCTCGCCCGTGAGGTTGTCGCCGGAGTGCTTGATCGCTCCGTTGAGGATGGAGAGCTTGCCGAAGTAGCAGCTGTCCAGGTGGTTGCGGTTCGGGCCGTAGGCGATCACGGACGCGTCGAGGTCGATGTCCTTGCCGCGGTAGGCCGGCTCCCAGCCGAGGCCCATCTTGACCTGCGTGAGCAGCGGACGGCCGCCCTTGACCAGCGAGACCGTCTGGTTCTTCTGGAGGCTGACCTTGCCCTTGTCCAGATTGATCTTGCCGCTGCCGGGCGGGGCGGCGGGGGCCGGGGGAGCGGCGGGCGGGGCGGCGGGGGCCGGCGGAGCGGCGATACGCGGATCGGCTCCCGCGTGGGAGCGGGCGGGCGCCGGGGCCGCGACAGGGGCCGCGGCCGGGGCGGGCTCCTCCACGGAGACGCCGAAGTCGGTGGCGATCCCGGCCAGCCCGTTCGCGTACCCCTGGCCGACCGCGCGGACCTTCCACGCCCCGTTGCGCAGATAGATCTCCACGATCACCAGGGCGGTCTCGGCGCCGAGCTGGGGCGGCGTGAACGTCGCGAGCGCGCCGCCGCTGCCCGCGTCGCGGATCGTGGCCGTGGGCTCGACGCCCTGGAAGCTCTGCCCCGCCGCGTCCGGGCTGGCCGTGACGACGATCTTCTCGATGCCGGCGGGCACGGCGCTGGTGTCGACGACGATCGCGTCGGGCGCCGTGCCCCCGCCGGAGCGGTAGCTCACGCCGGGGCCCGTCGGCTGGTTGTAGAAGATGAAGTCGTCGTCTGAGCGCACCTTGCCGTCGGCGGTGAGCAGCAGGCCCGATACGTCGAGCCGCACGGGAGCGGCGACGTCCACCGCCACATGGGCGGTGGGAAGAGGGATGTTCGAGCCGGGGGTCATAGCTGTCATGCCAGACGTAACGAACGACCCCGCTTTGCCGTTCCCTTACCTTCGGCCGATCGGCCCCTCGGCCGCCCCGGGGCCCGGCGGTCTCAGTGGGGCCACCGCGGCGGGTCGGTGGCGAACGTGCCGCCGAGGAAGGCGTGGTCCCGGTTGTCCGGGTCGAGGTCGCCCTGTGCGGCGATGAGCTTCTCGGCGAACTGCTCCGAGTCGTCCTGGGGCTCGTACCCGAGCGCCCGCGCGCTCGTGAGGTCCCACCACAGCCGGGTGTTGGCGGAGGAGCCGTAGACGACGCTGTGGCCGACGTCCTCGGCGGTGAGGGCGGCGTGGAGGAGCCGCGCGCAGTCGCCTGGGCTCAGCCAGACGGAGAGCATGCGGACCGTACTGGGCTCCAGGAAGCAGGAACCGATCCGTACGGAGACGGTCTCCAGACCGTGCAGGTCCCAGTAGAGCTGGGCCAGGTCCTCGCCGAAGCACTTGGAGAGGCCGTAGAACGTGTCGGGGCGGCGCGGGGTGTCGACGGGGATCAGCGGGTCGTCCCCCCGCGGGCGCGGGGTGAAGCCGACCGCGTGGTTGCTGGAGGCGAAGACCGTGCGCCCGACGCCCTCGGCGCGGGCCGCCTCGTACAGGTTGTACGTACCCTCGATGTTCGCGCGCAGGATCTTGTCGAAGGTGGACTCCAGCGAGATGCCCGCGAGATGGATGATCGCGTCGACGCCCCGGACGGCTTCGCGCAGCGCGTCCTTGTCCGCGAGGTCGGCGGTGATGGCCTCGGGCTCGCCCTCGATGGGATTGGCGTCGAAGAGCCGCAGCTCGTAGCCGTACGCGGGCAACAGGCCCCGCATCAGGGTGCCGAGGCCGCCGGCGGCGCCGGTGAGCAGGACGGTACGGGGTGCGGGCATGGGGGAGATCTCCTCGCGGCTCGGGCCGGACGCACGGATTTCTGGACTCAGACCCGTGGATGGAATTCACATGCGTGGACAAACTAAGGAGTGGGGCGGAGTACCGTCAAGTCTCGTCCGGAGGGCGGGAATCCGCCTCTGGGTTGCGGTTTTCCGTCTTGACCCGCGGTCCGCGACTGCCCTAGCGTGGCGTTGTTCAGAGATATGGACATCGATCACAATTGTGCACGAGCGGTCGCCGCTCGACGCATGGCCCAGGGAGCGCCCGTGACCTCAGCCCCGCTCACCGCCCGCCTGACACACGTGGCCGGGCCGCTGTTCTTCCCCGTCACCGCGTACGGGCCCGACGGCGCGCTCGACCTCGACGCGTACCGCGCGCATGTCGGCGAAGGTGTCGCCGCGGGGGCCGCCGCCGTCTTCGCGTGCTGCGGCACCGGCGAGTTCCACGCCCTCACGCCGGAGGAGTTCCGCGCCTGCGTGGCCGTGGCCGTCGAGGAGACCGCGGGCCGCGTCCCGGTCGTGGCCGGCGCGGGCTACGGCACGGCGCTCGCCGTCCAGTACGCGGGGATCGCCGAGGAGGCCGGCGCGGACGGACTGCTCGCGATGCCGCCCTATCTGGTCGTCGCCGACCAGGAGGGCCTGCTGCGCCACTACACCGCGCTGGCGGGCGCCACCTCGCTGGAGACGATCGTCTACCAGCGCGACAACGCCGTCTTCACCCCCGAGACCGTCGTGGAACTCGCCCGGGTGGACGGCATCGTCGGCCTCAAGGACGGATACGGCGACCTCGAACTGATGCAGCGCATCATCAGCGCCGTACGCACCGAGGAGCCGGACCGCGACTTCCTCTACTTCAACGGCCTGCCCACCGCCGAACTCACCGGCCTCGCCTACCGGGGCATCGGCGTCACGCTCTACTCCTCCGCCGTCTTCTGCTTCGTCCCCGAGATCGCGCTCGCCTTCCACCGGGCGCTGACCACCGGCGACGACGCCACCGTGAACCGTCTGCTGGACGGCTTCTACCGCCCCCTGGTCGAACTGCGCGGCAAGGGACGCGGATACGCCGTCTCGCTCGTCAAGGCGGGCGTCCGGCTGGGCGGACGGGAGGTCGGGGAGGTACGGCCGCCGCTGAGCGAACCGCAGCCCGCGCACATCAAGGAGCTGGCCGAGATCATCGAGCGGGGCCGGGCCGCGCTGCGGAGCGGCGACGGAGGCGAGGACGGACGCGCGGACGGGAACGAGAACGCAAGCGCGGACGGAAGCGCGGACCCGGACCGCGCGGGCACCGGGACCGGCACGGAAGGCGGCGCCGCGTGAAGACCTCGGCCTTCCTCTACCCCTGGGACGTGCTCGGCGATCCCGACGCCCCCGCCAGGATCGCCGACCTCGGCGTCCGGCAGGTCACCCTCGCCTCCGCCTACCACTCCACCCGCGCGCTGACCCCGCGCCATCCGCGCCACCGCGTGGTCACCGCGGAACACAGCGCCGTCCTCTACCCGGTGGACGACGCCCGCTGGGCGCGCCACGAACTGCGCCCGTACCCCGCCGGGTCCTGGGCCCCCGGCGACGCGTACGGCGAGGCCGCGGCGGCTCTGGCCGACGCCGGACTCGACGTGCACAGCTGGGTGGTCCTCGCGCACAACTCCCGTCTCGGCGCGGAGCATCCCGGCACCTCCGTGGTGAACGCCTACGGCGACCGCTATCCCTGGGCGCCCTGCGTCGCCAGGCCCGAGACCGGCGCGTATCTGGTGGAGCTGGCGGCCGAGGCGGCCGTACGCCCCGGGGCGCGCGGTACCGAGCTGGAGTCCTGCGGCTGGTACGGGCTCGCGCATCTGCACGCCCACGACAAGATCGCGGGCGTCGGCCTCGGCGACGCGGCGCAGTACCTGATGTCACTCTGTTTCTGCGCCGTCTGCCGGGAGGGATACGCGGGCCTCGGGGCCCCGCCCGACGAACTGGCCGCCGCCGTGCGCAGCGCGCTGCGGCCCGTCTGGGCCACCGGCTCCGCCGAGTCGGGCTGGTCCTCCGTCGAGAAGCTCCTCGGCGCGGATCTCGCCGCCGTCACCGCCGAGTGGCGCGGTTCGGTCGCCCGTACGCTCCAGGAGCGGGCGGTCGCGGCCGTACGGGCGGCAGCCGGGCCCGGCTTCCAGGTGCTGCTGCACGCCGATCCGGCGTCGTACCACGTCGGCGCCAACGCCGGGGTGGACCCGGCGCACATCCTCGGGGTCGCGGACGGGGTCGTCCTGCCCTGTACGGGGGGCGCGGCGGAGGCGATGCTGAGCCCGTTCGCCGGACACGCCACCGGGGAATCCGTCCTGGCCGCCAACTTCACGGTCGTCACGGGCATGGGCGGCCAACCGGCCGCTCTCGCCGACGACGCGGCGCGGGCGAGGGCGCTCGGCGCCACCGAACTGCGGCTGTACCACGCGGGACTGGCGTCGGACACGGATCTGAAGACCGTCACGAAGGCGCTCTCAGACCTCGGTGGCTGAGCCACCGGGCGGACGCTGTCGCGGGGTCTTCCTCCGCGCGTGACCGGGGGCGGCCGGCGCCCATGCGGTGAGCAGCCCGGCCGCTCCGGTCAGCGGCAGCAGTACGGCCGGGTCGGCCAGCGCGATCAGCCCCGCGCCGAGCGCGAGCACCAGTGCGTTGGGCACATACATCTGCGTGTGGGCGGTGGCCGCCGTCCGGCCCACGACCGCGGCCGGGACCTCGCGCCGCACCGCCGTCAGCGCCGCGATCAGCACGCACGGCAGCCCGGCGCCGACCCCGGCGGCGCTCGCCGGCACCACCGCGTCGTACGGCAGCGCCCGCGCCGCCACGGCCGTCGCGAACAGCGCGATACCGGCGGCGGCGAACACCCTCTCCGGCCGCCGCCGCAGCAGCGGGCCCGCCACCAGCCCCGCCAGTACGGACCCGGCGCCCTGCACTCCCGTGCGCCTCCCGCACGTCTCCTGTACGGGCCGTACGGGCCGTACGGGCTGTGTGGGCTGTACGGGCGTCAGCGTGGCCTCTGAGGACGCGGTCGGCACATCGGGCGATTCGCCCTACTCCCGGATACGGAAAGGGCCTTGGACGGGCTCCAGGCGGCTCAGCGCGGCATCGGGGCGGCTCCGTGCGGCACCGGGCCGGTGGGGGGCTGAGCGTTCTCCGTAACGCCCGTGAAGCATGTGCTCAATGGGGCAGTCATCGACGGCTGATGAAGTCCAGCCTGCACCCCCCGCACGGCACGCACCTTCCGGAGGTTCCGTTGAGCCAGCCTCAGCCACCCGCACAGGAGCAGTTGGACGCCTACATACGGACCAGGCTGGCGCTGGCCGGCGTCGACCTCGATCTGCTGCCCACGCGGTTCGACCCCGCTACCGGCGTGCCCACCCGTGACCAGGCGCTGCGCTCGCTGCGGACCTTCGTGGCCACGGTTCCCGCGGCCATAGCGGGCTGGACGCCGCCGGTGAGCGGTGCGCCGGCCGCCGCGTACGCGCAGCAGGCCGCGCCGCCGCTGCTCTATCCGTCGATCACCGAGGCGTGGACAGGAAAGGCGGACGGACGATGAGCCGCGCCGTCAACCGCCGGATCTTCCTGGCCGGTTCGGCGGCCGTGACCGGCGCCGTCGTGAGCGGCACCGCCCTCGCGCCGCCCGCCGCCGCCCTCTCCCCGGCGAGTGCCAAGAGCGCCGAGAGCGCCAAGACCGCCGAGAGCGCCAGGAGTGCCACGCCGTACGTCCCCGACCTCGACGCGGCCGGCATCGAGGTGCGTGACGCGGCGCGCCGCGACCCCACGGAGGCGACCCTCGCCGAGGCCGCGGTCCTGATGAGCCGCCGCAAGCTGACGTCCACCACCCTCGTCGAGGCGTATCTCGACAGGATCGAAACCTACGACTCCACCTATCAGGCGTACGCCGAGGTGACCGGCGAGGCCGCGCTCGCCGCGGCGCGCAGGGCCGACCGGAGCGGCGGCCGGCGCGGGGTGCTGACCGGCATCCCGCTCTGCGTCAAGGACAACTACTTCACGCGCGGTGTGCCGACGCGCTGCAACTCCCAGATCTTCGCGGACCTCGTCCCCGGCCACGACGCCACCGCCGTGGCGCGGCTCACCGCCGCGGGCGGCATCGTCCTGGGCAAGGGCCAGATGGGCCCGCTCGCCACCACCCGCGCGACCACCCCGAACGGGACGGTCACCACCGTCAACGCGTGGACGCCGGACAACCCGGCCACCGATCCTGGCGGTTCCTCCACCGGTCCCGCCTGCGCGGTCGCCGGCCGGCTGGCCTCGTCCTCCATCGGTACGCAGACGGGCGGATCCATCGTCCTGCCCTCCAACCGGCAGAACCTCACCGGGCTGAAGCCCACCATGGGCCGGATCTCCGCGTACGGCGTGATCCCCCTGTCGTACACCCGGGACCATCCGGGACCGCTGGCGCGCGACGCGATGGACGCGGCGCTGATGCTCGCCGTGATGGCGGGGCCCGACGCGCACGACCCGCGCACGCTCGGCCTGCCCCGCCTGCCCGATCTCGTACGGGCCGCGACCCCGGTGGTCTCGCGGGGCGGCGCCGTACGGATGCGCAGGGCCACCCGGATCGGGGTGCCCGCGGACTTCCTCGGCGCCGAGACGGCGGTGCGCGGGGCGTTCCTCGACCGGCTCGACGCCCTCCCCGGCGTGACGCTGGTCGACATCACCTATCCGGCCGACTGGGCGCTGCTGACCGGCACGTTCAACGACGCGCGGCTGTCCGAGCGGACGGAGCCGTTCCGGCACTGGCTGCGCGAGGACCCGGCCTTGTTCGGCGTCTCGCTGCTCAGCTGGCTCCAGGGGCTGATGCTCTCGGGCGACGAGTGGATCACCGCGCAGCGGGCCAAGAACCATCTGCTCCGCGAGGTCCTCGACGGTGTTCTGTCCCGCTGCGACGTGCTGCTCCAGACGGGACCCGTGCCGTTCGACATCCTCGGGCTGCCGGAGATCGCGTTCCCCATCGGGTTCACCGCGGGGCTTCCGTCCGGGGTCATCCTCGGCGGCGCGCCGTACGAGGAGGACCGGCTGCTGGAGGTCGCGGCGGCCTATCAGGCGGTGACCGACTGGCACACCCGGCGTCCCGCCGACCCCGCGGCCCCGGCGGCCCCCGGGCCGAGCGCCCGGCGCGCGGCGGGCGCGGGCCGGCCGCGGCTCACGGCCGAGGAGGCGGCGGCCCGGAGCGCGTAGCGGTCCTCGACCGGTCCTGCTCGATCCCTCTCCCCCCGGCCGTGCCACAGGGCGCGCACGGCCGGGGGGGAGAAGGGGGAACCCGGTCGCCCGGTCACCTCGGGCAGGTCATCTCAGCTCACCCGGTCATGGTCATTTCAGCGCCGCCGTCATCATCTTCTGCGCGATCGGCGCGGCCAGACCGTTCCCGCTGACCTCCGAACGCGCCGCGCCCGAGTCCTCCACGACGACCGCCACGGCCACCTCCTTGCCGGTGGACGAGTCCTTCGCGTACGAGGTGAACCACGCGTACGGCGTGTTGACGTTGTCCACGCCGTGCTGCGCCGTGCCCGTCTTGCCGCCCACCTCGGCGCCGTCGATCCGCGCGTTCGTCCCCGTACCGTCCTCGACGACCGTGACCATCGCGCTGCGCAGCTGCTCGGCCGTCGACGAGGAGACGATCCGCCGCGTATCGCCGTCCTGGTACGACTGGAGCGTGTCCCCGCCCGCGTCCACCACCTTCGACACCATGTGCGGCGCCGCGAGCAGCCCGTCATGGGCGAGGGCCGCCGAGACCATGGCCATCTGGAGCGGGGTCGCGGTCACATCGAACTGGCCGATCCCCGTCAGCGCCGTCTGCGCCGGGTCCATGCCCGACGGATACACGCTCTCCGAGGCGCGCACCGGCATGTCCTGTGTGGTGTCGCCGAAGCCGAACTTCTCCGCCATCGCCCGCACCTTGTCCTGGCCGAGGTCGTCGGCCATCTTCGCGAAGACGGTGTTGCAGGAGTATTCGAGGGCGGTGCGGAGGGTGGCGTTCTCGCATGGCGCGGAGCTGTTCTCGTTGCGCAGGACGGTGGTCGTGGTGGGCAGGGTGTACGGATCGGGGCTGTCGGTCCGTTCGTCGACCGAGCCGTACAGACCGTCCTCCAGCGCCGCCGCCGCGACCACCAGCTTGAATGTCGAGCCCGGCGGCAGCGGCTGTCGCAGGGCGCGGTTGACCAGCGGCTTCTCCGCGTCCCCCGTGAGCCGCTTCCAGGCGTCGCCGTCGGTGGTGCCGCTGATCTCCGTGGGGTCGTACGAAGGGGTGCTGACCACGGCGAGCACCCGGCCGGTCGCCGGGTCGATCGCGACGGCCGCGCCCTTCTTGCCGCCCAGCGCGCGGTATCCGGCCTCCTGCACGGCGGGGTCGATCGTCGTCAGGACATCGCCCGGCGCGGTCTGCTTGCCCATGATCGCGTCCAGCGGGTTCTTCAGCCGGCTGTCCGTCCCGTCCAGGACGCCGGAGTAGATGCCCTCCAGCTGGGTGGAGCCGTACGCCTGTGAGCTGTAGCCCGTGACGGGCGCGTAGAGCGCGCCGTCCGTGTACGTGCGCTCGTACGCCAGATCGCCGCTCGCCGTCTTTCTGGAGCCCGTGACCGGCGAGCCGGCCACGATGATGTCACCGAGCGGCTGCGCGTACTGCGCCATGATGTTCCGCCGGTTGTGCTTGTCGTCCGCGAGGGCCCTGGCCTCGTACGCCTGCACCCAGGTGGCCCGCACCAGCAGGGCGAGCACCAGCAGCAGACAGATGACCGCCGTGTGTCTGATCGTCTTGTTCATCCCGTATGAGGGACGAGCGGCGGCGCGGACGGCGTTCCCGCCCCGCACGCTTCTCAGGAATTCCTCATCCGCGATCCCTCAAGCCGGGGGCGGGCGGGCCGGGGACCTGTCCGGGACCCGGCAGGTCAGAGCCGCCGGGTGGCGAGCGTGAGCCGGTCGCGCGCGTCGAACAGCGTGTCCTTGATCATCTGCTCGTGTCCGGGGGTGAGCCGGGCCACCGGCACCGAGCAGCTGATCGCGTCCCGCGCCGGTGTCCGGTAGGGGATGGCGATACCGAAGCAGCGCAGCCCGAGCGTGTTCTCCTCGCGGTCCACCGCGTAGCCCTGCTCGCGTACGGTGTGCAGCTCCTCGATGAGCTTCTCGCGGTCGGTGATGGTGTGCTCGGTCAGGGCGGGCAGGGTCTCCGGCAGCAGCTTGCGCACCTGCTCGTCGCTGTGGGTGGCCAGCAGCGCCTTGCCGAGCGAGGTGGAGTGGGCGGGCAGCCGGCGGCCGACCCGGGTGAACGGCCGCAGATAGTGCTGGGACTGGCGGGTGGCGAGATAGACGACGTTCGTGCCGTCGAGCCGCGCGAGGTGGATGGTCTCGCTGGTGTCGTCGGAGAGCCGGTCCAGCGTGGGGCGGGCGGCGGCGACGACCTCGTCACCGTCGATGTACGAGGTGCCGACCAGCAGCGCCCGTACGCCGATGCCGTACCGCGTGCCCGTCGCGTCCGTCTCCACCCAGCCCAGCTCGACGAGCGTGCGCAGCAGCATGTAGAGGCTGGACTTGGGGTAGCCGACCGCTTCCTGGACGGCGGCGAGCGAGTGCATGCCGGGGCGTCCCGCGAAGTACTCCAGCAGCTCCACCGTCCGCACAGCGGACTTCACTTGTGCCCCACCGGTCTCCGCGCTCGACATCGTTCCTCGCCCCTTCTCGCCCACTGGACTTGCTCTCCTGACCACTCTTGACCACACGGAACGCGCGGAAATAGAGTCCCTAAGGATTCACCATCTAGAACTCTGTTCAGAATACCGAACAAGTTCCGAGAGGTGGCAACGGTCCGTACGTCGCCCGCTCGGTCGGTACGTCAGTACATCGGGAACATCGGGAACTTCGGTACGTCGGTACGTCGGTACGTCGGGAAGGAAAGTCGCGGTGGCAGCAGCATCAGTCTGGAGTGTCGACCCCCGAACAGGGAAGCAGCGCGAGCAGGTCGCGCACGAGGCGACGGCGGAGGAGGTCGACCGCGCGGTGCGCGGCGCGCACGCCGCTCGTACGGCGCTCGCCGACCGTACCGCGCGCGCCGCTCTGCTCCGTACGGCGGCCGATCTGCTCGACGAGGCGGGCGGGCACATCATCGAGGCCGCCGACGCGGAGACCGCGCTCGGCCCCGTCCGGCTCACCGGCGAACTCGCCCGGACCACCGCCCAGCTGCGGGCCTTCGCGGAGGTCGTCGACGAGGGGGCCTTCCTCGACATCCGCATCGACCACGCCGACGCGGACCGCACCCCGCCCTGGCCCGATCTGCGCCGCTGGAAGGTGCCGCTCGGGGTCGTCGCCGTCTACTCCGCGAGCAACTTCCCGCTCGCCTTCTCCGTGCCGGGCGGCGACACCGCGAGCGCGCTCGCGGCGGGCTGCCCCGTGGTCGTCAAGGCGCACCCGGACCACCCCGCCACCTCCGAACTGTGCGTCTCCGTGCTGCGCAGGGCCGCCGCGGCGGCGGGGCTGCCCGAGGACGTGGTGACTCTGGTGCACGGCTTCGAGGCGGGCGTCGAGCTGGTACGCCACCCGCTGGTGTCGGCGGCCGGCTTCACCGGTTCCGTCCGCGGCGGACGCGCGCTCTTCGACGCCGCCGCCGCCCGGCCCACGCCCATCCCCTTCCACGGCGAGCTGGGCTCCCTCAACCCCGTCGTGATCACCGAGGCCGCCGCGGCCGAGCGCGCCGAGCAGATCGGTGCGGGGCTGGCCGGCTCGATGACGCTGGGGGAGGGGCAGTTCTGCACCAAGCCCGGATTCGTCCTGGCCCCGGCCGGTGAGCGGGGCGACCGGCTGGTGAAGTCCCTGACGGCGGCCGTCAGCGAGACCGAGCCCGGCGTACTGCTCGACCACCGGATGCGGGACGCCTTCGTCGCGGGCGTACGCGAACGGGCCGCACTGCCCGGCGTGGACGCCCCGATCACGCCAGGCGCCGGCGGCGAACACACGGTCAGCGCGGGCTTCCTGACCGTGGACGCGGAGCTGCTGGCCACCGGGGGAGCGCACGATCTGCTGCTGGAGGAATGCTTCGGACCGGTGACCGTCGTCGCGCGGTACACCTCACGGGACGAGATCACCTCGGTGCTCTCGCGGCTCCCCGGCAACCTCACCGCCACCCTCCAGCTCGCCGAGGAGGAGGCCGACGGAACCGCGCCCGGCGCCGCCGGACTGCTCGCGGAACTGACCCCGCTGGCCGGACGCGTCCTGGTCAACGGCTGGCCGACCGGTGTCGCCGTCGCGCCCGCACAGCACCACGGCGGCCCCTACCCGGCCACCACCTCCACCTCCACCTCGGTCGGTGCCACGGCGATCGAGCGCTGGCTGCGCCCGGTCTCGTACCAGTCCACCCCGGCCGCGCTGCTCCCGCCGGAGCTGCGCGACGACAACCCCCTGGACCTGCCGCGGCGGGTGGACGGCCGTCCGGAGAACTGACCCACGAGAGCCGGGCGCCGAGCATGGGAAGCACGACATGGGAAGCACGACATGGGAAGCACGGCATGGGGAGTACGGCACGGGGAGCACGGCATGGAGAGTCGAGTCGAGAACTGTGAGCCGAGAACGGTGAGCCGAGCATATGAATGACCGGACGATCGACCTGCCAGGACTGCCGTTCCCGCTGCGGCCGTACGGCCCCGAGGGCGCGTGGCACTACGCGGACGGAGCGCTCACCGGCCGGGCGGGCGCCCGTCAGGACCGCTTCGTACCACCGGCGGGCGCGTCCCTGGAGCCCGCCTCCGACGCGCCCCGTCTGCTCGGCACCCCGGACGGCGACTTCCAGCTGATCGCCCGCGTCACGGTCGGCTTCGCCGCCGCCTTCGACGCGGGGGTGCTCACCCTGGAGGCCGACGCGCGGAACTGGGCGAAGCTCTGCCTGGAGCTGTCCCCGGAGCGCCCGACGATCTGTACGGTCGTCACCCGCGGCCACTCCGACGACGCCAACTCCTTCGTGGTGGACGGCGACAGCCACTGGCTGCGGATCAGCCGCACCGGCCGGGCGTTCGCCTTCCACGCCTCCCCGGACGGCGAGCGGTGGACCTTCGTCCGGGTGTTCACGCTGGGCACGGCCGAGCAGGCCGCGGCGGCGCGCGTCGGCTTCCTGGCGCAGTCGCCCACGGGCGACGGGTGCGAGGTCACCTACGACAGGATCGCCTTCCGGCCGGAGGGGCTCGCGGACGCGCGGGACGGCAGCTGAGACCCCACCGCGCCGGGGGCGCGCCACCGCGCGCCGGGGAACCGGCCGCCGCTCCCGGCGCGTCCCCGGCCCTGTGAACATCCCCATGACCCAGCCCATGAGCACCCCGGCGATCAGGACCGCGGTGCCGGGCGACCTCGACGCCGTCGCGGCTCTGCACGCCGAGGCCCGTGCCACGTACTACCGCGGCCATCTGCCGGAGGACGACTACGACGGCCCGGCCGAGCGTGCCCGTACCCGCGCGGGGTGGGCGCGGGCCCTCGCCGGGGAGGACCCGGAGGCGGCGGTCCTCTGTGCCCTGGACGACACCGTGCTCACGGGCATCGCCGCGTACCGCCCGGTCGAGGGCGTCCTGACGCTCACCCAGTTCCATGTCGCCCCGGCGAGATGGCGCCGCGGCATCGGCGGCGCGCTGCACGCCGCGTGCGTCGGCGCCTGGCAGCGCGCCGGCGCCGGTACGGCACGGCTTGAGGTGTACGAGCACAACACGCGCGCCCAGTCCTTCTACGCCCGCCAGGGCTGGTACCCCGACCCGCACCAGCCGCGCCATGACACCCACCTCGTACTGCGGTTCGAGGTCCCGGAGCCTTGATGGCCGGCCCGGAGGGCAATGTGTACAGCGGGTAAGTCACCCGATGGGGTGGAAGGTCATCGAGTGGCGCATAAGGAGCGGTTAAAGACCGGTCGGCCGGGATAGGTTCGGTCTCCTCGTGAGCCGGCTCCGGGTGAACTCCGTGGCCATGAGTGGGTCTCCGAGCGAGTGGACGCTCCCCGCGAAGAATGTGAAGAGACGGCATGCCCGACCCTGAATTGCCCGACCCGGACCCCGACGAACCCGGCGAACCCGGCGAACCCCACGTCGCGGCGTCCGGCCCGGCCCCCGGCCGCCGGCCCGAAAGGCCCGGTCCGGCCCCCGGCCCGGGATCCGAAAGGCCTGGTCCGGCCCCTGGTCCCGCGTCCGAAACGCCAGGCCCGGCCCCCGGTCCCGACTCGGCCACCCCCGCCCTGGCCGGCTCCACGATCGCCGTCAGCGGAGCCACCGGCTTCCTCGCCTCGTACCTGCTGCTGCATCTGCTGCCGCAGGGCACCCGGGTGGTGGCGCTGGTGCGCAAGCCCGCGCACCGGGCCATGGCCTCGCTCATGCTGGCCCTGCGTTCGGCCGGGGCGCCGGCCGAGACCGTACAGCGGGTGGCGCGTCAGGTGCGTGCCGTCCAGATCACCCTCGACCGCCCCCGGCTCGGCCTGTCCGAGGGCGAGTTCCAGACGCTCGCGGACAGTGTGGACGCCGTTCTGCACTGTGCCGCCCTGACCAAACTGCACGGAGACGCCTGGGAGTTGCACCGGACCAATGTGGAGGGCACCCGGCAGATCCTCGCACTGGCGGCGGCCGGCCGCCGCGCCCCGCATCTGTTCCATGTCAGCACCGCGTTCGTCGCCGGAGCACGCTTCGACGGCCTCGTACCCGAACGGCAGTTGCAGGCCGACGGCTTTCTCACGCCGTACGAGGAGTCCAAGCACCGAGCCGAGCGGCTGGTCCATGAGTGGGCGCGTACGCGGGGCCGGAGCGCCACGGTCTTCCGGCCCAGTGTGCTGATCAGCGACCGGGCCGCGCTGCCCTGCGCACCGCAGCACACCTACGCCGTGCTGGCCGCCAAGCTGACCCTCTTCCTGAGGCACGGCCCCCGGGCCCTCGTCGAGTCCTCCGCGCCGCTCGACGCCACGGGACGACTGACGATCCGGCTGCTGGGCGCTCCGGACGCCAGCATCAACCTGCTGCAGGTCGATGACGCGGCCCGCGCGATGCTGCGCCTCGCCGAGCAGGTGACCACCACCACGAGCACGCCGGACGCACCGCCCGGGGCGCGCGTCCACCACATCGTGCATCCGACCGAGACGCCGGTGACGCGCGTGAACGAGGCGCTCCAGCGCCGCGTGCCCTGGCTGCGCCTCGCGCTGGTCTCCGACCGGCCCTACCCCAGCGGCCTGGAGCGTGCGGTGGATCTGTACGGCGCCGAGGCCACGGCCTATCTCGGGCCGCGGCGGCGCTACGAACGCACCAGCCTGTGCGAGCTGGAGCGCCGTCGGCTGGTCCGTCCCCCGGCGCCGGTCGACAACCCCTATCTGGACGCCGCACTCACCCCGCCCGCCATGGCCCGCTGACGCGGCCGGCCACCCGAGGAGACACCATCAGCGATTCGACGCGAGACCGGTTCACCGTTCTCGGCCGCGAACTCCCCGGGACCGGGGCGGACTTCGCGGCGGCCGTGACGCCGGCGCGGGCCACGCGGGCCACGGACGTCGTCGGGCGACCGCGTGCGACAGCGGCCGGGGCCTCATGACCGCGCGTCACGCCGCCCTCGTCCTCACCACCGCATGACGGGCGCGCCCTCGCCGGCCCAGGGGCCGGTCCCGCTGGCCTGTCCGGCCCTGCACGAGCGCGGATTCACCGCCGCCGCGCGGCGCCTCACCGCACCGGACGGGCCCGCCCTGCGCCCGGTCACGCTCGGCGGCGGTCTGCGCGCGTGGGCCGCCACCGGCCCCGCCGTCGCGCGCGGCGTTCTCACCGACCCCCGGCTGACCAATGACATCGGTGAGGTGGGCGGGCCGGTACAGGGCTTCCCCGACCGCCGCTACCCCGAGGACTTCTTCGCCCACGCGCCGCAGCTGCTCTCCGCGTCCGGGGAACGCCACCGCGGGCTGCGCCGTATCGTCGCGCCGTACTTCACCGCCGCCGCGACGGAGCGTACGGGCGCGCGGCTGCGGGACGCGCTGGACCGGATCATCGGCTCGCTGGCCGGGCGCGGCCGGATCGACATCGTCACCGATCTCGCCCTGCCCCTGGCCGGGGCGACGGCCGGGGAGATCCTCGGTATCGTCCCCGAGCGGCGCGACGCGGCGGTGACGGCCGCCCTCGCCGCCAGTGGCGCGGTCCCGGGCACCGAGGAGGCCCGGTCGGCCCACCACGTCTTCGCCCAGACCGTCCTGCACATCATCGGCGCCGCGCGCCGCTCCCCGGACCCCAGTGCCGCCACGGCGCTGCTGCACGCCCGGCAGACCGGGCGGATCGGCAACGCCGAACTGGCCGGAATGCTCGGCATGCTGCTGATCGGTACGGTCGACTCACTCTCCACCGTCGTCCCGTCAGGCGCCCTCATGGCCTTGCGGCGCCCCGAGGTGCGGCACGGTCTCGGCACCGGTCACGGCGGCGGCCCCGCGTACACGACGGCGGTCACCGAGGAGATCCTGCGGCTGAACCCGCCCTTCCAGCACACGGGTTGGCGGTTCACCCGGGACGACTGCGTGCTCGCGGGCATTCCGCTGCCGCGCGGCGCCGTGGTCGTCACGTCCGTACTCGCGGCCAACCTCGACCCCGCCGCCTGGCCGGACCCGCTGCGCGCCGACCCGCTGCGTGGCGACCCGGCGCGGGCCGACGCGCACCGCCGTACCGTCGCAGGTCATCTCTCCTTCGGGCACGGCCCCCACTACTGCCTCGGCGCGGCGCTCGGACGCCGGCTCGTGCACGAGGCGCTGACGGGCCTTTTCCGCCGCTTCCCGGGGCTGAGTCTCGCCGCCCCTCCCGACGGACTCACCTGGCACGGCACCTGTCTGCGCCGGCTCGACCGGCTTCCCGCGGACACCTGCCCCCGGACCCTGTAGGCGCTCGCAGGGGCCGGTGGAAGAGACAGATTCTACTTAGCTTAGGCTTGCCTAAGTATCTGTGATCGTGGGTGTGTCCGTGCTGCCCACGACAACCTGAAGGACACGCATGCCAGCCTGGTTCACCCGCGCGCGTCGTCGGACGCTCGCCGCCTCGGCCACCGCCGCCGCGTTCGCGCTCGTTCTCGGCGGCTGCTCGTCGAGCGACCCGGAGCCCGCCGCCGCCTCGGCCGGGAGCGACGGGGCCGGAGCCTTTCCGGCCACGATCAAGAGCGCCCTCGGCGACGCGAAGATACCCGCACAGCCCGAACGCGTCGTCACGTTGGGGCAGGGGTCGGCCGAGACGGCCATCGCGCTGGGCCACACACCGGTGGGCATCGAGAGCTATGCGTGGGGCAGCGACAGGACCGGCTATCTGCCGTGGATCCACGAGGCCGTGACCAAGGCGGGCGACCAGCTGCCGACCCAGTTCGCGGGGGGTGAGGACATCGACCTGGAGGCCGTCACCGAGCTCGAACCCGATGTGATCCTGGCCCCGTGGTCGGGCGTCACCCAGGAGCAGTTCGACATCCTCTCGGACGTCGCGCCGACCGTCGCCTACCCCGATCTGGCGTGGAGCACGAACTGGGACGAGCAGATCGAGATCATCGCCAAGACGCTGGGGCAGCCCGCCGAGGCGAAGACCCTCATCTCGGAGATCGAGAAGCAGTTCGCCGACGCCGCCGCGACCCGGCCGACGTACAAGGACGTCTCGTTCTCGTACATCTACACCTCCGGGCCCGGCACCCTCGGTGTGTTCCAGAGCGAGGAACAGCGGGTCGAGATGGTGTCGTCCCTCGGGCTCACCGTCGACCCGGTCGTGAACACCTTCAAGGAGACCAAGGGCACCGACTCGGCGCTGATCGGCCTGGAGAACGCCGAGAAGCTCGCCGGCAGCGATCTTGTCTTCACGTTCTACACCGACGCCAAGACCCGCGAGGAGACCGAGGCGCAGAAGCTGTACGCCGCGATCCCGGCCGTCAGGCGCGGCTCCGTGGTCGCCAGTGCCGACAACTCCTTCGTCACGGCGTCGTCGATCATCAACCCGCTCACGGTCCCCTGGGTCATCGACCGCTATCTGCCGCTGATCGACAAGGCCGTCGCCAAGCTCGGCCGGTGAGCCGGACCCGACCGGTGCGTCGAGTACGGCCCATGACCCGAGCCGGCCCGGAGAGACGTGCCAGGAGCGGGCGGACCAGCACCTCACGGCGGGTGTACGCCCTGCTCATCGGGGTGGCCGTGCTGGCGTGCGCCCTGCTCGCGAGCGTCATGTTCGGCAGCAGGACCACCTCGTTCGGCGACGTCCTCGGCGTACTGTCCGGCACCGCCGACCCGTATGTCACCACCGTCGTCGAGAGCCGCTACCCGCGGACCGCGCTCGGACTGCTCGCCGGGCTCTGTCTCGCCGTCGCCGGCACCCTGACGCAGGGCGTCACCCGTAACCCGCTGGCGGACCCCGGGCTCCTCGGCATCAACGCGGGCGCCGCCGCGAGCGTCGTCGCCGCGACCGCGTTCCTGGGGGCCTCGGGCGCCATCGACACCATGTGGTGGGCGCTGCCCGGCGCCCTGCTCGCCGGACTTGTCGTCCACGCCATCGGATCGGCGGGGGCGAGTACGACCCCGGTGCGGCTGGTGCTCGCGGGGGCGGTGCTCTCCGCTGTGCTGATGGCGTTCATCCAGGCCGTCACACTGAGCCGGCTGAAGGTTTTCGACAGCTACCGCTACTGGGTGGTCGGCGCCCTCGGCGGCAGGGACTTCGACGTCCTGCTGCCGGTGCTGCCGTTCGCCGCGTTCGGGCTGGTGATCGCCCTGCTGCTGGGCCCCGCCCTCAACACGATGGCGCTCGGCGACGAGTCCGCCGCGTCCCTCGGGGCACACCCGGCGCTCGTGCGCGGGGCCGGACTGTTCGCGGCGACGCTGCTGAGCGCGGCGGCCACCGCGGCCGTCGGCCCCATCGCCTTCGTGGGACTGGCCGTGCCGCATCTGGTGCGGGCGCTGGTCGGGGTCGACTTCCGGCTCCAGATCGCGTTCTCGGCCGTCGCCGGCCCCGCGCTGCTTCTCCTGGCGGATGTGGTGGGCCGGGTCGTCCTGCGCCCACAGGAACTGATGGTCGGTGTGGTGACCGCGTTCATCGGGGCGCCCGCGCTGCTCTACGCCGTACGCCGGATGAGGGGGACCGCATGACGACGCCCAGGACCGCGTCCCGGACCGGGGCAACGGCCCGGCCGCCCGGCTGTCTGACGATCGGTCGCGTCGTGGCGCTGCCCGTCCGCCGTGTCTCGGTGATCACCGCGGCCGTCCTGCTGTTCCTGATCGTCGCGGGCGCGGTCGCCACACTCTCGCTGGGGCGGCTCGGTATCCCGCTCGCCGATCTCGCGGGCGCCGTCACGGGCGGAGCGCAGGGGAAGGACGCGTTCGTCCTGGAGCGGCTGCGCGGCCCGCGGCTCGTGGTCGCGGTGGGCACCGGCGCGGCGCTCGGCCTGTCGGGCGCGCTCTTCCAGTCCGTCACCCGTAACCCGCTGGGCAGCCCCGACGTGATCGGGCTCAACGCCGGGGCGGGGGCCGGCGCCGCGATCGTGGCGCTGTTCCTGCCGGGGGCGCTGCCGGTACCGATGGGCGCGCTCGCCGGTGCCGTACTCGCCATGGTGCTGGTGTACGTATCGACCGGAAGCGGATTCCGGAACCCCGGGCGGCTCGTCGTGGCCGGTATCGGGGTCGCCGCGATCGCCACGGCGGTCATCCAGTACGTGGTCTACGCGGTGGAACGGGACAAGGCGTCCGTCCTCACCGCCTATGTCAACGGCAGCCTGGCGGCGCGGTCCTGGGACGACGCCGGGACGATCTGGCTCGTGCTGCTGGTCGTGGCGCCGCTCACCGCGCTCATCGCACGCCGTCTCGGCATCGGCGAGATGGGCGACGAGCTCGCGGGCGGGCTCGGCTCCCGGCCGGGGACGACGAAGAGCGTCGCCGTCACCCTGTCGATCGTGCTCTCGGCGGGAGCGGTCGGCGTCGCGGGCCCCATCGCGTTCGTCGCGCTGGTCGCGCCGCAGACCGCCAAGCGGCTCACCCGCGGCTCCGGCCCGCATCTGACGCTGTCCGCGCTGGCCGGCGCGCTGCTGCTGGTGCTCGCGGATCTCGCGGCGCAGCGGCTGCCCCTCTTCGAGGATCTGCCCGCCGGCATTTACACGATGGCCGTCGGGGGCGTGTACCTCGGATATCTGCTGATCCGCGAATGGAGAAGAGGAATACTGTGACGGCGGCGCCGGCGGGCGCACAGAAGAGCGATTTCCCGACTGCTTTCGGGTGACGCACCGGCCTTTGAGCCTCCGCGCTCGGGCCATGTCGTGGAGCCTCATGGCGTCACGACGAAGGAGTCACTCCGCATGCGTCCTCGCACCACTCTGGCCGCCGCCATCGGCGCCCTCGCCCTGCTTGTCGCCGTACCCGGCTCCGCTTCCGCGGCCGAAGGCGAATTCACCTATATCTATACGGACATCGCGGGAAAGCCGCGGGTCGGGGGAGTGGTGAACCCCGGCGACCGGGTCTGCGTCACCATCCCGGAAGCCGCCGGTGAATACGTACCGCCCGCGCATACGCCCCGCAACCACACGACGGCCTCCGCGCTCGTCTTCACCGGTCCGGACTGCGACGGCGAGCAGTACAGCCTGCGCCCCGGCGGCTCGGCGAGCGAGCGTCTCAAGCTGCGGTCCGTCGTGTTCTTCCAGCGTTCCTAGCGTTCCTGGCGTTCCCGACGAAAGCGCCCCGCCCCGTCCGGCTCACCGAGCCGGGCGGGGCATTCCGCTGTCCTGGAATTCACCGGTCCTCGGGGGAGGGAGTGGCCGCTGTTTCAACCGTCCGGGAAAGCGGGCAATCATGCGTCGTCGTTCCGCGGGTCAGTACTTTCCGTGGGCCAGTACATTCCGTGGGCCAGTACTTTCCGTGGGCCATGACGCCGAACAGGAGACCCAGCATGGAATACGAAATGCGCGCGGAGTACGCGGAGGGCGCCTCACCCCATGACCCGGAACCCCGGTTCGAGGTCTGGCACATGGCACGACTGGACGGGACGACCGCGCTGTGCGGGCGCGAACTGGAGCCGGACGCCGCCAGACAGAGTGCGCACGCGTGGGGCACACCCGCGGGGCGGCCCCTCTGCCACGCCTGCGGCGCCTCGTACATCCACCAGGTGCCGCACGACGTCCCGTGAGGGACCGGGGGGCCGAGGGGCCGGGGGGCCGGGGGGCCTGGGGCGGGCCGGGAATCCCACGGGCCGCGGACGCGTTGCCGTAGCGCCGGAGGCTGCCTCCGGCAGACCTTCGGCAACGACACCCACGACCCTGGAGAGAAGCGGAAACATGCGCGTCGAGATCTGGAGCGACATCGCCTGTCCCTGGTGCTACATCGGCAAGGCCCGGTTCGAGAAGGGGCTCGCCGCCTTTGCCCACCGGGACGAGGTCGAGGTGGTGCACCGGTCGTTCGAGCTGGATCCGGGGCGCGCCAAGGGGGACACCGGGCTGGTCGTCGACATGCTGGCGGCCAAGTTCGGGCGCAGCCGTACGGAGGCGCTCGCCATGGAGGAGGGCGTCGCCGCCAACGCGCGCTCCGAGGGGCTCGGGTACCGGATCGAGGGGCGCGATCACGGCAGTACCTTCGACATCCATCGGCTGCTGCATCTCGCCAAGGCCAGGGGCCGCCAGGACGAACTGCTGAACCTCGCCTACCGGGCGAACTTCGCCGAGGAGCGCTCCGTCTACGACCAGGAGACCCTGGTGGCCCTCGCCGTCGAGGCCGGTCTGGACGAGGCGGAGGCCCGCGGGGTGCTTGCCGACGCGGACGCGTACGCCGACGCGGTGCGGGCCGATGAGCGCGAGGCGGCCGAACTGGGCGCGAACGGCGTGCCGTTCTTCGTGCTCGACCGGCGTTACGGCGTCTTCGGCGGGCAGCCCGCCGAGGTGTTCACGCAGGCGCTTGAGCAGGCGTGGCAGGGGCGGGTGATCACCCCCGTCGGCGGGGCGTCGGCGGACGCGGCGGTCTGTGACACGGACGGCGCCGACGGCTCCTGCGCGATTCCGCAGGCCGGGGCCCATTCATAAGGATTGCTTGGGAGTGCCCTTCAGCCATGCGCGATTGACTATGAGGTGGCCGGGTTCCAGGGTGGGTTCATGGACTCCCTGGGAGGCGCAGAGTTCGCGCCGGATACGACATATCTGAATACGTCGAGCTGCGGTCTGCTGCCTCGCAGGTCGGTCGAGGCCGTGCAGGCGCTGGCCAGGGAGAACGGGACCGGCCGGGGCGGTGAGGGCGCGGGCAGTTTCGAGACCGTGGGCGCCGCGCGCGACTCCTTCGCGCGGCTGGCCGGGGTGCCCGCCGAGCGCGTCGCGGTGGGCGGCTCGGTCGCCGTCCATGTCGGACTGATCGCGTCCGCCCTGCGGCCCGGCGACGAAGTCCTCTTCCCCGAGGGCGAGTTCAGCTCGGTCGTCACCCCCTTCGCGGTCCGCGGTGACCTCGTGCTCCGGTACGCGCCGCTGGAGAAGCTGGCCGCGGAGGTGGGGCCGGGCACCGCGCTGGTGGCCTTCTCCGCGGTGCAGTCCGCTGACGGCAGGGTCGCCGATCTGCCCGCGCTCCGGGCCGCCGCGGCGGCGCACGGCGCCCGTACGCTGCTGGACGCGAGCCAGTCGGCCGGCTGGCTGCCGCTGGACGCCGGGGCGTACGACTACACCGTGACCGGCGGGTTCAAGTACCTGCTCTGCCCGCGCGGTACGTCCTTCCTCACCGTGACCGAGGAGGCCCAGGAGGCACTGACGCCCCGGCACGCGGGCTGGCTGGCCGCCGAGGACGTCTGGGGCAGTACGTACGGGCCCGTCGAGCGGCTGGCCACCACCGCGCGTCGCTTCGACGAGCCGCCGGCCTTCCTCTCGTACTACGGCGCCGAGCGGTCCCTCACGCTGCTGGAGGAGATCGGCGTCGACGCGATCCACGCTCATGACACCGCGCTCGCCGCCCGCTTCCGCGCGGGGCTGACCGGGCTCGGCCATGAGCCGGTGCCCGGCGAGTCGGCGATCGTGTCCGTCCCGGGACTGACGCACCGCCACCCCGATCTGCGCCGGGCCAAGGTGGCGGTGTCGCTCCGCGCCGGGTACGTGCGGGCGTCGTTCCACCTCTACAACACGACGGCCGACGTGGACCGGGCGCTGGACGTGCTCGCCGGCTGAGGGCGGCCGGCGGGACTCCGGACGTACGCGTCCAGGTGCGGTCCTGCTCTCCGGCCGGACAGGCCCTGGAGGAACGTCCCAGGAAGCCCCGGGTCCGTTCGTGGGAGGGGTGGTCGAGCACCTCCCGGGGCGTCACCGTCTCACCCGGCAGCCGCTTCCGCGTCGCGTACGACCGCCCCCCATGTCCGCATCGCCACCAGCGGGCTCACGGAGGACCCGGGAGCCCTGGACGAGACGGCGTCACTGATCGCACCGGCCGCCTTCGCCGCGGCCGGCCGGATGGACTGACGACCGTTCCGGGCAGTCCGCCGTCACCCCGCAGAGGTTGGCCTCGACCTTGGCGAGCAGCCGGGCCAGCTCCGCCTGTTCGGCGTCGTCGAGTCCCGCGAGGGTGTGCTTCTCCAGCTCCGTCCAGGCGTCCGCCACCTCGGAGCGCAGCGCGCAGCTGTCGCCGGTGGCCGTGACCAGTACGGCGCGCCGGTCCTGGGGGTCGGCGGAGCGCTCTACGTACCCCGCGTGGTCGAGCCGCTGGAGCATCTTGGTGACCGTCGAGGGGTCCAGATCCATCGCCTTGATCAGCTCGGACTGCCGTACCGCGTCCGCGTCCCACAGATGCATCATCAGGAACTCCTGCCCCGGGTAGAGGCCGGTGCGCCGCAGCAGTTTCCCCGCGGCGATGCGGTGCAGCCGGGCGACCCGGGAGAGGGCGTGGCTGACCGGGCCGCCGCGCGCGGCGCCGGGCGGTCCGACGGGACAGGCGGGGTCGCCGGAGGTCGTGGGCGGGTCCGAAGTCATGGTGACGAGTTTAACTTGGTCGGCCAATTATCGACCCCGGGAATGGACTAGGGTGACGGGCGGTTGATTACTTGGCCGACCACATAACGTGTCTGCCGTGTGTCGCGCCGCAGCGCCGCGCTCGTTCGTCCCGTCCTTTCACGACCGCTAGGGGAGCCCCCATGACCACCGCGTTCGACCCGATCGACCTGTCGGGTACGCAGCTCACCAACCGCATCGCCATGGCCCCGATGACCCGCAGCCGCGCCTTCGGCCCCGGTCACTCGCCCACCGACTCGACGGTGGAGTACTACGCGCAGCGGGCCTCGGCGGGGCTGATCATCACCGAGGGCACCCAGCCGTCCGTGGTCGGTCAGGGCTACCCCGACACTCCCGGACTGCACAGCACGGAGCAGATCGCGGCCTGGCGCAAGGTCACCGACGCCGTACACGCCAAGGGCGGCAAGATCTTCGCGCAGATCATGCACGCGGGCCGGATCGGCCACCCGGTCCTGCTGCCGGAGGGCCTGGTCCCGGTCGGCGCCTCCGCCGTCGCCGCGCCGGGGCAGGTCTTCACGCATGACGGCCCCAAGGACTTCATCGCCCCGCGCGAGCTGACCTCCGACGAAGTACGCGAGACCATCGCGGACTTCGCCGCGGCGGCCCGCAACGCGATCGAGGCCGGCTTCGACGGGGTCGAGCTGCACGGCGCCAACGGCTATCTGATCCATCAGTTCCTGGCCCCCAACTCCAATCTGCGCACCGACGAGTGGGGCGGCTCCGACGAGGCCCGCATCCGCTTCGCGGTCGAGGTGACCCGCGCGGTCGCGGCGGAGATCGGGGCCGAGCGGACCGCGATCCGGGTCTCGCCCGGCAACCCGTACAACGGCGTGTCGGAGCCCGACCCGGAGCCCGTGTACACCGCGCTGGTCAAGCAGCTGGAGCCGATCGGCCTCGCCTATCTGCATCTGATCGAGAACAACCGTGAACTGACGGTCGCGCTGCGCAAGCTGTTCTCGGGGACGCTCATCCTCAACGCGGCGACCGAGGGCTTCACCGGCGCCGGCGAGCTGGCGCTGATCGAGGACGGCACCGCGGATCTGCTCTCCTTCGGGGCGCTCTTCCTCGCCAACCCTGATCTGCCGGCCCGGCTCAAGGCGGGCGGCCCGTACAACGCCCCCGACCCGGCCTCCTTCTTCGGCGGCGACGACAAGGGCTACATCGACTACCCGGCCCTGGAGAGCTGACCCGGACCGGCCGATGAGAAGGGGGGGGGGGGGGGGGGGGGGGGGGGGGGGGGGGGGGGGGGGGGGGGGGGGGGGGGGGGGGGGGGGGGAGGGGGGGGGGAGGGGGAGGGGGAGGGTATGCGCACGA
>NZ_JBVKAK010000020.1:49423-74674 GCF_055639435.1 Streptomyces sp. NPDC039430 | reverse complement strand
TGTGAGGGGAAAACATTGGGTCGACACTCTCCCCCCCTAGGCGGACGACAACCGAAGGGGGGGGGGGGGGGGGGTGCCCCCCCCCCCCCCCCCCCCCCCCCCCCCCCCCCCCTTCCCGATGGTGGTGGTGTCAGCGCACCGGGGTGAAGTCTCTGGCCCCGATGAAGTCCGGCCGCGGCACCGGCGCCGCGAACGGCCGCTCCGCCGCGTTCTCCACGCTGTTGAACACGATGAAGACATTGCTGCGCGGGTACGGCGTGATGTTGTCGCCCGAGCCGTGCATGCAGTTGCAGTCGAACCAGGTCGCCGAACCGGCCTTGCCCGTGAAGAGCTTGATCCCATGCTGGTCGGCCAGGGCCGTCAGCGCCTCGTTCGAGGGCGTGCCGGCGTCCTGCATCTTCAGCGACTGCTTGTAGTTGTCCTGCGGGGTCTCGCCCGCGCAGCCCAGGAAGGACTTGTGCGACCCGGGCATGATCATCAGGCCGCCGTTGGTGTCGAGGTTCTCGGTCAGCGCGATGGAGACCGATACGGTCCGCATGTTCGGCAGACCGTCCTCCGCGTGCCAGGTCTCGAAGTCCGAGTGCCAGTAGAAGCCCGAGGCGCCGAAGCCCGGCTTGACGTTGATCCGGGACTGGTGCACATAGACGTCCGAGCCGAGGATCTGCCGCGCGCGGCCCACCACCCGCTCGTCGCGTACGAGTCCGGCGAAGATCTCGCTCATGCGGTGGATCTCGAAGACGGACCGTACGTCCTGGGACTTGGGCTCGATGATCGAGCGCTCGTCCGCCCGTACCGCCGGGTCGGTGATCAGCCGCTCCAGCTCGGCGCGGTAGAGCGCCACCTCGTCCGGGCCGATCAGCTGCTCGACCGCGAGGAAGCCGTCCTGCTCGAAGCGTCCGAGATCGGCCGGCGTGATCGGTCCCGGCGTGTCGGGAGCGGACCAGACGACGGGGTCCTGCCGCGGGGTGGTCACCTCGCCGAGGCCGCGCGTGGGATACAGATCGGTCCGTACGGGGGTGGTGGTCATGGTCAGCCCTCCTCTGTCAGCAGCGGGTAGACACCGTTCTCGTCGTGGTCCTCCCGCCCGGTCACCGGTGGATTGAAGACACAGACGCAGCGGAAGTCGGTCTTCGGACGGAGCGTGTGGTGCTCATGGCCGTTCAGCAGATACATCGTGCCGGGGGAGATCCAGTGGGTCTCACCGGTCTCGTCGTTGGTCAGCTCGGCCTCGCCCTCGACGCACAGCACGGCCTCGATGTGGTTGGCGTACCACATCGACGTCTCCGTGCCCGCGTACAGGACGGTCTCGTGGAGGGAGAAGCCGACCTTCTCCTTGGCGAGCACGATGCGCTTGCTCTCCCAGGTCCCCGAGGCCGACTTCACATGGCGGTCGGTGTTCTCGATGTCCTTGAACGATCGGACGATCACGGTGCCTTGACGCCTTTCTTCTCTGCGGTCGCTCTGTGTGCGCTTTCTTGTGGGGTGTACCGAATGTCGTGGGTGGTGGCCGAGTGCCGTGTGCGCGTGCCCTGTGCCCCGCGTGCCGAGTGCCGGACGCCGGGTGCCGGGCGCGGCGGCGCCGCGCGGGCCGGGCGGGTGCGCGTACGGCGCGTGGGTCAGGCGGTTTCGCGTACGGCGCGTTCCACCGTGCGCAGCCCCTCGTCCAGCTCCTCCGCGGTGATGGTGAGCGGCGGCAGCAGCTTGACCACCTCGCTCTGCGGGCCCGAGGTCTCCAGCAGCAGCCCCAGCTCGAAGGCGCGGGCGCACACGGCGGACGCGCGGCCCTTGTCCTCGAACTGCATGCCCCAGACCAGACCGCGGCCCCGGACGTCGGGGACGTCGCCGCTGCTCTCGGCGCGGATCGCCAGCAGCGCCCGCTCCACCTGCTCACCGCGGGCGATGGTCTGCTTCTCCATCTGGCCGTCGGCCCAGTACGTGTTCAGCGCGGCGGCCGCGGTGACGAACGCCGGGTTGTTGCCCCGGAAGGTGCCGTTGTGCTCGCCGGGCTCCCAGACGTCCAGCTCCGGGGTGAACAGGCACAGCGACATGGGAAGCCCGTACCCGCTGATGGACTTCGAAAGCGTGACGATGTCCGGTGTGATGCCCGCCTCCTCGAACGAGAAGAAGGCGCCGGTACGGCCGCAGCCCATCTGGATGTCGTCGACGATCAGCAGCATGTCCTGGCGGTGGCAGAGATCGGCCAGCGCCCGCAGCCACTCGGGCCTGGCGACATTGATGCCGCCCTCGCCCTGGATGGTCTCGACGATGACGGCGGCGGGCTTGTTCAGCCCGGAGCCCTGGTCCTCCAGCAGCCGCTCGAACCAGAGGAAGTCGGGGGTCTGGCCGTCGAGGTAGTTGTCGAACGGCATCGGGGTGCCGTGCACCAGCGGGATGCCGGCCCCGGCGCGCTTGAACGCGTTGCCGGTCACGGCGAGTGAGCCCAGCGACATACCGTGGAAGGCGTTGGTGAAGGAGACGATCGACTCGCGGCCCTTCACCTTGCGGGCGAGCTTGAGGGCGGCCTCGACGGCGTTCGTGCCGGTGGGCCCGGGGAACATGACCTTGTACGGCAGATCACGCGGCCGGAGCACCACGTTCTGGAAGGACTCCAGGAAGGCGCGTTTCGCGGTCGTCGCCATGTCGAGCCCGTGGGTGATGCCGTCACGCTCGATGTAGTCGATCAGCGCGCGTTTCAGCACCGGGTTGTTGTGGCCGTAGTTCAGCGAGCCGGCGCCGGCGAAGAAGTCGAGGTAGCCATGGCCGTCCTCGTCGGTGAGGCGGGCGCCCCGCGCGCGGTCGAACACGGCGGGCCAGCCGCGGCAGTAGCTGCGTACCTCGGATTCGAGGGTCTCGAAAACGCTCAGTGCGGGCGGGGTGATAGTCACGGGGGTCTCCTGCCGATGGGGGTGTGCGGGTGGAGGGACGAGAGCGGGAGTGTGCTCGGGGCCCGGACGCTCGGGTGCGGCGTGCGTGGTCCGCACCGGTCCGCGCGACGTGACGCGGCTCAGCGCGCTTCCGTGCACTTCCGTGCACTTCCGTGCCGGTTCGGCGCTGCGTGGCACGTGCGGCACGTGTGGCACGTGTGGCACGTGTGGCGCGGCGCGGCCGTATCCGGGCGTGGCGGCGCCGGAGCCCTGGACGGGCTCCCGCGCGGGCCCGCTCAGGGCGAGAGCGGTCCGATGCGGTAGAGCACCTCCGGCTGATGCACCCCGTCGGGGAACAGTCCGCCGTCGAAGAGGACCTCGCGCTTGAGCGTCGCGCCGTGACGTGCCGCGTACGCGGTGAACAGCCGGTCCGAGGCGGTGTTGTCCGGGGTCACAGTCGTCTCGACGGCCGTGACGCCCCGCTCCTCGGTGACCCGGGCGGTCAGCTCGTCGAGCAGGGTGCCGGCGAGGCCGCGTCCGCGGTGGCTCGCGTCGACGGCCACCTGCCAGACGACCAGCGCCTCGGGGCGCTCCGGCCTTACGTACCCCGTGACGAACGCGATCGGGGATCCCCCCTCGTCACGGGCGACGAGGGAGGTGGCGGCGAAGTCACGACACCAGAGCAAGTAGCTGTACGAGGAGTTGAGGTCCAGGACCTCGGAGTCGCGGGCGATGCGCCAGATCGCGGCTCCGTCCTCCACTCGTGGGGCGTCGGTCGTGAAGGATCGGGGGAATTCGCTTCGGGCGCCTGCAAGGTCTGCTTGTGCGGCGGTCATACGGATTGAATTTACCCAGCAAATTCAAAAGATGCATCTTGGCCAGGGGTTGGGTGAGCCGCCGGGCTGTGTTATCGCGCGAGTAGGTGGCACCGGGTGCGCCGACCGAGAACCAGGGTAAAATGTAGCTATATGTTGGGGCGAAACGGGCGGATCTGTGGAGTCGGTCACATATCCGTAACGCTCGGGAGACCGCTCGGAATCACGCGCGGGACCCTGATGAAATCTTGGCGTTTAGGCCGGAGAAACGGGGGCAGACGAATACGGGAAGCTGCACGGAATAAAGCGTCTTCCCGTATTCGATAATTAATGCCCTCTTCAATTTATGGATACCGCGGCCACATATGGTCCGGGGACCGGCGGCGGCACGGCCCCGCGGCCGGTGTGCCGTCTAGAGCGTGTCGCCCTGGGCGCGGCGCGTCCAGGCCTCGTCGGCCGCCCGCACCGCGGCCTCCGGGTCCACCGCACCGCCGGAGCCGTCGAGCGCCGCGCCCAGCGCCAGCAGCGAGGACCGCACCGCGGCCGGGGTCGCGTCGGCGCCGTAGTGGTTGACGCGGATCAGCTCCGCGGCCAGTGCCCCGCCGCCCGCGATCAGCGGCAGCGCCGGATCGGCGGCCAGCGCCTTCGCCACCACACCGGCGGCGTCCACCCCCGCCGGGGTCCTGAGCGTCGTGGCCACCGGAGCGGCCTCGGCGGCCTCGTGGACGAACGGCGCCAGACCGCCGCCCAGCGCCAGCGCGCCCGCGCGGGTCGCCGCGGCCGCCGAGGCGTGCCGGGCCATGACCGTCTCCTGGCCGGCGGCCTCGATGCGTTCCACACACGCCTCCAGCGCCAGCATCTCCAGCTGCGCCGGGGCGTGCGGCAGCGCCCGGCGGTCGCCGTCGATCCAGCGTTCCTTCCAGTCGAGGAGCGAGAGGTACGAGCGGCGCGGGGCCCGGGGATTGGCGGCGAACCGCTCCCAGGCGCGCTCGCTCACGGACACGGCCGACACCCCGGCGGGACCACCCATCGCCTTCTGCGCGCCGATCACGCACAGATCCACCCCCCAGGCGTCGGTAAGCAGCGGTTCGGCGGCCACCGACGCCACGGCGTCCAGCATGAACAGCGCGCCATGGGCCCGTACGACCTCGCCGATCTCCGCGACGGGGTTGGTGTTGCCGGTCGCGGCCTCCGCGTGCACCAGCGAGACGAAGTCGATCTCGGGGCGCGCTGCCAGGGCCTGTTCGATCGCCTCCGCGGTCACGGCCGTGTGGAACGGCACCCCCAGGTCCACGACCACCGCGCCGCAGTCGCGCAGCCAGTTCCCGAAGGTCTGCCCGTACGGTCCCGTCACGACGTTCAGCGCGGTGGAACCGGGGCCCGCCCCGCCGCGGATGCAGCCCTCCAGCGGCAGCAGGGCCTCGCCCTGCATGATCACGACATCGTTCTCGGTGGCGAGGAGCGAGGCCACGCGGCGTTCGATGGCGGCGAAGTGCGCGGCGGTCAGCGGAGGCAGGTCCAGCAGCGGGTGTGTCACGGCGGTGCTCTCTTCGGTGTGTCGGGTCGGTTCGGGCCGGGTCGGGTCGGTTCGGGCCAGGTCGGGCCGGGTCGGCTCGGTCGGGCGGTTCGGTCGGGAAGGCCGGGCGGTTCGAGTGGTTCTGGCGGTTCTGGCGGTTCGGCTGGGCATCGGTTCGGGGCGGCGGACACGGGGTACGGGCCCGGGTCGGAGAGTTGTGCGAACCCCCCGGTCGAGGGTACTCACGCCCTCGTACAGTGCTGCTCATGAGTGATCACACGGTGCTGCGCGTGAAGGGGCGGGTGCTCGTCGGCCCCGAGGAGGCCAGGGACGAACTGTGGGTCGTGGACGGCCGGATCACGTACGACCGGCCACCCGGCGCCCGCGATGTCCGTACGGTCGAGGGCTGGGCGCTGCCCGGACTGGTGGACGCCCACTGCCATGTCGGGCTCGACCATCACGGCGCGGTCGACGAGGCGACCAGCGAGAAGCAGGCGCTCGACGAGCGCGAGGCGGGAGCCCTGCTGCTCAGGGACGCCGGATCGCCCGTGGACACCCACTGGATCGACGACCGCGAGGATCTGCCGAAGATCATCAGGGCGGGCCGCCATATCGCCAGGACCCGTCGCTACATCCGCAACTACGCCCATGAGATCGAGCCGGAGGACCTCGTCGCGTACGTGGCCCGGGAGGCGCGGCGCGGCGACGGCTGGGTGAAGCTCGTCGGTGACTGGATCGACCGCGACGCGGGCGACCTGACCGCCTGCTGGCCGCGCGCCGAGGTCGAGGAGGCCATCGCGGAGGCGCACCGGCTCGGGGCCAGGGTCACCGCGCACTGCTTCGCCGAGGCCGCACTCCGCGATCTCGTCGAGGCGGGCATCGACTGCGTCGAGCACGCGACGGGGCTCACCGAGAACACCATCCCGCTCTTCGCGGAGCGTGGCGTCGCGATCGTCCCGACGCTGGTCAACATCGCGACGTTCCCGCGGCTCGCGGCGGGCGGCCGGGACAGGTTCCCGCGCTGGTCGGCGCATATGAACCGGCTGTACGAGCGCCGCTACGACACCGTGCGCGCGGCGTACGACGCGGGCGTCCCGGTCTTCGTCGGCACGGACGCGGGCGGCGGTCTGGCCCACGGTCTGGTGGCGGGTGAGGTCGAGGAGCTGACGAAGGCCGGGATCCCGCCACTGGAGGCGCTCTCGGCGACCACCTGGGGTGCGCGCGAGTGGCTGGGGCGCCCGTCGCTGGAGGAGGGCGCTCCGGGGGATCTCGTGGTGTACGGCGAGGATCCGCGCGCGGACGTACGGGTCCTGGCGGCGCCGCGGCGGATCGTCCTGAACGGGCGGATCGTCGGCTGACCCGGGTGCGGAGACGACCGGCCGGGGCGGGCGGCGCCCGGTTGACGGGGGCGTGACGCGGAGCGGCCGGAGTCGTTGAACTCCCTCACGCGTTCCTGGTCAGGGCGACGGGCGTACCGCTCCGGCACCCTGACGCGCCGTCATCGGTGGGGACCGAGAAACGCATGTGCCACAAGAATCGAATATGCACCCGGAAACCCCACTTTGGAGTGAACTCACCCCAGGTGTCTGCCGGTTCACTCTCCGTGCGTAAAGATTCCGGTGTCTCGGTCGCCACCGCCCCGTGTCCCCGTTGGGCGGACCGGCGACACCAAATCTCTTGTGGGGGTTCCACATCTTGAACAGCAACACCTTCCGCATGCCCGCGCGCCGTGCCGCCGCCCTGACGGCCGCCGCCGCACTGACGGCGGGTCCCCTGCTCCTCGCCGCTCCGGCGCGGGCCACCGAGGGCACGGACGACGGACGGGCGACCGCGGTCGTGCTCCGGGCCGGCCTCGACGTGTCCCTGCTCAACAAGACCCTCAACGTGCCCCTGCGGGCCGCCCTGAACGAGGTGTCGGCGCCCGCGAGCGCGGACAAGACGACGCTCAGCGTTCAGCTGGACGGGGTCGACCAGGGCAGGGCCTTCACCCTGCTGCGCGCCGACGTGGCCACCGCGCGGGCGACCGCCGACGCGCGCAAGGCGGAGGGATACAGCAACCTCGCCCACGCGAAGGTGCATGTGCCCGGACTGCCGCTGCTCTCGCTCATCGAGATCCAGGAGGTCACCTCCAAGGCGGTCTGCGCGGCCGGGAAGCGGCCGGTCGCGGAGTCGGAGCTGCTCGGCCAGGTGACCGTGCTCGGCAAGCGGGTCACGCTCTCCGCGGGCGGTCCCACCCGCGTCGAGGTCCCGGGCGTGGGTGAGGTGACACTCGATCTGTCGAAGACGCACACCACGTCCCGTACGGCCGCGGCCAGCGCCCTGGAACTGCGGGTGTCGATCAACCCGCTCAAGCTGAATGTCGCCGAGGTCGAGGGCACCGTCACGCTCGCCGGGGCCACCTGTGAGTCACCGAAGGCACCCGCGGCCACGACGGCGCCGGAACCGGAGAAGTCCGCGCCCGCGAAGGCCGATACGAAGCCGCAGACCGTGACGGAGCCGGTCGAGGAGAACCTCGCGGAGACGGGAGGCAACTCCACGACGCCGTATCTGGCGGGCGGCGCGGTGGCGCTGCTCGGGGCGGGCGGCGGAGCGCTGCTGCTGGCGAGGGCCGCGCGCAAGCGCTGACCCGCTCCTGCCCGCTGACGCCATGTCAGGGCGGGCCCGGGGCGGTCCGGGGGCCGGGAGCGGGAGGCGCTTCCGGCCCTTCGGGCCTTCGGGCCCAGGGTCTTCGGGTCCCGGGTCTTCGGGTCCCGGGTCTTCGGGCCCCGGGTCTTTGAGCCTTCGGGCCCGCGGCCCTTCCGGCTTCGGCCGGGAGCGCTTCCGGCCCCTCAGGCCTTCGGCAGGGGGCCGGTGCCCTGGCGCTGTCCGAGCGCCCGGGTGGCGGCCCGCGCCGGTTCCGTGAGGTTCAGGAAGTCGGTGCTGTCCGCCCACTGGTCCACGCCGCCCGTCAGCGGCCGTCCCCGTAGCCCGGGATCCGTGACCGTCGCCGACAGCGCCCGCGCGAACCGCTCGGCGTGCAGCACCTGGAACGGCCGGCCGTGATAGCTCCGGCACGCCGGATCCACCGGTTCGGCGAGCCCGGACTCGTTCTGGAGCGCGGCCACCGTCTCGTACGCCGCGCACAGCCCGCGTTCCCGCTCCGGGTACTCCGTCGCCGCCAGCGCGCTCCGCAGCGACGGCAGCAGGCTGCCGGCCACATCCAGCTGTCCGAACGCGCTGCCCAGCCACTTGCCGTACGGCGCGTACCGCCGCTCCAGGAGCAGACACAGCCGCATGAGGTCGCGCACCAGCCGGCCCGCGACCACCATCGAGCCCAGCTCGTCCCCGGCCTCCGCGCAGCGCCCGACGAAGGCCTCCTCCTGCGAGATCCGCTGCCACTGACAGGCCAGCAGATGGCGCCACACCTGGTCCGGGTACCAGACCAGCCGTCGCCGCGCCGTGGTGAGCGTGCCGAGCCCGTCATGGAACACCGCGCCGCCCGTCACCTCCGCGAGCCGCTGCTGCGGCATCGCCAGCCAGTCCAGGACGGTCGGATCGCCGGACGCCGGATCGGTGCCGGTCGCCGACGTCAGCCAGCCGCCGACATCCTGGACGGAGACCCGGTGGTCGACCGGACCGTCCGTCAGCTCCATCTGCCCGACCGGGTCGAGCGGATCGTCGGGCCGCCGGAAATGGGTGGGCCAGCCGCGTACGTGCTTCGGCAGCCGCTCGGCCAGAAGCCGGTGGAGAGGGGCGCCGTACCGGGCCACTTCGTCCGGCGCCAGGAACAGCTGGAGCCGGGGCCCCCACTCGTGATCGGCGGAGCGCGCCGTGTCGAAGCCGAGGACCTCCGAGCCGGTGCCGACCCGCGCGGCGGCATGGCGCAGTCCGGGGAAGGCGTCGTCGAGAAGCGGACGAACGGCCTCCTCGTACAGGATCCTGGACAGCTCAAGACCGGGCAGGAAAGCGGCGTCGGCGGAGGTCATGCGTTCACTTTGGCGGGCGTGGACCCCCTGGACCAGCGAATATCGGGGGCGCCACTCAGCCGACCGCCGACAGCCGTTAGCTGTCGGGTCAGCCGTGAGCCGACCACCGTCCGAGCCGACCACCGACCGCCGACTGCCGTCAGGCCGGCCGCCGTCCGGGTCAGCCGACCGCCGTCAGCGCCTGGTCCAGGGCCTGGAGGAAACGGTTCGTCGTGGCCCGGTCGCGGACCGCGAGCCGCAGCCAGTCGCGGTCGAGCCCCGGGAACGTGTCGCCGCGCCGGGCGGCGAAGCCCAGCGTGCGGAGCCTGGCCCGCACCGCGTCCGCCCGCTTCACCCGTATCAGCACGAACGGTCCCGCCGCCGCCTCCACCGCCCGTACCTCCTCGAACTCCGCGAGCCCGGCCAGCAGATGCGCGCGCTCCACCGCGATGCGGCACGCCGCCTGCCCCGCCTCCGCCAGCGCGGCGGGGGACATGCACGCCTCCGCCGCCGCCAGCGCGGGCGTCGAGACCGGCCACAGCGGCTGCGCGCGCTCCAGCGCCGCGACCGTGCCCGGCTCGGCCAGTACATAGCCGATCCGCAGGCCCGCCAGGCCCCAGGTCTTGGTGAGGCTGCGCAACACGACGAGCCCCGGCACGTCCATCCGCCCGGCCAGCCCCTCCGGCTCGCCCGGCACCGCGTCCATGAACGCCTCGTCCACCACCAGCGTCCGGCCGGGACGGGCCAGCTTCGCTATCGCCTCGGCCGGGTGGAGCACGGACGTCGGGTTGGTCGGATTCCCGAGCACCACCAGATCCGCGTCGTCGGGCACGGCCTCCGGATCCAGCCGGAACCCGTCCTCCGGGCGCAGCAGCACCCGCCGCACCTCGTGTCCCGCGTCCCGCAGCGCCGCTTCCGGTTCGGTGAACTGCGGATGGACGACCACGGGCCGGCGGGCCGGCAGCGCGCGGGCCAGCAGCACGAACGCCTCCGCCGCCCCCGCCGTCAGCAGCGTCCGCTCGACCGGCAGTCCGTGCCGCGCCGCGACCGCCGCGCGGGCCGCCCGCCCGTCGGGGTAGGCGGCGAGCCCGGTCAGTGAGTCGGCGATGCGCGCGCGCAGCCACTCCGGGGGAGTGCCCGTACGGACGTTGACCGCGAGATCGATCAGCCCCGCGGCTCCGTCCCGCACTTCCGCGTCGCCGTGATGGCGCAGATCGTGGCTGTCAGCGCGCGTAGACATGGCAGTCACGGGGGTCGTCGCCTGATATGGCGTCCGGCGTGGGCGACGGGGCCGACGACGGCCGGGGAAACGACAGCCGGGGAAGCGACCGCGATCCCCGCCGCGGGGACGTCACTCCCCGGCTGTTCTCGATGGACTGGACGACGCGGATCACCGGGCTCCTTTCCCTTTCTCCCGCCACCGGTCTCCCCGGGGCGTCACCACACGGTCCGCGCTCTGCCGCGAGGCCGCTGCTCTCTGTCTGCTCTCCGCCGGCCGCTCTCCGCCTGCTGCCGACACGGACATCATTTCCGCCCGCGCCGGTTCCACTCCGACTGGCTTCTATCCGCCACGGCGCAGGTGACCGAAGCGGGGCGGCCGGCGCCGGCGTCCGACTTCCTTTTCGGTACGAGCAGTTCGCCCCCGCCCGCCAGCGCGGCGGCCTCGGCGACGGACGGTGTCCCCAGCGCCGCCAGCGGCGCCCCGGACGGATTCGGTACGGCGATCCCGGCCAGCAGCGTGGCCGGATATCCCCTCAGGGGGACGCCGAGCCGCGCCGCCGCCCCCGCGATCCCGGCCTCGCCGGTCCTGCTCTCGGCCGTGGCCAGCTCGATCAGGTCGCACGGCGAGAGCCCGGCGTCCCGCAGCGTGGTCTCGATCAGCCCGAGCACCTCCGCCACGGACACGCCGGAGCGCGCGCCGACCCCCACGACGAGCCCCGGCTCCGGCTCGTACCCCGGCTCCCGCCCGTACCCCGGCTCCCGCCCGTACCCCGGCTCCGGCGCGCGCCCCGGCCCCCGCGCCGGATGTGCGAAGTGCCGGTCCGATCCGCTATGCAAGGGCCCATGGCGGTGTTCGTCGCGCTCGGCGCGTTCCTCATGACGCTGTTCGGCGGGTGGACGGCGCAGCGCGTCACCGACCGCCGCCATCTCGTACTGGGCCTGGCCGGGGGGCTGATGCTCGGCGTCGTCGGACTGGATCTGCTGCCCGAGGCGATGCACGCCGCGAGCGGCGAGATCCTCGGGGTACCCCAGGCGCTGCTGCTGTTCGTGGGCGGCTTTCTCGTAGCCCATCTGGTGGAACGTTTGCTCGCCGTCCGCCGCGCGTCCCACGGCGGCGACCCGCACGCCTCCGGCCCCTCGGCAGGCGAGCGGGTGCCCCAGGTGGGACTGACCGCGGCGGCGGCCATGGTGGGCCACAGCCTGATGGACGGCATCGCGCTCGGCGCGGCCTTCCAGGTCGGCGGCGGCATGGGCACCGCCGTCGCCCTCGCCGTCATCGCCCATGACTTCGCCGACGGCTTCAACACGTACACGATCACCAGCCTGTACGGGAACGACCGGCGCAGGGCGATCACGATGCTCGTCGCCGACGCGATCGCGCCGGTGCTCGGCGCCGCGTCCACCCTGCTGTTCACCCTCCCGGCGGAAGCGCTCGGCAGCTACCTCGGCTTCTTCGCCGGCGTCCTGCTCTATCTGGCCGCGGCCGAGATCCTGCCCGAGGCGCACCACGACCATCCCGCGCGCTCCACGCTGCTCTGCACGGTCCTCGGCGTGGGCTTCATCTGGGTGGTGGTCGGCGTCGCCGACTGACCAGGGGCGCCCGTACCCCGCCGGCCCGTCCGTCACGCCGTACATCGCTCCACGAACCGCCGCGCCAGCTCCGGCGCCGCCGCCCAGTGCGTATGCAGATAGCTCGCGTGCACGCCCCCCTGGACGAACCCCTCCACCCTGCGCTCCGGATGCACCACGCCCCACGCCGGAGCCGCCCCGGCGCCCGGTTCCAGCACCGTCCGGTGGAACTCATGCCCCCGTACGCGCGTACCGGCCCGCGCCAGCGCGCTGTCGCCGACCGCCACCGCCTCCCGGTAGCCCAGCGTCAGCCGTCCCGACATCCGCGCGTCGGCCGCCAGCACCCCGCACATCGGCGCCCCGTCCAGGGAGCGCGCCAGATACAGCAGCCCGGCGCACTCGGCTGCCACCGGAGCGCCGGAGTGCGCCAGCTCCGCCACGGCCTTGCACAGCGGCTCGTTGGCCGACAGCTCCGGCGCGTACACCTCGGGGAACCCGCCGCCGATCACCAGACCCCTGGTGCCTTCCGGGAGCACCTCGTCCCGCAGCGGATCGAACGGGACGACGTCCGCGCCCGCAGCCGCCAGCAGCTCGGTGTGCTCCGCGTACGAGAAGGTGAAGGCGGACCCGCCGGCCACCGCGATCACCGGCCGGCCCGCGCCCGCCACGGAGGCGACCGGCTCGACCGCCGGTTCCCACGGCGTCACATCGAGCGCCGGCGCACTGCGCGCGAGCGCAAGCAGCGCCTCCAGATCGCACCCCGCCCGCACCCGCGCGGCCAGCTCCCGCATCGACCCGACCGCCTCCGCGCGCCGCTCGGCGACCGGCACCAGACCCAGATGGCGCGAGGGCGCGGTGACGCCGTCGGCGCGCCGCAGCACCCCCATGACCGGCACGCCCGACTCGTCCAGCGCCTCGCGCAGCAGCCGTTCGTGCCGGTCGGTGGCGACCTTGTTGAGGATCACCCCGCCGATCCGCACCTCCGGATCCCAGGAGGCGAAGCCGTGCACCAGCGCCGCCACCGAACGCGACTGCGACGAGGCGTCCACCACCAGGACCACCGGCGCGCGCAGCAGCTTCGACACCTGGGCGGTGGAGGCCAGTTCGCCCTGGCCCGACGCGCCGTCGTAGAGCCCCATCACGCCCTCGACGACCGCCAGGTCACAGCCCGCCGCGCCATGCGCGAACAGCGGCCCGATCAGACCGGTACCGCACATGTACGCGTCGAGATTGCGGCCCGGCCGGACACGCGCGGCGGAGCCGGGGACGACGGCGGAGCCGGTCGCGCCGACCGGTCCGTAGGCGCCCGATGCCCCCGGGGAGACGGCCAGCGCGTGATACCCGGGGTCGATGTAGTCGGGCCCGACCTTGTGCGGGGACACGGCCAGACCGCGTTCCGAGAAGGCCGCCATCAGCCCCGTCGCGACCGTGGTCTTGCCGCTCCCGGAGGCGGGCGCGGCGATGACCAGACGCGGGACGTTCACCATGGGACGTTCACCACTCGATACCTCTCTGGCCCTTCTGGCCCGCGTCCATCGGATGCTTGACCTTCGTCATCTCCGTGACGAGATCCGCGAAGTCCATCAGCTTCTCCGGGGCGTTGCGCCCGGTGATCACCACATGCTGGGTGCCGGGGCGTCCGCGCAGCACCTCGATCACCTCGTCGGTGTCCACCCACCCCCAGTGCAGCGGATAGGCGAACTCGTCCAGCACGTACAGCTTGTGCGTCTCGGCCGCCAGATCGCGCTTGACCTGCTCCCAGCCCTCGCGCGCCGCCTCCTCGTTGGAGTACTGCGCGTCGCGCTGCACCCAGGACCAGCCCTCGCCCATCTTGTGCCAGGCGACAGGACCGCCCTCGCCGCTCGCCCCCAGCACCTTCAGCGCCCGCTCCTCGCCGACCTTCCACTTCGCGGACTTCACGAACTGGAACACCCCGACCGGCCACCCCTGCGTCCAGGCGCGCAGAGCGAGCCCGAACGCCGCCGTCGACTTGCCCTTGCCGGTGCCGGTATGGACGAGGACGAGCGGACGGTTGCGGCGCTGGCGGGTGGTGAGCCCGTCGTCCGGTACGGATTCCGGCTGTCCCTGTGGCATCAAGCGGCCCTCCTGGGTCGTCCGTTGTGTGCGTGCGTCTGCCGTACATCCCGCTGTACGTCCCTGACCAGGCCCGCGATGCTGTCCGCGCGCAGCTCGTCGAGCGTGATGGCCGTACCCTCCAGATCCGCGGCGAGCGACGCGGCCAGACCGAGCCGTACCGGACCCGACTCGCAGTCCACGACCACCGAGGCCGTCCCCTCCGAGGCGTGCAGCCGCGCCGCGCGCGCCGCCAGCGCCACCGGATCCGCGCCGTCCGCCGGCCGCGCGCCGGTCGCCCGGCCGTCCGTCACCACGAGCAGCAGCGGACGCCGCGCCGGGTCCCGCATCCGTTCCACCCGCAGCACGTCGTGCGCCTTGAGCAGCCCGGCGGCGAGCGGCGTACGCCCGCCCGTCGGCAGCGACTCCAGCCGGGCCGCCGCCGCGTCCACCGACGAGGTGGGCGGCAGCGCGACCTCCGCCTCCTTGCCACGGAAGGTGATCAGACCGACCTTGTCGCGCCGCTGGTACGCGTCCAGCAGCAGGGAGAGCACCGCGCCCTTCACCGCGCTCATCCGCCGCCTGGCCGCCATCGAGCCCGACGCGTCGACCACGAACAGCACGAGATTCCCCTCGCGCCCCTCCCGGGTCGCCTGCCGCAGATCGTCCCCGCGCACCACCAGGCCGGGACCGCTGCGCCCGCGCGCCCGCTGGTGCGGGGCCGCCGCCTGCACGGTCGCCGCCAGATGCAGCTTGGTGAGCGCGCCCCTGGGCTGCCGGGACCCGGTCGTCCTGCCGTGCTCGGTACGGGCCCGGGAGCGCCGCCCGGCCGCGCCCTCGCCCAGACCCGGCACGCTCAGCGTCTTCGTACGGAACGGTTCGGCGGCCCGTACGGCGGACCGCTCACCGGCCCCGGCGCGGCCCGTCCGCCCCTGGGGCTCCGCCTCCGCGGGCGTGTCGTCCCGTGCCCCCGGGTCGTGCTCGACGGGCGTGTCGTCCTGCCCGGACCCGGACTCGTGCGGCGTGTCGGGGCCCCCGGATCCCTCAGGACCGGACCGCGGCGGGATGCCACCGCCCCCGCCGGGCCCGTCAGGACCCGGGTCGTCGTCCCCGCCGTCGCCGTCCTCGCCCTTGAACTCGTCCAGCGTGTCGTCGAGCTTGTCCTCGTCGAGCCCCGGCGCGTCGAAGGGGTTGCGGCGCCGCCGGTGCGGCAGCGCCAGCAGCGCGGCCTGCCGTACGTCCTCGGCGCGCACGTCCGTACGCCCCGCCCACGCGGCCAGCGCCGCCGCGGTCCGCGCCATCACGATGTCCGCCCGCATCCCGTCCACCTCGAACGCGGCGCACGTCGCGGCTATCCGGAGCAGCGCGGCGTCCCCGAGCCGCACCTCGGGCAGCAGTGCCCGCGCGGCCACGATCCGGTCCCGCAGCGCGGTCTCCTCCTCGGCCCAGCGCGCCGCGAACCCGGCCGGATCGTCGTCGAACGCCAGCCGCCGCCGTACGACCTCCACCCGCAGCTCCGGCTCGCGCGAGGCCGCGACCTCCACGGTCAGCCCGAAACGGTCGAGCAACTGCGGCCGCAGCTCGCCCTCCTCGGGGTTCATCGTCCCGACGAGCAGGAAGCGCGCCGCGTGCCGTACGGAGACGCCCTCGCGCTCGACGTACGAGGCACCCATGGCGGCGGCGTCCAGCAGCAGGTCGACCAGGTGGTCATGGAGGAGGTTGACCTCGTCGACGTAGAGCACCCCGCGGTGCGCGTCGGCGAGCAGACCGGGCTCGAAGGCCTTCACGCCCTCGGACAGCGCCCGCTCGATGTCCAGCGCGCCCACGAGACGGTCCTCCGAGGCGCCCACGGGCAGCTCGACCATCCGGGCGGGCCTGGACGTGCCAGGAGCCGTCTCGTGCGGCCCGTCGGGGCATCGCGGATCGGGCGCGGCGGGATCGCAGCTGAACCGGCATCCGGCGACGACCGGCACCTCCGGCAGCAGCGCCGAAAGGGCCCGTACGGCCGTGGACTTGGCGGTGCCCTTCTCACCCCGCACGAGCACACCGCCCACGGCGGGGCTCACCGCGTTGAGCAACAGGGCGAGCCGCAGATCGTCCATTCCCACCACGGCGGTGAACGGAAAGGGGGTGCTCATATGCTGATCGCTCCTTCGAAGATGGTCGTCATGGCGCTCCCGGCGGAATGAAGGGCAGCCCCGGGGGCGCGCCCTCCTCGATCAGGCGCATCAGCGCGTCCGTGTCCGCGTGCTCCTCGATGAGGTCACCGAGCAGGTCGAGCTGTTCCTCCCGCAACGCGCCGAAGCTCGTGCCGGGCGCGGGGACGAAACGCCGGCCCGCGGTCCGCGCCACCTCCGTCAGGAACCGCCGCCGGAACGCGTCGCTCTCCAGCGCCCCGTGCCAGTGCGTGCCCGTGACAGCCCCCACCCGGCAGCCGTCCAGCGCCCGTCCGTCTGTGTCGGAGACGAAGGCGTCGCCTCCCCGTACGTCGGCGACGCCGTGATGGATCTCGTACCCCTCCACCGTCTCGCCTAGGGCCACGCCCACCGGCCTGGCCAGGGTCTTCTCGCGGGCGAACCGCACCCGTACCGGCAGCAGTCCGAGGCCGGGCACCGCGCCCGCCCGGGACTCCACCTCGTCGTCGATGTGCTCGCCCAGGAGCTGGTAGCCGCCGCAGATCCCCAGGACGGGACGGCCCTCCGCGGCCCGCCGGGCGAGCGCGTCGGCGAGCCCGCGCTCGCGCAGCCACGCCAGCGCCTTGACCGTGCCGCGCGTGCCGGGCACCACCACGAGATCGGCGTCGGCCAGCTCCTCCGGCCGGTCCACGAACCGCACGACGACCCCCGGCTCCGCCGCCAGCGCGTCCGCATCGGTGAAGTTGGACATCAGCGGTACGGCGCAGACCGCGACCCGCAGCACGTCCTCGCCGTACGGGGGAGCGGCAGGCGACTCGCGTACGGCGCCGCGCGCCGAGACGCGCAGCCCGTCCTCCTCGTCGATGCCCAGACCGTGCCGGAACGGCAGGACGCCGAGCGTGGACCGCCCCGTGATCCCGCGGAGCATCTCAAGACCGGGTTCGAGCAGGGAGACGTCGCCCCGGAACTTGTTGACCAGATAGCCCGCGATCAGCTCCTGGTCCTCGGGGGACAGGAGCGCCGTCGTCCCGAAGAACGAGGCGAAGACGCCGCCCCGGTCGATGTCCCCGACGACCACCACCGGCAGCCGCGCGGCCCGCGCGATGCCCATGTTCACGATGTCGGTACGGCGCAGATTGATCTCGGCGGGGCTGCCGGCCCCTTCGCAGATCACGGCGTCGTAGCTGCCGCGCAGCCGCTCCAGGCACTCCAGGACGGGCCCGAGCAGCAATTCCCGCCGCCCCTCGTGCGGTGTCCGCCCCGGGGACGCTTCCTGAGAGGTCCCGAAGAACCCCCTGGCGCTCATTTCTCCCACCGGCCGCCCCATCAGCACCACTTGGCTGCTGCGGTCACTGCCGGGCTTCAGCAGGACCGGGTTCATCAGCGCCGTCGGTTCGATCCGGGCGGCCTGGGCCTGCATCGCCTGGGCCCGGCCGATCTCCGCGCCCTCGCGCGTCACGAACGAGTTCAGCGACATGTTCTGCCCCTTGAAGGGCGCGACCTTCACCCCACGGCGCACCAGCCAGCGGCAGATCCCCGCCGTGACCACGCTCTTGCCCGCGTCGGAGGTCGTGCCGGCTATCAGCAGCCCCCCGCCGCGCCCGCCCCTGCTCATCCGCGTCCCTTTCGCCCGGTCCCACGGCGTAGCGCGCGGTGGGCGAGTCCGTACCCGAAACGGCCCGCCACACAGACCGCGAGGGCGGCCACGGTCACCCGGCGCGACAGCCGTACGGCCCGCTCGATGTCCGCGACCCCGGCCGGCCGGCCCTCGCCGTTCAGCACCGGCCTGTGCTCCACGCGCCCGCCGTACGCGAGCGTCCCGCCCAGCCGTACGCCCAGCGCGCCGGCGAACGACGCCTCCACGGGGCCCGCGTTGGGGCTCGGGTGTTTACGGGCGTCCCGCCGTACCGCCCGCAGGGCCGCGCCGGGATCGCCGCCGACCCCGCCGGCCAGCGCACCGGCGAGTACGGCGGTCAGCCGGGCGCCCGGCGCGCCCACGACATCGTCGAGCCGGGCCGAGGCCCAGCCGAACCTGCGGTACCGGGGCGAGAGATGACCCACCATCGCGTCCAGCGTGTTCACGGCACGGAATCCGGCGAGCCCCGGCACGCCCGCCACCGCCCCCCACACCAGCGCGCCCACGACCGCGTCGGAGGTGTTCTCGGCGACCGACTCCACCACGGCGCGCGCGATCTGCTGTCCGTCGAGCGCCCGCGGGTCACGGCCGCACAGCCGCGGCAGCCGCTCCCTGGCCCGTTCGACGTCCCCGGCGGTGAGCGCGGCGCCGATGGCGCGTGCCTCACGTCCCAGCGAGGTGCCGCCGACCACGGCCCAGGTGGTGGCGGCGGTCAGCGCCACGGAGGCGGTGCGGTGGTCCCGTACGCCCCGGGCCGCCAGCGCCGCGACCCCGGCGGCTCCTCCGGCGCATACCGCGGTGTGCAGTGCGCCCCAGCCCCGGTGGTCGCGCCACAGCCTCCGCTCGACGGCCGTCGCCGCCCGGCCGAACGCGGCGACGGGATGGCCCCGGCGCGGATCGCCGAACAGCAGATCACCCAGGAGGCCCACGGCGGCGCCGTAGGCGAAAACACGCTCGGCGGGCCGACCCCGGCCGCGCACGACGGCCGAACGGCGGCCAGGCATGGCGAAATGTCCTCACTCAGGGTCCGCGCCCCGGCTCGACGTGATGCGGCGGCGAGAGTTCCTGGCTCCTGGAGACGTGGCTCGCAGTGACAGTGGCGGGACCGCGCCGGATTCGCACCGGCTTCCTCTTCTGCCGTCGTCAAATGGCCCCGGAAGTCCACCACGCAGCGCAAACACCCGTCAACTCATCCCTGACCAGCGACGGGACAGTGTGCCGAGCCCCACACGCCACCCCAGCCCCACGGGCACCGAAGAACCGGCCTGGCACGGGCACCGAAGAACCGGCCCGGCACGTGAACCGTGAACCGGCCCGGCACGTGAACCGGCCCCGGCGCGTGACGGACGCGCCGGGGCCGGCCCGGGTCGAGGTGGCGCGGTCGATCCGCCGCCCGGTCAGGCGACGATCAGATAGATCCCGTACGCGACGGCCGCCACGCACAGCGCGAAGCAGGCGTACGCGCCCACGCGGGCCAGGGCCACGGAGCCGGCGGCCCCCTGCGCGCTCGCCTGCTCCTGCTTGGCGAGGCCCACGATGCCGAGGGTGAACAGGCCCACGAGAGCGACGGTGGCCACGAGGCTGACACCGAAGACGGAACCGAGTGCTGCCCAGTCGATGTTCATGCGGTTTCTCTTCCTTACACCGTGGCGGTTCGCGCGGGCTCGCCCGCGGCGTCCGTGGAGCCAGGGGCCGGGATCGTGGTCGACAGTTCCTGCGCGGCACCGGCCGTGGGCGGCGGGGTGACGGCCGCGATGGCGGCGGTGACGACGCCCGCGGGCTCGGTGGTCCCGGCGCCTTCCGCCGCGCCGACGGCTCCGGCCTCGTTCTCGTTCACGTTGGTGTGGTCGACCCGCCGGCGGCGCGAGGCGAGCCAGATCGCCCCGGAGATCGCGACGAGCAGGACGGCGACGACCGCGACGCCCCAGCCGCCCTGGCCGGTCAGGAACTCGGCCCCGGCGGCGACCAGGCCCGCGGCGGGCAGGGTCAGTCCCCAGGCGATGAACATCCGGCTGGCGGTCGACCAGCGGACCACCCCGCCCTTGCGGCCGAGGCCCGCGCCCATCACGGCGCCGGAGCAGGACTGGGTGGTGGAGAGCGAGAAGCCCAGGTGCGAGGAGGCCAGGATGACGGTCGCGGCGCTGGTCTGGGCGGCGAAGCCCTGCTGCGGCTGGAGATCGGTGAGGCCGGTGCCCATGGTGCGGATGATGCGCCAGCCGCCGAGATACGTTCCGAGCGCGATCGCCACTCCAGCGGAGACGATGACCCACATCGGAGGGTTGGAGCCCGGGGCGAGGACGCCGCCGGTGACCAGCGCGAGGGTGATGACGCCCATCGTCTTCTGCGCGTCGTTGGTGCCGTGCGCGAGGGAGACGAGACCGGCGGAGGCGATCTGCCCGGCGCGGTAGCCCTTGGCGGTCGCCTTGTCGTCCGTACGGCGGCCGATGCGGTACGTCAGCCGCGTCGCGAGCAGCGCCGCGAGACCGGCGACGACCGGCGCGGCGAGCGCGGGGATCAGCACCTTCGTGATGACGACGCCGCCGTTGACCCCGGAGGCGCCGACCGACATCAGGGTGGCGCCGATCAGGCCGCCGAAGAGTGCGTGGGAGGAGCTCGACGGAAGGCCGAGCAGCCAGGTGAAGAGGTTCCACAGGATGGCGCCGACGAGCGCCGCGAAGATCACTTCTGTTCTGATGCCCTGTTCGTTGATGAGTCCGCCGGAGATCGTCTTGGCGACCTCCACGGACAGGAACGCGCCGACAAGATTCAGGACGGCGGACATGCCCACCGCGATCTTGGGCTTCAGAGCGCCGGTCGAGATGGTCGTCGCCATCGCGTTCGCGGTGTCGTGGAAGCCGTTCGTGAAATCGAACACGAGAGCCGTCACGATCACGATCGCGAGCAGCAGCGTGATGTGTTCCATTGACCCAGGACCCAGGCAATCTTTTGACGTCAGTGGCCTCGGTGAACGTAGGGAGTCAGAGTGAACGGAAGATGAACTGGGCTCGTCTTCGCGGTGTCCCCATGTGTGGAGAAATCGCCCGCCTGTTCTGCTGAAGTGCCCTGGGCCGTCTTGCTTCCGCCTGACAGGATTCTCTTATGACTGATCAGCGGAGCCGGGACGCGATAGCCGGGGCCTGGCGTGAACTCATCGCCACCGCCCGGAGAACAGCAGGTGAAGGACTTGTCGTCGGCACATCGGGCAACGTGTCGGTACGGATCGGCGAACTGATCCTTGTCACGCCGAGCGGGGTCCCGTATGACCAGCTGACTTCCGAGGACGCCGTCGGCGTCGATCCTGACGGCCGGCAGGTCCTCGGCGATTTCACCCCTACGAGTGAGCTGCCCCTGCACCTCGCCGTTTACCGGAACACCTCCGCGACGGCCGTGGTCCACACCCACGCCGTGCACGCCACCGCCGTCTCCACCCTCGTCCCCGAACTGCCCCTGATCCACTACATGGCGGCGGCCCACGGCGGCGCCGTCCGGGTCGCGCCCTACGCGCTGTACGGCTCGGACGAACTGGCCGCCCATATGCTCGACGCCCTGCGCGACCGGAACGCCTGCCTCCTCCAGAACCACGGCACGGTCGCCTACGGGGACAGCCTCGCCCAGGCCTACGACCGCACGGCGCAGCTGGAGTGGATGTGCCGCCTGTGGCTCACGGCGAACTCGCTGCCCGGCCGCACCCCCACGCTGCTGACCGAGGCCCAGCTGGACGAGGTCGGACAGAAGCTGAAGGGGTACGGACAGCGGGGCTGACCAGCGTTTCCGGCGGGGCGCTCGACAGGGACCGGGCATCTCGGGCACCCCGACGGTCACCCCCGGCTGGCCGAGCCCGCCGGGGGTGACCACACTGGGAACGTGCGCCCCGCCAAAGCGACGGCTGCGGCCGTCTCCACAGTCATCGGTGTCGGCGCGGCCGCGTTCGCGGCCGGCCGCTACGCAGGCGACGCCACGCTCAGGACGCCGCCGGGCCGTCCCCTGCCGGGCGACCCCCGTCTCACCGTGCACGCCACGGCCGCCGGACAGATCGCCCTGACCCGCTGTCTCGCCTCTTTGCGCCCCGGTACGTACGGGATCGAGGGCCCCGGCGTCCACGCGGTCGTCGGGCCGGTCCTGGACGAGGTGGAACACGCCGCGGACACCGTGGTGCGCCGGCTGGAGCGCGTCAGCCACGGCTCGCTCTTCCCGGGCACCCGGGTACGCCTCACCCCGCAGGTCCACAGCGGCGATCCCACCTCCGCGCTCGGCCTCGGCCACAAGGACGTGATGATCCCGGGCGAACTCGGCCCCCTGCCCGCCTGGTTCGTACCCGGGGTGCGAGACACCTGGGTGATCACCACGCACGGTCTCGGCACCACCCGGGAGCACCCCCTGAACGTCATGGAGTTCCTCGCGGAACAGGAACTTCCGGTACTCGACCTCGCCTATCGCGGCGATCCCGGGGCGCCCCGCTCCCCGGACGGCCTCGGCCACCTCGGCGAGTCCGAATGGCGTGACCTCGACGCGGCGATCCGTTACGCGGTCCGGTACGGCGCCGAGCGCGTGGTGCTGCACGGCTGGTCCACCGGCGCCTCGATGGCCCTCGGCGCGGCGGCCGGCTCCCCGCTCCGCGCCCGGATCGCCGGGCTGGTGCTCGACTCGCCGGTGCTGGACGCGGAGGCCACCCTGCGGGCGCTGGCCACCGCCCGCCGTGTCCCCACGCCGCTGCTGCCGCTCGCGGTCCGGTCGGCCCAGGGCAGGGCCGGTCTCGACGGTGACCGGCTGCGGCAGGCCGCCGACCCCGGCAGGCTGAACATTCCGACGCTGATCTTCCACGGCCCCGACGACACCCTCGCGTCCTGGAACCCCTCCCGCGAACTCGCCGCCCACCGCTCCGGTCTGATCAGCCTGCACGCCGTCGCGCACGCCCCGCACGGCGCCATGTGGAACGCGGACCCGGCGGGATACGAAGAGGTGCTCCGACGCTTCCTCACCCCCCTGATGTAGCGGCTGACCTCCCTGAGGCGGCGCCCGGCGCGGCACCCGGGACGGCGCCGCCCCAGGGGGCGCTTTACCGGTGTCTGACGGATCTTTCCGGCATGCGGCGCCGTGGCGGGATCCGATGCGACGCCCGACGCTCCGCTTCGCCTCCTTCACGCACCTTGCGACCCACCGGAGCCACCCGCCACAGAGCGCTCCACCAGCTGTCACGTCCCTTTCCAACAGGCGTCTTCCTTCCCTTCCGTGCCCCGCGGCACCCGCGTGGAACGGGCCTCTTCCGCCCTTCCCGTACCGCTGGAACAGGTTCCGTTTGGGCTTTCGGGCGGTCACCGGGAAGACTGCCCCCGTGACGTCCCGAAAGCCTGATGAGCAATTGGCGCGCAACTCCAGACTCCGACTCGTCCGCCCGCGGCCGTTGGCCACGGCCCGACGGGCTGTGACCGACGGGCGCAGCCGTCCGGCACCCCGGCCGCCCGAGGGCACTCCGCCCCCGGCGGAGCTGGCCCGTCAGGCGAGAGCGGTCCTCGCCGACGCGGTACGGATCGCCCGCTGGGCGGCCGGTGACCGGGACCCCGGCGCGGGGCCGCTCGACGCGGCGGCGGCGGAACGGGCCGCCGTGGCGCTGGAGTTGACGTCCGACCAGGTGCGCGCGGGCTGGGACCGTGCCCGGCTGGCCGGACTCGTCGAGCTGCACGGCACCGCCGTACGGCCCGGCTGGCGGCTCCAGGCGTGGGACCGCGACGACAGCGCGGTCCAGCGCGGCTGGGTGGCGCTCTTCGACGCCTGGTCGCTCGTGCACCCGGCGCCCGACGATGTCGCCGCCTCCACGGTCGCCGAGGTCGTCGAGGCCGTTCCTCAGGTGCTCTCCCTCCTCCAGCTCTCCGCGGGACCGGTGCTCGTACCGGCCCTGCTCGATCTCCTCCAGCAGCGGGTCGCGGAACTCCACGAGGAGCGCTGCGAGGTGCCCTACGGCCCGCAGCCCGCCCCCGTCGAGCCCCCGGCGCCCGAGCCGCCGGCCGGCGACCTGCTGCCACCGCTCCTCGACTGGGCCCTGGAAGGGCTGGCCGCCGTGGGCGCGCTGACCCTGGGGAAGGGCCAGGCGACCCTCACCCCGCTCGGCAACTGGGCGGTCTGGGTCAAGCTGGAGCAGATCTGCGTCGCCGCGCAGAGCCCCGCGGGCAATATCGAGCAGTCCGCCGAGCACATGCTGCGCGGCTGCGCGCGGCTCACCCCCGGCCCCGCCCGCGCCGAATACCGCGCCTGGCTCGCCGCCCGCACCGTCGGCAGCGCGGTCACCGAACTGCTCGCCGTCGCCCGGGGAGAGGACGCCCTCCTGCGCGGGCTCGCCTTCGAGGCGCTGCGTGTCGTCGGCGCCCCCGCCGAGGCCGAGGTACGGGCCGCGGCGACGGACTCCTCGCTGCGCCCCTACGCCCTGCTCTGGCTGGCGGAGTACGAGGGCGCCGACCCGGAGGACGCCGCCGAGGTCCTCACCCGGGAGGAGTCCACCTGGCTCTGGGTGGACACCGCGGCGGCCGTCGCCGACCACGGCGAGAGCGAACTGCTGGTCCGCCACCTGGACTCCGCCGTGCAGGGCAATGTGCCCGCGCTGCTCGACGAGGTCCGGGCCGTCGGCCACCCCCGTACCGTCCAGGTCCTCGTCGCCCTCGCCGCCGCGCATCCGGACCCCGCCCTCGCCAAGGCGGTCCGCCGGGCGGCCTTCCAGGTGCACACCGGAGGAGCCTGACCGGCCAGGTCCGCGCGCCGCGCGACCGAGGCAGGAGGACCGGTCCCGCCGGCCCCGGCCGCGCGGCGGTGCCCCCCCCGGCCGCCGGGAGCGCGGTCCGCCGCGCCTCGGCCGGCCGTGCCTCAGCCGCCCGCGCCCGGTACGTACGTCCCGAAGCTCCATATGTTCCCCTCGGCGTCGCGGGCCATGTAGTCCCGTGAGCCGTAGTCCTGGTCCGTGGGCGCCATCAGGATCTCGACGCCGTGCTCCACCGCCCGCGCGTGGTGCGCGTCGACGTCCTCGACGACCACGTAGACGCCCGCCGGGCCCGCGTCGCCCATCGCCTTGGCGAAGACACCCGTCCGCCCCTTCGAGCCCAGCATCACCACGCCGCTGCCGGAGGCCAGCTCGGCGTGGAGCACCTCGCCGCCCTCGCCCTCGTACACCGCCACCTCGGTGAACCCGAAGGCGTCCGTCAGCGTCCTGATGGCCGCCTTCGCGTCCCTGTACAGGATGGTCGGGCAGATGCTCGGTGCTCCGGTCATGCTGATCATCCCTTCGCGGTCTCGAATGTGACGCGGATCTCAGTCTCGCACCGGCCACTGACAATCGGCCTTCGAGCCGTCACGGCCCCGCCGCCGGCAGCCGGGGCCGAACGGGGGGTGTGGGGGCCCCCCCCCCCCCCTGCTCCTGGGGCCACCCCCCCCCCCTCCCCGGCCCCCCACCCGCCCCCCCACCCCACCAAAGGCAAAAAAACAAACCCACAAAA
>NZ_JBVKAK010000020.1:0-49413 GCF_055639435.1 Streptomyces sp. NPDC039430 | reverse complement strand
CGTCGACGGGGATTCCCTTTTGTTGATCGCTTTTTCTTCGCCTTTGGGGGGGGGGGGCTTCCTCGGGGGACAGAGGGGGGGGGGGGGGGGGGCCCCCCCCCCCCCCCCCCCCTCCCCCCCCCCCCCCCACCGCCCCGCTCGCGCGGCCCCTGACTACGCTCGCGAGCCCGGCAAGATCCGAAAGACAGGCCCCAGACGGGAGAACAGTGACGGCTGTGCCGACGACCACGGCGCCGGACCTGCTGCCGGGCGCCGGAGCGCGCGGCGGTCCCGAGGACGACACCGGTTCCCCGATCGCCGATTCCCGGTGCGCCGGTACCCCGCACACGGTGTGCCCGAACGCCGCGTCCCCGAACGCCGCGTCCCCGAACGCCGGTTCCGGGGGCGCCGATACCCCGGACGCCGGGTCCCCGCGCGCCGCCCTCCCGCCCGGCGGCTCCCCGCGCCGCCCCGGCCCCCGGCCCGGCCGTCCCGGCCCCCGCACCGGCCCGCGCACCGGCCCGCGGGGCCGTTTCCGGTACAGGCCGCGACGCCGTACCCGCCTCCTCCTCGCGGCCCTCTCCGCCGTACTCGCCGTCCCGTTGGTGACCGCAGCCCGCCAGTCCCGGGACTTCCCCTTCGACGACCGCCTCACCGTGCACACCACCGCGGCGCCAGGACCCACCGCACAGGAGCCGGACCTGCGCACGGCGGGCCCCCGCGTCGAGGCGCGCGACCCGGGCTCGGGCACGCTCCGCTGGGTCCATGAGCGCACCGGCAGCCGCCCGCTCGCCCTCGCCGCGGGGCCCGGCCACGCCTTCGCCCTCTGGAGCGACGGCCTGGTCACCGACACCGAGCGCGTCACCGGCTCCGCCGTCCGCTGGCATCGCGCCCTGCCCGGTCTCGCCGACTGGCTGGCCGCGGGGCCCGGCCGCGCGGCGGGGGTCCTCCAGCCCCTCGCACCCGGCTCGCGCATGCTCGCCGTCGTCACCCCGCAGCGCATCGTCGCCTTCCGCGCCGGCGACGGCGATCTGCGCTGGGTGCTGCCCGCCGCCCGCGGCTGCGCCTTCGATCCGGGGCGGTACGTCCGTACGGCCGGGATCCTGCTGGTCGCCCAGCCCTGTCCCGGGCACACCGACTGGACCGCCGAGCTGATGGCGGTCGACGACCTCGGCCGGATCGTGCCGGGCCGCACCCCGCTCCGCAACGACCTCCGCGACGACCCCCGGCACGATCTCCGGGGCGCTCCCCGGAACGAGCCCCCGAGCGGTGTCCCGGAAGAGTTCCCGGACCATCGTCCGGGAGACCGGCCAGAGAAAGCAGTTGCGCGACCCCGTTAGACTGACCCGTATGGCATTTCTCCTTGTGCATTAGCCGGCGTCGAAGAATCTCCTCCGCCTGCCCTCTTCCGCCGTCCATACCGCCCTGGAGTCTTTCCGTGATCACCGCAACCGGCGTAGAGCTGCGCGCCGGCGCCCGTGTCCTCATCGAGTCCGCCTCATTCCGTATCGCCAAGGGCGACCGCATCGGTCTGGTCGGCCGCAACGGAGCCGGCAAGACGACGCTCACCAAGTGCCTCGCGGGCGAGGGCGTCCCCGCCGCCGGCACCATCACCCGCTCGGGCGAGGTGGGCTATCTGCCGCAGGACCCGCGCACCGGCGACCTCGGCGTTCTCGCCCGGGACCGCATCCTCTCCGCGCGCGACCTGGACTCCGTGCTGAAGAAGATGCGGGAGAACGAGGACCGGATGGCGAACGGTCAGGGCGCCACCCGCGAGAAGGCGATGAAGAAGTACGAGCGCCTGGAGACGGAGTTCCTCACCAAGGGCGGGTACGCCGCCGAGGCCGAGGCCGCCACCATCGCCGCCGCGCTCGGGCTGCCCGACCGGGTGCTCGGCCAGCCCCTCCATACGCTCTCCGGTGGTCAGCGCCGCCGCGTCGAGCTGGCGCGCATCCTCTTCTCGGACGCCGACACCCTGCTGCTCGACGAGCCCACGAACCACCTCGACGCGGACTCGATCGTCTGGCTGCGCGAGTACCTCAAGACGTACCGCGGCGGCTTCATCGTCATCTCCCACGATGTCGAACTGGTCGAGACCGTCGTCAACAAGGTCTTCTACCTGGACGCCAACCGCTCGCAGATCGACGTCTACAACATGGGCTGGAAGCTCTACCAGCAGCAGCGCGAGGCCGACGAGAAGCGCCGCAAGCGCGAGCGCGCCAACGCGGAGAAGAAGGCCTCGGCCCTGAACTCGCAGGCCGACAAGATGCGCGCCAAGGCCACCAAGACCGTCGCCGCGCAGAACATGGCCCGTCGCGCCGAGCGGCTGCTGTCCGGTCTTGAGGAGGTGCGCCAGTCCGACAAGGTCGCCAAGCTGCGCTTCCCCGAGCCCGCGCCCTGTGGCAAGACCCCGCTGACGGCCGAGGGGCTGTCGAAGTCGTACGGCTCCCTGGAGATCTTCACCGATGTCGATCTCGCCATCGACAAGGGCTCCCGGGTCGTCATCCTCGGCCTCAACGGCGCGGGCAAGACCACGCTCCTGCGGCTGCTGGCCGGGGTCGAGAAACCGGACACCGGGCAGGTGACCCCCGGGCACGGTCTCAAGCTCGGCTACTACGCGCAGGAGCACGAGACCCTCGACCCGGACCGCTCCGTCCTGGAGAACATGCGGTCCTCCGCCCCCGACCTCGATCTGGTCCAGGTCCGCAAGACCCTCGGCTCCTTCCTCTTCTCCGGGGACGATGTCGACAAGCCGGCCGGGGTGCTCTCCGGTGGTGAGAAGACCCGGCTGGCGCTGGCCACCCTGGTCGTCTCCTCCGCGAACGTGCTGCTGCTCGACGAGCCGACGAACAACCTGGACCCGGCCAGCCGCGAGGAGATCCTCGGCGCGCTCCGCACGTACAAGGGAGCGGTCATCCTCGTCACCCACGACGAGGGCGCGGTCCACGCGCTGGAACCGGAGCGGATCATTCTGCTGCCCGACGGGGTCGAGGACCTCTGGGGAGCGGACTACGCGGATCTGGTCGCGCTCGCCTGAGCACCCCCGCCCCGAGTCTCCGAGCACCCCGTCGCCGGCCCGAGCACATGATCCACGCGCGTGATCGACTCCATATGGATCATTTCGGCTCAACAGTGATCCCTCATCTGTGTGAGTGCGTCTCGTATCACGGCGTGGTGCGTGACGGATCGGGACGGCCGCACCATGATCCGCGCCGGCTCCGGCGCGCAGGCCCTGACCTGGCACTTCGCCCGGAGCTTTGGGCAAAGGTGCCGGTGATCATGTAGGGAATACGCGATTCCGGTCGTGCTCGAAGCCTGGAGCCGGGCAAAGCTTGTCGTGCGGACCTTGCCGAATGGGTGGCCAGGAAGCCCGCGAGGGGTGATCATGAGAAGTCCAGAGCGCACTTCCCATGAGGAGGCACGGGTGGCCGAGACTCTGAAGAAGGGCAGCCGGGTAACCGGCGCCGCGCGCGACAAGCTCGCGGCAGACCTGAAGAAGAAATACGACAGCGGTGCGAGCATCCGGGCGCTGGCCGAGGAAACCGGCCGCTCCTACGGATTCGTCCACCGCATGCTCAGCGAGTCCGGAGTCACGCTGCGGGGACGCGGCGGAGCGACGCGAGGCAAGAAGGCCGCATCGGCCTGACGACCGAGCGCGACTCCTCCTGGCCACCGGTTCGGATGGTGGCCACCCGAGGCGATCGGACGATCGCCCAGGTGGTTACTGTGCAGTCACTTAGCTTGGTTTCCCTGACTGCCCGAACCGGAGGCGCCCCATGACTTCGCTCGAATCAGTACTCGACAAGGACGGCGTACGGCTCACCATCGAGGACGCGGTTGCCACGGTCACACTGACCAACCCGGCGAAGCGCAACGCCCAGTCTCCCGCTCTGTGGCGGGCGTTGACGGAAGCCGGAAGGTCACTGCCGGGCAGCGTGCGGGTCGTCGTACTGCGGGGCGAGGGCAAGTCCTTCTCCGCGGGACTCGACCGGCAGGCGTTCACCCCCGAGGGGTTCGACGGCGAGCCGTCCTTCCTGGATCTCGCGCGGGAATCCGACGAGGACCTCGACGCGGCCATCGCCGGGTATCAGGACGGGTTCGTCTGGCTGCGCCGTCCCGACATCGTGTCGATCGCGGCCGTTCAGGGGCATGCGATCGGGGCCGGCTTCCAATTGGCCCTCGCCTGTGACCTGCGAGTCGTCGCGTCCGACGTACAGTTCGCCATGCGCGAGACGAGCCTCGGCCTGGTCCCCGACCTCACCGGCACCCACCCCCTGGCCGGACTGGTCGGCTACGCCCGCGCGTTGGAGATCTGCGCCACGGGCCGCTTCGTACAGGCCGAGGAGGCGGAGCGCACGGGGCTCGCCAACCTGGTGGTGCCCGCCGACGAACTCGACGCGGCGGCAAGCGATCTGGCGGGCGCGCTGCTGGCCGCGCCACGGGACGCGCTGATCGAGACGAAGGCGCTCCTCCAGGGCGCGTCCGGCCGTACCTTCGAGGCCCAGCGTGCCGCCGAGCGCGCCGCACAGAGCCGCCGGCTGCGGGACCTGGCGGGCCTCGCCGACTGACGGGCCCGGCATACGGGCCCTGTCCGTGCGGAGACTCATGGGTCCGTCCGCGCGGACCGCCGGCCCTGCCCGCGCGCCCTCGCGGGGTCTCGCCGCGCCGCTGTCTCATCCTTCCGGCCCACCGCCGTGATCAGTACGGCCACCGAGGGCGCGCCAGGCAGCGCCGCCGCGAGCCGCGCCCGAACCGCCCGCGCCACCTCCAGCGGGCGGTGCCCGGCAGCCGTCGCCATCTCCACCCGTACATGCCCCCCGGTGGCGGCCGCCGCGCCGCCCAGCGTCCTGGTCGGATACGCGACGCCCGGGACCGCCGACGCCAGCGACTCCGGCTCACCCTCCGGGGCGGCGGCCCGTACCGCGGCCGGCCGTCCCCCGTCCGGCCCAGCGCCCGCCGCGATCCCGGCCGGTGGTCCCTCCGCGGCCTCCCCGGAGGGACCGAGCAGGGCCGTCACGCGCAGATCGACTTCCGCGACCCGTAGCCCCAGCCGCTCCGTCGCACAGGCGAACAGCACCTCGCGCAGCCGCTCCGCCACGGCGGGCAGCGGCTCGGCGGGACCCGCGGCGAACTCCCCGTCGATACGCAGCGGACCGGGCGGCAGCGCGCTGGGCGGGGGCGGCACGGCGGGCCGGCCGGCTCCTTCCGGATCGGCCAGGGAGAGCCGCAGCCGCCCCAGCACGGCACCCGTCACCTCCGCGGCGGCCAGCCGCAGTTCGTCCGCCGCCGCGCGCTCCGACAGCCACGCGCCGTCCCGCGGCCCGCCCAGCGGCAGCAGCCTGCCCAGGCCGAGTTGTTGTCGTACCGCGGCCGTCCATCCGTCGGTGCCGAGCCCATCGGAGCTGTGCGCAGTCGTCATTCCTCCAGCCTGCCGTATCCACGCGGCGGGATGCGGCAAGCGCACCTAATGTGGGCAGCGGAGTCCACCACCGCCCGGGAAGGAACGAATGGCGATGTCAGACACCGCACCCCGTAACCAGTCCGCGCCGTCAGGCAGGAAGCCGTCGGCCGACGAGGGGGGAAGCAGCCCCGTCACCAAGCGCGGCGGCGGGCCCCCCGCCTCCCGTGGCCGTACCACCATCGCCGACGGCGTGGTGGAGAAGATCGCCGGGCTCGCGGCGCGCGACGTCCTCGGCGTGCACGCCCTGGGCAGCGGGATGTCCCGCACGTTCGGCGCCGTGCGCGACCGGGTCCCCGGCAGCACCAAGTCCGTCAGCCGCGGCGTCAAGGCCGAGGTCGGAGAGGTACAGACGGCGCTCGACCTGGAGATCGTCGTCGACTACGGAGTCTCGATCACCGAAGTCGCCGCCGTCGTAAGGGAGAACGTCATCGCGGCGGTCGAGCGGATGACGGGACTTGAGGTCGTCGAGGTCAACATCGCGGTCAGTGACGTGAAGCTGCCCGACGAGGAAGATGACGAAGAGTCGGACACCCGGCTCCAGTAACGTCCGTATGTGGCGTGAGGCACCGTACGCGACCGGCAGCGCAGTGGAAGAGGAGCGGCACATGAGCATGGCGGTGGTCGGCCTGTTGGCCGGTATGGCGCTCGGATTCGCCGGATACTTCGGCGGCTTCGGAGCCTTTGTGCTGGTGGCCGCGCTGGGTGTGATCGGGTTCGTGGCCGGGCGCTTCCTGGACGGCGATCTCGAACCCGGCGACCTCTTCCGCAGCCGCGACCGCGACGACCGGCGGCGGTGACGCGCGTGGCCGTTGAACGGGTGGCGGCCGGCGAGCGCGGAGCGACCACGATCGCCGACCGGGTCATCGCGAAGATCGCCGCACAGGCGGCCCGGGAAGCGCTGGACCGCGTACCGGAAGGCGGCGCCGCGCCGCACGCCACCGTCACGGTCCGCCACGACAGCGCGCGGGTGCGGATCGGTGTGGAGCTGGAGTATCCGACCGACATCGGCCGGCAGTGCGGCGCCGTACGTCTCAGCGTCGTCCAGCGGATCAGGGCGTTGGCGGACATGGACGTGCCGGAGGTGGTGGTGCGGGTGGAGCGGCTGTACTCCGACCGGTCGGGACTCGCGGCGCGGGGGAGGCTCCGATGAGCGTGCCCGCGCCCGAGGGGGCCGGCGGCGTACGGGAAAGGGACCCGTCGGACCCCGGCGCGCCGCACGAGCCCAGGCCCACGCTGTCGGACGACGACGGCCGACGGGCCGGACGCTTCTGGTCGACGCGCCGGATCCCCGCGGCGCTGGCCGCGCTGGTCGTTCTCGGCGCGGCGGGGCTGCCGCTCTACGACATCGCGGCGGTACGGGCCGGTCAGCGCGCGATGTACTGGCGCCGCGCACTCGCCGACCAGCTGGCCAGGCAGCCGCTCGACGAGCCCTGGGTGCTGGTCGCCGCCTGCGTCGCGATGGCGCTCGGACTGTGGCTGCTCGTGCTCGCCCTCACCCCCGGCCTGCGCGGACTGCTGCCCATGCGCCGCCACTCCCCGCTGGTACGGGCCGGCATCGACCGCGTCGCCGCCGCGCTGACGCTGCGCGACCGGGCCATGGAGGTCTCGGGCGTGCAGTCCGCGCGGGTACGGGTGAGCCGCTCCAAGGTGAAGGTGCGGGCCCTCTCGCACTTCCGTGAACTCGACGACGTACGGGACGACCTGGACAGGGCGCTCCGCGCCGGCATCCGCGAACTGGGCCTCGACCGGGCGCCCGCGCTGACGATGCGTGTCCGCAGGCCCGTCAAGAAGAGGTGAGGTGACGGCGATGATCCGGGTCGTCAACCGCGTACTGCTGGCCCTGCTCGGTCTGGCGCTGCTCTGCGCCGGGGGCGGCGTGCTGGCGCGCGGGCTGGACTGGGCGGTGCCGTCCTGGTGGCCGTGGAGCGGCCGGCACGATGTGCTGCTGAGCCGTGCCGACCGCGAGCGCTGGCGCGATCAGGGCTGGTGGTGGCCGGTCGTCATCGCGGCCCTGGCGGTGCTGGTCGTGCTGGCCCTGTGGTGGTTCCTCGCCCAGCTGCGCCGGGCCAGGATGGCGGAGGTGCTGGTCGACAGCGGCGACGGCGAGGGCGCGTTGCTGCGCGGGCGGGCGCTGGAGAGCGCTGTCGAGGACGACGCGGAGTTCCTGGACGGTGTGGCCCGCGCCCGCGTACGCCTCACGGGCCGCCGCACCGCCCCGTCCGCCCGCGTACGTCTCCTCATGGAGCCCCACGCGGCACCGGGCGGCACACTGAACCTGCTGACGGCGGAGGCGCTGGAGCGCGCGCGGCGGTCGGCCGGGCTGCGGGAGCTGCCGGCGGAGGTGCGGTTGCGTGCGGTGAGGCATGGGGCGGAGAGGGTGAGCTGACGGCCCGTGCGCCGCGGCGCACGGGCCCGGGACAGGACCGGGACGGGTCCGCCCGAGCCCGTACGTACGCGTCAGAAGCCGTGCCGCGCGCCGCCGTCCACCGGCAGCATCACCCCGGTCAGATACGACGCCGCCGGCGACAGCAGGAACGCCGCCGTCTTCCCGAACTCCTCCGGCCTCCCGTACCGCCGCAGCGGAATCCGGGACGCGTTCGCCGCCCGCGCCGTCTCCGCGTCGCCCGACAGCGCGTCGAGTTCCCGGACCCGGTCCGTGTCGATACGCGCCGGCAGCAGGCCCAGCACCCGGATCCCGCGCGGGCCGACCTCGTTCGCCAGGGACTTCGCGAAGCCGGCCAGGCCCGGCCGCAGGCCGTTGGAGATGGTGAGGCCGGGGACCGGCTCGTAGACGGACGAGGACAGCACGAGTCCGATGACCCCGCCCTCGTCCAGCTCGGCCGCCGCCTCGCGGGCGACGCGTACCGCGCCCAGGAAGACGGACTCGAACGCCGTCCGCCACTGCTCGTCCGTGTTGTCCGCGGCGGACCCCGGCGCCGGGCCGCCGACACTGATCAGGACGCCGTCGAAGCGGCCGAACCGCTCCCTGGCCGTGGCGATCAGCTGTCCCGCGACCGCCGGATCGGCGTTGTCGGCGGCCACCCCGTACGCGCCGGGGCCGATCTCCGCGGCGGCCTCGGCGACACGCTTCTCGTCGCGGCCCGAGATGACGACCTTCGCCCCGTCCGCGGCGAGCGCCTCCGCCGCCGCGCGGCCCAGCCCTCGCGATCCGCCGGTGACAACGTATACGCGGTCTTTCAGTCCAAGATCCATGGTCCTATCCTGCCGTGCCGGCCCCGGCGAGGGTCAACGCGGTCACCACCAGCCCGATATGGCTGAACGCCTGCGGGTAGTTGCCGAGTTGCCGCCGCGCCACCGGGTCGTACTCCTCCGCCAGCAGCCCGACGTCGTTGCGCAGCGCGAGAAGCCGCTCGAACAGCTCCGTCGCCTCCTCCGTACGCCCCGTCATATGGAGCGCGTCGACCAGCCAGAACGAGCAGACCAGAAACGTTCCCTCACCGCCCGGCAGCCCGTCCACCGAGGGCCCCGTCGAGCTGTAGCGGCGCAGCAGGCCGCCGTGCCCCAGCTCGGCCCGTACCGCGTCGACCGTGCCGACGACCCGCGGATCGTCCGGCGGCAGGAAGCCGACCCGGGGGATCAGCAGCGTCGCCGCGTCCAGGTCGGCGGAGCCGTAGGACTGCGTGAAGGTGTTCCGCTCCGCGTCGAAGCCCCGTTCGCACACTTCCCGGTGCACTTCGTCCCGCATCGCGCGCCAGCGCCCGACGTCCCCGCTGAGCGACGGATTGTCCTCCAGCGTCCGTACGGCCCGGTCGGCGGCGACCCACGCCATCACCTTGGAGTGCACGAAGTGCTGGCGCGGCCCGCGCACCTCCCACAGGCCTTCGTCCGGCTCGCGCCACTTCGACTCCAGGAAGCCCAGCAGACTGAGCTGGAGGTTCCAGGCGTGCGGCTGCGCCGGGAGACCCGCCGTGCGCGCCACATTGAGCGAGTCCATCACCTCGCCGTACACATCCAGCTGGAGCTGGTCGACCGCGTTGTTGCCGGTACGGACGGGCGCGGAGTTCGCGTACCCCCGCAGCCACGGCAGTTCGTTCTCCGGCAGCCGCCGCTCGCCGCCGAGTCCGTACATGATCTGGAGATCGGCCGGGTCGCCCGCGACCGCGCGCAGCAGCCAGTCGCGCCAGGCCGCCGCCTCCTCCAGATAGCCGACCGACAGCAGCGCCTCCAGGACCAGCGTGGAATCGCGCAGCCAGCAGTAGCGGTAGTCCCAGTTGCGTACACCGCCCAGCTCCTCCGGCAGGGAGGTGGTGGGGGCGGCGACGATCCCGCCGGTCGGGCCGTACGTGAGCGCCTTGAGCGTGATCAGGGAACGGATGACGGCCGCGCGGTGCGGGCCGTGGTAGCGGCAGCGCCCCGCCCAGCTCTCCCAGTCCTCCAGACTGCGCGCCAGCGCCACATGCGGATCGACGCGCGGCGGGCGCGGTTTGTGCGACGGGTGCCAGGTGAGGACGAACGCCACCTTCTCGCCCGCGCCGACGGTGAACGACGACCGTGTGCTGTAGTGCTGACCCCAGGTCTTGACCGAGGGCTCGCTGCGCAGCCAGACGGAGTCGGGGCCGGCGATCGCCACGTGATGGGCCCCCTCCCGCCGCACCCAGGGCACCACCGAGCCGAAGTCGAAGCGCAGCCGGATCGTGGCACTCATGTCCACCGAGCCGCTGACCCCCTCCACGATCCGCATGATCTCGGGCGCCCTGTCGCGCTGCGGCATGAAATCGGTGACCTTGACCGTGCCGGTACGGGTCTCCCACACGGATTCCAGCACCAGCGAGTCACCCACATAGGCGCGCCGCGTACATGTACGCCCGCCGGTGGGGGCGAGCCGCCAGTGGCCGTTCTCCTCGCCCCCGAGCAGCGCGGAGAAGCAGGCCGCCGAGTCGAAGCGAGGAAGGCACAGCCAGTCGATGGAGCCGTTCCGGCCGACCAGGGCGGCCGTCTGGAGATCGCCGATCAGCGCGTAGTCCTCGATGTGTTGGGTCACGCCAGGGCTGTTCCCGTACCGCGCGGGCGTTAAGCAGCGGTGTCAGACGGCCGCGGGTTCCTGCGCGGATTCCGCGTCGGCGCCGCTCCGCCCGGCCTTCGCCGCCGCGCGGTCGCGGAGCTCACGGCGTACGAGAATGACATAGCCGACGGGGACGGCGGCGACGAACAGCCACCACTGCACCGCGTACGCCATATGAGGCCCGATCGAACCGTCGTCGGGGTTCGGGATCTGCTCCGGGCCGCCGCCGGCCGGTACGGGGGAGATCTGCTCGATGTAGCCGCCGAGGACGGTACGGCCCAGCCCCTCCTGCTGCCGCGCGCTGTCGATCAGCATGACCTGGCGGGGCGGCAGGTCCCGCAGGTCCTTGATACCGCTGCTCGCCGACGTCTCGTCCGCCTTCAGCCGGCCGGTGATGGTGATCTCGCCCTTGGGCGCCGCCGGGATGTCGGGGAAGGCACGCTGGTCGTCGCCGAAGGGGATCCAGCCGCGGTTCACGATGAGCGCGCGGCCGTCCTTCAGGATGAACGGGGTCAGGACGTGGAAGCCGACCTGGTCGTCGATGGAGGTCCTGCGGCGTACGACGACCTCGTGCGCGGGGTCGAACGTGCCGGTGGCGGTGACACGGCGCCAGTAGTCGGAGCGCGGGACGGTGTGCCCGGGGGCCGTCAGCTCCGTGACCGGGACGGGCTTCGCGTCGAGGTTGCCCGAGATCAGCGCGTTCTGGGCGACCTTGTGCTCATGGCGGTGGTACTGCCAGAAACCCAGCTCGATCATCGCGGGGATGAGGGCGAGGGCGAGGAGGGTGAGGATCACCCACTGCCGGGACAACAGGAAGCGGTACACGCCTTCGACGTTACCCGGCGGGTGCCCGGCGGATCCGGCGGGGGGTGGGTGCGCGCCGCCGCGTCCCTGTCACCCGTCCGAGGACGTGGCGGCGCGGACCGAGGTGGACGCGGGGACCGAAGCCGTCCCCGCGGCGGCGGAAGCGGACGACGCGGCGACGGACGGGACGGGGGAGGCGGGGGAGGCGGGCGCCGGGACGGACGCGCCGGGCGCCGGGACCACGTCACGCAGCAGCTGGGTGAACGCGGCTTCGTCGATGACCGGCGTGCCGTACGACGCGGCCTTGACCGTCTTGGACGTCGACGCCCCCGGGTCGTTCGTCACCAGCAGACTGGTCAGCCGGGACACGCTCGTCGCGACATGCAGCCCCGCCTCCACGGCCCGGTCCTCCAGCAGCTCGCGGTCGACCGAGGTGTCACCGGAGAACGCCACCCGCATCCCCTGCGCCAGCCGCTCGCCCGGTACGTACCGGCCCGGGTTCGGATACGGGCACGGGGGCCGCTTGCGCGAGGGCCGCCAGCTCGTCTGCCGGTACGAGGACTGATAGCCGACCCGGGGCAGCGCCGGGGTGTCCGACCACTCCGTGAGCGGCCGGCACTCCAGCAGCGGGAGCCGTACGCCGCCCCTGGCCGCCGCGTGCAGACTCGGGCGGAACGCCTCGGCCAGCACCCGCGCGTCGTCCAGCGCGTGGTGCGCGCGCTGCTGCACGACACCGAAGTGCGCGGCGAGCGACTCCAGCTTGTGGTTCGGCAGCGGGAGCCCCAGCTCCTTGGAGAGCGCGATGGTGCACAGCCGCTGCCGGGTGGGCGCGGTCCGCTCCGCGCGCGCGTACTCCCGGGCGATCATCGACCAGTCGAAGATCGCGTTGTGCGCCACGAGCACCCGCCCGTCGAGCCGCGCGGCCAGTTCACCGGCGATCTCGGGAAAGAGCGGGGCGCTCTCCAGGACGTCGCTCGTCAGTCCATGGATCCACACGGGCCCCGGGTCCCGCTCCGGATTGACCAGCGTGTACCAGTGGTCCTCGACATCGCCCCGGGCGTCCAGGCGATAGACGGCTGCGGACACTATCCGGTCGTCGCGGGCGAGTCCGGTGGTCTCGACGTCGACGACCGCGTACCCCTCGGGGTAGGCGGTCGGCCATGTCGCTGCGGTCGTATGGTCGTCGAGCATGGTCACAGAGAATACGGGCCGCGACTGACAGTCCCACAGCCCGGTCGGCGAGGACCGGCCACGGCCGGGGGCCGGGCCGTCGTTCCGTCAAGAGCCTTACAGGGGCAGGGGTCTACTCCCAGACGATCCGGCCGGGGGCGAAAGCTTCCTCGCCGCGTACCGGGGTGTCGTCGGTCACCGTGATGACCAGGTCCTCCCGGCCGGCCAGCGGGGACAGGTCGATGGTGCCCTCGCTGTGCGTGCAGACCGTCAGCTGGAGACGCCTCAGCTCGGGGAGTTCTGCCAGCGAATCGAGTCCCCCGGCCAAGGCGCATCCCGTGATGGCGACATCGGTGAGCGAATCCCAGCCGCCGATCCAGTCGAGAGCAAGGGCGTTCACCCACCACAGGCTGAGCGACCGCAAGGGGAGAGGGTGCGGCAGGTCGGCCAGTTCATGGATCTGACGTTCGCCGGAGACAGTCAGTTTCCGGAGCCCCGGCAAGCCGTCGATCCCTTCCATCGCCAGGTGATTGGCCCTCTGGAACAGCATCAGGTTGTCCAGTCGAGGACCGAGGGAAAGCTCCCCGACGCTCCTCGCCGGGACGGCGTAGTCGAGCATCAGACCTGTGATCCGGTCCATCCGCCGCAGCTGGTCGAGACCGACCTCGGTGCGCTCACCACGCAGGAGGAGCACCTGCATGGCCGACTCCACCAGCGGGGACAGATCCCGCAGCGCCGTACAGTCGTTCAGCAGCAGGCCGAAGAGCGAGGGGATGTCCGTCAGCGTGGAGAGGTCCGTCAGCGCCGGATTGTCCGTGAGCGACAGCGTGCTGAGGTCGTCCAGCACACGCAAGGGCGACAGATCGGCGAAGGGGCCGATGAGATCGACGAGACGGACTCCGGGAAGCAGCCGCAGAGCCCGCAGCTGTTCCTCCGTGCGCACGCGGAGATACGAGTCCGACCAGTCCCTCGCGGCCAGCACCGACCGCGCGTAGCGCTCGGTGTCGAACGCTCCCCACGCGAACGACACCTGAGAGCCGACCTCGTCCCTGACGTCCTCCTGGAACCGCGAGATCACCTCCGGCGCGGCATCGCCTCCCACCAGCGCGGCGACGCGTACCACCGCGGCCGCACTCCCCTCGTCCAGCCCCTCCGGCCCCGGCAGCAGCTCCAGCACCAGTTCACCGGCCTTCGCCAGCTCCTCCGCCTCCTCGATCCCCCGTGGCGGAACCAGCTCGCCCGTCCGCTCCTCGATCTCCGTCCTGATCGCCGGATCCAGCTCCGGCGCGTGCTCCAGACAGGCCGCCGCCAGCAGCACCAGCCTGTTCCTGTGGCGCCGCACCTTGTCGGCCCGCCGCAGCAACTGCCGTAGCAGCCGCACCCGTTCGTCCGCCCGCGCGTGCCCGACCGCCATCCGGACCACGTCGTCCCACTGGTCGTCGTGCGCGTGGCGCACCAGCACGCCGAAGTCGCGCGCCTCGACCGCCGCCTTCGCGCCCAAGTAGTCCTGGAAGGTGCGGTGGACGAAGCTGACCGCCCCCGGCACCGGTTCGCGCAGCAGACCGCTGCGGATCAGCAGATGCGCGAACACCTGCTCCGCGTCACCCGCCACCTGGGGCATGGCGGCCAGCCATTCGCCGACCATCTCCACGGCCTCGTCGCGGCCCGCCTCCACCTGGCCGTTGCGGATCAGCCAGTACGCCAGCCGCTGGAGCAGCGCCGTCTGCTCATCGCGCGTCAGGTCGACACCCTCGACGCCCACCACCTCGCGCTCGGTGTCCCGGCGTACGAGCAGCAGGTCCAGGGCGGCGTCGTACAACTCCTTGCGCGCTCGCGGCAGTCGCATCCTGCGGTCGCGGTTCAGTGCGCACAGCAGCGCGCACATCAGCGGATTGGTCGCCAGCCTGCCCAGGTCCCGCCGTCCCGTGACGGCCTGCACGAGAGACCGTTCGTACGTGTCGAGGAGCGCGGCGTCGGGCGGGCATTCCTGGCGTGCCGCGTCGTGCCAGTGGGCGACGAACGCGCGGATGTCGTCCCGTTCCATCGGCAGCAGCGAGTGCGCCGTGAAACCGTGGCCCGTCAGCCAGTCCTCCGGGACCGCCGAGGGGCGTGTCGTCACCACGTACCGCGCCTCGGGGAACGCCGCGATGAGCGAGCGGAGCCAGGTCTCCGTACGGCTGCGCAGCCGCGTCGGGACCTCGTCCACGCCGTCCACCAGCACCAGCGCCCGGCCTCCGGTCAGCAGCCGTTCCGCCCATCCCGCCGGTGCGGAACCGTGCAGCGGCACGCCCGAGGCGCGCAGGAAGTCCTCCGGCAGGGGGAGTTCGTCGGCCGTCGTGAACGCGCGCAGGCGCAGGACGAACGGTACGCACACATTCCAGTCGGCCAGCTCGGGCGGGAAGCCGCGCCGGGCCGCGTTCAGCGCCAGCCACTGCACCAGCGTGCTCTTCCCCGAGCCCGCCGGGCCGCGCAGCACCACCCGGCGGGCTCCGGTCAGGGCCTGCTCCGCCTTGACCGGCCCCCGGCCGGGGGCCGTCGGCAGGCCGAGGTCCTCCCGGTACGGCTGGGGGTCGCCGCCGCTGACGGCGAGGCTGATGTACGCGGTGTCGAGGGGCCACTCGTTGGCGGTCCGGCCCAGCGTCAGTCCGAAGAGCTCCAGCCGCCCCTGGGTCGCCGTCACGAAGTCCGCGTACCGCTGTTCGAAGCCCAGCTCCGCCGCCTCCGGGCGCGGCCCGACCCGGTCCCGTACGTCCTCCACCAGCTCGCGCGTCCGGCCCGCGGCCCGTGTCTGCTCCACCGCGGCCCGCGCCGCGAACGAGGGGTGTGCCGTCAGCTGCTCCACCACATGCGCGCAGCAGAGGCCGAGCAGCTCCAGGTAGAGGTCCTCGCCGGGGCCGGGATGGGCTGTCCGCAGCTCCTCGCGCAGCCGCGCCGGGTCCAGTTCCAGGGCGAAGAGCCGGTCCGGGCCGAGCTCGCCCGCCGCCGCGAAGGCGGACCGTACCGCCTCGACCGCCGCCAGCCGCTCGTTCTCGGGCAGCCGCGCGTGGGCGTCCTTGAGCCGGCGGGCCAGCACCTTCGCCAGCCGGTCGGGCGACGCGGGTTTCGGCAGGGGGCGTACGGGGGCGGCCACGAGGCCCGCGCCCGGCTTCGGGGTCAGCAGCGACTTGGTGATCGCGCCCATGACCGTACCCGCGAGACGTGCCACCACAACTTCCGTGCTCACTGAGCCCGTTCCTCCCCCGTGCGCCGGCCGTGCACAGGATCGTACGGCGCCGCACGGCCTTCCCGTCGGCCCTTACGGACGCGGGCCGCCCCGGAGGACGGCCCGCGCTTCGTACGGCGTTACGGCGTTACGGCGCTCGGTGCTCAGGGCACCCAGCGGCACCAGTGGTTACTTGAGCACCGCCGCCAGGGCGTCGACAAGACCCGCCCCGTAGAAGCCGTTGTAGCGCTTGCCGCCCTCGCAGACGGCGTCGACCTCTCCGTCGCCGTCGATGTCGTACGGCGTCGGGCAGGCGGTGTCGTCGGCCTGGAGCGACAGGAGCGCCTTGATCACCAGCGGCGAGGCGTACGGGTGGGTCGACTTCAGCAGCGCCGCGACGCCCGCGACGTGCGGGGAGGCCATCGACGTACCGCTCATGTAGCCGTACCGGCCGCCGGGCAGCGGGCCGAGGATCGAGCCGCTGACCGCGGGCGGGGCCGGGGTCTGGTACCTCGTGGAGTCGCCGCCCGGGGCCGCGATGTCGACGACACCGAGACCGTAGTTGGAGAACGAGGACTTCAGACCTTTGGCGCCGGTGGCCGCGACGGTCACCACACCCGGCAGCTGGGTGGGGATGTCGAGGCACTCGGACGGGTCGATGACGCGGTCGCCCGGAGTGGTGTCGTTCGGGCTGGACGGGTCGGTGATCGAGTCGGACGCGAGATCGTAGTTCTCGTTGCCCGCCGCGGCGACGTTGACCGCGCCCTTCTTCTCGGCGTACCGGGTGGCCCGGGAGATCGCCTCGACCAGGGCCTTCTGGTCCGGGTCCTTCTTGCAGTTGAAGTACCACGGGTCGGTGTAGTAGCTGTTGTTCGTCACGTCGACGCCGTGCTCGGCGGCCCAGACGAAGCCGCAGACGACGGCCTCGGTGTAGAAGAACCCGGCCGGTGTGGACACCTTGATGCCGGAGACCTTCACACCCGGCGCGACACCGGTGACACCGACGCCGTTCTTGGCGGCGGCTATCTCGCCGGCGACATGCGTGCCGTGCGGGCTCTCGCCCGTGCCCGGCCGCCAGGCGCCCTCGGTCGTGTCCGGCTTGCCGCCGACGCAGTTGACCGAGGCCGCGCGGTCGAAGTTCGGCGCGATGTCCGGGTGGGTGTCATCGACACCCGTGTCGATGACCGCGACAGTGACGTTTCTGCTGCCGAGCGACTTCTCGTGTGCCTTGTCCGCCTTGATGGCGGGCAGGTCCCACTGCAACGGCTCCAGCGGGTCCTGGTCGGCGGCCTTGTTCGCCGCGGCCTTCGCCGTGGCGGCGGCGACCTCCTCGTCGGACAGCACCGTCGGGGCGCCCACGTCCGTCGTGGACTGCGCGGCCATCGGCGCGGTGCGGGTGGCACCGGCCGATTCGACGCCCCTGGCCTTGCGGACGGTCCTCGCGAACTCGGGGTTCTGCGAGGTGACGACTATGACGCCTATCTGGTCATAGGAGGTCACTATCGCGCCGCCCGCCGCGACGATCGCCTTCTTGACCGACGAGACGGTGGAACGTCCGCCGCTGGTGTTGACGACGTAGGACAGCTTCGGGCCGTCCGTCGCGACCGCGGCGGCGGGGACACCGTCCGCCGCCGTCGCGGCCGTGGCCGTACCGGTCGGCAGGAAGCCGAGCGAGACGGTGAGCGCCAGACCTGCGGGCAGAGCGAGCATGCGCCGCCGTCTGGATCCCAGATGAGTCATGGGTTCTCCACATCATCCGTGAAAGAACCGTCCGCGCGCAGGCGTGCGCGTGGACGGGGACATGACCAGTGAAGCTATCGCTGATGATCCCCGGCCATCAATCACTTCCCGAATCATTTTTGGAAGAAACTGGAAGAAAAAGCCCGGTGTTGAACCGCGTCGCCATGCTCTCCGTGCCGTTGTCAGGGGGACCAGCACATCCGCACCCCCTGTGAGGTTGTCCCTGATGCCCCACCCCACCGCACCCGCGTCACGAGGAGATTCCGTGGCTTCCGATGCACCGCCGCCCGTGGGCGGCAAGGTCACCAGCCCAGCCCAGTCAACGCCGGACCGGTCCACGACGCCGCAGCCCACGACGGCCCAGTTCGTCGAGGTGCAGGAGAGCGCGGAATTCGGCGAACTGCGCCGTACGTACCGCTCCTTCGCCTTCCCGCTGACCGTCGCCTTCATCGCCTGGTACCTGCTGTACGTCCTGCTGTCCAACTACGCGGGCGGCTTCATGGGCACCAAGGTCTTCGGCAACATCAACGTGGCCCTGATCCTCGGCCTCGCGCAGTTCGTCACCACCTTCCTCATCGCCTGGTTCTACGCGCGGCACGCGTCGCGCAAGCTCGACCCGAAGGCGGACGTCATCAAGTCGCGCATGGAGGCCGACGCATGAGCCAGTCGCTCCCCCTCATGAGTCACCCGGTCCAGCAGCAGCTCGCCGCCGCCGCGGACGCCAGCGAGCACCGGCCGCTGATCATCACGCTCTTCGGCCTCTTCGTCGTGGCGACGCTCGTCATCACCGTCTGGGCCGGCCGCCAGACCAAGAGCGCCTCCGACTTCTACGCGGGCGGCCGCCAGTTCAGCGGCTTCCAGAACGGTCTGGCGGTCTCCGGCGACTACATGTCCGCCGCGTCCTTCCTCGGGATCGCCGGCGCCATCGCGCTCTTCGGCTACGACGGCTTCCTGTACTCCATCGGCTTCCTGGTCGCCTGGCTGGTCGCGCTGCTGCTCGTCGCCGAGCCGCTGCGCAACTCCGGCCGGTACACGATGGGCGACGTCCTCGCGTACCGCATGCGCCAGCGGCCCGTCCGTACCGCCGCGGGCACCTCCACCATCGTGGTCTCGATCTTCTACCTGCTGGCGCAGATGGCCGGCGCGGGCGTGCTGGTCTCCCTGCTGCTCGGGATCACCAGCGACGCAGGGAAGATCGCCATCGTGGCGCTGGTCGGCCTGCTGATGATCGTGTACGTCACGATCGGCGGGATGAAGGGCACCACCTGGGTCCAGATGGTCAAGGCCGTGCTGCTCATCGCGGGCACCCTGCTGATCACCTTCCTGATCCTGTGGAAGTTCAGCTTCAACCTCTCCGACCTGCTGGGCACGGCGGCGAGCAACAGCGGCAAGGGCGCGGCCTTCCTGGAGCCCGGTCTCAAGTACGGCGCCACCGAGACGTCCAAGCTGGACTTCATCTCGCTGGGCATCGCGCTCGTCCTCGGCACGGCGGGGCTGCCGCACATCCTGATCCGCTTCTACACGGTGCCGACCGCCAGGGCCGCCCGCAAGTCGGTCATCTGGGCCATCGGCATCATCGGCGCCTTCTACCTGATGACCATCGTGCTCGGCTTCGGCGCGGCCGCCCTGCTCAAGCCCGGCGACATCATCGCCTCCAACAAGGCGGGCAATACGGCGGCGCCGCTGGCCGCCCTGGAGATCGGCGGCGGCGCCGACTCCACCGGGGGCGCGATCCTGCTCGCGGTGATCTCCGCGGTCGCCTTCGCCACCATCCTCGCGGTCGTCGCGGGACTGACCCTGGCGTCCTCGTCGTCGTTCGCGCACGACATCTACGCCAATGTCATCCGCAAGGGACAGGCGACCGAGAAGGAGGAGGTCCGCGCGGCCCGCTGGGCGACCGTCGCCATCGGCATCGTCTCCATCGCGCTCGGCGCCCTCGCCCGCGATCTGAACGTGGCCGGACTGGTCGCGCTCGCCTTCGCCGTCGCCGCCTCGGCCAATCTGCCGACGATCCTCTACAGCCTGTTCTGGAAGCGGTTCACCACCCAGGGCGCCCTGTGGTCGATCTACGGCGGTCTGGCCTCGTCCGTACTGCTGGTGCTGTTCTCACCGGTCGTCTCCGGCAAGCCCACCTCGATGTTCCCGGGTGTGGACTTCCACTTCTTCCCGCTGGAGAACCCGGGGCTGATCTCGATCCCGCTGGGCTTCCTGCTGGGCTGGCTGGGCACCGTGCTGTCGAAGGAGGAGCCGGACAAGGGCAAGTACGCCGAGCTGGAGGTCAAATCCCTGACCGGCACGGCGGCGCACTGACCCCCGGCGGCGCGCTGCCTCCCGAGAGCGCACCGCCTCGCCGGAGGGCCGCCCGCTGAAGCACAGCGGATTCTGTAGACGGTATACAGAATCAAGGCCGCATCGTAGAGTCCTACGATGCGGCCTTGCCGCTCCTCGTGACATACGGGCCCTGGCGATGTCATTCGTCTGACGTAGGCTCAACGTGTCGGATCCGATCAGGGAGGTGACCCGGAATGCTTGTCGACACCTTTGGTCGCATCGCCACCGACCTGCGCGTCTCGCTCACGGATCGATGCAATCTCAGGTGCACGTACTGCATGCCGGAAGAGGGCCTTCAGTGGCTCACCAAATCGGATCTGCTCAGCGACGACGAGATCGTCCGGCTGATCCGTATCGCCGTGACGCTGCTGGGCATCACGGAAGTCCGCTTCACCGGCGGTGAACCGCTGCTCAGGCCCGGTCTCGTCGGGATCGTGGAGCGCTGCGCGGCGCTGGAGCCGCGCCCTCGGATGTCGCTGACCACCAACGGCATCGGGCTCAAGCGGACGGCCGCCGCGCTGCGGACGGCCGGTCTCGACCGGGTCAATGTCTCGCTCGACACGCTGCGCCCCGACGTCTTCAAGGCCCTCACCCGCCGTGACCGGCACCAGGACGTGCTGGACGGACTGCGCGCGGCCCACGAGGCAGGGCTGACCCCGGTCAAGGTCAACACCGTCCTGATGCCGGGACTGAACGGCGACGAGGCCCCCGATCTGCTCGCCTGGGCCGTGGAGCACGACTACGAGCTGCGCTTCATCGAGCAGATGCCGCTCGACGCCCAGCACGGCTGGAAGCGCGACGGCATGATAACGGCCGGTGATGTCCTCGACTCGCTGCGCACGCGCTTCGCGCTCGCCGAGGAGGAGGACTCCGTACGGGGCTCGGCGCCCGCCGAGCGCTGGGTCGTGGACGGCGGCCCGCACCGCGTGGGCGTGATCGCGTCCGTCACCCGCCCGTTCTGCCAGTCCTGCGACCGTACGCGGCTGACCGCCGACGGACAGATCCGTACCTGCCTGTTCGCCCAGGAGGAGACGGACCTGCGGGGCGCGCTGCGCTCCGACGCGCCCGACGAGGAGATCGCCGCGCTCTGGAAGACGGCGATGTGGGGCAAGAAGGCCGGCTCCGGGCTGGACGATCCGGAGGCGTTCCTCCAGCCGGAGCGGCCGATGTCAGCGATCGGTGGCTGAGTTCCGCTCCCACTCGGTCAGTTCCACGACGTCCTTCAGGAAACCGCGCATCCCCAGGAACGAGGAGAGGTGCTCGCGGTGTTCGTCGCAGGCCAGCCAGGTCTTGCGGCGCTCGGGCGTGTGCAGCTTGGGGTTGTTCCAGGCGAGGACCCACACGGCGGGCGCGCGGCACCCCTTGGCGGAACAGACCGGGGCCTGGTCGCCGGCGGCGTCCTCCGGAGCGCCGGGAGAACCGGGGAGACCGGGAAAGCCGGGCAGGCCGGGAGAGCCGGGGGCATCGGGGGAGCCGGGGAAGTTCACCTGACCACCCTAAGACACATTCCGTCACCGGAAATGGCGACGCCGGGCAGCCACGGGGGGAGCTGCCCGGCGTCGGTCCGTCGCTCCGACGGGGGATGCGGAGCGCCTTTAAAGTATGTCACGGGCAACGGGGTGCCGTGCACCGGAACTTCACGATTGATCTGAGCTTTTCTTGAGCTTCGCGGAGTGTTACGGACCGCTTGGCCGGTCCCCTTCGGCGGCCGTGGGGCCGGTGTCCGCCACGGCAGGTTCCACAGGGGGCGCGATCATTCTACGGGCCGGTGGCGCGATATGGGTCGAGGGCAGCGAAGTGACGTTCTCCCGGCCCGCGTTGGCGATCACCACGGCCACGTACGGCAGCAGCACCCCCAGCACGAGCGTCACGATCGCGACCGGCCGTTCCACGTTCCACAGCGCCACGGTCGCGATCACCGCGAGCGTCCGTACGGACATCGAGATCACATACCGGCGCTGCCGGCCGCGCACATCCTCGGCGAGTCCCTGCCGGGCTCCCGTGATCCGGAAGACCTCCGTGCCGCCACGCTTCCGCACCACGTTCCCACCACCCGATTCTGTGCCGGACGCTCGCCGGAAGTCTCCCCGGACCGGACGTGGACAACGGTACGCCGGGGCCGCGGCGGCCACGAGAGCGGGGGCGGTCCCATCCTGTCCGCCACGTCGGCGTCCCGCCACGTACGGCGGTGTCCGACATGCGCCATATGGCGGAGCGCCCCAGACTGGCGGTCACGCGCACTTCGCGCCGCGTGAGGAGGCGACCATGAGCTGGTTGTGGGTCATCATCGTGGGTCTGGTGCTCGGCCTGCTCGCCCGGGCCATCATCCCGGGCAGGCAGCACATTCCGCTGTGGCTGACGATCCTGTGCGGCATCCTGGGCAGCTTCCTCGGCAACGCGGTCGCGGGCTGGATCGGTGTCGCGGACACCAAGGGCGTCGACTGGACCCGTCATGTGCTCCAGCTGATCGGGGCCATCGTCGTCGTCTTCTTCGGCAACATGCTCTGGACCTCGATCCGCGGCAACAAGCGGGGCAGCCGGCAGAGAGCCTGAACGGGGCGACGTCCCGGACGGCCCCGGCGCCTACCGGGCGGGACGGATACGACCGGGCACGCGTGCGCGTGCCCGGCCGTATCCGTACGGATCCCGGGTCAGCCCGCGGTGACCTCCACCGCGGCCAGGTTCCTCTTGCCCCTGCGCAGCACCAGCCAGCGGCCGTGCAGCAGCTCCGTACGGTCCGGTACCGCGTCGGCGTCGGAGACCTTGACGTTGTTCACGTAGGCTCCGCCCTCCTTGACCGTACGGCGGGCCGCCGACTTGCTCGGTGCCAGCCCCGTCTCGGCGAACAGGTCGGTCACCGACGCCGGCTCGGCGACCTCGGCGCGCGGCAGCTCGGAGAGCGCCGCGCTCAGCGTCGCCTCGTCGAGCTCATCCAGCTCACCCTGCCCGAACAGCGCCCGGGACGCCGCGACGACCGCCGCGCACTGACCGGCGCCGTGGACGAGTGTCGTCAGCTCCTCCGCCAGCGCCCGCTGGGCCGCGCGGGCCTGCGGACGCTCCGCGGTCGCCCGCTCCAGCTCCTCCAGCTCCGCCTGGCTCCTGAAGCTGAGGATGCGGCTGTACGCGGAGATGTCACGGTCGTCCACGTTCAGCCAGAACTGGTAGAACGCGTACGGCGTGGTCATCTCCGGGTCCAGCCAGACCGCCCCGCCCTCGGTCTTGCCGAATTTGGTGCCGTCCGCCTTCGTCATCAGCGGCGTCGCCAGCGCGTGCACGGTGGCGCCCGGCTCCAGGCGGTGGATCAGATCGAGACCGGCGGTCAGATTGCCCCACTGGTCGCTGCCGCCCTGCTGGAGGACACAGCCGTAGCGGCGGTACAGCTCCAGGAAGTCCATGCTCTGGAGCAGCTGGTAGCTGAACTCGGTGTAGCTGATGCCCTCGTCGGACTCCAGCCGGCGGGCGATGGAGTCCTTCGTGAGCATCTTGTTCACCCGGAAGTGCTTGCCGATGTCCCGCAGGAACTCGATCGCGGACAGCGACGCGGTCCAGTCCAGGTTGTTGACCATGGTCGCCGCGTTCGGACCCTCGAAGTCCAGGAACGGCTCGATCTGGGACCGCAGCCGCCGCACCCAGCCGGCGACCGTCTCCGGGTCGTTCAGCGTCCGCTCGGCGGTCGGCCGGGGGTCACCGATCTGCCCGGTGGCCCCGCCCACCAGCGCCAGCGGCCGGTGCCCCGCCCGCTGGAGCCTGCGTACGGTCAGCACCTGCACGAGGTGTCCGACATGCAGGCTCGGCGCCGTGGGATCGAAGCCGCAATAGAACGTGACGGGACCGTCCGCGAGCGCCTTGCGCAAAGCGTCCTCGTCAGTGGACTGGGCGAACAGCCCGCGCCACTTCAGCTCGTCGACGATGTCCGTCACGGTCGTCTCTCTCCTCGAACGGTTCACTGATATGTACTACCGGCCAGTGTATGGGGGTCATACACCCCGGCTGACCGAGCTCATATTGAAATCGGGGATACGCAGGGCGGGCGTCGCGGCCCGGGTGAACCAGTCGCTCCACTCGCGCGGCAGCGTCTTCTCCGTGCGTCCGGCCTCCGAGGCCCGCGACAGCAGATCGACCGGCGACTCGTTGAACCGGAAGTTGTTCACCTCGCCGACGACCTCGCCGTTCTCGACGAGATAGACGCCGTCCCTGGTCAGCCCGGTGAGCAGCAGCGTCGCCGGATCCACCTCGCGGATGTACCAGAGGCAGGTCAGCAGCAGCCCGCGCCCGGTGTCCGCGACCATCTCCTCCAGCGAACGCTCGCCCCCGCCCTCCAGCACCAGATTGCCGATGCCGGGCGCGACCGGCAGCCCGGTCAGCCCGGCGCTGTGCCGGGTGGTGATCAGATGCGCCAGCTCGCCGTCCCGCACCCAGTCCGTCGCCGCCAGCGGCAGACCGTTGTCGAAGACGGACGCGTCGTCCCCGGAGGAGTGCGCGATCACGAACGGCGCGGACTCCAGGCCCGGCTCGTGCGGATCGCTGCGCAGGGTCAGCGGCAGCTCGGAGAGCTTCTCGCCGACGCGGGTGCCGCCGCCGGGGCGGGAGAAGACCGTACGGCCCTCCGCCGCGTCACGGGCGGACGACGACCACAGCTGGTAGATCACCAGATCGGCCACGGCGGTCGGCGGCAGCAGCGTCTCGTACCGGCCCGCGGGCAGCTCGATCTTCCGCTCCGCCCAGACCAGCCGCTGTGCCAGCTCGGCATCGAGGGAGGCCGGGTCCACGTCCTTGAAGTCGCGGGTGGACCGGCCGGCCCAGGCCGACCGGGTGCGGTCGGGCGACTTGGCGTTCAGCTCCAGCGTCCCGCTGGGCTGGTCGTGGCGCAGCCGTACGCCCGTGGACGTACCGAGATAGGTCGAGGTCAGCTCGTGGTTGGCGAACCCGTACAGCTCACGGCCGCCGGCGCGGGCACGGGCGAACGACTCACCGAGCGCGGGCGCGAAGTCCGCGAAGACGGCGGAGGTGGTCTCGGCGGGCGCGTCGGTGAAGTCCCCGGACACCTGCCCGCCACCGACCAGGGGCCGCGCGTCCTCGGCGGGCCCGGCCGCGCGCGCGGCGGCCTCGGCGGCCCGTACGAGCGGCTCCAGATCAGCGGCGGTGACGGCGGAGCGCGACACCACACCGGACGCGGTGCCCTGCGAGCCGTCGACGGTCGCGATGACGGTGAGCGTCCGGCCCCGGGTGACCCCGTTGGTGGTCAGCGCGTTGCCCGCCCAGCGCAGATTGGCCGAGGACTGCTCATCGGCGATGACCACGCAGCCGTCGGCGGTGGACAGTTCGAGGGCGCGCTCGACGATCTCGTGCGGCTTGCTGACAGAGCTGGTGGTCATCGTCCGGCCTCCTGCGTGGTGTTCAGACTGTGCTGTCCCGGGGGCCGCCCCCCGGACCCCCGGCCGATAGCGGTCGTCCCGCTCATCGTCCCGCCTCCTGCGTGGTGTTCAGAATGTTGACGCCGCGGAACAGGGCGGAGGGGCAGCCGTGCGAGACCGCCGCCACCTGTCCCGGCTGGGCCTTGCCGCAGTTGAAGGCGCCGCCCAGCACATATGTCTGCGGTCCGCCGACCGCCTCCATCGAGCCCCAGAAGTCCGTGGTCGTCGCCTGGTACGCGACATCGCGCAGCTGGCCCGCCAGCTTGCCGTTCTCGATACGGAAGAAGCGCTGCGCCGTGAACTGGAAGTTGTAGCGCTGCATGTCGATCGACCACGACCGGTCGCCGACCACATAGATCCCGCGCTCCACCCCGCCGATCAGATCGTCCGTGCTCAGCCCGCCCGGATCCGGCCGCAGCGACACGTTCGCCATGCGCTGGACGGGCACATGGCCCGGCGAGTCCGCGTACGCGCAGCCGTTGGAGCGGCCGAGGCCGGTGAGCTTCGCGATCCTGCGGTCCAGCTGGTAGCCGACGAGCGTGCCGTCCTTGACCAGGTCCCACGACTGCGCCTCGACGCCCTCGTCGTCGTACCCGATGGTGGCGAGACCGTGCTCCGCGGTCCTGTCTCCCGTCACGTTCATCACCGAGGAGCCGTACGCCAACTTCCCCAGCTGGTCGAACGTGGCGAACGAGGTCCCGGCGTACGCCGCCTCGTACCCCAGCGCCCGGTCCAGCTCGGTGGCGTGGCCGATCGACTCGTGAATCGTCAGCCACAGGTTGGACGGGTCGACGACCAGGTCGTACGTGCCCGCCTCGACGCTCGGCGCGCGCATCTTCTCGGCGAGCAGCCCGGGGATGCGCTCCAGCTCGGCGTCCCAGTCCCAGCCGGTCCCGGTGAGGTACTCCCAGCCCCGGCCGACGGGCGGGGCGATCGTGCGCATCGAGTCGAACTCGCCGCTCTCGCCGTCCACCGCCACGGCGGTGAGCTGCGGATGCAGCCTGACGCGCTGCTGGGTGGTGACCGTGCCCGCGGTGTCCGCGTAGAACTTGTTCTCATGGACGGTGAGCAGCGAGGCGTCCACATGCGCGACGCCCCCGGCCCGCAGCAGCCGCCCGCTCCACTCCGCCAGGAGCCCGGTCTTCTCCTCGTCGGGCACCTCGAACGGGTCGATCTCGTACGCCGACACCCATGTCTTCTCGGCGTGCACCGGCTCCTCGGCCAGCTCGACCCGCTCGTCCGAGCCGGCGGCGGCGATCACCTTCGCGGACAGCCTGGCCATCGCCACGGCCTGTCCCGCGACCCGCGCCGCCGCGTCCATGGAGAGATCGACCCCGGACGCGAAGCCCCAGGCACCTCCGTGCACCACCCGGACCGCGTAACCGAGATCCGTGGTGTCCGACGAGCCTGCGGGCTTGCCGTCCCGCAGCCGCAGGGCCGCGCCGCGCACCCGCTCGAAGCGGAAGTCGGCATGATCGGCGCCGAGCGCCCGCGCCCTGGCGAGCGCGGCGTCGGCGAGCGCCCGCAGCGGCAGCGCCGTGAAGGCTTCGTCGATGGAATGAGGCACTGATGTCTCCTGTCGTCGAGACTGGTCGACCTGATCATGTCGCGTCGGCGGGCCCTTGCCCACCACTTTCTGTAGGGATCCAACAGGGTCGTCACCGAGGCGCTGTCAGAGGTCGATTCTCCGCGAGAGGCACGGTACCGATAGGTTTTCGACGTACCAGACAGCTGGAAGACCGCTAGGGAAAGGCCCATCCGTTGAGCCGCTCGGTTCTCGTTACCGGAGGAAACCGGGGCATCGGCCTCGCCATCGCCCGCGCCTTCGCCGAAAACGGTGACAAGGTCGCCATCACATACCGGTCCGGCGAGCCGCCGCGGGCCCTGACGGAGCTGGGCTGCCTGGCGGTCCGTTGCGACATCACGGACAGCGAACAGGTGGAGCAGGCCTACAAGGAGATCGAGGAGAAGCACGGTCCCGTGGAGGTGCTGGTGGCCAACGCCGGTATCACCAAAGACCAGTTGCTGATGCGGATGTCCGAGGAGGACTTCGCCTCGGTGCTCGACACCAACCTCACCGGCACCTTCCGGGTCGTCAAGCGCGCCAACCGCGCCATGCTGCGCGCCAAGAAGGGCCGGGTCGTCCTGATCTCCTCGGTGGTCGGGCTGCTCGGCTCGGCGGGGCAGGCCAACTACGCGGCCTCCAAGGCCGGTCTGGTCGGTTTCGCCCGCTCCCTCGCCCGCGAACTGGGCTCGCGGAACATCACCTTCAATGTCGTCGCGCCCGGCTTCGTCGACACCGACATGACGAAGGTGCTCACCGACGAGCAGCGCGCGGGCATCGTCTCGCAGGTACCGCTCGGCCGCTACGCGCAGCCGGAGGAGATCGCCGCCACGGTGCGGTTCCTCGCCTCCGACGACGCCTCGTACATCACTGGAGCCGTCATTCCCGTTGACGGCGGATTGGGCATGGGTCACTGATCACATGAGTGGAATCCTCGCCGGCAAGCGCATTCTGGTCACGGGTGTTCTCACCGAGTCCTCCATCGCCTTCCACGCCGCCAAGGTGGCGCAGGAGGAGGGCGCGGAGGTCATCCTCACCGGCTTCGGCCGGCTCACGCTCGTCGAGCGCATCGCGAAGCGGCTGCCCAAGCCCGCCCCGGTCATCGAGCTGGACGTCACCAACCAGGAGCACCTGGACGGGCTGGCCGACCGGGTCCGGGAGATCCAGGGCGAGAGCGGCGCCGGGCTCGACGGCATCGTGCACTCGATCGCCTTCGGCCCGCAGGGCGCCTTCAACTTCCTTGAGGGCACCTGGGAGGACGTCGGCACCGCGGTGCAGGTCTCCGCGTACTCGCTGAAGTCGCTGACGATGGCCTGTCTGCCGCTGATGGGGCGCGGCGGCTCGGTCGTCGGGCTGACCTTCGACGCGCAGGTGGCCTGGCCCAAGTACGACTGGATGGGTGTCGCCAAGGCGGCGCTCGAATCCACCAACCGCTATCTCGCCCGTGACCTCGGGGCGCGGAACGTCCGCTGCAACCTGATCTCGGCCGGTCCCATCAAGTCGATGGCCGCGAAGTCCATCCCGGGCTTCGAGGAGCTGGCGGACGTGTGGAACCACCGGGCCCCGATCGGCTGGGACCTGTCGGACCCGGAGCCGGCCGGGCGCGGCGTCGTCGGTCTGCTGTCGGACTTCTTCCCGAAGACCACGGGCGAGATCGTCCATGTCGACGGTGGCGTGCACATGATGGGCGCCTGACGCCCGTACCGTTCGCGTACCCCGGAAGCCGCGTGACCGTCCAGGAGGCGGCGCGCGGCTTCCGTGCGTGACGTGCGTGACCTGCGGGACGTGCGGGACGTGCGGGACGTGCGGGCCGCGTCCGCCCGAGTCGAAAAGAGCGGCGACGCACCGCACACTGAGCGAACCGGGATCACCCGGTCACCGTGGGGGAGGGGGCGAGGAGGTGTGTGCGCATGCGCCCGCAGCGTCGCCGTACGACCGTGCTCACCACAGCGTTCACGACAGCCGCTCTGCTCACGACGGGACTCGCGGTCGCCCTGACCGGCGTGCCGAGCGCCGGAGCCGTCGCGAAGCGCGGCGACCCCGACCGCTTCCACGCCTCCTGCCGTACGACGACAGAGGGCTCGCGGGCCACCGCGTACTGCCACAACCCGTATCCCGAGACCGACCGGATCCGGCTGCACGTGGAGTGCGCGCGCTGGTGGGACATCGACGCCGACAGCGCGCCCGTGGATGTCGGACCGGCCGGATACGCCGAGCTGACGGACCGGTGCTGGAAGGAGATACGCGAGGTATGGGTCACCCATGAGCGGCCCTGAGGAGCCCTGAGGAGCCCTGAGGCGCCTCGCGCGTACCAGGCGCGGGCGGTTGCGGCTCAGACCCGTTCCCCCAGGCAGCCGAGGCCATGGCTCGCGGCCTCCGCCCCCGCCGTCTCCACGTCGCCCGCCCGGATCGCCGCCACCAGCCGCGCGTGGTCCATATGGTTCTCCGGCCGCAGCTCCCGCCCCACGTTGTCGCGGAGCTGGTCGCGCAGCAGATGGCCCAGGTCCGCGTAGACCGCGGTCAGCACATCGTTGTGCGAGGCCGCGACGACCGCCATGTGCAGGCTCGCGTCGGCCATGACGAACACCTCCGCGTCGCCCGAGGCCCAGGCCTCCTCGCGCCGGGCGAGCAGCGTGTCCAGCTGGCGCAGATCCCGTTCCGTGCGCCGCCGCGCCGCCATCCGCGCGGCGGACGACTCCAGCGTGGAGCGCAGCTCGACGACATGCCTCGGATCGGCGGTCGCGAACCTGCGGTGCATCACCCCCGCCAGCTCGCTGGTCGCGACGACATACGTCCCCGAGCCCTGCCGGATGTCCAGCAGCCCGTTGTGGGCGAGGGCGCGCACCGCCTCGCGGACGGTGTTACGGGCCACACCGAGCAGCTCGACCAGTTCCGGTTCGGTGGGGATACGTGAGCCCACCGGCCATTCGCCCGAGGTGATCTGATTCCGCAGCTCGGTGATCACTTGATCGGAGAGCGCGGAGCGGCGGGGGGAGTTCAGCGGCATGGTGCTCCTCGTCCGTGGACAACCAATCATCCCATGATTCTATGATGGCTCCATGTCCGACGAGCCGCAGACACAGATACAGCGGATACAGCCGCCACCGCCACCACAGGCCCCCGGGTCGCCGGCGCTCACGAAATCCCCGAGCCGGACCCCGTCCACGCGCCCGTCCCCGAACGCTTCCCTGGCCGCGTCCGCCGACTTCCCAGGCCCACGGACCGGGGTCTGGTTCACGCGGCTTCTCGTCGTCGGGCTCGTCCTCGCCGCCCTCAATCTCCGCCCCGCCATCACCAGCCTCGGCGCGCTGCTCGAAGAGGTACGGGACGGACTGCACATGAGCGGCAGCGTCGCGGGTGTCCTCACCTCCGTACCACCGTTCTGTTTCGCGGTCTTCGGCTTCGCCGCGCCCCGGCTGGCCCGGCGTTTCGGCCCCGGCGCGGTCGTCTGCGCGGGCATGGTGGCGATCACGGCGGGGCTGCTGATCCGTCCCTTCACCGGCGGCACGGCCGGCTTCCTCGCGGCGAGCGCGGTCGCGCTCATGGGGATCGCCGTCAGCAATGTGCTGATGCCGGTGATCGTCAAGCGGTACTTCCCCGACCGTGTCGGCACGATGACCGGGCTGTACTCGATGGCGCTCGCGCTCGGCACGGCGCTCGCGGCCGCCGTGACCGTCCCCATGACCGAGGCGCTGGGCGGCAGTTGGCGGACGGGGCTCGGCGCGTGGGCCGTACTCGCCGCTCTGGCGGTACTGCCCTGGCTCGGTCTCGTACGCGAGCGCGGCACCTCCGCGTCGCTCTCGCCGTCGTCTTCCGCGTCGCACGGGGCCGCTGTCCCGGCCCGAGCCCCGGCGTCGGCGTTGAGACTCGGCCGCAGCCGTACCGCCTGGGCGCTCGCCTGTTTCTTCGGCCTCCAGGCCACCGGCGCCTACATCACCATGGGCTGGATGCCGCAGATCTTCCGCGACGCGGGGATCTCGGCGGGCACGGCCGGGCTGCTGCTCGCCGTGATCATGGTGATGGGGGTGCCACTGGCCTTCGTGATCCCACGGACGGCCGCGCGCATGAAGAACCAGGGCCCGATCGTCATCGCCCTGGGGCTGTGCGGACTGAGCGCCTACGCGGGCCTGTACTTCGCCCCGGCCGAGGGCGCCTGGGTCTGGGCCGTACTGCTGGGCGTCTCGAACTGCTCCTTCCCGCTCGCCCTCACCATGATCGGCATGCGCTCCAGGACCGGCGCGGGCGTCGTACGGCTCTCCGCCTTCGCCCAGAGCACCGGCTACCTGATCTCGATCCCGGGCCCGCTGCTGGTGGGAGTGCTGTACCAGCACACCGGCGGCCCCGGGCTGCCGATCGCGCTGATGGCGGCGTTCCTGCTGCCGCAGATGGTGGCGGGCATCCTGGCGGGCAGGGACCGGACGATAGAGGACGAGGCGCGGATGCGAGACTGACCGTATGCCAGTACTTGACCCGAACCCCCAGAACGGCCAGCGGAAGCTGCTTCTCGTCTTCGGCGCGATCATCGGCATCATGGTGATCATCGGAATCATCGCTTCCATCGCCAGCCCGTGACGGGTGCGCCTGACGCCCGGGTGCGGTCTTTCCGGAGGCGAACCGAGCCCTTGGACGATGGTGGGGCTAGCACCACCATCCCCTAGGGGGCCAGGGTCAGGGTCGAGTGGGTGGCTCACCGGATGGGACCCGGGGGCCAAGATCCGTAGGTTTGAGGTACCTCGACAACCGCAGACCTACGGAGGCGGCCATGCCGGCCCGAACCCGCTCCCGGTCCCACTCACGCGCCTCCTCCGACAGCGTCGAGATCCGGCTGCCGTGGTGGTCCATGGCGCTGCCGGTCGCCGCCTTCGTCGCGCTGTTCCTGCTGATGACGGGGCCCGGCCAGGCACATGCCGCGACCGACGGCCCCACGATGAGCCGGATTCTGGAGCACATCCATCTGACCTTGGGCCGGTAGTACGGGACCGTCGCCCGGCGCGTTCACCCGTGCTGGGGCCGTGCGTCAACACCCTGCGCCCTATGGCGCGTTTCGTGCGAAGCTGGGATGCATGAGCGTCGATACAGCCCGCAGGATCGTCCTACTCAGGCACGCGAAGGCCGACTGGCCGGATGTGGCCGACCATGAACGACCGCTTGCCGAGCGTGGCCGCGCGGATGCCGCTGTGGCCGGCCGCCGACTGGCGGAGACCGGTATCGCCATCGACCTGGCTCTCTGTTCGACCTCGCTCAGGACCCGCGAGACCTGGAAGCTGGCCGTGCAGGAGCTGCCGCAGCGCCCCAGGACCAGTTATGAGGAGCGGCTCTACGACGCCACCCTCGGTGATCTTCTCGCGCTGCTGAACGAGACGCCCGACGAGGTGAACGATCTGCTACTCGTCGGTCACAACCCGGGTATGCACGCCCTGGGTGACGCGCTCTCGGGCGCGGGGGAGGGTGACACCATCGCCCGGATGACCAGGACCGGCTTCGCGACCTCGGCCTTCGCCGTGATCGTCTTCAATGGCAGCTGGAAGTCGGTGGAGCACGGCGTGGGCAAGCTCGTCGATTTCTGGAGCCCGCACGACTGACCCGGCCAGGCCGTACAACTGTCCGTTCACGTTCATGGAGTCACGTACGCGGAAAGGCCCCGGTCACGTCTGCCGAGTGCGTGACGTGACCGGGGCCTTCCCGCGTGCGGGCCGCCGTAGTCGGTGCGGGTGACCGTGGGCTGTGGGGGCGGCCGTGGTCAGTCGTCCTCGCCGTCCGCCGCCTCGACCTCTTCCCTGGTGATGCCCAGCAGATAGAGCACGGTGTCCAGGAACGGCACGTTCACCGCCGTGTGGGCGGCCTCGCGGACGACGGGCTTCGCGTTGAAGGCGACGCCGAGCCCCGCCGCGTTCAGCATGTCGAGATCGTTCGCGCCGTCGCCGATCGCGACGGTCTGCGCCAGCGGCACCCCCGCCTCGGCGGCGAACCGGCGCAGCAGCCGGGCCTTGCCCGCGCGGTCCACTATCTCGCCGACCACACGTCCGGTGAGCTTTCCGTCCACGATCTCCAGCGTGTTGGCGGCGGCGAAGTCCAGCCCGAGCTGTTCCCGGAGGGCGTCGGTGACCTGGGTGAATCCACCGGAGACGACCCCGACTTGGTAGCCGAGCCGCTTGAGCGTACGGATCAGGGTGCGGGCGCCGGGGGTGAGTCTGACCTCGGCTCGTACCTTCTCCACGACCGACGCGTCCAGCCCGGCCAGCAGCGCCACCCTGGCGTGCAGGGACTGCTCGAAGTCCAGCTCCCCCAGCATCGCCCTGGAGGTGACCTCGGCGACCTCGGCCTCGCAGCCGGCGTGGGCCGCGAAGAGTTCGATGACCTCGTCCTGGATCAGGGTCGAGTCGACATCCATCACCACCAGCCGCTGGGCCCGGCGGTGCAGTCCGGCCGAGACGACGGCGACATCGACGCCGATCTCGGATCCGGTGGTGGCCAGCGCGGTGCGCAGCGGTTCCGTCTCCACCCCGGACACCGCGAACTCCACGGCGGTGACCGGATATTTCGCCAGCCGGAAGATCCGGTCGATATTGCCGCCGGTCCCGGTGATGCTGGCCGCTATGACCGCCGTCGACTCCGCGGTCAGGGGGTTGCCGAGCACGGTGACATGGGAACGGCCGCTGCCGCGCGGCCGGTTGTCACCGGTGCCCGAGATGATCTCGGCCTGGAGCTTGAGCGATTCCGTCCAGCTGTGCACGGTCGCGCGCAGTGCGCCCTCGCTGGTGCCGCCCGCGGTCGGCGCGGTGATCAGCGCGCACAGCACGATCCGGCCACGGGTGACGACCTGCTCGATGTCGATCACATCGACGGAGTAGGCGGCGAGGGTGTCGAAGAGCCCGGCGGTGATCCCGGGGCGGTCCTTCCCGAAGATCTTGACGAGAAGGGTGGGGACGTCTGCGGTCCGAGGGGGCTGCGATGCGCTCATGGTGCTTCCACCGTATCGGCCCCGCCGCCGATGCGCGCTGTCTGTCCCGCGTACCGGACAGTGCGCGGAACGGGGTCGCCCGAGGGTCTGTGACGGTGGCGTGAAGTCGGCGTACGGCCGGTGGCCACGGGGCGTACGCGGGCTGAAGGCGGCCATGTCACCCCCTCGCGCGCTGTTACGAGCTTGTGCCGGTATCGACAAGGCCCGGTTTTCAAACCTGGCTGCGCGCCTGAAATAGTTCCCCCCGATGTTCGCCATCCCTAGACTCCCTGCGACGGGGGAAAACGGGGGACAACAAGTGGGGCATGGAGTGCCGGAACTCGTACTGGAATTGAACGGAAGGACCTGGACGCTCGACCCGTCCAGGACATACACCCTCGGCCGTGATCCCCAGGGTGACCTGGTGGTCGACGACGCCAGGGTCTCGTGGCGGCATGCCACCATCAGGTGGGGGGACCGCGGTTGGGGCATCGAGGACCACGGCAGCACCAACGGCACGTATGTGCAGGGCCAGCGCATCCAGCAGACCGAGATCGGTCCCGGCTCCGCCGTCCATCTCGGCAACGCGACCGACGGGCCCCGGCTGAACCTCACCGGCGCGGCGGCGCGGCAGCAGGTCCCGGCTCAGCAGCAGGTCCCGGCGCCGCAGGCGCCGCAGCAGCAGGGGTGGCAGCAACAGGACTGGCCGCAGGCCCCGTACCAGGGACAGCAGCCCCAGCAGCACCAAGCCCACGTACACCACCAGGGTCAGCGGCAGGAGCAGCAGCCGGGACACCACAACGCGCAGCAGCAGCAGCAGCAGCAACAGCAGCAACAGCATCAGGCGCAGGCGCCGCGGCAGGAGCACATACCTGCCCAGCAGCACGGTCACGTACCGCACCAGCGGGGCGCGGGGGCCCCGTCGGCGCACGGCGACCGCAGCCCGACCACCTTCCACCAGTTCTCCCTCGGCCGGGTCATGCGCATCGGCCGTGCGCTGGAGAACGAGTTGGTCGTCTCCGACCTCCAGGTCTCGCGTCTGCACGCCGAGTTCACGGCGACGCCCGACGGCCGCTTCGAGATCCGTGACCTCGGGTCCCACAACGGCACCTACGTCAACGGCCAGCCGATCGCCAAGTCAGGCACCGTACTGCTCGGCCCGAACGACATCGTCGGTGTCGGCCACTCCACCTTCCGCCTCGTCGGGGACCGCCTCGAAGAGTTCGTCGACACCGGTGAGGTCTCCTTCTCCGCCCGTCATCTCACGGTGACGGTCGACGGCGGCAAGCAGATCCTCAAGGACGTCTCCTTCGGCGTCCCGGAGAAGTCGCTGATCGCGGTCATCGGCCCCTCGGGCTCCGGCAAGTCCACCCTGCTCAAGGCGCTCACCGGCTACCGCCCCGCCGACCAGGGCGAAGTCCTCTACGACAACCGGAATCTGTACAAGCAGTTCGCCGAGCTGCGCCAGCGCATCGGTCTGGTCCCGCAGGACGACATCCTGCACAAGGAACTGACCGTGAAGAAGGCGCTCAAGTACGCCGCCAAGCTCCGCTTCCCCGGTGACACCGCCGAGGCCGAGCGCGAGGCCAGGATCGGTGAGGTCCTCGGCGAGCTGAAGCTCGACATCCACAAGGACAAGAAGATCACCTCGCTCTCCGGCGGCCAGCGCAAGCGCGTCTCCGTCGCCCTGGAGCTGCTCACCAAGCCGTCGCTGATCTTCCTGGACGAGCCGACCTCCGGCCTCGACCCGGGCATGGACCGCGATGTCATGCAGCTGCTGCGCGGTCTCGCCGACGACGGCCGTACGGTCCTGGTCGTCACCCACTCCGTCGCCGAGCTGGCGAGCTGCGACAAACTGCTCGTGATGGCGCCGGGCGGCTCGGTGGCGTACTTCGGGCCGCCCGAGGAAGCGCTCAACTTCTTCGGCTACGGCACCTGGGCCGATGTGTTCTCCGCGTTCGAGAACTACCGCGACTATGACTGGGCGGGCCGCTGGCGCGGCTCGCAGCACTACCAGATGTACGCCGCCGACATCGACGCCGTCGCCGCGCAGTCCGTGGCCCTGCCCACGGCGCAGCAGATGCGCCCGCCGAAGCCGCAGAGCTGGGGATCGCAGCTGTGGACGCTGATCCGCCGCTATGTCTCGGTGATCGCGTCCGACAAGGGCTTCATGGGGCTGATGGTGGTCCTGCCCGCCGTGCTCGGTGTGGTCAGCGTCGTCATCCCGGCGAAGTTCGGCCTCGGCCCGCCCGAGGCACCCGCCCGGTTCAACGGCGCCGCGGGCACGATCCTGCTGGTCCTCACGGTCGGCATGTGCTTCTCGGGCGCGGCCAACTCCGTACGTGAGCTGATCAAGGAGCGGGTGATCTACGAACGGGAACGGGCCACCGGCCTCTCCCGCTCCGCCTATCTGATGTCCAAGGTCATCACCCTCGGGGTGATCACCGCCGTCCAGGGCGTGATCATCTGCGGTATCGGATTCACGCCCCGAGTGCTGCCCGCCGAGGGCCTGATCCTGCCGCCCGCGGTCGAGATGTGCCTCGTGGTGATCGCCCTCGGCATCACCTCGATGATGTTCGGCCTGGTCATCTCCTCGCTGGTGAAGACCGCCGAGAAGACGATGCCGCTGCTGGTCATGTTCGCGATCGTCCAGATCGTCTTCACCGGCATCCTCTTCCAGGTCTACGACTCACCGGGCCTGGAGCAGTTCGCCTGGCTGATGCCGTCGCGCTGGGCCATCGCGGCCGCGGGCACCACGCTCGACCTCTCCACGCTGATGGCGCCCTGGGACACGGACGACCCCACCAACGTGGACCCGCTGTGGGAGCACGCGGCGAGCCAGTGGGCCATCGACATCTCGGCCCTGCTGTTCATCGGCGTCGTCTGCGGTGTCGCGGTGTCGCGTCTGCTGCGCCGCCACGAGCCGGAGGTCATGCGCAAGTAGTCGCCCGTAGTCGCCGCACGGTCACAGCGGACCGGGTACGCGCACGCCGAAGGGCGGCACCCCTGTGCGGGGTGCCGCCCTCCGGCGTTCTCCGGTGGTGGTGCGCCTCGGCGCGCCGGGCCCGGACGGGCTCAGTAGGCGCTGTTGACGTTGTCCATCGAGCCGTACCGGTCCGCGGCGTAGTTGGCCGCGGCCACGATGTTGGCGACCGGGTCGTAGATGTCGAACGGGGTGCCCTTGACGTGGTACGTCTTGAACGTCGGCGGGATGACCTGGAGCAGGCCCTTCGACGGGATGCCGTTCCGGGCGTTGATGTCCCAGAGGTTGATCGCCTTGGGGTTACCGCTCGACTCACGGATGATGTTGCGGTGCAGACCCTCGTACGAGCCGGGGATCTTGTGCTTCTTCATGATGGCCAGCGACTCCTTGATCCAGCCGTCCAGGTTGTTCTTGTAGACGGGCTTACGGACGGTGGAGCGGTTGGCGGCTTCCTTGCCGCGCTTTTCCGCGTCGGCCTTGGCCTTCGCCTTCGCGGCGGCCTTCTTCTTCGCGGCCTCTTCGGCCTTCGTCTTCTCCGACGCCGTCTTCTGGACCACGGACTGGACCTTGGCCGCGGTGTCGGGGCTGCTGAACTGCTTGGCGATGATCGCGTTCACGGCTGAGGTCTGGATGCTGTCCGTCGCCGACGTCGTCACCTCGGAGGTGGCGGGGGACTGGGCAGGAGCCTGGGACTCGGCGGCGACAGCCGTGCCGGGAACCAGCGAGAACGTGACCGCGGCGACTCCGGCGGCGGCGACGCCGGCCATGGAAGCCTTCTGGGTCTTGTTCAGGCGACTGAGACCAGGGGTGCGTGACGAGAACATAGAGACGTACCTCTTCGAGTAGCGGAAGTCGCGGAGGCCGGATGGCCAGCCTGCTCGGCGGCGACGTCGGCAATTCTTAGCGGCCGCAAAATGCTCTGGCAAAGGTGTGACGTACGACCTCGCATAGTGGAGCGGGGCGCCGGAAAGGCGCCCTGCGTCCGGTTTATGCCAAGCTCACACGCCCCTTTTTGGTCGACTAGTGACGTTCGTAAGTGATGTGCGTCCTATGCCGGGGCTCACATCGGGTACCCCGCGATGTGACCGATTGTTGCTTCAGCAATGCGAACTGTGAACGGTCTCCGCCGGGAGGATGAGATGGACGTCCCCGAACTCGTGCCAGAGGTAGAGCCCGCGCAGCGCCTCCTCGTATCCCCTGGTCAGAGCCGCCCGCCCGGCGATCGCCGCCAGCATCAGCAGATGGGAGGCCTCCGGTTCGTGCAGCCCGGTCAGCAGCCCGTCGACCGCCCGCACCCCGCGCCGGGGCGTGATCACCAGATCCGTCCAGCCGGAAGCCGCCCGCACCACCCCGTCCGGTCCCGTCGCGGACTCCAGGGCCCGCACGGCCGTCGTCCCGACCGCGATGACCCGGCCCCCTCCCGCCGCCACCGCGTTCACCAGCAGCGCCGTGCTCCGCGGCACCTCGAAGCGCTCCGGGTACGGCGGCTCGTGCGCCTCCGCCGACGCCACCCCCGTATGCAGCGTGAGCGGCGCGAACCGCACACCCCGGCTCCTCAGCTCCGCCACCAGGCGCGCCGTGAAGGGCCGCCCCGCGCTCGGCATCTCCGCGGAGCCGGCGCCGTCGGGCGAGGGGCGCGCGAAGACCGTCTGGTACGCGGAGAGCGGCTGGTCCCGCTCCGTGTACCCGTACCGGATCGGCCGGCCGTGGCGCCGCAGCAGCCCCGGCACGTCCGCGTGCGAGACCCGCGCCCACCACAGCCGGGACCCGCCGGGGGCCAGCGGTTCGTCCAGGACGAGATGGACCCCGCCCGGCAGCCGGACCACCGCCCCCGCCGGGCCCCCGCCGCGCGGCAGCGTGGTCCCCGCGCCGTCGTCCCGCCGTGGCGTGCGCAGCTCGACCGCCCACCTGCCGTCGTCACCCCGCGTCGAGAAGTGCGCGACGACCCGTTCGCCCCCCGGATCGGGTCCCAGCCGCCCGCTGACGGCCGCCGGCAGCGTCGCCGACGTATTGACCACGAGCACGTCCCCGGCCCGCAGCTGCCCCGGCAGCTCCCGGAAGGCGTGGTGCGTGACGCTCGTCCCCCGGGAGACCAGCAGCCGTACGTCGTCCCTGCCCGACCCGCGCTGCTCCGCCGGGACCCGCGCCGACAGCTCCTCGGGCACCCGCAGCGCCGGCAGGACGCTCACTTCGACTCCAGCAGCGCGGGGGCCGCGTACCGGCCGCTGACCGGGCGCCGCTCCAGCAGCCGCAGGAAGCCGGGCACCACAGAGGCCGGCTCGGGGCGCGGGTCCCGGTCGTCCGGCACGGCCGCCGTGTACAGATCCGTCCCCATGTCGCCCGGGTCCACCGTCCACACCCGCAGCTCCGGTTCCTCGGCCGCGAGCACGGCGGCGAGCTGGTCCAGCGCCGCCTTGGACGCGCCGTAGCCGCCCCAGGTCTCGTACGCCTCGGCCGCCGCGTCGGAACTCACCGTGATCACCGCGCCCGCCGCACTCGCCCGCAGCAGCGGCAGCGCCTCCTGGACGAGCCCCAGCGCCGCCACCACATTGGTCTCCAGCGCCCTCCGCAGCCCGTCGAGCGGCAGGGCGTCCAGCCGTACCAGCGGCTCGGCACCCAGCGCGCTGGCGTTGCTCACCACCAGATCGAGCGCCCCCAGCTCCGCCGCCGCGGCCACCAGATCCTCGCGGTGCCCGGCGTCCGTGACATCCCCGGCGAACGCCGCCACCCGCGTCCCGTGCGCCCTGACCTCGGTGGCCGTCTCGTCCAGTACCCCCGCGGTCCTGGCGTCCAGCACCAGATCCCAGCCGCGCCGGGCCAGCGCGTCGGCCAGCGCGCGCCCCAGCCCCTTGGAAGCCCCTGTGATGATCGCTACCGGCATGATGTCCGCTCCTTCTCCCTCACACGCCCGCTCCCGCCTGACGCGCCCACCGTAGGAAGGGGACGGCCCCCGACGCCTCGTGCGCCGGAACCGTCCCGCCAGGGCACTTCGTCCTACTCCCGGCGCCGCGAGACCTAGGCCATCAGCCCTGGTCGGGGCAGATCCCGAGGCCGATACGGTCCGCCCCGCCCGCCGGTACGGTGAAGCCATGAGCCACCGACCCCGCTCCGGCCTCGCCGCCGTGAGCACCGCGCTCCTCGCGATGAGCAGGCATCTGGAGGTCCGCGACGTCCTGAAGACGATCGTCGCCTCGGCACGCGAACTGCTCGACGCCGAGTACGCGGCGCTCGGCGTGCCGGACGATCACGGCGGCTTCGCCCAGTTCGTCGTGGACGGCGTCAGCGACGAGCAGTGGAAGGCGATCGGCCCGCTGCCGCGCCAGCACGGGATCCTCGCCGCGATGCTCCACGAGGAGAAGACCGAGCGGCTCGCCGACGTACGCGAGGATCCGCGCTTCGAGGGCTGGCCCTCCGCCCACCCCGGCCTGTCGGACTTCCTGGGGCTGCCGGTCAAGGACGGCGACGAGACCATCGCCGCGCTCTTCCTCGCCAACAAGCGCTGCCCCAGACAGGGCGGCGGCTGCGGATTCACCGAGGAGGACGAGGAACTCCTCTCGATCCTCGCCCAGCACGCCGCGATCGCCCTCACCAACGCCCGGCTGTACGAGCGCAGCCGTGAACTCACCATCGCCGAGGAGCGCTCGCGCCTCGCGCACGAGCTTCACGACGCCGTCAGCCAGAAACTCTTCTCGCTGCGGCTGACGGCCCAGGCGGCGACGGCCCTGGTGGACCGCGATCCGGACCGGGCCAAGGGCGAGCTCCAGCAGGTCGCCGCGCTCGCCGCCGAGGCCGCGGACGAACTGCGCGCCGCGGTCGTCGAACTGCGCCCCGCCGCCCTCGACGAGGACGGCCTGGTCCATACGCTCCGTACCCAGATCCAGGTCCTCGACCGGGCCCACTCCGCGCGGGTCAGCTTCGACACCCGCGGGATACGGGCGCTGCCCGCCGCCCAGGAGGAGGCGCTGCTGCGGGTGGCCCAGGAGGCGCTGCACAACGCGCTGCGCCACTCCGGCGGCGACCGCGTCGAGGTCACCCTCGCCCGCCGCGGACAGGGCGCGGTCCTCGGCATCACCGACAACGGCACGGGCTTCGAACCCCGCGCGGTGCGCCGGGCCGGCCGCCATCTGGGGCTGGTCTCGATGCGCGACCGGGCGAGCGGTGTCGGCGGCAGACTCAGAGTGATATCGGCGCCCGGCCAGGGCACCACGATCGAGATGGAGGTGCCCGGTGGCTGAAACGGAAAAGGGCGGCGCGGAGCGCTTCGCGGGCAGGGCGGCGGCGGGTGACGGGCGGGCCATCCGCGTGCTGCTCGTGGACGATCACCAGGTGGTCAGGCGCGGACTGCGGACGTTCCTGGAGATCCAGGACGACATCGAGGTCGTGGGCGAGGCGTCCGACGGCGCCGAAGGGATCGCCCGCGCCGAGGAACTCCGCCCCGATGTCGTGCTGATGGACATCAAGATGCCGGGCACCGACGGCATCGAGGCGCTGCGCAAGCTCCGTGATCTCGACAATCCGGCCAGGGTCCTGATCGTCACCAGCTTCACCGAACAGCGCACGGTGGTCCCCGCGCTGCGCGCCGGTGCCTCCGGTTACGTATACAAGGACGTCGATCCCGAGGCGCTGGCCGGCGCGATCCGTTCCGTACACGCCGGGCACGTGCTGCTCCAGCCGGAGGTCGCCGGCGCGCTGCTGGCCCAGGACGAGCCGGGCAGCGGCCAGGGCAGGGGGACGTCTCTCACCGAGCGCGAACGCGAGGTGCTCGGGCTGATCGCCGACGGGCGCTCCAACCGCGAGATCGCCCGTGCGCTGGTGCTCTCCGAGAAGACTGTCAAGACACATGTCTCGAACATCCTGATGAAGCTGGACCTCTCGGACCGTACGCAGGCGGCCCTCTGGGCCGTACGACACGGGGTCACGGGCTGAGCACACACGCGGCCCGATGAATCGGACGATCGTACTCCGGTCTGAGTATTCATACCGTCGGGTGTATGTCACCCACACGGCGCATCCTGATCGTCTTTCGCGCGTTCTTCATGGCGTGCGGCGGCTACCGCCGCTGTTGTTGATCACACGATTAAGGAACATCCCATGAAGGTTGCCAAGAAGGCCGCCCTGGTCATCGTCACCGCCGGTCTCGCCGCGGGTGCCTCCGCCGGAGCCGCGTCCGCCACCGAGGGCGGCGCCCACGCCACCGGCGTGGCGCAGCACTCCCCGGGTGTCGGCTCCGGCAACGCGGTCCAGGTCCCGGTGCACGTCCCGGTGAACCTCACCGGCAACACGGTGAACGTGATCGGCCTGCTGAACCCGGCGCTCGGCAACGCCTCGGTCAACCACTGACGCGTCGCGTCACGCGCCGCCGAGGCCCGGTGACCCCCTGGCGGGTGGGTTCCGGGGCCTCGGCGGCCTTTTCCGTACGGGACCCCGGGACTCAGGAAACGGGCGGCATACCCCGCTCCCGCTCCTCCACATACGCGTTGTAGGACGCCACCAGCGCCCGCCGCGCGCACCGCTCCACCGGCCGCAGCGCCTCACCCCGCGCCGCCATCTCCGACGCGCTCACCGCGCCGCCGTGCCCGTGCTCGTACGCCAGCGAGACCAGCAGCCCGATCCGCTGCGCCAGTTCGAGCACCCGCACCGCCCGCGGCGGATAGCCGGGAGCCAGCACCTCGCGTCCCCGCTCCGACCGTGCCCGGTACGCGTCGAGCGCCGCCTCCGCCACCGGCCCCGAAGCCGCCACATCCAGCCGCGAGAGCACCTCGGTCGCCTCCCGCAGCGCCTCCGCCAGCTCCCGTTCCGCCTCGCCCAGCGACGGCACGTCCGCCGGCGGCGCCTCCCGTACCGGCAGACAGTGCCAGAGGACCTCGACATGCTGGTCCCCGTCCGGGCCCGCCGCGGAGACCTCGGGAATCAGTCCGTACGGCGCCCCGGCCGCGATCACCGCCTCCTCGGCCTCCAGCGCGCGGGCGTTGAACTCCGGCGGGCCGCTGAGCCCCAGCGGATGGCCGGGCGCCGGAAGCGCGATCCGGAACCCCGTCACCCCGAGCGCCCGCAGCCGGCCCAGCGCCAGCGTGAGCCCGACAGGACCGGCCTCACCGGGCAGCCCTTCCACCCGGTGTACGGCGTCGTCGCCGACCACGGCGAGCACAGCGTCGTCCGGCGATACAAACCCGGCCAGAAGGGCATTTCCCCAAGCGGCCAGCAGTCCTGAGCGTGGTTGCGAAAGCATGGCACCAGCGTAGGGAACGGACCTCACGGCCGGACCCCCCGACGGGTGGCGTAGGTTTTCCTTGGGGGCCGCGCCTACAGGCGCAACCGAAACCTCAAGACGATTGCATGGGGAGACAACGCGCTCATGAGCGATGTACTGGAGCTGGTGGACGTATCCGTGGTCCGCGACGGACGCGCTCTGGTGGACGATGTCTCCTGGTCGGTCAAGGAGGGGGAGCGCTGGGTGATCCTCGGCCCCAACGGCGCCGGCAAGACCACCCTGCTCAATCTCGCCTCCAGCTATCTCTTCCCGACCTCGGGCAAGGTACGGATCCTCGGCGAGCGGCTCGGCAAGGTCGACGTCTTCGACCTCCGCCCCCGTATCGGCATGGCCGGCATCGCCATGGCCGAGAAGCTGCCCAAGCGCCAGACGGTCCTGGAGACCGTCCTCACCGCCGCGTACGGCATGACCGCGACCTGGCACGAGGACTACGACGAGGTCGACGAGCAGCGCGCCCGCGCCTTCCTCGACCGCCTCGGCATGACCGAGTACCTGGACCGCAAGTTCGGCACGCTCTCCGAGGGCGAGCGTAAGCGCACCCTGATCGCCCGCGCGATGATGACCGACCCCGAACTGCTGCTCCTGGACGAGCCCGCGGCCGGACTGGACCTCGGCGGCCGCGAGGACCTGGTGCGCAGACTCGGCCGCCTCGCGCGCGATCCGTACGCCCCCTCCATGATCATGGTCACCCACCATGTCGAGGAGATCGCGCCGGGCTTCACCCATGTCCTCATGATCCGTCAGGGCAAGGTGCTCGCCGCCGGCCCCGTGGAGACCGAACTCACCTCGCGCAACCTCTCGCTCTGCTTCGGCCTCCCGCTCGTCGTCGAGCGCAACGGCGACCGCTGGACCGCCCAGGGCCTCCCCCTCGGCTGACGCCCGGCCGGTCAACTGCTCTCAGCTGACCGGATATCACCCCTGTCGGGACAGGGACCCCCGCCCCTACCATGACCATGTGGAAATCGACGCGTGGGTGTGGTGGCTGATCGGTGCCGTCGGACTGGGCATTCCGCTCGTCATAACGGCGATGCCCGAATTCGGCATGTTCGCGGCCGGAGCGGTCGCCGGAGCCGTCACGGCGGCGCTCGGCGGCGGAATCGTGGCCCAAGTCCTCGTATTCGTCGTGGTGTCCGTCGCGCTCGTCGCCGTCGTACGGCCCTACGCGGCCCGGCAGCGTGGCGCGAGCCCCGGCTCGGCCACCGGCATCGACGCGCTGAGAGGCCGTCAGGCCGAAGTACTGGAACGGGTCGACGGCAGAGGTGGCCGGATCAAGCTGGCCGGTGAGGTCTGGTCGGCGCGCGCCTACGACGAGCGAGCCGCGTTCGAACCCGGTCAACAGGTCGATGTGGTCGAGATCGACGGAGCCACAGCCGTGGTGATGTGAGCCAACCCGGCCGAACGGTAAGCAAGTACGCCCGCGGTCTGAGAAACTCGATCATCAGAACATCCGGCAGCGAAGGGCCCGAGGAACGCGATGCCATCAATCATCATCGTCCTGGTCATCCTGGTGGTGCTTGTATTCATCGCCCTGATCAAGACGATCCAGGTCATCCCGCAGGCAAGCGCCGCCATCGTGGAGCGGTTCGGCCGCTACACCCGAACTCTCAACGCGGGCCTGAACATCGTCGTCCCGTTCATCGACTCGATCCGTAACCGGATCGACCTCCGTGAACAGGTCGTCCCCTTCCCGCCCCAACCGGTGATCACCCAGGACAACCTGGTCGTCAATATCGACACCGTCATCTACTACCAGGTGACCGACGCCCGCGCCGCGACGTACGAAGTCGCCAGCTACATCCAGGCGATCGAGCAGCTCACCGTCACCACCCTGCGCAACATCATCGGTGGCATGGACCTGGAGCGGACCCTCACCTCCCGCGAAGAGATCAACGCGGCGCTGCGCGGCGTCCTCGACGAGGCCACCGGCAAGTGGGGCATCCGCGTCAACCGCGTCGAGCTGAAGGCGATCGAACCGCCCACCTCCATCCAGGACTCGATGGAGAAGCAGATGCGCGCCGACCGTGACAAGCGCGCCGCGATCCTCACCGCCGAGGGCATCCGCCAGTCGCAGATCCTCACCGCCGAGGGCGAGAAGCAGTCCGCGATCCTGCGCGCCGAAGGTGAGGCCAAGGCCGCCGCCCTGCGCGCCGAGGGCGAGGCCCAGGCGATCCGTACGGTCTTCGAGTCGATCCACGCGGGCGACCCCGACCAGAAGCTGCTCTCGTACCAGTACCTCCAGATGCTCCCCAAGATCGCCGAGGGCGACGCCAACAAGCTCTGGATCGTGCCCAGCGAGATCGGCGACGCCCTCAAGGGACTCAGCGGCGCCTTCGGCAACCTGGGCGGGGGCATGCCGGGCTTCGACACCGGCAAGGAGCGCAGGCAGGACCCCCCGCTGGACTGACCGCCCGACCCCTTCGTGCATGATCGGTGCATCCAGCACCGATCGCCGGAGGGCAGCGCGCCATGACCACCTGGGAGATGCTCGCCGTATTCGTCGCGGGCGTCAGCGCCGGAACCATCAACACCATTGTCGGTTCCGGCACACTGATCACCTTCCCCGTCCTGCTCGCGACGGGCCTCCCACCGGTCACCGCCACCGTCTCCAACGCCCTCGGCCTGATACCCGGCTGCATCAGCGGAGCCATCGGCTACCGCGCCGAACTCACCGGCCAGCGGCGCCGCATACTGCGCCTGAGCGCCGCGGCACTCGTCGGCGGGCTGGCAGGGGCCACACTGCTGCTGGCGCTGCCCTCGACGGCCTTCGAGACGATCGTGCCCGTCCTGGTCACCCTCGCGCTCGTCCTGATCATCCTCCAGCCCCGGCTGGCCCGGTCCGTCCAGGCCCGCCGTGCCAGGAAGGGCACCAGCGCGAGCCCCGACGGCGGCCCGCTCCTGTACGCAGGAATACTGCTCGCCAGCGTCTACGGCGGCTACTTCACAGCGGCCCAGGGCATCATCTATCTCTCCCTGATGGGCATGCTGCTCGACGACACCATGCAGCGGCTGAACGCGGCGAAGAACATCCTCGCCGCCGTCGTCAACACCGTCGCCGCGCTCTTCTTCCTCTTCGTCGCCGAGTTCGACTGGACAGCGGTCGTCCTCATCGCCGTCGGCTCGGCCATCGGCGGCCAGCTCGGCGCCAAGGTCGGCCGCAGACTGCCCCCGGCGGCGCTGCGCGGGCTGGTCGTCGCGGTCGGGGTGGTCGCCATCGTCCAGCTGCTGGTCCGCCGGTACGGGTGACGGCCGCCACGGAAAGCCGGAAGCCCGCCCCCGGAAGGGGAACGGGCTTCGTCCTGCATGGGTACCTGTACGTGCACTCGTACGACGTCCGACGCGTCACGCGTCACGCGTTCACGCGGCGGACTGGACCGCGGCCAGCCAGTGCGGCAGCTCCGAGCGCTCTCCGGCCCGCAGGGACAGCAGCATCGCGTCCGCCGGCGACGGGACGAACGGCTGGTACAGCAACGGCATCCCCGCCTGCTCCGGCGTACGGTCGGCCTTGCGGTGGTTGTCCTCGGCGCAGGAAGCGACCGTATTCAGCCAGCTGTCCGAACCACCCCGGGACCGCGGCACCACATGGTCCACCGTCGTCGCGCGCCTGCCGCAGTACGCGCAACGATGCTGGTCCCGGACCAGCACCCCCCGCCTCGACCACGGAGCCTGTCTTCGGAACGGCACCCGTACGTACCGGCAGAGCCTGATCACCCGGGGGACCGGCAGCTCCACGGCGGCGGCACGCACACGGAGATCGGGATGAGCGTGTTCGACAACGGCCTTGTCCTGCAGCACCAGCACCACCGCACGGTTGAGCGTCACCGTCGACAGCGGCTCGAAGCTCGCATTCAGTACCAGCGTGTCCCGCATCCCGCCCACCTCCCGTGTGCCGACCCGAGCCCCATCGGGAGGCGTCGGGCCTGGATCAACTCTGGCCGGGCACGCCGAGAGGGACAACACAATAAAAAATGCCCTGCCCTGATCTCTCCAAGACCAGGGCAGGGTAAACAAAAGGAAAACGGTCAAAGGGCGGCAGGAGCGGCGTATTCGCCGATGAGCTGCGCACGAGCCAGCGTATGGAACCGCAAATTGAAGCCGACGACCGCGGGCGACGCGTCGGCGTCGGGCCCCAGCCGCTCACTGTCCACCGCGTACACCGTGAACACGTAGCGGTGCGCCGGATCCCCGGGCGGCGGCGCCGCGCCGCCGAAGTCCCGCGACCCGTAGTCGTTGCGCGCCTGCACCGCGCCCTGGGGAAGCCCCTCGAACGCCCCGGTGCCCGCACCCACGGGAAGCTCCGTGACCGACGCGGGGATGTCGAAGACCACCCAGTGCCAGAACCCGCTGCCCGTCGGCGCGTCCGGATCGAAGCACGTCACGGCGAAGCTCCGGGTCTCCGCCGGGAAGCCCTCCCACCGCAGCTGCGGCGAGGTGTTCCCGGCGGCATGGACCTGAGCGTCCTTGAGTGTCGCCCCGGGCGCGATGTCATCGCTCACCACGGTGAACGACGGCACCCGCGGATGGAAGTCATGAGGGAGCGGAGCCCTCTTGCCCTCGGTCACGTCTGAACCTCCGAATTCGCTGTCCTGCCTGGCTGCTCAGCGACTCGGCCGCCTGACTGCTCGGCAGCTCGGCCGCCCTGCGGGTCCGAGCCTAGGGCCTGCGCTCAGAACCAGTTGCGACGGCCACCGACCTCGGAGAGCCACTGGTTGAGATAGGCGGACCAGTCGGTGCCCTGGAAGCCGTCGAGCCCCACCTGGAAGGCCCGGAACGAGTCGCTGCCCTCGGTGAACAGCCCCGGCTTCTTGTCCATCTCCAGGATGACGTCCATCTCGCGGTCGTCCGCGACGAAGGACAGCTCGACCTGGTTCAGCCCGCGGTACTGCTCCGGCGCGAAGAACTCGATCTCCTGGTAGAACGGCAGCCGCTGGCGCGTCCCGCGGATGTGGCCGCGCTCCATGTCCGCGGCCTTGAAACGGAAGCCCAGCCGGATGAAGGCGTCCAGGATCGCCTGCTGTGCCGGCAGCGGGTGGACGTTGATCGGGTCCAGATCGCCGGAGTCCAGGGCCCGCGCGATCTCCAGCTCCGTGGTCACACCGATGTTCATGCCGCGCAGCGACTGACCGTCGATCGTCGTGATCGGGGTCTCCCAGGGGATCTCCAGACCGAACGGCACCACATGGACGGCCCCGGCCTGCACCTCGAAGGCGCCGCCGATGTTCTGCTTGGTGAACTCGATGTCCTGCTTGGTCTCCTGGTCGCCGCCCTCGACCTCGACACGCGCCTGGAGCCCGACGTTGAGCCCCTCGATCCGCTGGTTCACGGACCCGCCCTGGAGCCGCACCTCGCCCTGGACGACCCCGCCGGGGACGACGTTCAGCTCGGTCAGCTCCGTCTCGACCGACGCGCCACCGGCGCCCATGCTCGCGAGCAGCTTCTTGAAGCCCATGTTCACTCCTTCTAGATCCTGACCTCTACATACGCGCCTCGACCGTAATCGGTTCCCCGGTACGCTGATACGCCATGACCGAGAGCCCCGACCGCAGGCCGCTGCCCCGCGACTTCTTCGACCGGCCGGTCCTTGAGGTCGCGCCCGACCTCCTGGGCCGGACGCTGATACGGGACACGGATGACGGTCCCATCGAACTCCGGCTGACAGAAGTCGAGGCGTACGCGGGCGCGATCGACCCGGGCTCACACGCCTTCCGCGGCCGCACGGCCCGCAACGCGGTGATGTTCGGCCCGCCCGGTCACGCGTATGTCTACTTCACCTACGGGATGTGGCACTGCCTCAACCTGGTGTGCGGCCCGGAGGGCATGGCGAGCGGGGTCCTGCTGCGGGCAGGCGAGATCGGTGTGGGCGTCGAACTGGCCCGCAAACGTCGACTCTCGGCCCGTCATGACAGAGAACTGGCCAAAGGCCCGGCCCGCCTGGCCACCGCCCTCGACGTCGACCGCGCCCTGAACGGAACGGACGTCTGCGCCGGCCCCGACGCGCCACTGTCGATACTCGCCGGTACCCCGGTCCCCCCTGACCAGGTCCGCAGCGGTCCACGCACCGGAGTGGGCGGCGACGGCGCGGTTCACCCCTGGCGCTTCTGGATCGGCGACGACCCTTCGGTGAGCCCCTATCGCGCCCACGCGCCGCGTAAACGTCGAACTTGACTCGTTCCGTTCATCCGCCTAACGTAGCCCGAGCCGCTTTCAACGGGTGCTGCTGCTCAGCAGTCCCCGAGGTGGCCACCCACTACTTTCGACCACACCCTGACGGGTAGGGATTTCGGCATGCCGAAATCTGGGCTCAATGGCTCGATTATGAGCCGGGCGGGGATTCGGTTAAAGTAGTGAACAGCCGAAAGGCAAAAGGCCAATCCAAAGGCCATCGGAATTCTGAAGGCGGAACACGCCGAATGAATCTGATAGAGTCGGAAACGCAAGACCGAAGGGAAAAGCCCGGAGGGACCGGAAACGGGACCAAAGGAAGCGTCCGTTCCTTGAGAACTCAACAGCGTGCCAAAAGTCAACGCCAGATAT